>NZ_JAWOTK010000005.1:0-251787 GCF_033338855.1 Vibrio sp. Vb0937 | reverse complement strand
ATAGCAACATTCAAGTGGCGATCGTCAATGGTATTGCTACGTTCACTCCAACCGCAGACTGGAACGGCTCAGAAGCGTTGACGTTTACGGCCACCGATCCAAGCGGCGAAAGCGTTAGCCAAACGGTGAACTTTACGGTTGCGCCAGTGGCGGACATCGTGGCAGACAACGCGACGGTCGTGGAAGACACGCCAACCATCATTAAGGTTTTAGGTAACGACACGTTCGAAGGCGACGACAAAGTGGTGTCGCTGGATACCAATCACGGTCCAGCCAACGGCACGGTCTCGGTCAACCTGGACGGCAGCGTCACTTACACGCCAAACGACAACTTCCACGGGGCAGACAGCTTCACCTACATCGTCACCTCCGGTGGGGTATCGGAGTCCACCACGGTGAACGTCGATGTCACACCAGTCAATGACGCGCCAGTGGCGACCAATGACAATGCCGTTACTGACGAAGACACGCCAGTGACGATTGATGTCCTGCCAAACGACACCGATATTGATGGTGATACGCTGTCTATCCAATCAGCGTCTGTACCTGAAGCACAAGGCACAGTCGAGATCGTTGACGGCAAGTTGGTGTTCACGCCAGCTGAGAACTTCAATGGCGACGCCGAAATTACTTACACCATCACCGATGGTGCACTGACTGACCAAGCGACGGTCAACGTCACCGTGAATGCGGTGAACGACACGCCTGTGGTTGAAAGCGGCATTGCAGACCAAACCTTGGCGGAAGACTTTACGCCATACAGCATCGATCTGAATACGGCCTTCAGTGATGTGGATAACGTGGATGGCGAGTTAACGTTTAGCGTTTCTGGCAACAGCAACGTGTTAGTTTCGATTGAAAATGGCATTGCGACCATTAGCCCAACCGCAGACTGGAACGGCTCAGAAACCCTAGCGTTTACGGCTACTGATCCAAGCGGCGAAAGCGTTAGCCAAACGGTGAACTTCACGGTTGCGCCTGTGGCGGACATCGTGGCAGACAAAGCGACGGTTGCGGAAGACACGCCGACCATCATTAAGGTTTTAGGTAACGACACGTTTGAAGGCGACGATAAAGTGGTGTCGCTGGATAGCAATAACGGTCCAGCGAACGGCACGGTCTCGGTCAACCCGGATGGCAGCGTGACCTACACGCCGAATGACAACTACCACGGTACAGACAGCTTCACCTACATCGTCACCTCCGGTGGGGTATCGGAGTCCACCACGGTGAACGTCGATGTCACACCAGTCAATGACGCGCCAGTGGCAAACGATGACGCGGCAACAACACAAGAAGATACCGCTGTCACGATTGATGTCCTACCAAACGATACTGACATCGATGGCGATACGCTGTCTATCCAATCAGCGTCTGTACCTGAAGCACAAGGTACAGTCGAAATTATTGATGGAAAACTGGTGTTCACACCAGCTGAGAACTTCCATGGCGATGCTGAAATCACTTACACCGTTACGGATGGTTCGCTGACCGACCAAGCGACGGTCAACGTCACCGTGAATGCGGTGAACGACACGCCTGTGGTTGAGAGCAACATTGCAGACCAAACCTTGGCAGAAGACTTTACGCCATACAGCATCGATCTAAATACCGCTTTCAGTGATGTGGATAACGTGGATGGCGAGTTGAACTTCAGTGTCTCTGGCAACAGCAACATTCAAGTGGCGATCGTCAATGGCATTGCTACGTTCACTCCAACCGCTGACTGGAACGGCTCTGAAATCCTAACGTTTACGGCTACTGATCCAAGCGGTGAAAGCGTCAGCCAAACGGTGAACTTCACAGTGGCGCCTGTGGCGGACATCGTGGCAGATAAAGCGACGGTTGTGGAAGACACGCCGACCATCATTAAGGTTTTAGGTAACGACACGTTTGAAGGCGACGACAAAGTGGTGTCGCTGGATCGCAATAACGGTCCAGCGAACGGCACGGTCTCGGTCAACCCGGATGGCAGCGTGACCTACACGCCGAATGACAACTACCACGGTACAGACAGCTTCACCTACATCGTCACCTCCGGTGGGGTATCGGAGTCCACCACGGTGAACGTCGATGTCACACCAGTCAATGACGCGCCAGTGGCAAACGATGACGCGGCAACAACACAAGAAGATACCGCTGTCACGATTGATGTCCTACCAAACGATACTGACATCGATGGCGATACGCTGTCTATCCAATCAGCGTCTGTACCTGAAGCACAAGGTAAGGTTGAAATTGTTGACGGCAAGTTGGTGTTCACACCGGCTGAGAACTTCAATGGCGATGCTGAAATCACTTACACCGTCACCGATGGTTCACTGACCGACCAAGCGACGGTTAACGTCACCGTGAATGCGGTGAACGACACACCTGTGGTTGAGAGCAACATTGTAGACCAAACCTTGGCGGAAGATTTCACGCCATACAGCATCGATCTAAATACTGCTTTCAGCGATGTGGATAACGCCGATGGTGAGTTAACGTTTAGCGTCTCAGGCAACAGTAATGTCAATGTCTCAATAGAAAATGGCATTGCGACTATTAGCCCAACGGCAGACTGGAACGGCTCTGAAATCCTAACGTTTACGGCCACCGATCCAAGCGGTGAAAGCGTCAGCCAAACGGTGAACTTCACAGTAGCGCCTGTGGCGGACATCGTGGCAGACAACGCGACGGTTGTGGAAGACACGCCGACCATCATTAACGTCCTAGGTAACGACACGTTTGAAGGCGACGACAAAGTGGTGTCGCTCGATACCAATAACGGTCCAGCGAACGGCACGGTCTCGGTCAACCCGGACGGCAGCGTGACCTACACGCCGAACGACAACTACCACGGCACAGACAGCTTCACCTACATCGTCACCTCCGGTGGAGTATCGGAGTCCACCACGGTGAACGTCGATGTGACGCCAGTCAATGACAAGCCTGACAGTGAGGACTTTACGCATGTTACTGACAAGCCTTTGACGCAAGTTGTATTTGATACTGATACGAAACCTTTAGGTGATGGCGACTCTCAGGATCATATAGCGGATATTGAAGATGACTTAAATGGCAACGATTTGCATGTGCGGATTACTGAACTACCGACCTCAGGAACATTGTTCTTCAGAGATAACAACGGTGAACTGCATGAAATAAAAGAAGTCAGTGACACTCTTTATGAAAAAGATAGCCTTTACTATGAAGCTGATAATGTGGGTTTCTTATTAGGTATCAAGGATCGCCCAGATACACCAAATAGTTCCGAGTCTACAACAGATTTCAATAATTGGGGGCTAAGTGAGGACGGAGGTCCATCACACTCCCGTACTGAGCATTTAGTTAATGGTTCCTCCATCACTATATCTTCTGATAGTGGTGAACTTGCTCAATACAACCGCCAAGTGTCACATATCGGAAACGGTATTGCTGACAATGATGGGCAGGGTATTGAGAAAGGCGAGACAATTACGATCGATTTGTCTAATAACCCTGTGGGCAGCGTAAACCTTGGCTTAGATGGATTAGGTGGATTGTTTGATTACGGTGATGACAACGCTGCGCTTATTACGGTTACGTATTTAGATTCAAACAATATCGAACAGACTCAAACGTTCGAGTTCTTGAAGCCTGAAGGCAACTTCATGCTATTCCAAGAAACAAGCGTTGGTTTTGGGCAAGAACTAGCTCTTCCTGAAGGTTCGGTCATTACTCAGTTAGATTTTTCTACGAAAAATGAAGGGAACTGGGAGTTACGTTATGTAGAAGGTATTCCTGCCGGAGATAGCTTTGGATATGTGGCAGTCGATTCTGAAAGTGGAGTTAGTGATCCGTCTACGGTCAATATCGTTAACGAAATACTAGATGGTAATGTTGCGGAAAATGGACCTGTGGTGGAGAGCATTGCAGGTGTTACTGTTGTTGAGGGTGACAATGTCACGTTTTCTGTTTCACTAAATAACGCGACAGATCAGACCGTTAAGTATCAAGTGGATTTCTCTGCAGAGGGTTCTAGTGTGAGCTCTCAAGACATTGATTTGTCGAACGCAACTTTTACTAATGGCGTGAAGTATTTGGGCGGATACCTTATTGTTCCAGCCGGAGTGAATGGCTTTGAGATTACCATTCCAAGTATTGATGATCAGTTGGTTGAATCAACAGAGAGTCTTGTGATTAAAGTCGGAGATGTGTCTGGCGTTGGCTATATTGATGATAATGATGTTCCGCCAGCAGTTCAAAGCAACGAAATTTCCGGATTAGAAGACGAAGCTATTGTTATAACACTAGAACATTTAGGCATCGTTGATAGTAGTATAAGTGTTGAGTTTGACACTTCTGCTCTAAATGGCTCACTGCAAGTGAAAGGTTCTGATGGTTGGGAAGCGGTTTCTGGAAGTGTGCTCGCTTCTGATATCGAAAATGGTCTTGTTCGTTATGTTCCTGCTGAACATGAATCTGGTGCAAATGTTTTCGATAAAGACGGTGTTGGGAACGGCTTGGATACTTACGAGCAGATTCATTTCACTGTTAGTGATGGCAATTCTTCTGCTTCAGGTACGTTGAGTATCGACATAGAGCCTGTCGCGGACCCAATTAAGATTGACCTTACTTTCGGTCCAGTAACGTCTGTACCTGTGACACTAGGCGGAAGCTGGTCTACAGACGAAGAACTTAAAGATCTGCTTGAGGCAAGTAATTTACCAGGGCTTGACTTTGAACATGTGGTGACACAAACGTTTAATAACGGACATGTTGGTAATGACTTAATGCTAAGCGGTGACACTGAATCGCCACTGAGCTTTGTCGGAGATCAACAAGCAGGTGCGAACGTTGATGCTCAAGGCAGTGATATCTTTGTGACTGGAGGAGGTAATGATTCTATCTATGGCGGTATTGGTTCATTAGATGATCAAGCGGAGACGGACACAGTTGTTTACTCTGGCAAGTTGTCTGATTACAACTTCAACTATTACCCTGCATCTGACCACTCAGAGGTCCCGTATTGGATTGTCGAAGATAGCCGATTTATTGATACAAAAGATGTTGTTTCGAGCACTCATAAAGAGTCGGGTGACCACCTTTATGAAATTGAACAACTTATCTTCCAAGATGCCATTATCAAGCTAAATAACAACACAGGAGAGTATGTTGTACTTACAGAGCAGCAAGTCTCTTTTGACCTGAACCTTGATCTTATCGATGTGGATGGAAGTGAGTCATTCATTAACGATAGCGTCACCTTAACGGGAATTCCTTCAGGGCTAACATTAGAGGTGAATGGCAAAACGGTAACTGAAAACAGCGATGGTTCTTACACGGTTGACCTTTCAAGTGAACCAAATCAAACCAGTCATCAACTAAGCGGTACGATTACTGTACCAGCCGATTACAATGGTTCGTTAGATTTTGATGTAACAGCGACGGCAGGAAGTGTTGAAGTTAATAACAATACTCAAATGGGAACGGACACGGCTTCTGTTTCAGTTCGAGATTATGATTTTGTTTCCGGTACGCATGGTGATAACAAGATAGCTGGATCTGATAGCAATGATGTGATTGTTGGCGATGTTCAAGGATTACAGATTGTCGAGGGGCAGGACTACAACATTGCTTTTATGCTCGATACATCAGGCAGCATGGGTTACGACGTTGGTCTAGCGCTAGGTGAGTTAAAAACAGTACTGAATACTCTTACCGAAAGTGCTAGTGGCCCTCATTCGGGCAAAGTGAACGTTTTATTGACCACATTTGCTACTGGGAGCTCTCAGGTACTTGAATTAGATTTGAGTGCTGACAACGCAACATCGCAAATAGAGTCTACATTGGATGCAATTTTACAAATCGGTGATGGTAATACAAATTATGAAGCCGGGTTCCAATCTGCACTAGACTGGTTTGCTAATGCCGATAGTGGCGCAACAAACCTAAGTTATTTCATATCTGATGGTCAACCAAACCAAGCTACGGATAACAATACGAGTTGGTTTAGTGGTTGGGAGGGTGTCGTACTTGGCGTGTCAGAACAAAAGTTAGTGACGCTAGCGGATGTTTTGCCAAGTGATTACAGGTTTGGTGATACAGTCACATACAACAATAAAACAATCATAGATTTTCGCGGGGCGGTGTATTCGCTCTCTACTGGTGAACAGGTGGGGAGAATGCTTAACTCATATGTCTATGATGATTATGGAAATAATGTTCTATCTCAAGCGAATAATGCATATCAAGCATTGGCTGAATTTAGTGAGGTTCGTTCGATAGGTCTTGGTCGCTACTTAGATGAAGATTCGTTAGAAAACTTCGACTCTGATGGTGTAGTAAGAGCTAACATAGATGTAAACCAACTAGCAGAAGTGATCCTTGGTAAGGAAGTTTCATTGATGCAAGGCAAAGATGAGATTAATAGCCTTGATGGAAATGACATTATTTTTGGTGATGCCATGCGTTTCGACGTCGATGGTGAGCAAGGAGTTTCCGCGCTACAAAACTACGTAGCATCTCAACTAGGTAAGGATGTTTCGTTAGTTACGAAAGAAGAAGTTCATCACTACATTACTGAAAACCAAGCAGAATTTGAACAGTCTCGTTATTACGACCAAGCAGACACCATCTCTGGTGGTTCAGGTGATGATATTTTGTTTGGACAAGGTGGTGACGACAAGCTGTTCGGTGGTGCAGACAATGATATTTTAATTGGTGGTTTCGGCAATGATATTTTGACAGGGGGGGACGGTGAAGACATCTTTAAATGGATTGATGTGTCCAATGAACGCGACACTGTCACTGACTTCAATAAAAATGAAGACGCTCTAGACTTCTCTGATCTGTTTGACGACTTATCTAAAGATGAAATTGGAGAGCTTCTTAATGATCTTCAATCAGGTGACCATACTGGTGATGTCGGAGAGTATCACGTAGAAGTAGCACCAGATGGCAGCTCTGAGACAAACCTGAGTATTACAAAAGGTAGCTCGACATTAGACATCCATTTTGACGGTGCAAGCGTTGATGATGTGACTCAAAGCTTGATTGCAAGTTTAGAGGCGCAATACAAAGATATGTAATGGCGTTACCATTTAGGTAAAATTGAAAATCAAAAAGGTCTAGCAATTTGCTAGACCTTTTATTTTTACGTTCTGTTTATGGTTGTGTTAGCTTTTTGGAAGTGTAGTGAAAACGGTCCACTCTTTCTTAACTTCACCCTTGTGACCAATCACTGTTGCGGTTACTCGACGGTTTAGCGCGTGACTCACTTGGTCAGTGCCTTGTGTTGCAAGCACTGTGTCTCCATAGCCCACAATGGTAACTCTATCCCCACTAATACCATTCATCATGAGTTCTTTTCTAACGTTCTCAGCCCGGCGCTTGGATAAGTCGAGATTGTGTTCTGCAGTACCAGTGCGACTAGCATAGCCCTGAATCTCGATAGACGTATTTGGGTACTCTTTCAAGAAATCGGACAGCTCACGAATTTGTTGCGTAAAGATAGGGTTTATAACATCGGAATCGTTCGCAAATAGGACTCGAATTTGCATTTCTTGTGAGGAGTCTACATACGAGCCGCAACCATCGTTATCTATCTCGGCACCTAAAGGGGTACCCGGACACAAATCGCGCTCGTTAATAACACCGTCTGAGTCATCATCTATATGATCAGCCCACTGATCGGCAATTGGCGTATCGATGTAATCATACTCATCGCCTTTATCGGATGAACTGCATGCCGAAATCATCAATGAGAGTGCAATAAGAGTTATGTGTTTCATAATTAATACTCCACTTCTTCTAGCCATTCTTTAGGCATTTCGACCCTTAATGCACTCAACAGTTGACCTGTTGCGTTCATCACTCGATATTTGGCGTACTGCTCTGCGTATTTAGAATCTAAGTAGTCTTTACGCGCCTCAAAGAGCTCGTTTTCAGTGTTCAATAGATCAAGCAGTGTCCGTTTACCGATGCGATATTGCTTCTCGTAAGCAATTACGGTCTCAGACGCAGAGTCTACATGATCTGATAGAAACTCTTTTTGTTGTAATGTTAAATCAAGCGCACTCCAAGAAAGTCTTAACCCTTCTTCAACATTGCGATAGGCACCTTCACGCAAGTCTTTTGCTTTATTTAGCTGGTAGGCGAAGTTTTCTGAGTTCGCTGCATCACTGCCGCCATTGAATAGGTTGTAGCGTAGACGCAGCATGGCAAGTGTCTCATCACTGCGACCTTTTAAACCATCAGCGTCGTCACGCCATGTTTGCGAAGCTTCAATGGAAATGGTTGGGTAGTTAACACCTTTAGACTGTTTGTATTGAAACTTAGCCGAGTCTACGTCTGCGAGCGCCACTTGAATAACGGGATGCAGTTCAAATGCCAAGCCTACCGCTTCATCAACTGTGTACGGAATAAAGTTTTGGTCCGCTCTCGGAAAGATTAGCCCTTGCGGTGTTTGACCGACTAAA
The DNA here is from genome assembly GCF_033338855.1 of Vibrio sp. Vb0937. Classification (NCBI taxonomy): domain Bacteria; kingdom Pseudomonadati; phylum Pseudomonadota; class Gammaproteobacteria; order Vibrionales; family Vibrionaceae; genus Vibrio; species Vibrio sp. Vb0937. Next base: position 243,346 of record NZ_JAWOTK010000005.1, on the reverse strand, counting down.
CGAGTGAACATCGTGTGAGAGTCATACAGGTTATTTTGAGCAGCGGCTAAGTTGCCGTGTGCTTTTGCCAAACGTGCTTCTACTTGCGTTAAGTCAGCGGTAGAGCCGATACCCGAGTTGACTCGTTTTTTAATGTCATCGTAGATATCTTTGTGAACAGCCAGGTTGTTTTCAGACAGCTTGAGTATTTCGTAAGCTTTTACAGCGTCTAGATAAACTTTGGTGACTTCAAGTGCTTTATCCGATGCGTCGGCCAAAAGTTGAAATCTTACTGATTCAGCATCCGCTGCGGTTCGGTCGATATCATTAAGAGTCGCACTGCCGTCCCAGATAAGTTGGGTTAGTGTCACCGATGCTTCTTTTCGAGTGTAATCTGTATCTCCACGTCCCACCTCGTCAGAAGGGTCTAATCCTTCATACCCAATACCCGCATCTAGATCAATAGAGGGTAAGTAAGCACCCGAAGATGCTTCATTTACGTATTTTCGGCTCGTAAATTCATTAAATGCACTCTTAATGTCAGGGTTGTTTTTTAACGTCAATGCCACGGCTTGCTCTAAAGTTTGACCGAAAACGGGTATAGACACCATTAAACTACAGCAGCAAGCAATATTTAGTCGGTTCCATTTCACGGTATTTCTCCTAAAAATTCGTGTTGCTTTTTGCTATTTCATCTCATAACTGAGACGAAACATCATAAATAACAGTGCTTGAGTAAGGGATTTATCAACCTACTGTTAAAACAAAGCTTTTGTTTCAAAAATCCAAGATTTCGCCTTTTAAAACCTTAGCACATATGTCGAATGTTGCTTAGCAACATAGCAAGTTTAGCTCGGAGAAAAGCTTGAATTCTTAATATCATAGCGTTTCACGGCCTGTGTCACTCTGCGCTTTTTTGTAACTCTGCCCCTAGAGTTATCAAACGTCCTACAAGCTACACATACAACGAAAATATGATGATTTTGACTAAACTATAGACGTAAATGTAGGGGTGACAAACTTTTGACTTGGTTTGAAGTGGGGCGAGGTAGATATGGAACGTGTAACTTTTAGCTCATTGGCGGGCAACATTGTCGTTATCGGGTTGGACGGGGAGATTAGGACTTTAGGTCAGGGTCAACTACCTCAACCAGGAGAGTTAATAATCGATGAAGTATCAGATACTTCTGAACTTGTTATCGAGCAGGTGACACCACAAGGAAGTTCAATAAATGTAACTGATGATATCACTGCGTTAATTGAAGCAATTGCGAGTGGGGAAGACCCGACTGAGCTGGGTGAAGAGTTTGAACCTGCTGCAGGTGAAGGAAACGGGTCTAGCCCACAGAATACGGGAGCTATAGATCGCACAGGTGCTGAATTACTCGCTAGTACCAATTTTGAGACAGTGGGAACTGACGGAACAGGATTTTCAAGTACTCAGGTAGAGACGCTACTCGATATTCTCCAAATACAACCACCAGAACCAACAGCAATCCCCGTTCCTGCAACGATAATTGTTCAGGAAATATCCAGTCCGACTATCAACGAAGGTGATCAGGTTGTATTCGATATTACTTTAAACCAAGCAACAGAGGACAATACTGATGTCACTTTGTCGCTACTTGATGGTACCGCAACTGGCGGTTCAACTGACGAGAGCGGAAGTGACTACGTTAATGAGCGTGTTCTCATAACATTTTCTGATGGTACAACGGAAGAAATCTTGGTTGATGATAACGGTACTTTTACAGTCTCGGTCCCATTAGGTGAAAGCGGGTTTACGGTTTCTCTCGACTCTATAGATGACTCTATATTCGAAGGCCCAGAAACGTTTACGCTTTCTGGCACAACAGAAGAACAAAATACACCTGCAACCGGGGTGGCAACCATTGTTGATGATGGTAGTGGGCCAGGTTTAAGTCCTGATGATGATCGCCCAACGGTAACGATGAGCGATGCAGGGATAGTTAATGAGGGTGAAACGGCTAGCTTTAAAGTGTCGTTATCTAATCCATCAGCTATAGATGTTGAGGTTGAACTGACTCTCAACTTAGGTGACACCGAAGCCGGTGACTTAGGTCTCTTAGAATACAACACGGGAAATGGCTGGGTTGCAGTGCCAAATGATGGTGTGGTGACGGTGTCAGCCGGGCAAACCGAATTTGATGTGCGTATCGCTTCCATTGATGACGCCGTTTATGAAGGCCCTGAAGACTTCAGTGTGACGGTGACCGGTATTGGCGCAGTACAAGGCAGTGATACGGGGACGGCGACGATAGTGGATGACGGCAGTGGTCCAGGACCTGATCCCGATGATGACCGCCCAAGTGTGACTATTACCGATGCTGGCACCATTAATGAGGGTGAGACTGCGAACTTCACAGTCACCTTATCGAACGCGTCTGAAGCGGAAACGCAGGTGGAACTGGGTCTTAATCTTGGCGATACCGAAGTTGGAGATTTGGGTACCCTAGAATACAACACGGGAAGCGGTTGGGTCACAGTGCCAAACGATGGCGTGGTAACGGTGCCAGCCGGGCAAACTGAGTTTGATGTGCGTATTACTTCCATTGATGACGCCGTTTATGAAGGCCCTGAAGATTTCAGTGTGACGGTGACTGGCATTGGCGCAGTGCAAGGCAGCGATACGGGAACGGCAACGATAGTGGATGATGGCAGTGGTCCGGGCCCTGATCCGGATGATGACCGCCCAAGCGTGACTATTTCAGACGCTGGCACCATCAATGAGGGGAATACGGCGAACTTCAAAGTCACCTTATCGAACGCGTCTGAAGCGGAAACGCAGGTGGAACTGGGTCTTAATCTTGGTGATACCGAAGTTGGAGATTTGGGCACCCTAGAATACAACACGGGAAGTGGTTGGGTTGCAGTGCCAAACGATGGCGTGGTGACGGTGCCAGCCGAGCAAACCGAATTTGATGTGCGTATTGCTTCTATTGATGACACCGTTTATGAAGGCCCTGAAGATTTCAGTGTGACAGTAACTGGCATTGGGGCGGTACAAGGCAGCGATACGGGTACAGCAACGATTGTGGATGATGGCAGTGGTCCAGGACCTGATCCGGACGATGACCGTCCAAGTGTGACTATTACCGATGCTGGCACTATTAATGAGGGTGAGACTGCGAACTTCAAAGTCACCTTATCGAACGCGTCTGAAGCGGAAACGCCAGTGGAGTTGGGTCTTAATCTCGGCGATACCGAAGCCGGTGACTTAGGTACCTTAGAATACAACACGGGAAGTGGTTGGGTTGCAGTGCCAAATGGTGGTGTGGTGACGGTGCCAGCCGGGCAAACCGAGTTTGATGTGCGTATTGCTTCCATTGATGACACCGTTTATGAAGGCCCTGAAGATTTCAGTGTGACGGTAACTGGCATTGGGGCGGTACAAGGCAGCGATACCGGTACGGCGACGATAGTGGACGACGGCAGTGGTCCGGGCCCTGATCCGGATGATGACCGTCCAAGTGTGACTATTACCGATGCTGGCACCATTAATGAGGGTGAGACAGCGAACTTCACAGTCACCTTATCGAACGCGTCTGAAGCGGAAACGCAGGTGGAACTGGGTCTTAATCTCGGCGATACCGAAGCCGGTGACTTAGGTACCTTAGAATACAACACGGGAAGTGGCTGGGTTGCAGTGCCAAATGATGGCGTGGTGACCGTGCCAGCAGGGCAAACCGAGTTTGATGTGCGCATTGCTTCTATTGATGATGCCGTTTATGAAGGCCCTGAAGATTTCAGTGTGACAGTAACTGGCATTGGCGCGGTGCAAGGTAGCGATACGGGTACGGCAACGATAGTGGACGATGGCAGTGGTCCGGGCCCTGATCCGGATGATGACCGCCCAAGCGTGACTATTTCAGACGCTGGCACCATCAATGAGGGGAATACGGCGAACTTCAAAGTCACCTTATCGAACGCGTCTGAAGCGGAAACGCAGGTGGAACTGGGTCTTAATCTTGGTGATACCGAAGTTGGAGATTTGGGCACCCTAGAATACAACACGGGAAGCGGTTGGGTCACAGTGCCAAACGATGGCGTGGTGACGGTGCCAGCCGAGCAAACCGAATTTGATGTGCGTATCGCTTCCATTGATGACGCCGTTTATGAAGGCCCAGAAGATTTCAGCGTGACGGTGACTGGCATTGGCGCGGTGCAAGGCAGTGATACGGGTACAGCAACGATTGTGGATGATGGCAGTGGTCCAGGACCTGATCCCGATGATGATCGCCCAAGCGTGACTATTACCGATGCTGGCATTATTAATGAAGGTGATACGGCGAACTTCAAAGTGACGCTATCGAATGCCTCCGAGTCCACTGTTCAAGTCGAGCTAGGCCTAAACTTGGGTGACACTGAAGCCGGTGACTTAGGCACCTTAGAATACAACACCGGAAGCGGTTGGGTTGCAGTGCCAAACGATGGCGTGGTGACGGTGCCAGCAGGGCAAACCGAGTTTGATGTGCGTATCGCTTCCATTGATGACGCGGTGTACGAAGGCCCAGAAGATTTCAGCGTGACGGTGACTGGCATTGGGGCAGTGCAAGGCAGCGATACCGGTACGGCAACGATAGTGGATGACGGCAGTGGCCCGGGTCCAGATCCGGACGATGACCGCCCGAATGTGACTATTACGGATGCTGGCACCATTAATGAGGGTGAGACTGCGAACTTCACAGTCACCTTATCGAACGCGTCTGAAGCGGAAACGCAAGTGGAGTTGGGTCTTAATCTCGGCGATACCGAAGCCGGTGACTTAGGTACCTTAGAATACAACACGGGAAGTGGTTGGGTCACAGTGCCAAACGATGGCGTGGTGACCGTGCCAGCCGGGCAAACCGAATTTGATGTGCGTATCGCTTCTATTGATGACACCGTTTATGAAGGCCCTGAAGATTTCAGTGTGACAGTAACCGGTATTGGCGCAGTACAAGGCAGTGATACGGGGACGGCGACGATAGTGGATGACGGCAGTGGTCCAGGACCTGATCCCGATGATGACCGCCCAAGTGTGACTATTACCGATGCTGGCACCATTAATGAGGGTGAGACTGCGAACTTCAAAGTGACGCTATCGAATGCCTCCGAGTCCACTGTTCAAGTCGAGCTAGGCCTAAACTTGGGTGACACCGAAGCCGGTGACTTAGGTACCTTAGAATACAACACGGGAAGTGGTTGGGTTGCAGTGCCAAATGATGGTGTGGTGACGGTGCCTGCCGGGCAAACCGAATTTGATGTGCGTATCGCTTCCATTGATGACGCTGTTTACGAAGGCCCTGAAGATTTCAGTGTGACAGTAACTGGCATTGGCGCGGTGCAAGGCAGCGATACGGGTACGGCAACGATAGTGGATGACGGCAGTGGTCCGGGTCCAGATCCGGACGATGACCGCCCAAGTGTGACTATTACGGATGCTGGCACCATTAATGAAGGTGAAACAGCTAACTTCAAAGTCACCTTATCGAACGCGTCTGAAGCGGAAACGCAGGTGGAACTGGGTCTTAATCTTGGCGATACCGAAGCCGGTGACTTAGGTACCTTAGAATACAACACCGGAAGCGGTTGGGTTGCAGTACCAAATGATGGCGTGGTGACCGTGCCAGCCGAGCAAACCGAATTTGATGTGCGTATCGCTTCCATTGATGACGCCGTTTATGAAGGCCCTGAAGATTTCAGTGTGACAGTAACCGGCATCGGGGCGGTGCAAGGCAGTGATACGGGCACAGCAACGATTGTGGATGATGGCAGTGGCCCGGGCCCTGATCCTGATGATGACCGTCCGGTTGTTGCGGCAATTAGTGATACAACCGTAAGCGAAGGTGAGTCTGCTACGTTGGTTGTCACTTTGAGTAACCTAAGCACTACGGATACTCTCGTTAATCTGGCACTTAATGATGGCACAGCAGAGGGAGGGGTAGATTACACCAAATCGTCTGTTACTGTTACCTATGCAGATAGTTCATCAGACGTTATCCCTGTGAACCCTGATGGCACATTTAATGTGTCCGTACCAGCTGGTGATATGACCTTTGACATTGTGATAAGTACCACCGACGATGAGCTGTTCGAAAGCGATGAAAATTTCACATTAATTGGACAGACCGAGATACAAACAACTCCGGTTACAGGCACGGTAACGATTCTTGATAACGATACAGTCAGCGTTGCCTCTATTTCTAGTGAAGTGGTTAATGAAGGTGAACCTATCATTTTTGATGTTACTTTAAGTAACCCTAGTAATAGTGAAAGTTTGGTCAATATGGTGCTCGCTGATGGTAGCGCAGAGGGGGGCATAGACTACATCAATACATCGGTTACAGTTACCTATGCGGATAACTCAACAGATGTCATTACTGTCAACGCAAACGGAACATTTGATGTTTCAGTTCCCGCGAACGACGTCTCATTCAGCGTCACAGTCAATACTATTGATGATGACCTATTCGAAGGCGCAGAGACTTTAACACTCTCGGGTAAAACTGCCACTCAAATTACATCTGCAATGGGTACAGGGACTCTTCTTGATGATGGTTCGGGGCCAGGACCTGATCCAGATGACGATCGCCCAACAGTTGCAGCGATTACCTCTACAACGGTAAACGAAGGTGATATTGCAACACTAGATGTAACGTTGAGTAATGAAAGCACCACCAACACCACTGTCAATATGATGCTGACTGACGGATCAGCAGAAGGCGGTGTGGATTACACCGATACTTCAGTAACAATTACTTATGAGAGTGGCGGCATAGAAGTCGTTACGGTAAATCCAGATGGCAGCTTTATTGTCGATGTGCCCGCAAATGATACGACTTATAGTGTTTCTGTAAGTACAACAGATGATGACTTATTCGAAGGACCTGAAACCTTTACGTTATCAGGTAACACTGATAACCAAGTTGGTTCTGTGATTGGTACCGGTACTATTGTTGATGATGGTAGTGGCCCAGGACCAGATCCTGATGATGACCGCCCGACTGTAGCAGCGATTACGGATGCCATAGTTAGTGAGGGTGAGCTGGCAACGCTTGAAGTCACTTTAAGCAATGCAAGTACCACAAACACCGTTGTTAATATGACATTAGCAAATGGGACAGCTGAAGGAGGTTCGGATTATACAAATACGACAGTAACCGTTACCTATGCTGATAGTAGTACCGACGTTATTTCAGTGAACCCAGATGGTACGTTTGATGTCATTGTACCAGCGTTAGACACAACATTTAGCGTTACTATGGTGACGTTAAACGATGATATTTATGAGGGTGATGAGAACTTTACATTATCCGGTGCCACTGCTGTGCAAACAACTGCTGCTGTCGGTACCGTAACGATTAACGATGATGCAGACATACCAACTGTCACTGAAATTACAGATATTCAAGTGGTGGAAGGTAACGATGCGAAATTTAACGTTACACTGAGTAATGCAAGTGCGGTTGCGATTATGGTTAGTATGTCTCTCTTAGACGGAACCGCTGTCGCTGGAGATGATTTTAACGCTACGAGTGTGACCATTACTTATGCTGATAACACGACGGAAGTTATTGCGGTAAACCCTGATGGAACGTTTGATGTCTCCGTACCTGCGAGTGATACTAACTTTAGTGTTACGGTAAACACTGTTGAAGACCAGATTTATGAATCTTCAGAAAACTTTGTTTTAACTGGTTCGATTCAAGGGCAATCACCTGCAGCGTCAGGCCTTGGTACGATTATTGATGATGACAATACACCTCCGACAGTAGAAGACTTTGGCATTTCGGTTGACCTTAGTGTGGGAGGAGACGCTTTAATTGACTTTGCACCACATGCGCAAGACTTTGAAGATGACTTTGATCTTCAAGATGATAAAGAAACGAGCATCTGTGTCACGACGCTTCCAGACTATGGCTATCTCTATTACTTGGATGATCAGAACAATGAAGTCATATTGGACATTGGTGATGTGATTCCAGAAACTACGGAAGTCAGATATGCACTAACGGAAGATTTCTTTGATGAGCAAAGCTTTGATTCCCAAGATTTACTCGATGAATTTTCTAAAGACTTCATTGCCGATTCAGTCGATGTTAACGGTTTAAGTTTCTTTGGAGGAACCATTGATGGTAATGGTGACTTTGTCAATAATGCTCAAATCAAGGTTGACTTTGCCGCTCAGCAGGTAGGTTTAGTCGTAGTATCTCCGGGCGAAACTGGCCAAGGGGATGAAATTAGTACGAGTGAGTTCATTGCCATTGAATTAGATGAAGGGCTTGAAGCTAAAGAAGCAAGGTTAAACCTAGCAAGCTTGAATGATAGGTTTAACAGTGGCGGCGCTTGGATTCAAGCATACTTTTATATGGGCGATACTCTTGTTGATATACAAACCATACAGACCAGTGACATCGTATTTACTGGTAATCAAGAAGGTTACGCTGACGTATCGCTAAGTAATGGCAGTTTTGATGAGATTCGCTTGTTCCCTGAAACAGACAGTTCAAGTGATAAAGCCAGCTTTACTCTAGTTGGTACTCAGATTACAAGTTTTAATAATGTAAACGACTCGTTTGATTACAAAGCGATTGACTCAGATGGTTTAGAAAGCGATACCACTGCAACCGTTGATATTGATTTTAACAATGTCTCTTTTGAAACAGTGACCGCTTTCGGTACACAGACTGCTTCGTTACAGCAAGAGCCTAATATCATCATGGGAACAGACCAAGATGATGTTCTTGTAGGCACCGATGGTAATGATATTCTAATTGGTGGCCTAGGTAATGATATTTTGACTGGTGGTGGAGGTGATGACATCTTCAAGTGGACAGAGATGCAATCCGCAACTGACACCGTGACGGATTTCAGTGACGGGGATCAGCTCGATTTTACCGATGTATTTGATGATATGAGTGGTACTGATATTTCCACATTACTTGATGATCTCGGCTCGGGCGATTATCACGGAAGCGTGGATGATATCACGGTGGCGGTGACTGAAAGTGGAGGTAACTCAACTCTGACCATCAATAAAGGTGGACAACAGTTGGAGGTTAATTTTGACGGAGCTTCTGCTTCTGATATCGCCAATAGTTTGATTTCTAATCTTGAACAATTACGAGAGTAAATGATTCAAAATGAAAAAACGGAGCGAAAGCTCCGTTTTTCATTTAGTAATGCAGTAAGTTCAGGCAATAATTAAAGCACTTTACATGCAAAACCTTTTAAGTAGAAACCTTCTGGATATGCTGTATCGGTTGGGTGGTCAGCGGCTTGTTCAAAACGCTCCACAAACTTTACTTGGCGGTTAGCGTCTACGGCTGCATCAGCGATGATTTTCTGGAACAGAACTTGATCCATCAAGCCAGAGCAAGAGTAGGTCAGTAGCGTGCCACCAGGTTTTAGAATTTGCATCGCCAACATATTGATGTCTTTGTAACCACGACATGCGCCATTTAGTTGTGCTTTGCTCTCTGCGAACTTCGGTGGGTCCATGATCACAACATCGAACTGAGTTCCTTGATCACGATACTCACGAAGCAGCTTAAACACGTCTGCATTTAGGAACACGGCACGCTTCTTCGAAATATCAAACTCGTTTAGTTCTGCGTTGAATTTTGCGGTATCTAAAGCAGGTTGTGACACGTCAGCGTTAATCACACGCTTTGCATCACCTTTTAGAGCGTAAAGCCCGAAGCCACCAGTGTAAGAGAAGCAGTTAAGAACTTCTTTGCCTTTCATATATTTCATCGCTTGCTGGCGACTATCACGTTGATCTAGGTAGAAACCTGTTTTGTGTCCGCCAACGATATCTACACTAATCTTTACGCCATTTTCTTCGATGACGACTGATTTAGGTGGCTCTTCGCCGTGCAAGACGCCCGTGATCTCTTTTAAACCTTCTTTTTTACGAACGGCCACGTCAGAGCGCTCGTACACATTACAATCAGGGAAGCACTCAACCAGAGCGTCAACAATAGCCTGCTTATTGTGTTCTGCGCCAGCACTGAGAAGTTGGCACACAAAGAAATTTTGGTAACGGTCAATCGTAACGCCAGGTAAGCCGTCAGACTCTGCTGCGATAAGGCGATAACCCGTAAGGCCATCACGTTCGATAATGTCTTCACGAAGAAGTTGTGCGTCTTTAAGTCGTTTAACGAAAAACGCGGTGTCGATTTCTTCTTTATCAAAACTCCAAATACGAGCACGAATTTGTGAAGCTGGCGAATATGCCGCCTTTGCTAGCCATTTACCGTCGTGAGTGAATACATCAACCGTTTCGCCAAGAGCAGGTTCGCCCTCAACTTTGTTGATGCCTCGAGAGAAGATCCAAGGGTGCTTGCGCTTGACCGATTTCTCACGACCTTTAACCAAATAGATAGCAGCTGTCATTTCATTAGCTCTTGTTGAATTTTGAAAGGGGCGTATTGTCCGGGATGTTGCCCGCAAAAGCAATATCCATCGACAATCCAATCATTTGTAGAGGCTTTGATTATAAACTGATGAGTGGAGTAACGGGTGGGTTTTCCAGATACAAAAAAGGGCCACCGAAGTGACCCTAGTTATTCGTTTAAGCGATTAAGCCTTCAAGCCAGTCAGTAGCGACTCCATTGTGTCGCTTTGCTTACGCAGTTGATCAACGTTTTGTGAAGTCGTGCTTATCATATTGCACACGTTATCTGCTTGAACTCGAATTTCTTCAACGCTTGAGGCGATATTGTCCGCGACTACACCTTGCTCTTCAGCTGCTGTTGCAATTTGAATGCTACTGTCGGAGATAGTTTGATTTTTATCTGCCAAAGAGCCGATTTCGTGATTCACTTCCGTCATGAGGTTTTGTCCCTCATTTGCATTATTAACTGTCACTTCCATCAGCTTAGTAAGCGACTGGCTGTTACGCTGTAACGATTCAATCATCGTTTGGATTTCAACTGTCGCTTGCTGAGTGCGTCCCGCAAGAGCGCGAACCTCATCCGCAACGACCGCAAATCCACGACCTTGTTCTCCAGCACGTGCAGCTTCAATAGCCGCGTTCAGAGCAAGTAGGTTGGTTTGCTCGGAGATCCCATTGATGGTTGTCACGACTTCATCAATTTGTGCTGCATTGGCATCTAACTCGGCAACGGCTTGAGACGCAGATTGAATCTCATTAGAAAGGTTCGAAATCGAGTGAAGCGTATTCTCAACTTTCACTTGTCCAGACTGAGCCACGTTACGTGCATCATCGGTTTGCGTGCTTGAATCGTGAGCTAGTGTCGCGACTTCTCGAATCGTTGATGCCATCTGTTCAGTTGCACTCGCAAGAGAGTTGAGGTGTTCTTGCTGAGTCGCTGAAATATCTGAACTGTGATGAATCGATTGATTCAGATCTGAGCTAATTTGTTGCATTAAAGCCACAGACTCTTGAATCGACAGCACCATTTGTTGCTCTCGTTCTGCAACTTTGTCTATCGTAATAGCAATTTCACTAAACTCGTCGCGAACAGGGAAGAAGTTCATTCTCGCGGTTAAGTCGCCACCCGCAAGGGTGTTTAATGCTTTGTTCATCGTGAACATCGCGCCGCCAATAAACGTCATGATGTAGTAAACGCCAAGAGCGAGAATAAACAAGCTCACACAGATGATGCTCACTTGAGTCGTTGATAGGGCAGTCCATAAAGAAAGTTCATGGTTCGCAACCAAACTGTACGCACCATTTAAAACAGACACGGATTGCGAACCAGAGCCAATAGAAACGGTTTCTGAACCCGCTATGAGGCTTGCTACTTGAGATTGAGAAAGGTTGCCTGCCTCTATCAGACCTTTCATAAGCATGAGCTCTTCTTGGTACATACTTGAGATCAGTGTATTAGCCGCGCTATTAAGGACGAGAGTGAGAATGACTAAAGCAAGAAGAGGGAGAACGAAGAGCAAATAGAACTTTTCTTGAATCTTTAAGTGAATGAGATACTTATCAATCCAGCGGAATGGAATTTCTTTCATAATTATAATAACCGTGCAAAAACCCACTATCCTTAGTGGGGTGAATAGACGAAAAGAATATATCACTCAGTAAAAAGAAGCGGTACAAAGATGAATGTAAAGTGTGAGAGATTTATAGTAAAAGGTCACGTTCAAGGCGTCGGCTTTCGTTACCATACTTCCCATCAAGGATTGAAGCTAGGGTTAACAGGTTATGCGAAGAACCTAAACAATGGTGATGTTGAAGTGATGGCGTGTGGAACAGACGCGCAAATAGTTGCGTTTTCGGAATGGTTACAAGAAGGACCGCGAACGGCAACAGTAGAGCATGTGATGCAGGAGCCTGCGTCGTATAAGCCGTTACGCGGTTTTAAAATTTTATGAATCTACAAGCATTTAGCTGGCTTTGGTAGGCCGGCTAATTTGGTTGCTTGTTTGGCTGGTCCCTTTTTAAACAGCTTGAATAGATACTTACTGTTACCTTTTTCCGGGCCGTGCGCTTTTTCCATCGCTTTCACAAGCATACGCACTGCAGGGGAGGTATTAAACTCTTCATAAAAGTCTCGCACAAAATGCACAACTTCCAAATGAGCATCCGTAAGCTCGATGTCTTCTTCTTTTGCTAAAAGCTCAATCATACCTTCTTCCCATTGAGTATGATCCAATAAGTAGCCTTGAGCATCCGTTTCAATTTCTTTGCCGTTGTAAACGAACATAACGTTTTATCCGTTAAGTAAACATGGATGTTTATAGATTAGCGACAGCCGAGAATGTTCTCAACAAAAGAATCTCGAAGTCGTATCGAGCGAATCAAAAGCGTACAAAATGGTGAGTGTTTTTGACTGAGCTAGGCACTTTGATATAAATGCTCTTTTATTCAAATAAATAGGAAACTATTCAGTTTGTTAGAAACTTTACGGGGTGAGTACCAACAAAATTGCATGGATATCCAGGCTTATTCATTTTTGTTTTGGTTTTTTCTTGGCTACTTGTCTGATTATGGGATTTTATGGGTGAATGAATAGCTGACAACGTTGTGTTTGTTTTCATAGACCGATATTCTCTTTGATTGATGAAAAGCCTGTATTCAGGTTAGAAACAACAATGATGACAAGGAGTTAGTCATGTCGAAACAACGTTACATTGAGATTAATGACAATGTAAAATCCACTTGGTCCATCGAGCGTATTTGGCAACTTGCAGAATCCTTACCTGTAGAAGAAATTTCGATTGATGATATCAAAGGCCCAAATGAAGTGACTTGGTTTAGTCATGAAGGGCCACAGCCAACCTGCCGCGAAATTGCAAAACATTGCCAACGAATCAACAATGCTGATTTGTCGTATCCGGTAATCTTAACCAGTGACTATCGTGTTTTTGACGGTATGCACCGAATCGCCAAGCAAATCATGTTAGGAGAGGAAACGATCAAAGTGAGACGCTTTAGAGAAAATCCAGAAGCTGACGAAGTTATCGAGTTGTCAGTAGAGCAGGCGTAATACACTGAATTGCACACAAAGAAAAAGCCCGAAGGAATTACCTTCGGGCTTTTTGATTCTACTTAACGAGAAACGATTAATCGTCGTTCATAATACCTAGAATGCTTAGTAGGCTGATGAAGATGTTGTAGATTGATACATACAAAGTTACTGTCGCAGAGATATAGTTTGTTTCACCGCCACGAATAATGCTTTGTGTTGTCATCAGGATCGCCATAGTAGAGAAAATGATAAACAAGCTGCTCAACGCCAAGTGTAACAGGGTTGATTGAATAAAGAAGCTTGCAATCATGCCCACAACCAGCACAACAAATAGTGATAGCATTAAGCCACCCATCATCGATAGGTCACGTTTCGTTGTTAGTGCGTATGCCGATGCTGCCATGAAAGATAGTGCCGTACCACCGAGTGCGGTTAATACGATATCGCCCATGCCTGCACCGATGTACATGTTTAGAATAGGGCCAACGGTGTAACCTAAGAAGCCAGTAAATAGGAACGTAAACACAAGGCCAAGACTGTTGTTACGGTTTTTTTCTGTTAAGAATAATAGGCCGTAGAAACCAACCAGCATTAGGATGATACCTGGATGTGGAAGGTTAAATGCCATTGCAACGCCAGCAACGACTGCCGACCATAAAAGTGTCATTGAAAGTAGAGCGTAAGTATTACGCAATACTTTGTTCGTTTGTAGAGCACTTTCTTGAGTTGAAGTGCGGGTAAACATTGGACTGTTCATAATCTTCCTCGATAAGAGACTTTCTTTTAAGTACATTTATGGGGCTGAAAGTTCAAAAAATCAAGCCCTTTTCATGCATATCCTAGATAAAATGATAATGGAAATAAGATGTTATGTATTTGGCAACTTGTAACACAATATTACTGCCTAGCATAGCTATGTTGATTCTCACACAGATTTTTGAATTTAGTAACAAAAGCACTGGCTTCATAGAAACCAGTGCTTTTTTATGTCGATTCGGCTAAATCTTAGTGGTGTAAGATTTGCGCTAGGAAGTTTTGGGTCCTATCCGATTGAGGATTCTCAAAGAAGTCGACCGGGTTGTTTTCTTCGATGATCTCTCCTGCGTCCATGAATATCACGCGATCGGCAACCTCTTTAGCAAAGCCCATTTCATGTGTCACACAAAGCATAGTCATGCCTTCCTCGGCGAGTTCGACCATTACATCCAGTACTTCGCGAACCATTTCCGGGTCGAGTGCAGATGTTGGCTCATCAAAAAGCATGACTTTAGGGTTCATACACAAAGAGCGAGCAATCGCCACACGTTGTTGCTGACCACCAGACAACTGACCGGGATACTTCTCCGCTTGGTCTGGAATTTTTACACGTTCCAGATATTTCATCGCAACTGCTTCTGCCTCATCTTTTGGCATCTTCTTCACCCAGATAGGCGCGAGCGTACAGTTTTCCAGTACGGTTAAATGAGGGAAGAGATTAAAGTGTTGAAAGCACATGCCCACTTCTCGGCGCACTGCTTCAATGTTCTTTAAGTCTTCAGTTAATTCCGTACCAGAGACGTAAATGCTGCCTGCTTGGTGCTCTTCAAGACGGTTAATACAGCGAATCATCGTTGATTTTCCCGACCCTGATGGACCACAGATAACGATTTTCTCGCCGCGCTTAACGTCGAGGTTAATATTTTTTAGTACGTGAAACTCACCATACCATTTATTCATGTCCTTCAATTGGATCATGTAGTCTTGTTGTTGCGTCATAATACGTCCTTGATCTTGATGAGTTATCGTTTGTGACCGGTATGAAGTTTGTTTTCAAGCCATATCGAATAGCGCGACATGCCAAAACAAAATACCCAAAACACTAACGCGACAAATACATAACTTTCTGTAGCAAAACCTAACCATTCAGGGTCGGTATTTGCTGCTTGTCCTATACCGAGTACGTCAAACATGCCAATGATGAGTACCAAACTGGTGTCTTTAAACAAACCGATGAAGGTGTTCACGATAGAAGGAATAGTAATCTTTAGCGCCTGTGGCAAGATAATCAGCCCAGTCTTTTTCCAGTAACTTAACCCAAGCGCATCAGCGGCTTCATATTGACCTTTCGGAATGGCTTGTAGACCACCGCGTACCACTTCTGCCATGTAAGCGGAGGCAAACATAACCACACCTATAAGGGCGCGAATCAGTTTATCTGTCTCTGAGCCTTCAGACATAAACAATGGAAGCATAACCGAAGCCATGAACAAAACCGTAATCAGAGGAACGCCACGCCAAACTTCAATGTAGACGGTACAAATGCTGCGAATGATCGGCATCTCTGAACGTCTACCAAGCGCAAGCACCACACCAATTGGCAATGAAACTACGATACCAACTAGCGCAATAATGAGCGTAACGAGTAGTCCACCCCACTTGTGTGTATCTACCACTTCTAGTCCAAAGACACCACCGTATAAAAGTCCAGCGATGATGAATGGGTAGATGTTTACGAAGAAAAGCCAAATCCACATCCGTTTCGGTGTCTTCTCATACGCGAGTAAAACAGTAAATATGGCTAATGTGATATAGAACAGGCGAGGGCGCCATAGTTCGGACTCTGGATAAAAACCATACATGAACTGCTCCCAGCGCACGCTGATAAATACCCAGCAAGCACCATCTCGGCTACAGTCGTCACGCGTTGAGCCAATCCAGTCTGCGTTAATAAACGCCCAATCCACGATATACCATATTGCAGTTACGACAATATACGCAAGAATGACAGTAACAATGGAATTGATAGGGCCATTAAATAGATTTTTCCGCATCCAACCAACGAAGCCTACAGTATTGGCGGGTGGCGGGAGATCCGGTTGAAATTGATGAGTACTCATATTATCTCTCCACCAGCGCGACTTTACGGTTATACAAGTTCATTAATGCAGACGTAATCAGACTTAATGTCAAGTACACGCCCATCGTCATCGCAATGATCTCAATCGCTTGTCCCGTTTGGTTCAGGGTAGTACCAGCAAACACAGAGACAAGATCTGGGTAACCAATCGCCATCGCTAACGATGAGTTTTTGGTGAGGTTGAGATATTGACTGGTTAAAGGTGGAATAATAATTCGTAACGCTTGAGGAATGACAACAAGCTTTAAAGTTTTCGAGCGTGGTAAGCCTAGCGACATCGCTGCTTCGGTTTGACCATGGCTAACCGCATTAATACCAGAGCGCACAATCTCAGCAATGAAAGAAGCTGTATAAACACTCAATGCCAAAAGTAGCGCAGCCAATTCAGGAATAATGCTAATACCACCTCGGAAGTTAAACCCTTTTAGTTCAGGATAATTCAGTGAAATTGGCATACCAGCAAGGAAGTACACAACCAATGGAAGGCCAACAACTAAACCCAAAACTATTCTTCCCATTGGGGTTTGTTGCCCAGTGAGACGTTGCTTATTATTCGCCCATACATTAATTAATAAGCTTGCGATTACCCCGAAGATTAACGCGGCAATAACGTAGCTACTGCCAGGTTCCATAGTCGGTGCAGGGAAATATAAGCCACGAACGTTCAGGAAAATAGCTTCACCAAGACTTAAGCTTTGGCGTGGTGAGGGTAATGCTTGAAGAACAGCGAAATACCAGAAGAATATTTGCAGAAGAAGGGGGATATTTCGGAAAGTTTCGATATAAACTGCCGCTAAACGACTAACTAACCAGTTAGAAGAAAGGCGGGCAACCCCCATGGTAAAGCCAATCACAGTAGCCAGAATAATACCTAATACAGAGACTAACGCCGTATTAAGAAGGCCGATGATAAATGTTCTACCGTAAGAGTACGTTTCATCGTATTCAATTAATGTTAACCCAATACCAAACCCGGCTTCTTGATTCAGAAAACCGAAGCCCGTTGCAATACCACGAGCATCTAAGTTATTGAGAGCGTTGTTTACAATCGTGTAAAAGAAAAATACCAGTGCAGCAATGGCAATGATCTGGAAAATAGCAGAACGAAAGGCAGGATTATAAATCAGGCTCTTGCTTCCGCTTGGTTTGGACATCGTACTTGGCGATGCATCTTGTGTCGGTTTCATACAGCGATAACCTCAAACCTTAGTTATAGATATCGGCCCGTATAACGAAGTTTCGTCCTTGCTGGCTAAAGAATAACGCTCTCATGTCTAGTGGCTTACGAACCTTTAAAGCCGTTCCACAAAGCGAGCGCTTTTCGCCATCCAATGAGCGATCCTTACTCATACAGTGAGATATAATCAAGAAAAAGGGCGGCATGAACCGCCCTGATTAACTCTTTCTATCGGATTGGTGGCGCGTACATAAAGCCGCCTGCATTCCATAGCGCATTAACGCCACGAGAGATTTCTAACGGCGAACCAGTACCGACTGTACGTTCGAAGCTTTCACCATAGTTACCAACTTGTTTGATAACCTGGTAGCCCCAATCGTCGCGGATACCCAACCCTTTGCCTTTAGGGCCATCAACACCGAGGATACGCTTGATGTTTGGATCTGTTGACTTCAGCATTTCATCCGCATTCTTCGAACTAATACCGTATTCTTCAGCGTTAATCATCGCAGACAATGTCCACTTAGCGATGTTAAACCATTGATCATCGCCTTGACGAACGACTGGACCTAGTGGCTCTTTAGAGATGATTTCTGGAAGAACGGCCGCAGAGGACGGATCTTTCAAATTCAAACGTAGTGCATAAAGGCCAGATTGGTCAGTTGTTAATACGTCACAGCGTCCCGCATCAAAACCTTTCGAAGTTTGCGCCGCTGTGTCGAATACCACGGGTTTGTACGCCATGCCTTGGTTGCGGAAATAATCTGCAAGGTTTAGCTCGGTTGTTGTACCTGATTGAACACATACCGACGCACCATCAAGCTCTTTAGCACTTGATATACCAAGTTCCTTCTTCACCATAAAGCCTTGACCGTCGTAGTAGTTCACACCTACGAAGTTTAGGCCCAGTGCAGTGTCACGGTGGAGAGTCCAGGTCGTGTTACGGGAAAGCACATCAATCTCACCAGATTGAAGCGCAGTGAAACGTTCTTTTGCGGTTAGGGGTACATATTTAACTTTCGTTTTATCCCCAAGAACGGCTGCAGCCAGTGCTTGGCAATATTCTACGTCGATACCTTCCCATTCGCCTTTTGAGTTAGGGTTAGAGAAACCAGGTAGACCGGTACTTACGCCACAAGTAAGAAAGCCTTGTTTTGTGACTTTGTCCAGAGTAGTGTCTGCTGCTTGAGCTGATGTTGCCATCATCGCAGTAGAAGCCGCTACGACGGAAGCAAGAACTGTGAGTTTATTTGCCATTTGTATCCTTCCTGTATGATCCATGTTTAATCAGGAGTGACCTGAAATAACGTGTCCAATTCGTTAGAGTTATCGTCCTACGTGATTGATTTTCGAAGAAACGGCATTCGATAGATCAACCAGTTATAAGCGTAGGAAAGGATCTGTTAATTCTCAAATATATAATTTAAATGAAGTTTTGAGAGAACTTACAAAGTGCCTTGAGATTTAGAATGACGAAATGTTAATTGTTTGTAAATAGTGCAATTCATGGACAATTTGGTGCATCAGAACAATCAATAGAAGAGTGAACAATACAAAAGAATAAAAAGTTGTTATTAAAACTGTCATTAGCTGAGCAAGGTGAAGTTCAGTAAAAATTCAAACAAAAATTATTTGTGATACCGAAACAGGGTGATGAGCTTGCCCCATTTTTGGTAGCATGGTCTACAACAGCTAATTAGAGTAATCATGGATTGAAATGCGATATTTTCCTCTGTTCTTAGATTTAATTAATAAACCCGTTCTCGTCGTGGGTGGCGGTGAGGTGGCAAGCCGAAAGGTGGAAGCGTTGCTAAAGGCTGGGGCGGATGTGACTATCGTTTCTCCGACGTTGGTTGATTTTCTGTCTAAGCTTGCTTCTGAGCATCAACTGCGCTGGGTACAACGTTTCTATTCGAGTGACATTGTCACTAAAAGCTTTGTTCAAGTGTGGGCGACGACAGACAATCCTGAGCTAAATCACCAAGTGTACAAAGATGCTAAAGAGCTAGGCATCTTGGTTAACGTTGTGGATGATAAGCCTTATTGTGATTTCATCACGCCGTCTATGATTAATCGTGGCCGCATCCAAATCGCTATCTCTAGTGGTGGAGCTTCGCCAGTTTTAATTCGAAACATCCGTGAAAAACTTGAATCGATACTGCCACAAAACATGGGGTTGATGGCGGATTTTGCTAACTCAAAGCGAAACTCAATTAAAGAGGCGCTGCCTAGTGTCGATTTACGCCGCAAGTTTTGGGAGCAATTCTTCTCGAATCCCGAGGTGGAAAACGCGCGAGATAATCGTGAGTTAGAAGCAATTTACCAAGCGACCATGGCAACACCCTTAGATGAAAAGGGAAGTTGTACTTGGGTTCATGTTGGGAAAGATGTTGAGATGTTGCCAATAAAAGCCGTACGCTATATGCAACAAGCGGAGCTGGCTCTGTACTCAACTCGATGTGAAGCGAATGTGTTAGAACTAATACGAAGAGATGCAGAAAGAGAAGCTTTCTCGAGCGCTGCTGAGCTTTCGGATATGCTGGCCAAGGCTAAAGCTGAAAAGCTTCGAATTTGCGTGTTCATACCACAAGGAACGAGCGAATTCGTATTGCTGCAAGGACAGGACTTAGTTATCTAGCAATGCCAAATGCTAAAGTGGATACGTAGTTCGTTACACTAAAGCCAATAAAAAACGCCAGCGGATTATGCGCTGGCGTTTTTATTTACTTCTCAGATTGATTAATCACGGAAGTTGTTAAACTGGAATGGGATACCCATCTCTGCTTCACGAATCGCTGCCATTGTCGCTTGCAGGTCGTCGCGTTTCTTACCAGTAACACGTACTTTTTCGCCTTGAATAGAAGCTTGTACTTTTAACTTTGCGTCTTTGATAAGTTTCACTACTTTTTTCGCCGTTGGAGTATCAATACCTTGGCGGAAAAGCAGAGTTTGGTGCCAGTTTTTACCAGTAACGTCTGGGTCTTGTGCATCCATTGCGTTCGCGTCAATGTTACGCTTCGCTAAGTGGCCGCGTAAAATGTCGCGCATTTGCTTAAGTTGGAAGTCACCTTCCGCAGACATTTTTACGTTTTCTTCTACTAGCTCAAAGCTCGCATTTACGTTGCGGAAATCGAAACGAGTAGACAATTCACGGTTAGCGTTATCAACGGCGTTACGTAGTTCAACCGTATCGATTTCAGAAACAATATCAAACGATGGCATGAAGATTCCTTGATTATTTTGTTATAGGGACTTTCGGGACTTAACAGCGCTTGCCAGCATATCTAGCATTGTAGCAGTGTCTTCCCAACCTAGGCATGGATCTGTAATAGACTGACCATACGTTAGGTTATTGATGTCAGTCATTGGCTGGTTGCCTTCAAGAATAAAGCTTTCAGCCATGATACCCGCAATACGAGTGCTGCCTGACTTAATTTGGTTACAAATGTCCTGAGCTACGTCGATTTGTTTTCTGTGTTGCTTCTGACAGTTTGCATGGCTGAAATCCACAACCAAACGTTGTGGCAATCCAAACTCAGCTAAAGCATCACATGCTTGTTTGACTGATGCTTCATCAAAGTTAGGGCCTTTTTCTCCACCGCGCAGAATAATATGACCGTAAGGGTTGCCACTTGTGCGGTAAACCGTCATTCGACCGTTCTTATCTGGCGAGTAGAAGTAATGCGATGCTTTCGATGCGCGAATTGCATCAATTGCAATTTTTACGTTGCCATTTGTGCCATTTTTGAAACCAACTGGGCAAGATAGTGCCGACGCCATTTCACGGTGAATTTGTGATTCCGTTGTGCGAGCACCAATCGCGCCCCAAGTGATCAAATCCGCGATGTATTGGCCAGTGATCATATCAAGAAACTCAGTAGCAGTCGCAAGACCAAGCTTGTTGATATCCAGTAGTAGTTTACGAGCTTTATGAAGACCAGCTTCAAGTGCGTAAGAACCATCTAGGTTAGGGTCCGTAATCAAACCTTTCCAACCAACTACTGTACGAGGCTTTTCAAAGTAAGTACGCATCACGATAAATAGCTCGTCTTTGTACTTGTCTTGGATTTCACTCAGGCGAGTGGCGTAATCAATGGCAGCTTCAGTGTCGTGAACAGAACACGGACCTACAATCGCAAGAAGGCGATCGTCTTCACCCGATAAAATGTTTTCAATCTGACGACGAGATTGAGCGATACGGTCTGCAACGTCATCCGTAATAGGATGTACACTACCTAGCTCTGCTGGGGTAGGCATTGGACCCAAAGGTTGGGTTCTCAATTCATCTGTTTTTATAGGCATGTTATAGCTTTATTCTCTATTGCGAAGGGGTAAAGATAACGGAATTACAGGCAGGAATAAACCGTTTCACGGGAATCTTCGCCAGGAAATACCGAATTGTATACAAAGGTGTAGGTATTCATTTAAATGACTTATGTATAAATGACAAAACTTGATCATTAAATCAATATATATACATTTGAATTTATAACCATTTTCTCTATCTCGCTGTAAGGTAATCTAAGTAACTGCGATAAACTTCATACCTCGAGAGTGACACCGTCACTTCCTGAGGGTTAAATAACTCGTGAGATCGAGCTTTTGTTAACATTTCTTTGACATCTATTTCTTTCGTTGATTAACTGGTCTGACTAGATTGGTAAGGAGACCAAAATGTTATCAGCTCTACGTCGTGCGAATTTGTATCTAAATCTGTTTGGCTTTTCAAAAGTGCCGCTGATTTGGCTTTGCCACCCTAAAATCATTGCGATAGATAGCAAGCATGTTGAGGTTCGTATCCCATTGCGCAGAAGAACGAAGAACCACCTGAATAGCATGTATTTCGGCGCTTTAGCCGTTGGCGCTGATGTTGCTGGTGGTTTTCTTGCTATGAGTAAAGCGCAAGAAAAGGGAGAAGCGATCTCGCTAGCATTTAAAGGTGTGAAAGCCGAGTTTTTAAAGCGCCCGGAAGCCGATGTGCACTTTGTTTGCAATGATGGTCATGTCATTGATGAGATGCTCGAGCACACCTTGGCAACGGGTGAACGAGTAAATCGTGACGTAAAAATTGTCGCGCTGTGTCCTAACTTACATGGTGACGAGCCAATGGCTGAATTCTCGCTTACTCTTTCGATAAAAAAAGCAGCCCAACAAAGAAAAGAGGCTGCCTAGTGGTTTGTGGCTCGCTTGTTTAAAGGCGGTGGCTTAATTGAGTTCAATCTTCTCGATAGAGACGATTTTGGAGCGATTTAAGACCACTTTCCAGCGGTAATAAACAGGCTCATCGGTGTGGTTGTCCTCTTTGACAATCACATTGAGCAAATGACGTTTCTCTACTGACTCTTTGGTTACTTGACCTTCATTTAAACGGTAAACTCGGTTTGAGCTTTTATCCATCAAGCGGATGATAGGGCGCAAACTGATGTTCAATGTTTCTCTCGTTTGTTCGTAACCACTCAAGAAAAGAGAGGTCGCCATTTCGGTTTTCTCGTGATAATGAAGAATCTGCTCTTCACGTTGAACGACGCGTTTTTTACGTATTCTTTGAATCTTATCCGGCAAGCTACTTAAGGTACGATAATCGAGCCACTCCAATTTTTTACCAACCACTTTTTTCGTCGTTGGGTCAACATACTTCTTACGCCATTTTGGCTTGCCTTTACGGATCCATCGCCACATGGCATCGCGTAAATCATCTTTAAAGATTTCTCGTAAAGCGTAAATAAAAGACATCGCGATAATGAATGAGGCAGAAATTTCCCCCAGATAATCGCGAGCGAGAATCACGGTTGAGGTCACGACAACCATCACTAAACCGGTTGCAATACCTTTGATAGCGCGCTTAATGTTGTTACCCATCGATATGGTTTCTTCACGAAGCACGATAGGGTGTTCAATCAATCGCCTTAGCAAGCGCATTTTGTTAGATAGGCGAGTAACGTCTTCAACGACTCTTGATGAGTTGTATTTGTTGAGTTTACGATGGGCTTGCTCTTTCTCACATAGCGTGATCAGACGCTTTTTAATCGTGCCATAGTCGCCTTCACGTGGTAGATGGGCCACCAGTGACAGGAACTTTTGCTCGGTATACCAAGACAGATAGTTATCGATGTTAACGTAGTAGCGTTTTAAGTTCTCTTCATAAGGAATAGAACGCCGCAAGCGCTTTAAGATCTCAAGCGTGAGCTCGATAACTTCGTCCACTTCATCTTCCGTTACGGAGTTGTTCTCATGCTTGTTTAAACTTGCTACCGCTTTGTCTAGCGCGATAACGTATTGGTAAGCGAACAAACTCAAACTTACTCGGTATTGCTGATTCGACAGGCGTCCACGTTTGGCAAGTCGACTGTGTACTAGCGGAAGAAGGATTTCAGTACTGTAATAAGATCGTTGCTGTGTGATTGAGGTGTAATAAAATTCGGATTCACTGATGATATCGGCGTTTAAACCAAGCTCACCAGGTATAAAAAAGTAAATATCTAGGTCGACACTTTTGCTCTTTGCGAGTGCATGACTGATTTTTAATGTTATTGAGTCTTGTTTATCGACGGTGACCAAAGAAAGCTCCTGACTTTGCTAAAGCATTCTTAACTTATGCGTTCCGTTGAGCAGGTAAGTATAAGAGTGCTAAAAGAGTGACTGGGGCATATAGCTGAACGACAACAGCATAACAGAGCACTATGCTTTTCTCTCTGATTTTCTTGTTAGTTTAGGTATAATTCCACGTAAATTTAAAAAGAGACAAAATCAATGATTAAAATTGGTCAAATTAACAGCTTAGAAGTCATTAAAAAGGCTGATTTTGGCGTATTTCTGGATGGCGATGATTACGGTTCTGTTCTACTACCTAGTAAGTATGTACCAGAGGGTACTGAAATTGGTGAGCATGTAGACGTATTTCTGTACTTCGATTCAGAAAGCCAACTTGCTGCGACCATTGAAAGACCAATTGCCCAAGTGGGTGAATGGGGTTTAATGAAGATTGAGGGTGTGAATGCGACAGGTGCTTTTGTAAATTGGGGCATCAAAGAAAAGGACTTACTGATTCCTTTTAGTGAGCAACGCACTCGCTTCTCTGCCGGACAAACCATTTTAGTGTATGTTTATACCGACAAAGCGTCAGGTCGCATTGTTGGTACGACTAAGTTCAATAAATGGTTAGATAAAACTCCAGCGAATTATGAAGTTAACGAACAAGTTGATTTGATCATCGCAGAGCGTAGTCAACTTGGTTATAAAGCTATCGTTAACGGTAAGCATTGGGGCATGATTTTCCCATCGGATGTTTTTGGTAAGCTTTACATCGGTAAAAAGCTGAAAGGCTTTATTAAGCACATTCGTGAAGATGGCAAAATCGACCTTGCTCTACAAAAAGTCGGTGTGGCGAAAATGGACGATCTTTCTAGTAAGATCCTTGACCTGCTAGAGAAGAAAGGCGGATTTTTGCCTTTGAATGACAAGTCGTCTCCTGAAGCGATTTTTGATGCTTTCCGCACAAGTAAAGGGACTTATAAAAAGACCATCGGTGGCTTATACAAGCAGGGTAAAATTGTCATTGAGAAAGACGGTATTCGTCTAGCGTAGTCCAAACTCACGTATAGCGGATCTACAGCCAAAAAAACGGCCCAAACTTTTCCTTTTTTTGGGCCTAGGGGAAACGGCTCCGCAGAGCCTGCGCTAAACTTGTCCAACAATAATTTTGTTGGTTAACATAGAGAGAAATGCCACATCAAAGCATTACTTTGATACAACTAGTTTAGTACAGCGTGTCCGGATCGCTAGCGAGCCCACTTGCTTTCATACTTACGAATTAAAAAGCCATCGCAAATACGATGGCTTTTCATTTATTTATGGTTCGTTACGTCTTTTAAAATAAGTTCTTATCTCGTACTAATTCGCGAGGGAGGCCATTCTTTATTCGGTTGCTTACCCACTTGCCAAGGCCAATAACTGCGCCTTGATAGGTGACAAGCACTTCGCCTTTACCTGTTTTCATTCCCTCAGGAATGGTTTGTGGGCGAACATCACGCCCCATGTACCATTCGCGCGCTTCTTCAATACTGAGTTCAATGGCGTTGCTTTCAGAGCCTGTCGCCAGGGCAGTCGCGACTTGGTGTTGCCAACGGTAGCCATTTTTATGGGCTTCCGCGATCTTTATACCCATACGGGAGAAGCGTAATTCGCCGATCATCGCTTCTAAAGCATTAGGGAACAGCCAGACATCTTTATCGCGAAGCCATACAGAACTGTCATTTGGAAGTTTAATACCTAACGCGCTTTGGAGTTGTTGAGCAATTTCTGTCGATTCTTTTTTTGAAGTTTTAGCAAAGGGGAATTTCCCCATGCGCTTTTTGACTTCTGGCGCCTCAACAGCAGCCAGTTTGCGAATTCTTGCAACAAAGAACCCTTCACAGTCGTAGACCTGCGGGAAAATATGCAAAAAGCCTTCTTCAGTTAGAGCTGCCTCTGCGTTTTCAAACAAGTTCTCAAGGCTTTCAAACTCTACAGCATCCCCAAAGGTTTCTTTCAAGTGATGACAAACTTGTTGGTTTTCTTCTGTACTGAGCGTACATGTTGAGTAAACCATCACACCACCGGGCTTTAATGCATGGAAGGCGCTTTCAATAAGATCTTTCTGCGTGTCAGCGATGTCGAGTACGGAAGCTTGCGTCCAGTTTTTCATCGCATCTTCGTCTTTGCGAACGGTGCCTTCTCCAGAGCAAGGCGCGTCGAGCAAAACCGCATCAAATTGTTCTGGTAGCCAACCGCCAAAAACGCGTCCATCGAAGTTACTTAGTGCGGCGTTACGTACCCCACAACGTTCCACATTAGCGTGCAGTACTTTTACACGACTTGCGGCGTATTCATTGGCCACAAGTACACCTTCGTTGTTCATTAAAGCTGCAATTTGAGTGGTTTTTGAGCCTGGAGCGGCTGCGGTATCTAACACGGCATCGTAAGATTCATCATTCATAAACAGAGCAGATACCGGCATCATGGAACTGGCTTCTTGAATGTAGAATAAGCCAGACATGTGTTCTGCTGTGTTGCCTAATGGTACAACTGACTCATCCGCTTCAATCCAAAACCCCGAGTCACACCAAGGCACAGGAGAAAGCTTCCAGCCTTTTGTTTCTGCTCGTTCTAAAAACGCTTCAACGCTGATCTTCAACGTATTAACTCGAATACTTTTGCGCAGTGGCTTTTGGCAAGACGCGATAAAGTCTTCCATGTTGAGGTGAGCAGGAAGGATCGTTTGGATTTTTTCCAGAAACGCGTCTGGGATGTAAACATTAGGATGCAATGTGGGATCTCGTTTGCAGAATTTGTGGCAAATAATATACGAAAGCGAAGCAGAAACGAATAGTGACAAGGGCCGAGCATTAAAAAAGAGCAGCGATTGCTGCTCTTTTAAAGTGATCAAACTTCAATTGTACGTGAATTGAGCTTTATTCTACGGCTTAGGAATCGCTGTACGCCATTGAGTCCAACCTTCTTCAGCTTGTGGATACAAAAAGAAAGATTGCCCACTCTTTGCCGCTGGTGGAATAGTCGATTGCTCTGGCGTTGAAAACGCAATTCCTCCGCGAACTAAACTATCAAAGGTTCCCGCTTTGATGTTAGCGCCAGTAAGCCCGATGGAAACATCTACTCCTGAAACATTCCAGAACACACTGTTTTGACGAACGAGGTAAGCATATTCAGGCTGTATTTTGATAGTCGTGACGATGCGATCAGCAAATTCTCCTAGGCTTACGTCGGTCACTTGGCCAACTTCCATCTGGCGGTAAAGAATAGGGGTACCGACTTGTACTGAGCCTCTTTGTTCACTTTGTAACGTAAACATGATTCCATGCACGCGTTCTGAACTATTTTCTAATTGAAAATCAAATTTAGCTTTACCTTTACCTGGTTCAACACTGATGGATTTCGAAACCAACGCCCCGAGGTTTTTAACGCCACCTAAACCAATTTCTGGTTCAGTTAGCCAAAAATGTGAGCCTTCAACCGCAATGTTTTCTACGTATTCAGGTAGGATCCTTGCAGTGACTTCAACCATGTTACGACGAAAATTCGGTACAACCAGAGTGATTTCACCAACTTTAACACCTTGATATTCAATCGGCATTCCTTTAGCAATCTCTTGCGAACCGTCGGTTTCTAAAGCAATGACGCGCCCAAACTTGCGAGCGGTTTTTTGATCAGAATACAGCTTCCAGTTTTCTCCGATTTTGTTTTCAACGCCTGGCACGGAGTCAAAAGCGATGCCACCTTCTATTAACGATTTCAAAGGGTGTGCTTTCACACTGACGCCAGCTAATGATGCATCTATCTCAATCCCTGAACGATTCCAAAAAACGGTTTGTGGCGTTACAAGATAAGCGAAGCGGTTTTCGATAGTAGCCTTAATTAGTACTCCGCCATCAACTAGTTGGAAATCGGAGACGTTACCAACTGGAAGATTACGATAGAGTAGAGGGCTGCCTTTGGAAATCGGCGGCAATTCAGAAGCAAATAGTGTTAGCGCCCTAGAGCCACTTTGATTGTACTGCGCCAATTCAGCCAATGATTCATTTTGGAACAGTTGATACTCTTTTTGAATATCCTGCTTGCCTTCGCTCACAAAACTAATTGACCCGGTTAACAACTGCTTTGCTGGAGGAACGGTAACGCTGAGCCCCGATTCAGTTAACTCTGCTGATGCACTGCCGGTTACATAAAAACGATTGTTTGATTTGATCAGATGCTTGTATTCATGGTCAATCAATACATCCATAAATACTTCGTGTTGTGATTTTTTATCTTCCTTGACTAGGCCCACTTTGATGATTGAACCAACAACGATGCCTTTATAAAGTACATTGGCACCGCTATCTAGGCCAAACGAATTGTCGGATACCAACCGAATCGCGATGGACTTTTCTTGCTGTTGGTTAAACACGTTTTTACGAATGGCAGTAAAGCGGCGAGAGCGTTCACCCGCGCCCGGCACGATCGTTAAGAAGTTTCCTCGTACTAAATTAGCAATGTTTTCAACACCAGAAAGGGACACTTTTGCTTCTTCTAAGACAAATCGAGTACCTGTCGTCAGCATGTCACTAAAAGCGGGTTGAATTGCCGCTGACGCCAATATCACTTCTCGGCCTTCGGAAAGGCTCAAGTCCGTAACTTGGCCAATTTCGATTCCGCGATACATAATTGGAGCGCCTTCTCCGCTGATCTTGCTGTCATCAGGTAGGACGATTTTAACCGCGATGCCTCGACCAGCAGTTTTCAAATCTTTATACAAACGGAACTCGGTGTTCTCTTCTACAGGCTCACCATCATCCGGAGAGTCGACGGCGATGGCGCCACCTAGTAAGGCACTCATGCTTTCTAGTCTTACATCGACACCTTCAAAACCGATGCTGGCACCAATTCCACTGACGTTCCAGAATCGACTGCGGTTGTTAATGATATGTCGGTATTGATCCTGAATGTTGGCTTGAATAGTGATAGATTTTGCATCTTCATCTAGCTGGTAACTGTACACTTCACCGATTGGGATTTTCCTATAAACAATTTGAGAGCCAACCGATACACCACCTAAATCACGGCTTTTGAGCTTAATATTCAAACCTTGAGAAACGCGTAAATCTGTTGGGGCAGAGTCTAACGCATGGAATGTTGTCTCAAACTCTTGACCATCTCCGGGTTGAATCGAGATGTAGTTACCTGAGACGAGCGCATCCAGTCCGGAAACTCCCGTTAGGCTAGCTGTTGGTTTTACTAACCAAAAGCGTGTTTTATCGTTCAGTAACTTTGCAGCTTCAGGATAGATATCAGCATCGACATAAATACTGCCGAGATCTTCGGTGAGGTTAATGTCTCTTACCATGCCGACTTCTAATCCTTGGTAACGGATAGTGGTTCGGCCGGCGACCAGACCAGCGGCATCAGAAAAATAGATTTGCACTCGTTGTCCTGCATCGTGTATCGACTTCACCACAAGCCAGCCAGCTAAGACCATGGTCAAAATTGGCAACAGCCAAAGAGGAGATATGCCTTTACTCCGCTTTACATCTGGTACGTATGACGTTTGAGAACTGTTCTGATCACTCATTCATTGACTCTTTTTCTGATTGTTTTGGGCTTGTTTGGTCCCAGATTAGCCTTGGATCAATACTTTCTGCTGCAAGCATGGTCAATACAACGACAACACCAAATGCTACCGCGCCATATCCTGGTGTGAAATCCAGTATCTGACCACGATCGACTAACGTCATCATGATAGAAATAACAAACAAATCCATCACAGACCATTTACCGATCCATTTAACAACAAAGTAAACCATCATTCGTTGTCTCTTAAACACCGAACGTTTGAATTGGATGCAAAGCATGATGTAGGCGAGCCCAAGTATTTTAATAACCGGGACAACGATACTGGCAACAAAAATGATCGCAGCGATTCCATACATGCCGCTTTTTACCAAACCAGCCACGCCTGAAAAAATAGTGTCCTCCAAACGCTTACCATTGGTAAGCAAGATGGAAATAGGGATCAGGTTAGCAGGGAAGATGGCGACCGTTGCTGCGATGAGGTAAGCCCATGTTTTCTGAATGGAGTTTGGCTTGCGATGATATAACTCGTGATGACAACGCTGGCAATGGTCACCTTCAGGTTGGGACAAGTGGCATTCATGGCAATGCACATCTTTATGCTCAAAAGCATATAAACTTTCTGGTTTCCAAGCTTCCCAATAACGACGCACGCTGATTCTTGAAACTAACAAAACGGTAAATATCTGCAAAAGAACCAGACCAATTAACCCTGGACCGACGAAAATGTCGGAATAATCTTGGAGTTTAAAACAGGAAATGGCGATGCTAACTAAGAACACATCTAACATAACCCAATGCTTCAAATGTTGAATTAGCCACAGTGAGATACGAAGCCCACGGAACCATCGTTGATGTAAAGAAATATGCGCCGTTACCACTGAAACACAAACCGTCAGTGGCGCAAGAGAGCTACAAAATAGAATGAGCAATGAAAGAAGAACAAATCCTTCTTCCATCAATGTGATCATCCCTGAAGGTAGGGTTGCCGGAATCATCACACCAAAGAGTCGGATGCTAATAAAGTTAAAAAAGTGCGATGGAATAAATAGTAGGATACAGGTTATCGCGACGGCTAGATTACCAGAGAGGCTAGGGCTACCTCCGCGATATAATTGTGTACCACAACGAGGGCAGTGTGCATTTTTGCCATGGGGTAAGTCGACGATGTCGACAGGCAATTCACAACCTTGGCACAGACGTACGTTATTGGGTTGCATGGCGTGCTTAGACAGAGAGGTCATAACGACCTCTCTAGCTTGAACGATTTAAGCGTGGGACTGTATGCCCCCATATAAGGTTTGATATAAGCCTTCTTGCTCAACTAACTCACCATGAGTACCTGTTTGCGTCACTTTCCCATCTTCAAGCACGTAGATCAAATCGGCTTGTTTAACAGCGGATAGTCGGTGCGCAACGATTAATGTTGTTCTACCACGTAAGAACTCGGTCAGTGCTTTGTGTAAAGCCGCTTCAGTAGCGGTATCTAGCGCAGACGTGGCTTCGTCTAAAATAACAAATTGAGGATTACTCAGCACCATTCTAGCAATGGCAAGCCGTTGTCGTTGACCTCCTGACAAACGAATGCCATTACGACCAACTTGAGTATCCAAGCCGTGGTTAAGTTGAGAAATTACATCATGCAGCTGAGCCACTTCAAGCGCACGCCAAAGTGACATTTCGTCAAAATTCCCACCAAGCGTTAGATTATGCCTCAAGGTATCGTTAAATAGTATAGGTTGCTGTAATACCACGGCAATTTTGTCGCGAATTACTTCAAAACCAATATCTTCTGTTAATTCATCATTAAAGCGAATGCTACCGGAGTTTTGACGGTAAACCCCAATAAGTAATTGTATCAAGGTCGACTTACCACCGCCGCTTGCACCAACCAATGCCACTTTCTTTCCTGCCGGCATATGTAAAGAAAGATTATCTAGGACTTTGTTTTCATTATTGTAAGAGAAATTAATGTTTTCTACTTTAACATCAACTTCTCTACCTTCTTTGAAAGGATTTACCTTAGGAACCGGTCTCTGCTCTTCTTCTAACTCTAATAAGTCGTTGATGCGTTTTAATGCGGCTTTAGCGCTGTACCAAGAAAACTGAATCCCAAGCAACTCTTGAACAGGAGACAGCATGAACCATAGGTAACCAAAAACGGCAAATATTTGACCAATAGTAAGGTCACTGAACATGACCATTAACATTGCGACAGCTCTGAATAATTCAAAGCCGATCAAAAAGAGAAGGAAAGAAACGCGACCAGCCGCTTCAGATTGCCAAGCATACTTGTCTGCATCAACGCGAACTTGGTTCGCACTGTCTTTGAGTTGCTGGAGAAATTCTCGCTCTTTATTGGCCGCGCGTAGTTGGTAGATTCCATCTAATGTTTCAACTAAACGGTTTTGGAAAATTTCAAAAGAATGATTTTCCTTCCGTTTCAGATGTTTAACCATACTGCCTAGTTTACGTGAGAAGTAAATGACAATAGGGTTAACTAACAGGATAAACAGACCAAGTCGCCAATCGAGCCAAAGTAGAACGATAGCAGTACCAATAACAGTCAGAAAACTGATAACGAATTTTGCTAACGTAGAACCAATAAATTTATCAATGGTCTCAATGTCAGTGATAAGGTGTGCGTTGATTCCTCCGCTACCTTTGGTTTCGTATTGTCGGATGCTGATACGGCCGAGTTTGTCGATCATTTTACTGCGCATCTCAAACGTGATGGTTTTTGAAACAAGCGTAAATTGTCGGCTTTGAAGGATATTTAATCCTTGGCTCGCAGCTCGCATAAGAACAACCAAGAACAGGGTGAAGAAAATATAGCCTGTCGGAGTGTGCCACGCTTCAGGGAGAATGGCATTCATGGCATCTAAGCCTTTTGCAGGTTGGTCCAATAAGACCTCATCAACCATCAAAGGCATGAGGAGGGGAATTGGAACACTAATCAAGGTTGCAAGCACCGCTATCAAGTTCGCTATGATCAGCTTGGACTTGTGCTTTTTTACTTGTGTTATCAACCAAGAACGGCTAATAGTGTCATTTTTCAGAAGCATTGTAATTGAGAATAAGTCCTATTATAAAGTAGGGCTGCATTTTAGCGCCATACATTGAGAATGGAAGCTTTTATAGTAAGTAGGAAGTTAATATGAACTTAGAACAATACCAAAGACTAACCAAACAAGCTGTTGCTCTAATTGAGTCTGAACCAGACTTTATTGCGAACCTAGCAAACTTGAGCTCATTGCTTTTCATGGAACTTGACGATCTTAACTGGGCAGGCTTTTACCTAACAAAAGGTGAAGAGCTTGTTCTTGGTCCGTTCCAAGGAAAACCAGCTTGTGTTCGTATCCCAATGGGTCGAGGCGTCTGCGGTACTGCTGCACAAACTAATACTATACAAAGAGTATACGACGTTCACGAATTTGAGGGGCATATTGCGTGCGATGCAGCGAGCAATTCAGAAATTGTGATTCCATTTTCTATTAATGGAAAGGTGGTTGGTGTACTTGATATTGATAGTCCAAGTATTGGCCGATTTAATGAAACAGACGAAGAAGGTCTCACTCATTTCATGGTTGAAGTAGAAAAGCTGCTTAATTCACACGCGAACGACGCATAAATTAGCCTTCGAGTGTGGTTTTTCCTTGGCATGTCACTATAATACGAGAATATTTTTTCTTAATGCTCGCGGAAATCCGCTCAAATCAGGACCCCTCATGACTGAAAAGTTAAAAAACAGCAAAGAAGTTATTGCATATATTGCTGAATGTTTCCCTAAGTGCTTTACTTTAGAAGGTGAAGCAAAACCTCTGAAAATTGGTATTTTTCAAGATCTTGCGGAACGTCTAAATGAAGACGAAAAAGTAAGCAAAACACAGCTTCGTGCAGCGTTAAGACAGTACACTTCATCATGGCGTTACCTACACGGTGTAAAACCAGGTGCAGTACGTGTAGACCTAGATGGCAACCCTTGTGGTGAGCTAGAAGAAGAGCACGTTGAACACGCGAAAGCGACACTTGCAGAAAGCAAGGCGAAAGTTCAGGCTCGTCGTAAAGAACAAGCACAAAAAGCTCGTGAAGAGGGTAAGGCGAAAGCGAAACCTGCGGCTAAAAAGCCTCAACAGCCTCGTCGTACTAATAAACCAAAAGTACAAAAACCAACTAAGCCTGTAGAAACGCGCGCTCTAAATGCTGATGAAATCACAGTAGGTAACGCAGTTAACGTGAACATGGGCAAAGGAAACATGGCAGCGACCATTGTTGAAATCAATAAGGATGATGTACGTGTTCAACTTGCTAACGGCCTACAAATGGTTGTGAAAGCGGAGCACTTGCGCGCATAAAGGAGATACTCCTACGCATGAATTGCCGTTCAAAAGTGACCCTGATTGCTGCTAGCTTATGGCTAGCAGCATCAGCTCAGGCTCTTGAAGCCAAACTACATAAAGATGACCTGCCGGTTCTTTCTCCTGAAGTTCAGCATGAAACAGCTAGCAAACGAGTCACCTCGCGATTTACCCGCTCTCATTATAAGCACTTCAGCCTCAATGATGATTTCTCTAAAGCGATCTTTGAACGCTATGTAGAGTTGCTTGATTACAATAGAAATATTTTCACTCAAGCAGACATCGACTCATTTAAAAATTGGTCAGTCGAGCTTGATGATCAGCTTAAATCGGGCAACAACCAAATTGCTTTTGATGTTTACAACCTCTCAATGCAGAAGCGTTTCGATCGTTTTGCTTATGCGTTAACTCTACTCGATGAAGAGATCAAGTTTGATACCGATGACGAGATAGAGTTAGACCGCTCTGAGGCCGCATGGCCAAAAGACGAAGCAGAGCTCAACGAGTTGTGGCGCAAGCGTGTGAAATATGACGCGTTAAATCTGAAACTGACTGGCAAAGAGTGGCCAGAGATTAAAGAAGTTTTAGAGAAGCGTTATAACAACGCGATGAAACGCATCACACAAACCAACAATGAAGACGCATTTCAGTTGTATATGAATGCCTTCGCGCGACAGGTTGACCCTCATACAAGCTACCTTTCTCCACGTAATGCCGAGCAATTCCAATCGGAAATGAACCTTTCTCTAGAAGGCATCGGTGCCGTTTTGCAAATGACAGACGATTACACAGTAATTCGTTCACTTGTTGTTGGCGGTCCGGCCTCAAAGAGTAAGCAACTTGGTGAAGGGGACCGAATCACTGGTGTTGGACAAGACGGTGAAGAAATTGTCGACGTGATCGGTTGGCGTCTGGATGATGTTGTTCAGTTGATTAAAGGCCCTAAAGGCACAAAGGTTAATCTACAGATCTTGCCAGAAGGTAACGATGCGAAGAGTTACATTGTCACAATTGTTCGTGACAAAGTTCGCTTAGAAGATCGTGCGGTTAAGTCAGAAATCATCGAAAAAGACGGTAAGAAGATTGGTATTTTAGAAGTACCAAGTTTCTACGTCGGCTTATCGAAAGACACCGATAAATTACTAGCTGAGTTGAAAACCAAAAACGTTGACGGCGTAATCGTTGATCTACGTAACAATGGTGGTGGTGCGCTAACAGAAGCGACGGCATTGACAGGTTTATTCATTAAAGAAGGTCCTGTAGTTCAAGTTCGTGACAGCTATGGCCGCATCAAGGTGAATGCCGATACCGATGGAAAAGTGAGTTATGATGGCCCATTGACGGTATTGATTAACCGCTACAGTGCTTCAGCATCTGAAATTTTTGCAGCGGCAATGCAAGATTATAATCGTGCAATCATCTTAGGTGAAAACTCTTTCGGTAAAGGTACAGTTCAGCAACATCGTTCACTGAATCATATTTACGATCTTTTCGATAAAGAGCTAGGTTATGTTCAGTACACGATTCAGAAGTTTTATCGTATTGACGGTGGAAGTACGCAAAATCGTGGTGTTGCACCAGATATTTCGTACCCAACGCCAATAGAGGCTTCTGAAACAGGTGAAAGTGTTGAAGACAATGCTTTACCTTGGGATCAGATTGATAAAGCACAATATCAAACGTTTCCAAGTAACGACGCCTTAGTTGAAAAACTTACTGCTCTTCATAACAAGCGTATTTCTGATGAAATGGAGTTCCGCTTTATCAATGAAGACATCGAGAAATATCGTAAAGAAAAAGACGATAATACTTTGTCTTTGAACGAAAAAGTTCGTAAAGCTGAATCGGATAAAGCGGAAGCCCTTCGATTACAACGCATAAATGAACGTCAAGTTGCTTTGGGTAAAAAAGCATTCAAAACATTGGATGACATACCAAAAGACTACGAGGCTCCTGATGTTTATTTAGATGAGTCTGTCGCGATTATGGTCGATCTACTTAAGCAGGAAAATCAGTCATAATAACTGGCAATTTAGAATAAAAAGAGTGAGTCTTTCAGATTCACTCTTTTTTTATGCCTTTTTGTCTTCCGCTGTCTCGATATCGAGCAAGATATTCGCTTATTTTCCCCCAATAATTTACGTGATCTACATCTAAAATTTCGCGAAAGTGAGGACTACTGGCTAAGCTAAAAGAAAACGATAAGGATGCCGATATGAAGTGGTTCTTTATTTTACTTAGCTTTTGCTGCTTTAGTGTGTTTGGTGGAGAAAACACCAGAGAAGATGAATTAAGTCACTTTGACACGCCGTTTCTCATCGGAGACTGGTATTTGATGAACCCAAACCCCGAAGAGTCGGCTGAAAACTTTCGTGCGATCAAACTCTCATTAGGTTCTGACTACAGCTTTTCTATTGATATTCAAAAGAAAGACTATTCCGTTGACCATTGGGAAGGGCTGTATAACGCAAATGAAGACACCATCGTTCTTGGTTTAAACACCGACGAGCCTCAAATTTATGCCTATCGCAACAACCATAATACGCTTGATCTTAATGGTGTAACGTTCACTAAAGGATTATCTAATTCACTTGCAGGTATTTGGTCTAGCTCTCACGTATCTGGCGACGGTCTTGTGGCCAACAACATTAATCAGATGGATTTAATACTTCAACCTGATTTCGTGTTCATGTTTAGGGTTTCGAACGAAGAAGGGGATGAGTCCATCAAACAAGGTGTGTTTTACACAGAAGATGAGTTTTTGGTTCTGCTGTATGAAAATGGCGAGCATGGAACCACGTATAAGCTCAACAAGAATGAGCTAACGATCGAAGATTCCAATGGTGATATGTACGCCGTACTCAATAGAGTTACGCCATGATGCCTTTAACATGCGCCAAATTACGCGTGCGTACGGTAAGTCATTAATGTTGTTTAAAGGTTAATCAAAAAACGGAGCTAGAGCACTAAAAGCTCCGTTTTTTGATGGAAAGACTTGTATTCTGATACCACAACCCCTACAAATAGCTTATATAGTGATACCAGAAATGCATTTTTGATCATGCAGTCTGGTATTTTTGTTGTTCGACATACAAGGATTTATGCTCATGTCTCAAGCTCCCCTGGCCAAATATCGTAAAGATTATAAAGAGCCATCTCATGCGATTACTGATATCGATCTTACTTTTGATCTATATGACAATGACACAATCGTTACGGCGGTATCAAAAGTTGCTCAAAAAGGCGATACAACAACGTTAGAACTCGATGGCGAAGGGCTTGAGCTACGCGCTGTAAAAG
Source organism: Vibrio sp. Vb0937 (assembly GCF_033338855.1). Lineage (NCBI taxonomy): Bacteria > Pseudomonadati > Pseudomonadota > Gammaproteobacteria > Vibrionales > Vibrionaceae > Vibrio > Vibrio sp. Vb0937. Next base: position 206,083 of record NZ_JAWOTK010000005.1, on the reverse strand, counting down.
TAAATGGTGAGGATTGGGCTCATCACGAGGTGAAGGAGTCATCGCTGGTACTGACCGATCTTCCATCCGAGTTTGAACTTGAAATCGTCACCAAAATTGATCCTGAAGCGAATACAGCACTCGAAGGTTTGTACAAATCAGGCGGCGCATTTTGTACTCAGTGTGAGGCTGAGGGCTTCCGCCGTATCACGTACTATCTAGACCGTCCGGATGTTCTAGCAAAATACACAACAAAAGTGATCGCAGATAAAGCGGCTTACCCATATTTGCTGAGCAATGGTAACCGAATTGCAGAAGGTGATGCAGAGAACGGTCGTCATTGGGTTCAATGGCAGGATCCGCATCCAAAACCAGCTTACTTGTTCGCCCTTGTTGCAGGCGACTTTGATGTATTGCGTGACAAATATACAACGATGTCAGGTCGCAGTGTTGATTTAGAAATCTTTGTTGATAAAGGTAACCTAGATCGTGCAGGCCATGCGATGACATCTTTGATCAACTCGATGAAGTGGGATGAGGAACGCTTTGGCCTGGAATACGATCTGGATATTTACATGATCGTTGCTGTTGATTTCTTCAACATGGGTGCAATGGAAAACAAAGGCTTGAACATTTTTAACTCAAAATATGTGCTGGCGAACGATCAAACTGCGACAGATCGTGATTATTTAGGCATCGAAGCTGTGATCGGTCATGAGTACTTCCACAATTGGACTGGAAACCGTGTCACTTGTCGTGACTGGTTCCAACTAAGTCTAAAAGAAGGCTTAACCGTATTCCGTGACCAAGAATTCTCTTCTGACTTAGGCTCTCGTGCTGATAACCGTATTGATAACGTACGTATTATTCGTGGTCCTCAATTTGCGGAAGATGCAAGCCCAATGTCTCACCCGATTCGTCCTGACAAAGTCATTGAGATGAATAACTTCTACACGCTAACGGTGTATGAAAAGGGCAGCGAAGTTATTCGTATGTACCATACACTCCTTGGCGAAGAGGGCTTCCAAAGAGGAATGAAACTTTATTTTGAACGTCACGATGGTACCGCCGCGACGTGTGAAGACTTTGTTTCTGCAATGGAAGATGCCACCGGTGTTGATTTAAAACAGTTCCGTCTGTGGTACAGCCAATCGGGTACACCAACGCTGCGCGTAAATAGCGAATACAACGCTGATGCAAAAACTTACGCACTAACGGTAGAGCAATTTACGGAGCCGACGCAAGACCAAGCAGAAAAACAAGCGCTGCATATCCCGTTCGATATCGAGTTGTATGATTCGAAAGGTCAAGTTATCCCATTGATGAGTAACGGTGAATCTGTTCATAACGTGCTGGATATTAAACAAGGTAAGCAAACGTTCGTATTTGAAAATGTCGAAGAACAGCCAGTGCCATCTTTGTTGCGTGAATTCTCGGCACCAGTCAAATTAGAATACGATTACAGCGATGACGAGTTAGTCTTCTTGATGAAGCACGCAACGAACGATTTTGCTCGATGGGACGCTAGCCAAATGCTATTGGCTAAATACATTCGTCAGAATGTGAAAAACGTTCAAGCGGGACAAGAAGTATCGCTTTCTGAAGGTGTGATAGATGCTTTCCGCGGTGTGCTGTTGGATGAAACGCTTGAGCCAGCTTTCATTGCTCAAGTTTTCTCTATGCCTTCAATCAATGAGATTACTGGTTGGTACCAGCAAATTGATATCGATGCCGTAGACAAAGTGCTAAACAGCATTACAGTGTCACTTTCTAAGGAATTAGAAGATGAGCTAAGTGCGACTTATCACACGCTTAAGCAAACAGAGTATACGATCGACCATGCTGCTATTGGCAAGCGTGCTTTACGTAACCGTTGCCTTCAGTACCTAGCATATACGGAAAAAGGTAATGATTTAGTCAACGCGCAGTACGCATCTGCAAATAACATGACAGATACGATTGCTGCGATGAGTGCCGCAAATAACGCTCAGCTCGAGTGTCGTGAAGCACTTATGGCTGATTATAGCGATAAATGGAAGCACGATGGTTTGGTTATGGATAAGTGGTTTGCACTTCAAGGTAGCAATCCTGCAGAGGATGCTCTTGAAAAAGTAAAAGCAACCATGAACCACGAAGCATTTAGTTTGAAAAATCCGAACCGTACGCGCAGCTTAATTGGCTCGTTCTTAAGTGCGAACCCTGTACGTTTCCATGATAAATCCGGTGTAGGTTACCAATTTGCCGGTGAAATTCTTCGCCAACTAAATGATTCGAACCCACAAGTAGCTTCTCGAATGATTGATCCTTTGCTTAAGTTCCGTAAATACGATGAAGCTCGCCAAGCAATGATTCGTGCAGAACTTGAAAAGCTCAAAGCAATGGATAATCTTGCTAAAGATCTATTCGAAAAAGTGACTAAAGCACTAGACGAATAGTAAACAACACAATAGGGTGGTCATTAAGGCCACCTTATTTGTTTATGTCACTTAGTTTTCACTTCATGAACTATTACTACTTCAATCTCAACATTTCATATCAAACGTTTTTATCTCATTATTCTGGTGCGGCAAGTGTTGTTCAAGTTGTCACACACAACGGTTTGCGTTTGCAGTTACCCGCCGCGAGATTTAGACCATTTCTTAGTCAATTGGGCGTTAGAGGCCAGTTTAGACTAACAACTGACCAAAATAATAAGTTTCTTAAGTTAGAAACTCTGTGATGTATTGTATTTGCAGAGAGTTAAATAGGAATCTTAGTCACAGAATCGGACATTTCACCTCTTACCACTACGATTAGTTGTTAAACATTTGTAATTATGCTTTTACAATGGGCACATGCATTACCTATGCTTAGTTTCTAAGGTAACAACCTAGCTACTAAGTCCCCCTACAAAACAACAATTCTAATGTGGAGTGTGAATATGACCGCGCGTGAAAATGTAGTGCCGGTTCTGCTTGAAAAGGTTTACCAACTGATTCAAGACAAACTCGAGCTTTCTCACCAAACGCTTGTAACTAAACTTGCTCAACACTTATTCAGTAACATTGCTGATGATGATCTAATTCAGCGAAACGAATCCGACCTTTATGGTGCTGTCGTTAGCCTTTGGCACCATATCAATGAAAAAAAACCAGAAGAGATTTCGGTTCGAGTATTTAACCCGACCGTAAGTCGTCAAGGCTGGCAATCCACACACACAATCGTAGAAATTGTTGTTCCAGATAGTCCATTCTTAGTGGACTCAGTCAAAATGGCTTTAGCACGTTTGGATCTTGTTTGTCACCTAATGTTGAATAACCCAACACAGATTCAGCGTGATAAAAAAGGCCAAGTTACAGACGTAAACGGTGAGGGTGGTGTTCTTCAATCACTTTTCCACATAGAGGTAGACCGCCTTACTAGTAAAGACGAGATGCAAGCGCTTAAAGAAGAGCTGTTAAGAATTCTATCTGATACTCGCTTAGTCGTTGATGACTGGAAGCAGATGGTTGATAAGCTTAAGTTTGTTACTGATGAACTTGAGAAAAATAAAGATCGTGTTTCTATCCAAACTGATCGTATGGATGAAACGATCGCATTTCTTCGTTGGCTAGAAGATCATAACTTTACCTTTATGGGTTATAAAGATTATGACTTAAAAGAGGTCAATGGTGATACCGAACTTGTTCCTGCTAAAGAAAAAGGACTAGGTCTGTTTGCTGATGACAAGCGCGTGCGTAGCGTCAAGCTCTCTGAATTATCAGATTCAGCGCGATTAGAAGCGAAAAAACCATACGCTCTGATCATCACCAAAGGTAACAAAGCATCTCGTATCCACCGTCCAGCTTATACTGATTACATCGGTATTAAGAAGTTTGATGAAAACGGTAAAGTAATAGGTGAGCATCGCTTTACTGGTTTATATACCTCCGCCGTTTACAACCAAGCGGTACAAAGTATTCCTTTGATCCGTGAAAAAGTTGACCGTATCCTTGAAGCAAGTGGATACCGTCACGGATCATACTCATACAAAGCATTGCATAATATCTTAGAAAACTACCCACGCGACGAGTTGCTTCAAGCTAATGAAGAAGAGCTGCTTGAGGTGGGAATGGGTGTTGTACAAATGCAAGATCGTGACTTGCTGCGTTTGTTTGTTCGTAAAGACCCATTTGGTCGTTTCTTCAGTTGCATGGTTTATGTCACTAAAGATCGTTACAACACAGAATTGCGTCGTCAAACTCAACGCATTCTTAAGCAGTACTTTGGTTGCGAGCAAGAGGTTGAATTTACAACGTACTTCTCAGAAAGCCCACTAGCGAGAACACATTACATTGTTCGTGTAGACAATAACAACATTGACGTAGACGTGAAAAAGATCGAGCAAAATCTAATGGAAGTTTCTACCTCTTGGGATGACAGACTAAAAGAATCCATCATTGCTAACTTTGGTGAAAGCAAAGGCCTTCCTCTTTCAAAAGAATATATGAGTGCGTTCCCTCGCTCATACAAAGAGGACATGATGCCAGGTTCTGCGGTTGCAGATATCGAGCGCTTAGAAGCGTTAAGTGATGATAATAAACTTGGCATGTTGTTCTACCGACCTCAAGAAGAGGGTGCAGATTCCAAAGCTGTCCGCTTAAAGTTATACCATCGCGATGAACCAATTCACCTTTCTGACGTAATGCCGATGTTGGAAAACCTTGGTTTGCGTGTGATTGGCGAATCGCCATATGAGATCGAGAAAAACAACGGGCAGACTTTCTGGATCCTTGACTTCTCTATGCTGCATAAGAGCGAGAAAACCGTTGACCTTCGTGAAGCTCGTGACCGTTTCCAACAAGCATTTGCTGCCATTTGGGCGGGTAATCTTGAAAGTGATGGTTTCAACCGATTGTTATTAGGTGCGTCTTTATCTGGCCGTGAGATTTCCATTCTTCGCGCTTACGCACGATACATGCGCCAAGTCGGCTTCCCATTCAGTCAGCAGTACATCGAAGATACGCTAAGCCACTACCCAGACTTAGCGACAGGTCTAGTCAAGCTGTTCACCAAGCGATTTGATCCGAAACACAAAGGCAGCGAGAAAGGCCAAAACGATCTAATTAAAAAGCTAACAGAGCAGTTGGATCGTGTAGAGAGCTTGGATGATGATCGTATTATTCGTCGTTATATTGAAATGATCATGGCGACGCTTCGTACCAACTACTACCAAGTAGACGAGAATAAGCAGCCTAAGCCTTGGTTATCTTTGAAAATGAAGCCAAGTGATATTCCTGAGATTCCGCAGCCTGTGCCTGCATTCGAGATCTTTGTTTACGCACCAGATATTGAAGGTGTTCACCTTCGTGGTGGAAAAGTGGCTCGTGGTGGTTTGCGTTGGTCAGATCGTCAAGAAGACTTCCGTACGGAGATTCTTGGCTTAGTGAAAGCGCAACAGGTTAAGAACACTGTAATTGTACCAGTGGGTGCAAAAGGCGGCTTCGTTTGTAAACGCCAGCCATCTCTCACCACTCGTGATGAAATTTTTGCGGAAGGTCAGCGTTGTTACAAACGCTTTATCCGTGCACTGCTTGATGTGTCAGATAACATCATTGAAGGAGAAGTAGTACCACCACAAAACGTTGTTCGTCACGATGAAGATGACCCATACCTAGTAGTGGCTGCCGATAAAGGCACAGCAACCTTCTCAGATTTGGCAAACTCTGTTTCTGCAGAATACAACTTCTGGCTAGGCGACGCATTCGCTTCAGGTGGTTCAAACGGTTACGATCACAAAGCAATGGGTATCACCGCAAAAGGTGGTTGGGAATCTGTTAAGCGTCATTTCCGTGAAATGGGCATCAACTGTCAGACCACTGATTTTACTGCAATCGGTGTAGGTGATATGGCAGGTGACGTGTTCGGTAACGGTATGCTGTTATCGAAGCATATTCGATTGCAAGCTGCGTTTAACCACATGCACATCTTTATTGATCCAAATCCAGATTCAGCCAGCAGCTGGGAAGAGCGTAACCGCTTGTTTAATCTGCCAAGATCAAGCTGGGAAGATTACAACAAAGACTTGATCTCTCAAGGTGGTGGCATCTTCTCTCGTCGATCAAAATCGATCCAGTTGACGCCAGAAATTCAGAAAATGTTAGGTACGAAGAAAGCATCTTTAGCGCCTAACGATCTGATAAAGATGATCTTGAAAATGAAAGTCGATCTTCTTTGGAATGGTGGTATCGGCACTTACGTTAAATCATCGACAGAAACTCATACAGATGTTGGTGACCGTGCTAACGACATGCTGCGCATTGACGGCCGTGACTTAAGAGCCAAAGTGGTTGGCGAAGGTGGTAACTTGGGTATGACTCAGCTTGGTCGTATCGAATACGCACTAACTGGCGGTCGAGTGAACACGGACTTCGTTGATAACGTAGGTGGCGTTGACTGTTCGGATAATGAAGTCAACATCAAGATCTTCCTCAATGGACTGGTTTCAAATGGCGATCTTACGGTTAAGCAACGTAACCAAATTCTAGAGTCTATGGAAGACGAAGTGGGTGAAATTGTCTTGGATGATGCTTACCGTCAGTCGGAGTCGATCTCTGTTACTGAACAGCAAGGTGTTGGCATTGTTAAGGAGCAAATTCGATTCATCCACACTATGGAGAAAGCAGGGTACTTGGACCGTGCTCTCGAATACATTCCTGATGATGAAACGCTAATCGAGCGTGAAAAACAGGGACTAGGTCTGACTCGCCCTGAGCTATCAGTGTTAGTTGCCTACGGTAAAATGGTACTTAAACAGCAACTTGTTACGGATGAAATCGCAAATGATGAATTCCATGCAAAACAACTTGTTGAATATTTCCCAAGTGCGTTACGACGTAACTATAAAGATCAAATGGTTAATCACCCACTGCGAGCTGAAATTATCGCTACAGCATTGGCTAACCAGATGGTTAATGAAATGGGCTGTAACTTCGTTACTCGTTTGCAAGAAGAAACTGGTGCAAGTGTTGTCGATATTGCCAACGCTTACAGTGCGGCTAGAGAAATCTTTGATTTAGAAGAAATCCTCAAGCAAACTCGCAAACTTGATAACGTTGCGACAGCGCAAGCTCAATACGAAATTATGTTTTACGTGCGCCGAGCACTGCGTCGAATTGCACGCTGGTTGCTTCGTAACCGTAGCGGCAAATGCACGGTCGGTGAGTTGATTGCTATCTACAAGCAAGATGTCAATGTTATTACTGAAACCCTAGACACTATGTTAGTTGAGTCTGAAGTTGAAGAACACAATGAGTTGGCTCAAGGTTGGATAGAGAAAGGGGTTGAAGAGAAACTCGCTCACCAAGTTGCCCGCTTATCAAGCTTACAATCTGCACTGGATATTTCATCAGTAGCAAGTGAAACAGGTAAAACGGTTGAGCAAGCATCGAAACTCTACTTTAACTTGGGTGACCGTTTATCGTTGCATTGGTTCTTGAAGCAAATTAATAGCCAAGCCGTTGATAACAACTGGCAAGCACTTGCAAGAGCGGCATTCCGTGAAGATCTGGACTGGCAACAACGTCAACTTACCGCTCAGGTACTGACTTGTGGCTGCTCAACCGAAGAGCTTGACGTGATGGCTGCGTTAGAAGATTGGATTGAAACTAACGAGCAATCGTTGCACCGCTGGGAGAGTATCTTAAACGAGTTCAAAGTTGGCTCAGTACACGAATTTGCTAAGTTCTCTGTAGCACTTCGAGAGCTAGTACTTTTAAACCTCAACTGCTCATCGAAAGAGTAGTGGAATAATCAAGTCATAAGTAAAAGCCTCGTTATTTAACGGGGCTTTTTATTATCTATTATTCACATTTGGAACGAAAATAGTTACATTGTCACATTGAGTTGAAATTAAAACAGAGTGAAATCGATTGCTTTTAAGCGGTTAGTTACGATTTTTATCGCAGAAACTTGATTGTAATTGTTTGTTTTATATTTGAAAATCTTATAAAGATATAGGTTTTTACTTATTACGTTCATTTTCATTGAATTACGATGAAAAACGGTAAATAATATTGTCCCGTTTATACGGGGCTTTTTTCTTTCGGAGGCACAATGCTTTACCGTCTAGCCAGAACTGGCTTTTTCCAACTCGATGCCGAGAAGGCACATGATCTTGCAATTAAGAACTTCCAACGCTTTAACGGCACACCACTTGATCTCTTTTACCGCCAACAGTTACCAACTCGTCCAGTTGAGTGTATGGGTCTAACATTCCGTAACCCTGTTGGTCTTGCGGCTGGTTTAGATAAAAACGGCGAATGTATTGAAGCATTTGATGCCATGGGCTTTGGCTTTGTCGAAGTCGGCACTGTAACGCCACGACCACAACCAGGTAATGATAAACCACGCCTATTCCGTTTAGTGGAAGCAGAAGGGATCATCAACCGCATGGGCTTTAATAACCTAGGCGTTGATAATTTGATCGAGAATGTTAAACGAGCAAAATTCAATTGTGTTCTCGGAATTAATATCGGTAAAAATAAAGATACGCCAATTGAGAAAGGGGCAGAGGACTACCTGATTTGTATGGAAAAAGTGTATGAGTATGCTGGCTATATTGCAGTAAACATCTCATCGCCAAACACTCCAGGCCTTCGTTCACTTCAATATGGTGAAGCCCTTGATGAACTGCTTTCCGAATTAAAGGCGAAACAAGCGGAGTTATCAGAGAAGTACAACAAGTACGTCCCGTTAGCATTAAAGATTGCGCCAGATTTAAGTGACGATGAAATCTGCCAAATTTGCGATTCTTTATTGAAAAACAATATAGATGGTGTGATCGCGACTAACACAACTTTGGATCGCACGATCGTAGAAGGGATGAAACACGCCAATGAGGCAGGTGGCTTGAGTGGTCGCCCTGTGCAATCACGCTCTACGGAGGTCGTACGTAAGCTTCATGAAGAGCTTGGAGACAAACTTCCAATTATCGGTGTTGGTGGTGTAGATTCCTATGTTGCAGCCAAAGAAAAGATCATGGCAGGCGCTAAGCTTGTTCAAGTCTACACTGGCTTTATTTACCACGGCCCAGGTCTCGTACGTGATATTGTTAAGAATCTTTAACATATACATCAAAAACTACTGAAAAATCAGTACCTGTTACATAAAAAAGAGGACTTTGTTTCCTCTTTTTTTTTATCCGTTCGTTTGTAGAATTTAAAAATCACGAGTAGGTAATTAAGCGTCTTACCTCTTTACCACTGATTTAACTAGTCAAGAGAGAACGGAATAATGCTTAAACCCAGCGACAAATGGAATTGGTATTTTGACGAGCAAAAAGCTTGCTTAATGCTGGATCTGGGGGAGGAAATGATTTTCCAAACCAATCTATCCCGAAAATTGTTGGTTAACTGTGCCTTCTCAAACAGTGAATTTACCGTTGATGACGCCAGCGCATTTCAAACGTTTAATGAGCGCATTCGCTGTCTCGATATCAGTGAATATCGCCAAGCTGAATTAACACTGTATTGTGTTGCTGCAAAGCGTTTTCATAAACCTGTACAGCCTAAGAGCTGGTTCTTCGATGCACAGTCCTCTGATTATGAACCTCAAGAAGGGGACATGGTCTTCCTCACAAATCAATATTCTGATGGTATGTTCATCGTTCTTGAACCAGGCGAAACATCGAGCTTATGTGCTTATGTTAACCAAGAAGCCTTTGTTCTTGATGGCAATAAGGCGCTTCAATTTGGGCAGCCGATTAAAGTAATGCATGATCGCATGGCTTGTGCAAACCACCTCTTTGCAATGACCCCTATGGCAATGGTGGGTTAAAGCTGTTTAATTTTTCTTTATTTCGTTCCTTTGTTTGCCTTAATCGACCTTACTGGGTCGATTTTTTTTGTCCTTTCCTCTGACACTCCAATCCGAAAGACCATGAAACTGTTTGTTTTCTATGCATGCAAACATGAAGCTGGTCACTTTTATTTTACTTATTTCAATTTGATTACTCCTTTAATTAGGCAACCTAGCGCCTAAAACAACCCTATTTATTCCCCTATAAAGGGCATTTGTAAGTAATTTACATCAACCAACCCAAACTGGTGTATACCAAAATGCATGTAAATAAGTATTCACTTCTTCTAAAGGAAACAAAATACGTTCATAAATGAAAAACATTCAAACTAAAGATGTTGAAAGTTTTAGATCATTTGAGTGGTGATGATTTGAACTAACGGGTGGGAAAATACCTTTAAAAACGAGGCATTGATCGTAAAGTCAGGTATAATTGAAGCCATTTTTTATCAGCGAAAGAACACTATGAATCAATATCTCGCGGTAACTTCAAATGGCATGGAAAATTTGCTTGTTGAAGAACTGACTAAACTAGGCATTGAAAATGCGAAACCAGTACAGGCAGGCGTAAAATTTAAAGCGACAAACGAACAGGTTTATCGCTGTTGTTTGTGGAGCCGTTTAGCGTCTCGATTTGTACGTGTTTTATCTGAGTTCACGTGTAACAACGACATGGACTTGTATCTATCCACTTCCACTATTAACTGGGTTAACCAATTTCATAGCTCTAAACGCTTTGTTGTGGACTTTAACGGCACAAACCGTGAGATTAGAAATAGCCAATACGGGGCTATGAAGGTCAAAGATGGCATCGTAGATTGCTTTGAGAATAAAGGCTTGCCACGTCCTAATATCAGCAAAGAACGCCCAGATATTCGTATTCACGTTCGTTTGCATAAAGATAAAGCGTTGCTTGGGGTAGACATGGTAGGTAGTGGTCTTCATCAGCGTGGTTATCGACCAGAATCGGGTCGTGCGCCATTACGTGAAACGCTTGCTTCTGCGATTATCATGCGTTGTGGCTGGGATGGGCATCAACCATTACTCGATCCAATGTGTGGTTCTGGTACTTTGCTTATTGAAGCGGCAATGATGGCAGCCAACATGGCACCTGGCGTTAAGCGCAAACAATGGGGCTTCGAAGTTTTGGAAGACTTTGAACCGGAGACCTGGGCTGAGATTAAATCAGAGGCTAATGTTCAAGCTAGACGGGGTGTCAAGAAAGTTGACGCTAAGTTTTTTGGATTCGATAACGACCCCAAAGTATTAAAAGTCGCTCAAGAAAACGCCCGCAGAGCAGGTGTTGAAGAGTTGATTGAGTTTGCGCAAGGTGATGCTGCAACTATTACTCGTCCCGCAGGATTTGAACACGGTGTTATCGTTTCAAACCCACCTTACGGTGAGCGTCTAGGAACTGAGCCGGGGCTGATTGCGCTCTATACCGCATTCGGTGGACAGCTAAAATCTGAGTTTGGCGGATGTAAAGCATCTATCTTCTCTAGCTCAGACGAGCTCTTGAGTTGCCTTCGTATGCGCGCTGATAAACAGTTTAAATTGAACAATGGTGCGTTACCGTGTCACCAAAAGAACTACAGCATTGCCGAGCGCAGCGCTGATGAAGTTAAAGGTGCAGATACTAACGTTCAAATCGCACCAGACTTCTCAAACCGTTTGAAGAAAAACATTGGCAAGATTGGCAAGTGGGCTCGTAAAGAGAAACTAGACTGCTATCGTATCTACGATGCAGACCTTCCAGAATATAACGTAGCGATCGACGTGTACGGCGATCAAATTGTGATTCAAGAGTACGCAGCACCTAAGAACATCCCTGAAGAAAAAGCCAAGCGTCGTCTAACGGACATTATCCGTGCGACGATTCAGGTGACCGGTGTCGAAGCGAACAAAGTTGTACTGAAAGTTCGTGAGAAGCAGAAAGGTCGAAGCCAGTACCAAAAATTAGGTCAGGTATCAGAGACGCTCGAAGTAAACGAGTACGGTGTGAAGCTGATCGTTAACCTTCATGACTACCTAGACACAGGCCTGTTCTTGGATCATAAGATCACTCGTCGTCGTCTTGGCGAAATGGCACAGGGTAAAGATTTCCTTAACTTGTTTGCTTACACTGGTAGTGCAACAGTGCACGCTGCAGTTGGTGGGGCGCGTTCCACTACAACTGTCGATATGTCAAACACCTACTTGAACTGGGCGAAAGACAATATGCAGCTTAATGGCTGTGTAGGGCGCCAACATAAATATGAACAAGCGGACTGTTTGCAATGGCTAGAAAACGCAAAAGGTGAGTACGACTTGATCTTTATTGACCCACCTACGTTCTCTAACTCTAAGCGTATGGAAACATCATTCGATGTACAACGTGACCACATTAAGCTGATGAAGAACCTCAAACGTTTACTGAGAAGTGAAGGCACAATCGTATTTTCAAATAACAAACGTCATTTCAAGATGGATGAAGAATCACTCGCTGAATTGGGTTTGAAGGCACAGAATATTTCTTCTCAAACGTTACCATTAGATTTTGCGCGTAATAAACAGATTCATAACTGTTGGCTAGTAACGCACGCGTAGTATAAACAAAAGGATTAATACGTGCTGATATTGTATAGCACGGAGGGATGCCATCTTTGTGAGATGGCATTTGCTCTAGTAGACCAAGTCGGTTTGGCCGAGCAAACAGATATCATCGATATTGCGTTCGATGATGTACTATTTTCTCGTTACGGCGTCACAATACCCGTCTTAAAATATCAAGATTCTGAGTTGAACTGGCCGTTTGACTTAGAACAACTCATACATTGGTTGGATAATAATGGCATTACTTACCATTCATAACGCACAACTTGCATTTGGTGACCACCCATTGCTAGATAAAGCGGAGTTCGCTCTTCAAGAAAACGAACGCGTTTGTTTAGTTGGTCGTAACGGAGCAGGTAAGTCCACGTTAATGAAAGTGCTTGCCGGCGACATTTTGTTGGATGATGGCAAGATTCAAATAACTCAAGACGTAGTAGTTTCTCGGCTTGAACAAGATCCACCGCGCAATCAAGAGGGTACGGTTTACGAATACGTATCTGGCGGTTTGGCTGAAATCGGCGAACAATTGAAGATCTATCACGATCTTCTCGATCTTGTTGCTCAAGACCCAAGTGAGAAGAACATTAACCGTTTGGCGAAAGTTCAAGAGCAACTTGATCATTCTAATGCTTGGCGCTTTGATGACCGTGTTAAGAACGTACTTGGCGCTTTAAAACTAAGCCCAGAAACCAAACTGGCCGATCTATCCGGTGGCTGGCAACGTAAAGCTGCTTTAGCTCGTGCGCTGGTTTGTGATCCTGATGTATTGCTTCTTGATGAACCAACAAACCATCTCGATGTGACAACGATCGAATGGTTAGAGAACTTCTTAAAAGACTTCAAAGGCTCGATCATCTTTATTTCTCACGACCGTGCATTCATCAAGTCGATGGCGACACGCATCGTCGACTTAGATCGCGGTCAATTAGCTTCTTTCCCTGGTAATTACGAACAGTATTTGAATGACAAAGAAGAAATGCTTCGCGTCGAAGAAATGCAAAATGCTGAGTTCGATAAGAAACTAGCTCAGGAAGAAGTGTGGATTCGTCAAGGTATTAAAGCACGTCGTACTCGTAATGAAGGCCGTGTTCGAGCCCTTAAAAAACTTCGTGAAGAGCGTCGTGACCGTCGTGAAGTTCAAGGTAAAGTTAACCTAAACATCGATGATGCTTCTCGTTCAGGTAAGATTGTATTTGAAGCAGAAAATGTATCTTTTGCTTACGAAGGCAAGACAATTGTCGACGACTTTAGCTTTAACATCATGCGTGGTGACCGTATTGCACTTATCGGACCAAATGGCTGCGGTAAGAGTACGGTACTTAAATTGCTATTAGGGCAATTGGAAGCGCAGTCTGGTCGTTTACACTGCGGAACAAAATTAGAAGTCGCGTACTTTGATCAGTACCGAGAGATTTTGGATCCAGAAAAGACAGTGATCGATAACTTAGCGGATGGGAAACAAGAAGTAATGGTTGGGGGACGTCAGCGTCATGCGCTGAGTTATCTCCAAGACTTCTTATTTGCACCTAAGCGCGCCAGAACCCCGGTTAAGGCACTTTCCGGTGGTGAGAAAAACCGATTATTGCTAGCCCGTATCTTGTTGAAACCAAACAACTTACTTATTCTTGATGAACCAACTAACGATTTGGATATCGAAACGTTGGAACTTTTAGAAGAAATGCTTGCCAATTATCAGGGTACATTATTGTTAGTGAGTCACGACCGTGAGTTCGTAGACAACACAGTAACAACCAGCTGGATTTTTGAGGGTAACGGTATAATCGAAGAGTTCGTTGGTGGTTATCATGATGCTAAACAGCAGCGTGACCAAGTTCTTGCTTCGCGCAGTCAGGTTGAAAAACCAACGAAGAAAGAGAAAGTGGTTGAGGAAACTCCCAAAACTACGCAACCTAAGAACAATTCGAAGAAGTTATCGTATAAGCTGCAAAGAGAATTAGAGGCTCTACCAGCTAAACTTGAACAATTAGAGTCGGATATCGAGAGCCTTCAGGAGCAAGTGAACGATCCAGAGTTCTTTGCTAAACCTGTAGAGCAAACTCAGCCGGTATTGGAACAGCTTGCTGCACTAGAGCAGGAGTTGGAAATCGCATTCGAGAGATGGGAAGAACTCGAAGCAATGCAACAGGATAGTTAAGAATTCAATGAATTGTAGTAATAAATTCAAATTGACCGCCATTGCAATGATGGTTGGTACCACAATGAACGCACAGGCGGCATTGTATCAAGTTGTTGAGGTTTCACCTCAGGATCATGGTTCAAACGGTGACTACCAAACGGCTTACGGGGTTGCAATTCAACAGGGCGATGCAGGTACAGATCCTTCAACAGGTTCACCTTTCGCTTTAGGCTGCTTTGATGCAGCAGCAAACTGCACGCCAGAGCAGTTTAAACTTGCAATGGAAACTCGCACTACGCCGATTTCAGCGACACAAGCCGTGGATGGGAACAGCTATCGTGAAGAAATCCCATTCGGATTAGACGCTGGCTTTTATTACATCCAAGAACTCAAAGACTTTGAGCGTTACTGTTACAACCAGCTTCGCTATTCCACCTGTGACTCATGGGCTTCAGTAAACTGGACGCCGTGGAATAAAGAACGTAGTAAAGACTTTACTTCTAATGCGTTAGCGTTCATAGAAGAAGATTCTGCTGCTTATAAAAATGAATATAACAATGTTATCAACCAGCTTACCGAGGGTGGTGCAGCTGTCGGTAATCAGAGTAAAGTTAGCACAGAAAATACTTCTACATTAGAAACACGAAATACCGTAGTTGCACCAGTAGAGCCAAATATTCTTACTGGCGATAGTGACGCAAGTGTTGTGCAAAGCCATGCTTGGAGCACAGACGGCATTTTTACTGTTGGCAGTGTTTCTCGAACAGCAAGCAATACCAATGGATCTCACCACACATCAAAAGCAGCGATTTGGGATCAAAGCGGAACCGTCAGTGAATTGGCTTGGCCTAGTGGCACATCTAAAGATGGAGAAAGGTTAGCTCAAGGGAGCATGCGTGACCTTGTCACTGATGGAACAACGGTCTATGGCGTAGGTTACAACACTTACAGTGATGATAACTACCTGAATGCGACTGTTTTTGTCGGAACTCTAGAAGCCGAAGGTAGCGTTGAAAACGCAACTTGGAAAAATAAAGTTGTTGTAGGAGCTAGACAGCGCGAAGGTGATGATACGGTTCATACAAACTCACGCTTAACCGACGTTAACTCTAATTTTGTTGCTATTGGTGAAGCGAAACGTTCGGGCGGATACTTAATGCCAACGGGCTCTGCTCCGAATCGTCTCTTTATCGTAGATGATGTTCGTAAGGATTCTATTAGCGCTTTTTACCCAACTACTGGCATTTTCTTTAGCGGTGCGGGCGGTAAGATGGGCGGTATCAACTCTTACAATGAAATCGTCGGGCAACTTGATGCGGAAACGACTCGTGAAGACGATGGCAAGCCACGTCGTAAGCGCGGTTTTATCTATCCATATAGCCTAGGTGGCGAGACTAGTGAACGTGCTGCAACATTGTTTAATGGAAAAGCTTGGTTCCTAGACAGTTTGACTAATGGCGGTGATTACTCTGAACAAAACAATCAGTTCCGTATTATCGACGCAACTGATATCAATGATGCAGGTGTGATCTCTGGTACTGCTATGAAATGTGCAGGTGGTTATAGCACAACAGCAAACAATGCGACATGTAGCTCTGAAGAGCAAATTGTAGCAGTCAAACTAGTACCTATTGCTGACGCAACTAAGGACGACATCGTATCTCGAAGCATTGACTCAACGACGACAGAGCGTCAAGGTGCAGGCCTTGGTTGGTTAGCTTTGACCATGCTTGGATTGTTTGGGTTCCGTAGAAAATAGTTAAAAATCGTCAGTAATTTTTAAATCAAGCAGAGGCTCACACATTTGAGTCTCTGCTTTTTTTATGCCTTGAGAAATTGCCTACTTTGATCGATTCTTATAAGTGGAGTCATAAAAACTCCATCAAAGTTTCACAATAACAGCTGTACGTTAGTAAATGGACCTGTATGAGGAATTAACTATGAAGAGACAAAAGCGTGATCGCCTAGAACGAGCTCAATCTCAAGGCTACAAAGCTGGATTGAATGGAAGGTCTCAAGAGGCTTGCCCATATCAACAAGTTGATGCTCGGTCGTATTGGTTAGGTGGTTGGCGTGATGCCAGAGATGAAAGACAATCTGGTCTCTACAAATAAACTCTCCACATACAAAAAGAAGGATTCGAAAGGGCTCTACGGAGCCTTTTCTACATTATAGGGACATAGGGAAGTAGGTTAACACTCGATAACAAAAAGGCTCCTAAATAGGAGCCTTAATAAATCGATTAAAATCGTGATTAGAAGCTTGAAGTGTCTTGGAACAAGCCAACTTTCAAATCTTTTGCTACGTAGATTTCTTTGCCGTCCACACATACACGACCGTCAGCCAAACCCATCACAAGCTTACGGTTTACAACGCGTTTCATGTGGATTTCGTACGTCACTTTTTTCGCTGTTGGCAGGATCTGACCTGTAAACTTCACTTCGCCAACACCCAGAGCACGACCTTTTCCTTTGCCACCAACCCAGCCAAGGAAGAAACCAACAAGTTGCCACATCGCATCAAGGCCAAGACAACCCGGCATTACTGGGTCGCCAGGGAAGTGGCAGTCAAAGAACCACAAATCTGGAGTAATATCCAATTCCGCCAAGATCAAACCTTTACCAAAATCGCCTTCAGTCTCAGACATTTTAGTAACACGATCCATCATTAGCATGTTTGGCGCAGGAAGCTGAGGGTAACCAGGCCCAAACAGTTCGCCTTGGCTAGAAGCAAGTAGATCGTCACGGTTATAAGAATCACGTTTGTTTTGCATTATCAATTACTCCAATTTTTGATAGCTGCATCTTAGTGAACACGTGTACGCTAAACAACTCCGATCAGTACTAGACAAACCAGTTTTTGATGCGCTGCACAATTCCTTCTGGATGCTCATGTCTTTCAAAGTTTTCAATACGTTCCGCTATTTTGCCAATAATGCTATCGTCTTCACCTCTAAAAGGTTTATTCATTACAATCGGAATAGCTTCATCTACGGTAGAAACGGACCAAATATGGAACTCACCATTTTTAATGCTTTCTATTACATCTTTATGTAATGCAAGGTGTTTAAGGTTTGATTTTGGCATCACAACACCTTGATTTCCTGTAAAACCTTGATGTTTACAAACCTGATAAAAACCTTCAATTTTTTCGTTCAAGCCACCAACGGCTTGCACTCGACCAAACTGATCAACAGCCCCTGTAACCGCAACTTGTTGATTAATTGGAGATTCAGATAAAGCACTTACCAAGCAACAAAGTTCTGCAAGAGATGCGCTGTCACCATCAACTTCACTATAAGACTGTTCAAATACGATGGAGGCTGAGTAAGGCAGTGGTTCATCCAGTTTCAGAGCAGAGCTCAAGAAAGCTTGCATAATCATCATGCCTTTTGCATGTAGATTGCCTCCAAGCTCAGCTTTGCGCTCAACATCGGAAACATCGCCATCACCAAAATGAATTACACAAGATATTCGTGCAGGCTCACCATAGCTGACAGGGTGCCCAGCCATATCAATAACGGTTAGGCCATTGATTTGACCAACTTGTTCCCCAGTTGTCTCAATGATGACTTGGCCATCTAAAATATCGTACACGGCACGCTGAGGAAGGTAAGATTCTCGGTAATACTTATCGTCAATCGCTTTATCTAACGACTTGTAATCTAATGCGTGACCATCACTGAACTGGCTGGCAAGCGTTAGAAGTTGAGAGTGCCACATTACTCCTAAAGGCAGATAATGTTGATCTTCAGTAAATCTCATACCGGCTAGCAACAATCTTCTAAAACCACATTCAGTTAAGTGAGGCAGCTGATATTGAGAACATATCCAGTTCACTAAACCAAAGTAATCTGTCAAATTCTGCTCTGACAGATGAATATCTTCTTCAACTTCCGTATACATGGCAAAGCCAGAACAGAAGTCTTCATCGATGTATTCTAGCTCTGCTAACTGACTTCTTTCTCCTGTTACAATCAGTTTTACATCATAAGCTTTAGCTTGCGGTACTGAAGTAGGTAAACGAGTAGGGCTTAGGTTCAGTGGCTCGATAAGGTTTTGTTGAATTGCAGACTTTATATTTGGCCAAAGCCCTGGGTTAGCCAAAATTAGATTAGCCGGTACAATTAAGTAACCGTTATCTGCCTGTGAAATTAAACCAGGTTGGAAGGCAATATCACCACTTACATCAACACTGTAACGGTCAAATAAACGTTTGGCATCAAGTGATTCCGAAAAAACTATCGCAGCGTTAGACTGGCTCTGAAGAGCTTTACTGATGAACTCTCTATATACAGAATTATCTACGCAGTTAATGAGTAGTACTCGCGTCAATCCGGAAATTTTTGAAAAACGAGATATCGTTGCCGACATTCTCGGTTGGAGATCAGTAAAAGACTTCTTTGTTAACGAAGGTGCAGACTTTAAAAGTGCTTCGTACTGCTCAAGTGAAGGTGTTACGTCTTGCCAATTAAGTTGGTTCATTAAAATTCATCGTAATTCAATCTTGCCGACATTATAACGAAACGGACTATAACACCCTAGCACCAATTTGGTTTGCTCTCGGCATTCATCTCTCAATGAACAATACTTAGACAAATGAGTGATCAACATCGATACTTCTAAGAGTTTTATTTGCCCAAGTAAACCATCTGGGTTACGCTGTCACTAGGTTATGTTTATGGGTCGGAACAAATGAAATATCAGCAGCTTGAGAATCTAGAATGTGGGTGGAAATGGAAGTATCTCATCAAAAAATGGAAAGATGGTGAAGCGATTACCCGACATATTGATACAAGCGAAGCAGATGCAGCGGTCGCAGAACTAAAACGCCTTGAACACGAGCCTACACTTGTCTTAGCTTGGATAGAAAACCACATGTCAGAAGAGTTAGATAATAAACTCAAGCAGGCTATCCGAGCGAAACGGAAACGTCACTTCAATGCAGAGCAAGTCCATACAAAGAAGAAATCCATTGATTTAGATTACCGAGTTTGGGAAAAGCTTTCTAGTAGAGCGAATGAACTTGGTTGTACGTTATCTGACGCAATTGAATATTTGCTTTCCGAAGCGTCGAGAAGTGAAAAAGCGAGTCAAAAAGTTACCTCAATTAAAGAGGATTTGAGTAAATTGCTATCTAGCTAGGATAGGGAGTGCCAAATGTTATATGTAATCTTAATTGCAGCCATCGTGATCTTTTGGTTGATCGCAGTCGATAGGCCGGTGTTAAAAGTAAAGTTCGATAATGGCCATATTAGTAACGTAAAAGGGCATCTACCTCCTTCTTTCAAACACAACTTACAGGATATTAGTGAGCATAACCCGTTTACTGGTGAAATGAAGGTGTATAGCCAACGAACAGGAATGCGCTTAAGCTTTTCCAAAGGCATTCCCAAAAAAGTTCAACAGAGGATTCGTAACGTTTTTCCGCACCAGGGCTTCAAAGCAAACAAAGGCAAGAAGCGCGCTTAATTACATATCGTTACTTCATCATGTTAAATGGGACGCAATGTGGCGTCCCATTTTCGTATCTACAGAAAAATTACTTATCATCGAACAATCAACAACATAAACGGACCAAAACGATGAGATACGTTGTAACTTTAATGGTATTGATCTTTGCAAGTAATTCAGTTTTTGCTGACGATTCAGAAACGAACCTGTTGGCTAAAAAGATTAAGACTAAGCTTCAAAAGAAAGTAGACAATAAGTTTGATGGCTATCAAGGTTATTGTGACGTCATGATAGAAATGGAGCACAAAAGTAAAAACGCAGTATTAAAAAGAGTAACCAGCAGTGGTGACCAAAAAGTGTGTAGGTACGTTAAGTCCAACTTGAAGAAAGGAAAACGCTATCGTTACAAATACCCCGAAAAGTACATTCGCCTCCATATAACCACAGGCTTATAATTGTTTCAGAACGCAACTGAGCTCGTGATTTTTGGCAGATTTCGTTGCGGAGCGATTAGAGCGTTTAGCTGATTTTTGCTGTTGTACGAGGCGAGTATGAAAGGCTTTTTTGTTTGGTAGCGCTTAAGTTAGTAATCGTGATGCCATTGAGTGGCAAATTCAGTGAGTTGGCCATCATCACCATACATAGATTGATTCAGGTGCTTACGGAAGGACACGCCAGTAAGTCGGGGACTAAGCGCGCATCAATTTTCAATAAGAGATTTGATTTGCTTCGTAAGCATAACCACAAACCAAACTAGCGATGGCAAGTCCACAGGAACCTCGGTTAAAGCCTCAAAAGCAAACAATGTTGTTAATCTTAGGAGGACATTTTAAAGTAGCTAAAACCGGACATTATTGCTTTGAGATCTCACTCCTTAGTGCGCATTATATCTGCTTATGTTGAATGCGATTGCATATGCTAGTCCTATAAAATGTCTCTCTTTTGAGGGACTATTCAATGAAGTATCACGAAATGACTAAAAACTATATTTTTCGTGAATTTGAATGTGGTTTATCCGTCGAACAAGCTGCTGAACTTTGTTTGAAAACTGTGAGAACGGTCAAAGAATGGGATAAGGGGAAAACCATTCCACCGGAGTGTAAGCGGCTGATGAGAATGACAAAGGGAAGGGAATTGAGCCCATCTGACCAATGGGAACACTTTAAGATGCACTATGACAGATTGGAACTTCCGACAGGACAATTAGTTACGGCTCAACAAGTTTTGACTGGAATTGCACTATTAGAGATAGGGGCATTAACTGACTTAGAAGCAGCTGGAAAGGTATTGAAATTTGCACGAGCATTAAAAAACATGATGTAAAGAGTGGCCCCTTTAGGGGCCACTCTTTAGAATTTGATATACTGCTTTATGAGCTAGAAGGCAGTTTTTCTGAAATTCTCAAACAAAACCACTGAACAAGGAACATATATAAAAAATAATACCAACAGCTATTCAAGACATACATAAATAAATCAAAATCAGAAAAATCGTTGCTTACTCCTTGTATTGTTGCGCTGAATAAAATTAATGTAAGTATTGCAACATCAAGTTTGATAAAAACCCAAAGTATTGGGGACTTGTATTCTTTGTAGGTGAATACAAATGTTAAGTGGGCTACAGAAAAAAACGTTATCAACGCTATAAAAAAATTATCCATAATATCTCTTTGATTTGGTGATTATTTTAAGTTTGTTGTGAAATTACATTTGACAATCGGTTCATAATAACACCTCAAACAAAATCGATATGCTACGATACACTCATTTTTTATGAGTGAGGAACAGAAAGTGCCTGAATTACTGATACTTATGTCTTTAGCGTGTATTGTGTATCTATTTACAAAAAAGGGTAAGAAGCCTAAACGTAGGCTTAACGAGTGGGAGCAACGTGCAACGGTTAGAAGACCGAACAGCATACATTCTTTTGAACCAAAAGCTGTAGACAATAGCCCCAAGATAGTCGAAGTACCTTTTCCGAACACTGGCAATAAGACTAATTCTGTACCTCACAAGAAAAGTACATACTTGGCCACCAAGACAGAGCGCAAATTCTATAAAGTGTTGCAGGAGCTTATACCTGATGAATACGTGATTCATAGTCAAGTTTCATTGATGGCATTGGTTCAACCGACCAATTTTAAAGATAACTCTCGAACTTGGGCTAAAAGAATGGACTACGTGATAACGGATAGAGACACAAAAGTATTGGCAGTTATCGAGCTAGACGACTCATCTCATAGGCAGAAGAAGAGACAAGAACGAGATATATACGTAAATAATGCACTTAACGAACACCACCCGTTGCTTCGGTTTGAAGCTAGAAGCTCTTATGACAAAACACATATCGCAACCGTATTAGAGCGCAACACGATAATAAAGTGTAAAGAACTAGACAGTGTATTGCAGTGCAGCTAAAGCAGGGCCGAACATCAATTGTTCGGCTTTCGTTTTAAGTCAAAGTATCGTGATTCTTATCGTTACTTTAAGTTCTTTATCTACCGTATTGGCCTTTTCTTACCTGAACCGCTTTACTTGAAACTCAATCACCTAGTGACACGGAAACGCTTACAAAGACCGTCAATAGACTTGACGTATAGCTCGTTTGAAAAGCAGTAAACTTGATAGCTATCAAGAGGTAGGTCACGCTAACGTATGTAACAATGCAAGAAAATGGTGCGATGCATCTATTATTCAGTTTTCTAAATACTCAATATTGAATAAATCAATGTTGAGTTATAAAGTTTGATGAAATGACGCGGCTCGGATAAAAGTATAAGAATTATGTATCAAGAAATTTTTGAAAGAATGCAAGCTATCACTCAATCAGGTTGGCTAAGTGTTACTGAAGGGTTGATATCTGAAAACTACTATGTTACCGACAATGGCAAATATGTTGCTGTAGGGCACGATGGTTATTTAGGGCTTATAAAAAATAATACGCTCATCTATGAATATGATGATATAAACCTCGTTAAAAATATAAAATTAAAAGTTGAAGAGACTGACTCAGACGTAAAACTGAGTGTGATCACTGGAGGTGGAGAGCCAAAGGTGATCCATGCAAAAAATAGAGAGATAGTCAACAATCATGTTAACTACCTATTCGAAATACAAGATGTCCCGCTACTCATCTCTTTTATTTGTCCTGAAAATAAAGAATATGCCTTATTAGATATAAAAATATCTGGAGACAATGTATCTGAACTTAGAGATCTCATCATATCTATAGGTGATACGTTTAGTAATATAAAAGGAAGTGAGGAAGAAATTACTAAGGAATTAAGTAAAGAGCTAGTAACGCTAAAAAACCAAAAAGAAGAGTTAGAAGAAGAATCTAAACGATTAATAGAAACTAACCAAAGGCTCCATGACACAAAAAATGTCGAAGAAAATCAACTAAAACAGACAAAAAATTATGTAGAGTCAGTAAAAGTCGAGCTATCAGACTTAAATGATGAATTGGCGAAGAATCTTAATGAGATATCCAAGCAATCCAAAGAAATAAGGGATAACGAAAAAAAGATTAATTTATTTATAAGTGAAATATCAGATAAGGAAATTATAATTCAGGATTTAGATGATAAGATTAAAAAATTCAAAGAAGAAGAGTCTATGTTTAGTGAAGACTTTTCTTCATATAAAGCAGAGGTCATAAAACAAAATAAAACCTATACCAAACTCTTGTTAGTGTTTATAGCTTTAACAACAGTCATTAGTTTTGTTATCTATCAAAGCGCCTTGTCAACTGTTGATAATTACCAATTTAACTTTGACTTATGGACACATTTGGTTAGTCGCCTTCCTATTATATTTATAAATTTGTTTTTGTTAGGAGCATTGACATCTGTAATATACTTCCTAATAAATATAATCACTGAAAACTCAAACAATATAGCTAAAACCAAACAAGTTTCTTATTTGGTGAAGGAGTGTGTTGATGCTCAGAAAAATGGTTTAGATGAGCTGGATTCAGATGCTGTATTAAAGCAAAGAGTTGAGAGCAAAATGGCTCTTATCAAAAGTCTCATAACTCATAACAAAGATTGTGTTACTCAAAAAATTGACAAATCTGGTATGCAAGAAATTATAGTTGATCTTTTAAAAAAGGAATCTAGTACTAAAAATAACTAGTCGTTCCAGAATTATTAATCAATGCATTACGAATAATACATGAGTGTTATGTAACCAAATATAAGCCGAACAGCAATTGTTCGGCTTTTAATTTTAATCAAAGTATCGTGGTTCTTATCGTTACTTTAAGTTCTTTATCTACCGTATTGGTCTTTTCTGACCGGAATAACGCACCAAGTAACGGAACATCCATCAAGACAGGTACACCGCTTACAGAGTTGCGCTGCTCTTGGGAAATCAAACCACCTAAAGAGATCGTTTGGCGGTCTTTGACCTTGACCACTGTTTGCAGTGTTCGCGTATTAGTGATGATGTCGGATGCGATAGAGGAATCTGTCACCGAGTCGGACTTTTGCATTATCTGCAACACAACATGATCACCAATCACATGCGGTACTACCTCAAGTGACACACCCACATCCTTACGTTCGATTTGTTGAACTCGATTACCGCCGTCAGTTACCTCAGACGAAGTGAGGAACGGCACGTTCTGACCAACCGTGATGTAACCGCGCTCCCTGTCCATAATGAACATGTTTGGGCGTGACAAGAGCTTGGTATTCTGATTCTTTGATACAGCTTTGATAAGCGCATTGAAATCACCGCCCTCATAGAACAGCAGGTTATCAACAGCTTTCTTAATAGCGGTAGGCTGCGAAACAAAGCCAGCCTCATTCAGTGCCAAGTCCATATTTACGCCGATTTCTTGAGAATCACCGAGCTCAGTTTCGGTAATTACCGCCTCGATAAAGACTTGCTTTTGTGGTCTATCAATCCCTTTGATGAGCACATCAATGTGCTTCAATTGGTTCTCAGAGCCAGTCACGATAATGCTGTTTGTAGTCGGCAGTACCTCGACCTTGTAGTTCTTAATCGCTTTGTTGTTCAGTGTTTGATTCTGCGTTGCAGCAAGCATCGAGGAAATCAAATCAACGACCTTGGTATTTCGAACATTTTCAAAGAAGTACAGCTTTACTTGAGAGGGCTCGAACGTCTCCACCTTGTTAGCATCGGCAATGATGGTAAAAACGCCGTGGTCATGCGTAAGCTCGTAACCATGCGCACGAAGCACGGAAAGGAAAAAGGCAGGATAGTCCTCATCTTTCAAATCCGGTGCGGTAAAGCTGACCTCACCAGTGACACCATGACCAAGCACAACTGTGTTTCCAGTGTGAACCGAGAACCACGATGCAAAGTCTCCAATCGGTGTGTTCTTTGCTTCAAAAGGCGCAGAGCTTGCGGCAAAAGAAGGCGAGCTGAGCAGGGCGCACGTAAGCAGTAAAGTGGTAATGCTTGATGTGGAAAAGTTGGAACAAGCCGTTGTTTGTTTCTCAACTTTACCACAGCGCATAGTAAGTAATGTGCGCGTGAGCAGTGAGCCTCCGGCGTAATAAAATTCTTTTTGTTTTTTTGAAAGAAAAGCTGTGAGTTTTGCGATTATCCATGACATAAAGCGCACCTTATTCCCTAGCACATGACTTTGAATGATTGACCGTTGCCGCTAACCGTAATGGAGCAAGAGCCGTTAGATTGAGCCGTAAAGCCCTTTGCGTATAGTTGCGACGACGACAGACGCACATCGTCCTTAACCAACACAAAAGACGGGGCAACGTTTGGAGGATTCATTGAAGATTCAATTCGATAGCCGTCGAGCAAGTCACTCAATGACTCGCGAGGCACCGCCGTTTGAGCCGTTTCGGGTTCCGTCGATATGTTCGGCGTGCCAACCAAGGTGAACACCGCAAAAGAGACGGCGACACCTGCCGCAAACACGCTGAATCGAGAATATTTTCGGAGATAGATTTTCGTAATGCGCATGATATTTCTCAACGTATACGGGACAGTGTAACGTCCGTGGGTATAGTAGGGCGGCAATACTGAAAAAACGCCGTCCTCATAGTTGTTCCTAAACATCTGCTTAGTGTTGTAAGAACTGTATAAGTCCGTACCCCAGAGCATCCATTTATCGACGGTGAGCGAGTTCGCGTTGTCACCATACTTCACAATGCCAACGTGCAACTTGGGCATTTTCAACTTGAGTTGACCGAGCGTCAGAACGGATACCGCAGTCGAGATGATAGGGACTTGAAGACGGTCTAAGCGGCGACAAAATACGGTGTGTTCAGCCAGTGCGAGACGCGCTTGTTTATCAACAATCGAAATGTCTTGAACGATGAAAATGACATCCCATCCAAGCTTTCGAATATGCAAAAGGTGATCAATTAACTTTTGTCGATTCTTGTCGTTCCATGTGCGCGAGTTAAACCACGTTCCGCACTCATCGAGCACAATCAAGCCGTCTTTTTTGGTGTCATAGCTCTTGTTTGCCGAGCCAATCACCATCAAATCCTCTACCTGAGGCTTGTCCGGCAGACGATAAAGGCGAGTATTGCGCTTGTTGCGTCCAAGCATTTCTTTCAAGTTGATATCGAGGTTTGTCGCCACAGGCACACCGCGCATAAATGCCTCGCGAATCTTACCGACTGCCGTTAGTGTTTTACCTGAGCCGAGCTTACCCGTGACAAAGTAGACCGATGCCATTACGCCGCCCTCACAATCGCGTAGAACTTCCACTCCCAAACCCAACGCAGCAGACGCGCCGAGTAAATCGCACTCACACAAGGCACGGCGTTATTAGGGATGAACATACCCGCTGCTTGTGACCACATTGGAGGCGCAACATAAGACAGACCCGTTGCAAGGGTGTAAATTGCCAAGGTGAGGGTGACGGTCAAACCAATTAGCAGCGTTAAAATGACCAAGTTAATCGTGACGTTTCGTGCTTTCGCAATGAAGAACCAACCAAATAACGTGGTCGCTATCTGAGAGATAAAGGCAACCAGAGCAGGGAGGCGCAACGCCGTCCCAATGGTGCTGACTATAGGTAATAGCTGAATCATTAGTAATATCTCCCCGAACCTGGCTTGTTACTTGGTACAGGCGTGACCTCAGTCAGCAGGATTTCAACAAGCGTCTTAATCGTGTAGATGTAAATCAGAATTGAGATGATCATTTTGAGTTTCTGCGAAAACTCACAAGAGATAGAAGCGCGACCACCGCCAAGCGTAGGCAAGGATAGATTCATGCAGGGCGTAGGCTTAGGTAACACACTCAAAAACGAATCCGATATAGCATTAATATGCCCCTCAGATTCCGCCGTCAGATTCTTCTCAATCAAATCGTTAGCCGCATCGGTCACGGTCTTTTCATAGGAATTCATCGCACCGGACACGGCTTTATCCGCTTGAGTCAGCACATCACCGACATAATCCGAACCTAAACCATGAGGGTTTTCACAATAGTTGTTTTCCTCGGTAGGCTCACAAGGCTTGAGGTCGTCGAGCTTATCCGATAGCTCTGCAAATCCATCAGCGTTAGTCGTTTGCAAATCATCGAGCCCCTTAACCACCTCACCAACAGAGTTGGTGTTTCGATTGACCGCCGTCGTGATGTCACCGTTAGCTTGCTGAATCAGCGCCTTAGTGTTTTCGTAAATCTTGTTGTCGTTGATTTGTTGCTTTTGAATCGCTTGGGTGTTAGTCACCATCGACGCATTGAGCGCAATGATTTGGTTTTGAATATCAGCGCTCGATTGATTGAGGTCGACGTTGAGTGCGTTAAGTGCCTTGTTCACATCCGAGTTAAGTCCTTTAATCGCGTTGACTACGCCCTTATCGGTCGATTCATCTGTGTCAGGGTCTTCAACATCTGGCACGCCCCCCGTATCTGGAGGATTAACCGTATTGGTGGAGTCGTCAGGAAGTACGCTTGGGTCTTCGATATCGCCCGTCGGGTCGTCAGGGTCGTGAATTGGATCATCGGGAATAATAGGGGTGTCAGGACCATCTTTACCCCAAAACAGCGTACCACCATCACACTGATTACCAGTGAATTGAAACTTACCGTGACATCGCGTGTTTTGAGTGAACTCACCGGAGTCGACATCGGTACAAAGCGTAGTGTCATTTGGAATGCGCTCTAGTTCACAACGGGTTGCGCCAAAATCGCCATAACATGCCCCCGTCACTTGCTCACCATAAACATAAGCCGACCAGTGAAGTGATTGTTTGTCATCAATGGACTGTTTGAACTGACAGGCATCCATACATGTACCGTCAGGGTTTTCGCCAAACTCACATGCAGGAACGATAGGCTCACAGGTGTAACCATCACCATCTTCTATTCTTTCATGGTCTGCTGGACACTTAGCGGTACGATGAAGAAACGTTGCAGCGTGATATCTCGGGTAACTGGGGCTGGTTGTGTTACAAATAATCATCAAAGAGAATTTACTACTCTCTATAGAGCATGATGTCGTATAGAAGTCTTTGTAGTTAACAAACTTATTTTCATAGCAAGAGACATACGAGTAAGGGTTAACTCTCTTACCCAAGGACAAGTTACAGTTAGGATAAGCGGCAACATCGCTAGCGCTGTAAGTAGGTTGGGCGGCGCTTACATTAAAAGCACTAAACAAAACACCCAGTAAAATAATCAGTGACGTTATGCTTTGTTTAATGTTCATTTGTAAATCTTCCTCGTGAAAAATAACGCCCCCATTCGGAGGCGTTGACCAATGGGTGTGTAAAGCAACTATTAGAATTACGTTGCTTTGTTTGCACCTTTCTTGAATAGCTTGATGCCGATGAAGCCGACCGTCATTGGCACGGCGATGCCCCATGTCGAGGTGAGCATTTCAGTGACGTAACTTGCCAGCGTGCTAAAGGCTTGTGTTGCCACTTCTGGCAGTGCTGCATTCGCAGAAGATGCCGCCATGAGAAGTGCACCACCAAATGCCGCACGTTTTGCTGTTACTACTGCGCCAGCCTTAGCCATTGCTGCGCGTACTTTGCTTTGCTTTTCCATAGTCTTATTTCCTATGTTATGGTTTATGAAGAAGTTGAAACCTCAGCCGCTTTCTTGAATCCCAGAATGTGGAAACCAATCGAGAAGCCAAGGATAAAGGCTGTCGCGAAACAGCCGAGCATGAACTCTGATGACAGCATTTATCTTTGTCCTCCGACCATCCAACCGAGCGCAACTAGCAAGAAGCAAATGCCTAAGAACACCATCAACTGAAAGTTATCGAGTCGAGCCATTAGCTCTGCAAATTGCGTCTCGGTCATGATTTAGCCCTTACTTTTCGTTAAGTTGAGGTAGGGCGTAGAGATGGAAACCGTCGATAGATACGTGTTTACCCTCATCGTTACCAAAGCTGAATTTCTTGTGTTCCACATCAAACATCATGCGATTACCCACACAGCGTTTGAGTAGTTCGCCAGCCTTGCCGTTTTCCCAAAGCTCAGGAGACACGCGCACTTCAATAGTGTCTGTTGGGTTGGTCGTGATAAGACGCAGCTTGCCGTTTTGCTTTTGTTCGCCGTTTCGGTCTGTTTTGGTTTCTTGAACGATGTCCGAAACATCTAGAATTAAACCTTCCATTCTCATAGTGTTTTGCCCTTATTTTTACGTTGTTGGTTAGTTGAAAATTGAAATGACAGTTATTGACACAAGTCCAAGGGAAATTAATGCATCATGTCGGGCGGGGCTGCGCCCACCCAACACGACGCATTAATTTCCTGAGGGTCGGTGAGCAACAGCGCTTCCATTTCGTCATAGAGCGCTAGGTGTTTTTCGTATTGCTCGTAAAGGTCGTCATACATACGCTCGTATTCTTTTTCACGTTCTAGCGCGTCGAAGTAATCGACCACGTTAGACATGATGCCTTGTTGAGCACGGATGAATTGTTGCTTGTTCTCGGTCTTCCAAGTACGGAAGCGAGTCGCGATAAAAATCTTATGGAACATCAAGCCATTCAAACGCGCTTGAGCCATATCGCCGTAGCGAGTCGATGAGTATTCACCGCCCGAAGCAATTAGTTTTTCGATAGAGGTTGAAACGGAGTATTCCGCTTTTACTGGTTGGTCTTTGCGCTTAACGAACACGCCGCCCATTGCGTAACAAAACGCTTTCCAGTCGCCCTCATCAGCAGAGCGGCGAACCTTTTCTAATAGAAAGTGTTCGTCTTGAGATAAATCTGTAAACAAAGCATCGTCCTCTTTGAATTCATCACGAAGACGACGAAGCTCACGCCATACCGTGACAGATGGACCACCAATAAATTGAAATTGACGAATTTGATTCACACGCGCCCAAGTTACGACACGTTCTGCCGCATCCGAACCAGACAAAGACGAACCTTTGTCTGAATCAATGTGTTGACCATCGATGTTTTTACTCAGGTACTTAGCAACATAACCAACGGCTGAACCTTGCGACCAGTCGATAACCTCCGCTTTGAAACGGGCTTTCTTTGCGCCTTTTTCGTCAGGAGAGTCAGCCATAGCAAGACGACGAAACTCAGACGTCACAAATTTGCGTGCGGATTTTTCCATGAACAGCAACAAGTGGTGATGCGGTGTGCCGTCTTGGTGAGGCTCAACGATACGCATCCCGTAAACCTTGATTTTGCTCTTATCAATCGACTTGCGAAGATTCGCCCAAACGCCCATGAGGTAAGCGTGAGCCGCTTTCGCATCTGGCTTGCCAGCCTCAAGCCATTTCGGGTTGATGTCGCCTTTAGAAACAGAGTGAAAGCGAGACGGAGCCGTAACCGTGAAGAACACCGCATCGTGATTCGATTCTTGAGCGATTTCCTCAAAGCCACGCAGACGAACGAACATTTCAGCTCGGCGAATCTCAGAGTTAGAAACCGACTTAGCGGATAACTCACTGAGTGTGAAGTAGTTAGACGGGTCAGCCTCATCGTAAGCAATCGTGTTTTCTAGCGCGATACGGTTAGACGTATTGCGATCACGTTGACGGCTTAGAGAGAAATCCGAGCAATAAACTTGCTTACGGCGTTGAACAAGCGCTAAATCACGCGCAACACATTCAACCTCGTAAGCACATTTACGGCGAAGCTGACGAACAAGCCAATGCTCATCAAGAGCACGGTTCACCAACGCGAAAAGTTCACAGTTGTTTTCTGCATATTGAATTTGCTCAGATGAGAATGCCAAGCCTAATGAATCAAGAAGCTGACACGCTTTATCAAAACGCGCTTGTGATTCTTCAAGCGGAATCGCACTTAACACGCGAGAAAAGTCGCGTGATTTGCGCTTGGCTAGATTGGTAATTTGCTCATCTGACATCGCGTAGCTGTAGCCGTGCTCAGTCAAACGGTCGTGAGCGTCGTTAACTGCGCGTACAGCTTCCAGAGCGTTGCGTGTTTTCAGAATGTCGGTGTAAGCGCGTGTCATGTGTCGAGCGAAGTCGCCGTTACGGTGTAATGATTTCGGCAAGTCCAAACAAGGGTTAGAAGTAGGGCGCTCGATAAAATCTGACAGGTCGTGTGAGTAGATTGACGCACTCATTGCCGATTTCACAGCCGACGGAATGAAATCCTCAGGCGTTGTGAATCTGTGGTCGACGTACTCAAAACGATGGTCGAATAAGTTGTCAGGAATGTGCTCACATGAAGCCCAAGAATGGACAGGAACAAAATCAATCCATTCTTGTTTACCTGATGCCAAATCAATAACAAGTTCACGCATTATTGAGCCTCAAGCTCTGAGTAGAATTTACGTTTCTCATCTTTGCCAGAGCAATGTGAAACAACCAGATACTCGTAAACAGTGACGCGACCGTCAGAGGCATAGTCGCGAGCCAAATCACCACAAAACTCATGGTCAAGATAAAACGAAAAAGTTTCGTAATCGTCGTATGGGATTTCAAACGAGTCGTAGATAAGGGAACCAAAGAAATAAATACCCGCCGCAATAACCGAGACAAGGAACAAACTCCAAGCGCGATTCAGATATATTTCTAGTTTTTTTGTATTGGAGACTTCTGACATAAACAACCACCTTGACTAGTTGTGAGAGCGACCGCCAAAGCCAAGCGCGAAAGCGTCAAGGGCAAACGCCCAGAGCTAGGCGGTCTTAATTGCGATTTATGGCAATCCTAGTTGCGACGAATGGCAACTGCAAGATGCGATTTATGGCAACTTTGTGGCTACAATGAGAAGAAATGGAGGTTCTTATGTACACAGCTGAACTAATTAACGCCTACAAAAAGGCGAAAAACTACGTACAAGATAAGCAGGTTGCGCACGATTTGAATCTAGACCCGCCGAAGATTAGTAAAATTCGCAAAGGTGTTAGACAACTTACTGATGAAGAAGCAGTTTTTCTCGCACACGGCGCAGGTATAGACCCTGAGATCGCGTTACTAGGATGTCACGCTGATCGCAATGAAAATCCAGCGATAAAAAGCATGTGGGAAAGCATTGCAAAAAAGTATAACGGACTTGGATTATCAAGCATTTCAATGGTTTGTGCCGGATTGGCTTTAGTGATTGCAAGTCCACAGGAACCTCTATTACAGTGCGCATTATATGTGTTATGTTAAATTATGTATTGCTGTACGCTAAATGTTGTCTGAGTATGCTCCTATTCCCCTGCAGATTTTAAATTTAAGGGCCTTACAGTGAGCATTAAACATAATCGTTATTTACCATAAAATACTTAATATAGATCTTAATAATCTATCGATTGTTAAGATCTATATTAACGCCTTTTTACTTATTGAAATGACTGTATAGCTTCAAAGATATCTTGTCTTCTAACTGGCTTGGAAATGAATCCGTCCATCCCGGCATCCAGGCATTTATCTCTATCGCTTTCTAGCGCATGTGCAGTTAACGCTATAATTGGAGTCTTGAGGCCTTTATCTCGAATAAGCCTTGTTGCAGTAATTCCATCCATCACCGGCATCGAGACATCCATGAGAATCAAATCGATTAAATCCTCATGCTCCTCTAAAAATGTTAATGCCTCTGCTCCATGGCTTGCGATATGAACATTATGGCCAAGCTTATTTAAGATAAGCTTTATTACGAACTGATTCGACTCGGTATCTTCTACGACGAGAAGTTCCATTGCTTTTGTCGGTTGATTGGTTTCGATTCTAACTGGACGATTTTGATTACAACGAGTCAAAACTGGAATCGAAATCGTAAAGGTTGAACCAACATGCTCATCACTTTTAACGGCAATCTTTCCACGCATCATTTCAACTAAATGCTTGGTTATTGCGAGCCCCAGTCCTGTACCACCGAAGCGTCTCGTGATGGAACGGTCTCCTTGATGAAATGCCGTAAACAAGTGCTCTTGCTTTGCTTTAGATATACCAATTCCAGTGTCAGATATTGAGATCACAAGTTCAGCATCTTGCTCAGATACAGAAACTTTTACTTCACCTTCGTCTGTAAACTTTATTGCATTCCCTATTAGATTAAACAGGATTTGAGATAACCGCGTGGAGTCAATCCAAAATTGTTTGTCATTAGTGACAGTACAGTTGAGTTTAAATTGGAGATTTTTCTTCTTAGCTATTTGTTTTTGCTGAGAAATGACAAAAGTGACAGTGTCTCTTAAATTAATCCATTGTTCATTGAGCTGAAAGCGACCTGACTCGATTTTAGAGAGATCAAGAATGTCACTGATTATCGCGAGAAGTAACTCTGCAGAGCACTCCATTTGGCTCAACGCATCAATTTGTTCTTCTGACAAGGTTGATTGCTTCAGTATATCTAGCATTCCAAGAACGGAATTTAAAGGGGTTCTTATTTCATGGCTCATCATCGCTAAGAACTCCGACTTAGAGCGGTTCGCAAGCTCTGCTTCTTCTCTTGCTTTAGCGAGCTGAGTTGTTCTTACCTCAACGATACGTTGTAACTTCTCTTTGGTCTCGATATCAATGACCGCCCTTTCAATTAAGGGACGAAACCGCCTCAAGGTTTCCTTATTCTCTATGCTAAAGTGCCCTTTCTGAGCTCCAATAAGTAGGATTACGGTTTGCGTTACTTCTGAACGTATACCAGTTAAAACGACCGAGTTTACATGGCTTTTTATAAAGCTGTTTAAGTTAACAAACTCAGCGAGTTTATCTGGCTCGAACAGTAGAATGCATTCACCATTGAGAGCTCTTTGATAGGTGTTACCGTGTAACCAGGATACATTATCAAATACGCTATTAGTTGATATCAATGTCTTGAAGGGATATCGTTCACCATCACGAGTCAGTACAATAAAATCATCGAAGTTGATGTACTTTTTGAGGACATTGTTTAATCCCGTAAATATCTCATGCCGATTCTTTGCCTCACTCATCGCAGATATCGCGGAAAGAATGGCCTTGTTTTCATCAGCGAGTAGTCGTTCTCTTTGTCTAGCCTGCTTTAGCTCAACTAACGCTTCTTGAAGCGCTTCCTGTTGATATATGTCTAAGTATTTATCTTTCATAAGGTTTATGGAATATAGCCGATGAAATCATCAGGTTTCCATGTCCATTCTCACCACCAATAAATCTACCTTGCTCGCCGAAAGTAAAAGGGC
The DNA here is from genome assembly GCF_033338855.1 of Vibrio sp. Vb0937. Taxonomy (NCBI): domain Bacteria; kingdom Pseudomonadati; phylum Pseudomonadota; class Gammaproteobacteria; order Vibrionales; family Vibrionaceae; genus Vibrio; species Vibrio sp. Vb0937. The sequence goes on along the minus strand of NZ_JAWOTK010000005.1, from coordinate 171,573 downwards.
AAATAAAAGGCAAATGTTCTAGTTCTTGGTTAATTTGTTCACAAACGCTATTCATGTCTTGCATTAAGTGCAACATGGGACCTGCGCAAAAGATATTTATCACTCCAATTTTTCGAGACTCTTCTAATTTTTGGTTAAAAGCGGCATTGACGACTTTTGCAGCGCGCGCAACGAGATGCTCACGACTTCCTTTCATTAATGTGAGCTCGTCACCCTCTTCTATTCGTGTAAACAACTCGATTCCACCATCTGGCGTCTCACGGATCGGATGGGATAACTTGTAATATGGGCGATCATAGAGATGACCTGCGATCCGCCCTAATGGATAAGCACTCGAGTTTGTAAACAGCATATTATCTTTACCTACTTGGTTATCCTGGTGATTTGTCCACCTTCTATAAACATTGAGCGCAGGTTCATTATCAATTTCAAGTAAGCATCTATCGTTGGTCTTGGTTGCAACACCTTTGATATTAGTTGGTGTATGCCCAGCGCTGAAAGCGATATCAACAGGTTGAGAGGAGTAAAAGAGAGTTAAGCTTAAACCTGAAGTTTGAGAGCCTTGGGCGGTTATCACAGACCATTTCCCAGCGATGTTATTATCAGCGGCCGAACCACCAATAATTGGAATTAGAGTTCCAAATCTTTCATCTATAGACGCAATGATTGATTCCTCTTGCCCTGGTGTAGCATGAAGTAGAATTAAGTTTGGTACCTCTCCTACACGGTTTGCGTTCTCAAGGGCCATATCCAAAGCCTTGGTGACGCTGTCACCTGAGTTGTGATTAGAAATACCAGTACCATAAGCATGAGGACCTGTATCATAAACAGCAAGTGCCGCAATTACTGGTCCTGTATGAAAGCCCTGATCTGTCATTACGGCTTGACATGAACTGGCGCCATGAAAAGGCACACCAGGAAAATGCGCAAGAAACGCTTCTCGAATCAACTCGAAATTGTATTCTTCCGTGTAGTAACACATCACGTAAGACAAGTTCTGTTGTGTCAATTCTGACCTGAGCGTTTTTATCGCTGAGTCTTCATCTTTAATATGAGTAAAAACTGATTGGCAATGCATACGATTTTATAATTGGATATCACTCTGCTGTTATACCATTCCAACCAATTTTCTCTAGGTAAGAAGGTGTTAATTTCATTAATAAGTTACGATTATCTCGTGATAGATCGTATTTATAATTGAACTACAACAATGTTTTCACCTTTTTTAAAGGTGATTTTTTTCGATTCAGGCATGATGTCCCATTCTACTGACTTATGCTTTTCGTTGAGATTGATAAAATTACCAGATTGATTTAGATCAATTTTTAGAGTGCTAATTTCTGTCGTTTCGAGCGAAATTCCCATTGAGTCACGATTAATCGTGATTATTTCTCCTTCAATTGTTACATCGCATCGTTCTTTTTGTGAACAGTCAACGCTATTAACGCTCTCGTGTGTAAAGGTACGCCAGAAAAATGCGCCTATTAAAACACTGAGCATGATTAAGATTTGTGCAAGTCGCGCCTTTGTTAACTTTTGTGCAGGCATAATTACTAATATCCTTGTTACAAACTTCAAACTTTTTAAATAAAAAATGATTTCCAGAGGTCCAGTAAGGTTACTACCCTGTCATTGAATTGTTAATTCAAGTATAGTGTCACGCTGAAAATGCCACTTTTTATTAAAGTCAGCAATGGAAATAAGGTGATGATAACACTTGAATTCTAGAGTTTACTTGGGTGGTGTTACGACGCAAGTCGTGTTGGAAGTAAAAGTGTAGTTAATTAGAAATTGGAAGCATGCAAATGAGCCAAGTAAAGCAGCTTGAACAAAACTACAACTATACAGTCGTTCGCCAATTTACCCTTGTGACCATTTTATGGGGCATAGTTGGTATGGCTGTTGGTGTTTTGATTGCCGCTCAATTAGTTTGGCCACAGCTAAACTTTGATACGCCGTGGTTGACGTACAGTCGCTTACGTCCACTGCATACTAATGCGGTAATTTTTGCGTTTGGTACCAGTGCTCTGTTCGCAACGTCTTATTATGTTGTACAGCGCACATGTCAAACACGTCTTTTTGGTGGCCCACTCGTTGCCTTCACCTTTTGGGGTTGGCAAGCAATCATCCTGGCAGCAGCCATTACTTTGCCTCTCGGTTTAACATCGGGTAAAGAGTATGCTGAGCTAGAATGGCCTATTGATATCGCAATTGCGCTAGTATGGGTATCATATGCGGTGGTGTTCTTCGGCACACTAGTGAAGCGAAACACGTCACATATTTATGTGGCAAACTGGTTCTTCGGTGCCTTTATTATCACAGTAGCAGTACTTCACATCGTGAACAGCATGGCTATTCCTGTGTCACTTGGTAAATCTTACTCGATTTACTCGGGCGCAGTGGATGCGATGGTTCAGTGGTGGTATGGACACAATGCGGTAGGTTTCCTACTGACCGCTGGTTTCCTAGGTATGATGTACTACTTCGTTCCTAAACAAGCTGAACGTCCTGTTTATTCTTACCGTCTATCTATCGTTCACTTCTGGGCTCTTATTTCTCTATATATTTGGGCAGGCCCTCACCACCTTCATTATACAGCGCTACCAGACTGGACTCAGTCTCTAGGTATGGTTATGTCGCTGGTTCTATTTGCTCCTTCTTGGGGTGGTATGATCAACGGTATTATGACGTTATCTGGTGCATGGCATAAGCTTCGTTATGACCCTATCCTACGTTTCCTAATCGTTTCACTGTCGTTCTACGGTATGTCTACCTTTGAAGGCCCGATGATGTCGATTAAGACGGTTAACGCACTTTCTCACTACACAGACTGGACCATTGGTCACGTTCACTCTGGTGCGTTAGGTTGGGTTGCGATGGTTTCTATCGGCTCTGTATATCACTTGGTACCTCGCCTATTTGGCCAAGAGCGTATGTACTCTGTTGGTCTAGTTAATGTGCATTTCTGGCTAGCAACAATCGGTACCGTTCTTTACATCGTTGCGATGTGGATCTCTGGTGTAATGCAAGGTCTTATGTGGCGCGCGGTTAACTCTGACGGTACGCTAACTTACAGTTTTGTTGAATCTGTAGAAGCGTCTTATCCGTTCTACTTTGTACGTTTCCTAGGCGGATTTATCTTCCTATCTGGTATGTTCCTAATGGCATACAACACGTACAAAACGGTAAGTGCACCTAAAGAAAGCCTAAAAGCTATCCCACATCCGGCATAAGGAGATTTAAGAATGAGTAATAATTCTAATAATCGCCATGAAATCTTAGAACGTAATGTCGGTTTGTTGGCTATTTTTATCGTGTTTGCTATCAGTTGGGGTGCTCTTGTAGAGATCACTCCTCTGATTTTCCAAAAGCAAACGACTGAACCTGTAGAAAATCTGCGCGCTTACACTCCTTTGGAGATGGAAGGCCGTGATATCTACATCCGTGAAGGTTGTAACGTCTGTCACAGCCAGATGGTTCGTCCTTTCCGCTCAGAGACTGAACGTTACGGTCACTACTCTGTTGCTGGTGAGAGTGTTTGGGAACACCCATTCCTTTGGGGCTCTAAGCGTACAGGCCCGGATTTAGCTCGTGTTGGTGGTCGTTATTCTGACGAATGGCACCGTGTTCACCTGTTAGATCCTCGTGAGCTTGTACCTGAGTCAAACATGCCAGGTTTCCCGTGGCTAGCTGAAAACGTTTTAGACGGTAAGCTAACTCAGAAGAAACTTGAGCTATTTCGTGATCAGTTCGGCGTTCCATACACTGATGAAGAGATCGCGAATTCGGCTAAAGAAGTAGAAGGTAAAACAGAGATGGATGCAATCATCGCTTACCTTCAGTCTCTTGGTCATGCAATGAAGTAAGGGGATCATATGGATTTCGGTACAATTCATAGTATTTATACCGTTGTACTCTTCGCTAGTTTTATTGGCATCGTATGGTGGGCATTTAGTAAAAAGCGTAAAGCACGCTTTGAAGAAGATGCCAACTTGGTGTTTGCTGACGAAGAACAAAAGACCCCTAATAACCAAGGAGTGAAGAAGTAATGACTACATTCTGGAGTCTCTGGATTATCGTGATTACTGTCGGTACGCTAGTAGGCTGTGCGATTCTCCTGACTTGGTGCGCTAAAGATAAAATGGGCGTCGAGGAAGGGGAAGACATGGGCCACGAGTACGATGGTATTCGCGAGCTAAACAACCCTCTACCAAAGTGGTGGACTTACCTGTTTGTAAGCACATTTGTGTTCGCAGCAGTTTACCTTGCCCTATTCCCAGGTCTAGGTAGCTTCAAGGGCTTTTTAAACTGGCAGAGTTCGGCTCAAACCGTTCGCTCACTAGAAGAGTCAAAAGAAGCCATCGCTGCAGCACAAGAGAACAAGCAACTAAACCAATATGCAAAAGAACTGGATGATGCCGACGCTTACTTCGGCGAAGCATTCCGTAAACTTGCGCACAATGACAGTGGTCTACGCCCAATTCCTGAAATTGCGCAAGATCCTGAAGCATTAAAAGTTGGTCAGCGTTTGTTTTTGCAAAACTGTTCTCAATGCCATGGCTCTGATGCACGTGGTCAGAAAGGCTTCCCTAACCTGACTGATGATGCATGGCTATATGGTGGCGAGCCAGCAGCGATCGTTACAACCATCATGCACGGCCGTATTGGTCAAATGCCAGCATGGAAAGATGCCCTTGGTGAGCAAGGTGTTCAAGAAGTTGTAAGTTACACACTTAGTTTATCTGGTCGTAAAGTAAATGCTCGTGAAGCCGCGGCAGGTAAAGCACGCTTCGTAGTGTGTGCTGCTTGTCATGGTACCGATGGTAAGGGTAACCCTGCAGTCGGTGCGCCTGACCTTACAGACCAAGACTGGTTATTTGGTGACTCTCGTGCAGCTGTAACAGAAACCGTAATGAACGGACGCTCAGGCGTAATGCCTGCGTGGAAAGACATTTTGGGTGAAGATAAAGTTCAGCTCGTTGCCTCATATGTCTGGAGTTTAAGTAACTCAGAGAGTAAGTAACTGAGATATTACGTAACATAGCAATAACAGCCCCTTTCATAGGGGCTGTCTTTCCTTTAAATTTAACGCCTTACATTTTTTCATTTAGCTGTTGAGAACTTTTTTATGGTAAAGCCTTGGTATAAACAATTTTGGCCGTGGTTCCTAATCATCCTTCCTCTTACTGTCGTAGTTTGGACTGTGATTACTGTGGTCGTTTTCTCGAACAACTCTGTTTCTTTAGTCGCCGAGGATTACTATAAAAAAGGCAAAGGTATTAATATCGACATTAGTAAAATGAATGTCGCTCGTGACCTAGGTCTTAACGCTGAGATTTCCTCTGAAAATAACAATGTTGTGATTGTTTTCGCTAAAGGGAAGCTACCTCATTACCCTGCTCTAACGGCCACTTTCACTCATCGTACTCTTCCTGATCGTGACTTCACAAAGCTTGTAACAGCGGATGCATCTGGTAATTACCGACTAAAAGCTGAGGAATCTATTCAAGGACCATGGTTTGTTGAACTACAACCACACGACAAGCAATGGATGATCCAAGGTAAAGTTGAGTTTCCTGCCTCTTCAACACCGTTAATGAAGTAAGCATATGTGTAAATCCTGTTATCACTGCGGTGAAGATGTACCAGCCAACACGGATTTCAAAGTAGAAATATTGGGTGAAATTCGCGACATGTGTTGTCCGGGCTGCGAAACTGTGGCGCAGACTATTGTCGATAGTGGTCTTGTATCATATTACCAATACCGCACTGCGCCTGCAGAAAAGGCAGATCTAGTACCAGAGCAACTCCAAGCTTTAATTCATTATGACAATGCGGATGTACAATCTGAATTCGTACGAAATCGCGAAAATGTTTCTGAAGTAACCCTTTCTTTGGAAGGCGTTTCATGTGCCGCTTGTGCGTGGTTAATCGAAAAGCAAGTTTCTAATACGGCCGGGTTGGTATCTATCCGTGTTAATACAACCACCAATCGAGCGTTACTAGCCTGGGATAAAACTCAGGTACGGTTAAGCGAGCTCCTTTCCGTTATACATAAACTTGGTTACAAAGCTGCACCTTTTGAAGCAGATAAGCAAGAAGCTTCTTACCATCGAATGATGAAGCAATATCTATATCGGCTAGGTATTGCAGGTTTAGCAACCATGCAGGTCATGATGCTCGCCGTTGCACTGTATCTCGAAGTCTTTGGTGATTTAGAGCCAGAGTTTAAAAGTTACTTTCGTTGGGTAAGTTTGATTTTTGCTACTCCTGTTTTGCTTTATTCCGCTCTTCCATTTTACTTAAACGCATGGCGCAGTATCAAAGGCCGAACCCTTGGTATGGATGTCCCGGTTTCTATCGCGTTGATCTTTGCCTATGTTGCAAGTTTAGTTGCAACAGTAACTGAACAAGGCGAAGTCTTCTTTGAATCTATCTCGATGTTTACCTTCTTTTTGTTAGTAGGTCGATTCTTAGAGATGCGCGCTCGTCGCAAAGCTGCTGCAGCGAGTGGTAACCTTCTTAAGTTGATTCCGGCAATTGCTACAACGCTGGACGGTGATCAGATACCCGTGAAGACGCTAAAAGTTGGCGATCGTATCCGCGTTCTACCTGGTGAACATATCCCCGCTGACGGTAAAGTTATTTCAGGCCGTATTCATATTGATGAATCCATGCTAACGGGTGAGTCAGTGCACGTTGTGAAACGAGAAGGCGATATTGTTTATGCGGGAACGCTAAACGGAGACGAATCATTTGAACTTGAGGTAGTAAGCTCAAAGGCCGATTCAATGATTTCTAACATCGTGCGTTTACAAGATGAAGCTCAACACTCCAAACCTAAAATTGCGGAAATTGCAGACATTGTCGCCCGTTACTTTGTTGGTGTGATTCTTATCATCTCTGCTGGTACTTGGTTTTACTGGCATCAAACAAAACCAGATGATGCGTTTTGGATCATGCTGTCTGTGTTAGTCGCTACGTGTCCATGTGCGCTATCTCTGGCCACACCGACCGCACTCACTTGTGCTACCTCTAGAATGGGTAATTTTGGCATTTTACTTCGTAAAGGCCATGTGTTTGAGACATTATGTAAGATCAACCACTTAGTTGTAGATAAAACAGGCACTCTAACGAAAGGTGATATTGAGATCTGTGAAACAAAGGTACTTAGTGATCTCCCACAGAAAGATTGTCTATCACTAGCTGCAGCTTTAGAGGCTCATGCAAACCACCCTATCGCTCGTTCTTTTGCAACTTTCACCAATGATGACTTTATCGTGTCTGATGTGCAAAACGTGATTGGGTCAGGGATTGAAGGGATATGGAATGGCAAAATCGTTAAGATAGGCAGTGCGGCTTTTGTTCAAGGCAAAGAAAGTGGTGAAAGCCAGGCGGTCTATCTGTCGGTTGATGGCAAGCATGTCGCTAGCTTTTACTACCGCGACCCTATCCGAAAAGAAAGCAAAGCCTTTATTCAACGTTTTGCTGACGCTGGAATTAAGACAACCCTGCTAACTGGTGATTCTCTCTCAAACGCCCAACCAGTGGCGAATGAAATTGGTATCGATCACATCGTCGCGTCAGCAAAGCCAGAAGATAAGCTTGCATACCTTAAGAGCTTGGACGAAAACAGTATCACTATGATGGTTGGTGATGGAATCAATGACGCGCCGACTCTCGCCGGAGCTCACCTTTCTGTCGCAATGGGCGGTGGTACAGATGTCGCTAAAGCTTCTGCAGATATGACGTTACTTGGGGATAATCTCGAAAAGCTACTAGAAGCACGTTTGCTTGCACTGCGTACAAGAAAGATTATTCGAGAAAACTTGGCTTGGTCTTTGGGTTACAACCTGTTAATTTTGCCTTTGGCGGTCGCAGGTTTAGTGGCTCCCTACATTGCAGTAGTTGGCATGTCTGCAAGCTCAATTATCGTTGTATCTAACTCTTTGCGCCTGCTCAAAGAGAAATAAGTAGAGAAAGCAAACATGGAAAGTCTTTATATATTGATTCCCATCGCTATCGTTCTCGTTTGTGTTGCTGTCGCCGTTTTTCTTTGGGCGGTAAGAAGCGATCAGTTTGAAGATCTTGAACGGCAAGGGCACAACATTCTTCTCGACGAAGAAGACCAATCTAATAGTGATAAAAAGTAGCGACCTTTATGACTCCTGATTTTATCGGTGCGTTGATGATCGGCTTAGTAGGAGCCGGTCATTGTATGGGTATGTGTGGTGGTATCGCGCCTCTGCTTACCATGGGCTCTTCTGCTAAAAATAAAACCACCCCTCTTATCCCCCTCTTCTACAACCTCGGACGATTGATCAGTTATACCTTAATAGGAGCATTAGTGGGTGGTGCTATATCAGGTTTATCTGAGCTTAGTGGGTTAACGCATTCTCTTGCTTGGTTAAGGCTGATTGCTGCGTTATTCATGATTCTGGTCGCGCTGTATATTGCTAAATGGTGGCAAAGCTTACTTTTAATAGAAAAGCTAGGGCAGTATCTCTGGCGCTTTATCTCGCCGGCAGGGAAGAGTTTGTTGCCATTAAAGCATCCTCTTCACGCGTTGCCATTTGGCTTTATTTGGGGTTGGTTACCATGTGGTTTAGTTTATTCAGCGCTTACTTGGTCGGCGGTTTCTGGTAGTGCGATGAACGGCGGCCTAATTATGCTTGCGTTTGGGCTCGGAACGCTACCTGCAATGCTTATTATTGGATACGGTGCCAATCATTTTCAGAAATTACAAAAATCATTAATATTTAGAAATATTTCAGCATTAATCCTTATTGGCTATGGTACGTATACCGCTGTAGGAGCCTTAGCATTACTCGGTTTCATATAACGTTAAACTCTATTGAGGTGACATTTTTGCTACCCTTTAGGATTAAGCGATGCTAAAATATTGATGTATATCAAATAGTGAAAGGTTGTTATGATTTCTGAAAAACCTGCAACAAAGCGTATCCAATCAGGCGGTTGCGCCATTCATTGCCAAGATTGTAGCATTAGTCAACTGTGTATCCCGTTCACTCTAAATGAGGCAGAACTTGACCAGCTTGACCAAATCATCGAACGTAAGAAGCCTATTCAAAAAGGACAAGAGCTTTTTAAGGCCGGTGATGAGCTAAAATCGCTATACGCTATCCGCTCTGGTACCATCAAGAGCTATACGATCACAGAGCAAGGTGATGAGCAAATCACAGCGTTTCACTTAGCTGGAGACTTAGTCGGTTTCGATGCTATCACTGGTGACTCCCACCCTAGCTTTGCTCAAGCACTCGAAACGTCGATGGTATGTGAAATCCCATACGAAATTTTAGACGATCTATCGGGTAAAATGCCTAAGCTTCGCCAGCAAATCATGCGTTTGATGAGTAACGAAATTAAAGGTGATCAGGAAATGATTTTGCTTCTTTCTAAAAAGAACGCAGAAGAGCGACTAGCTGCTTTCCTTTACAACCTATCAACGCGTTTTTCTCAGCGTGGCTTCAGCCCTAGAGAGTTTCGTTTAACTATGACTCGTGGTGATATTGGCAACTACCTTGGTCTTACAGTCGAAACGATCAGTCGTTTGTTAGGTCGTTTCCAGAAATCTGAGATCCTAAGCGTAAAAGGTAAATATATCACTATCTTAGACCACGATGCATTGATGGAACTTGCTGGTGTAACTAAAGAATAATACACCCTAATTATTGATGTAGCTCGAAAATGAGCTACATCATATTTCTCATAAATTCCTTTCGAAAGTCCTCAAAAAGTTCTCCAAACTAAGCTACAGTAAAAATGTACGGTGAGTACTCCAAAATACTGATTTAATTTACATTCAGTATCTGGTTTTGCAATAGAAGTGGGCTTAGTTATGAGTATATACAGTAAGATCCTTGTTGTAGCTGACATCAATAATGATGAGCAGCCCGCACTTGCAAGAGCTGTTCAATTAGCTCAGAAAAGTGTATCTAGAAGCCGAATCACTTTCTTTTTATCCATTTACGATTTCTCGTATGACATGACGTCAATGCTATCAGTGGATGAAAGAGATGCTATGCGTCGAGGTGTCATTCATCAGCGTGAGCAGTGGATGCGTAAAATTGCTCAACCATACCTAAACGATGGCTTCGACTTTGATGTTTGTGTTGTCTGGCACAACCGCCCTTATGAGGCGATTATTGCTGAAGTCTATGCAGGCAATCATGACCTAGTCATCAAAGGCACACGTAAGCATGATGTTTTAGAGTCTGTCATTTTCACACCGACAGATTGGCACTTGTTGCGAAAATGCCCTATTCCAGTGCTTCTTATCAAGAATGCTGCTTGGCCGGAACAAGCAAGTATCCTTGCCTCAGTACATGTGGGCTCAGAAAACCCGACTCATATTGATCTCAACGATACGATGGTCGAGCGATTAAAAGAAATCACCACTCGGCTTGAGGCCAAGCCATATCTTGTAAACGCCTATCCCGTTACACCGGCGAATATTACGATTGAACTTCCTGAATTTGACCCAACGACTTATACCGATGCAGTGCGAGGTCATCATTTAACGGCTATGAAAGCACTACGCCAAAAACATGGTCTTGATGAAGAACAAACGATAGTTGAGCAAGGTTTACCTGAAGATGTCATTCCGGCAGCTGCAGAGCGCTTGAACGCAGCAATGGTTATTTTAGGTACCACAGGGCGAACAGGGCTTTCTGCTGTCTTTATTGGTAATACAGCGGAGCACGTAATTGATAAAATAAATTGCGACGTGTTGGCTCTAAAACCAAAAGGCTACATTAGCCCTCTCGACCCAAATACAGCAACCTAATCTCTCTTTAGTATTGCTATGTATTGAGCGCTTTCAAATAAGCGCTAATAAATCCCCCGAATACAGGGGGATTTTTGTTTGGGAACAGTTAAAGCGTTGGGTACAAAAAAGGAGGTCTAATTGACCTCCTTTTTTACGAGTTAGATGTTCGTAACATCGATGAACATCGATTCATCAATATTCGTCGAAGAAACGACAGCCTCATTAAATTCATACTCTTCGCGGTTACCTTCACGATCTAGCGGTAAGTTAACAAAGTCGAACAATTCGCGGTCTGCTAGTTGGCTTGGGCTTACGTTTTGAATTGATTTAAAAATTGCTTCCACACGCCCTGGCGTCTTCTTATCCCATTCAATCAACATTGCTTTTATAGATTGACGCTGAAGGTTCTCTTGAGAGCCACAAAGGTTACACGGAATTATTGGGAAATCCTTGTGCTCAGCGTATTTGATCAAATCTTTTTCACGACAGTAAGTCAATGGACGAATGACCACGTTACGGCCATCATCAGAGCGTAGCTTTGGTGGCATCGCTTTAAGGCGAGAGCCGTGGAACATATTCAAGAACATTGTTTCGACGATGTCATCCATGTGATGACCTAGCGCAAGCTTAGTTGCACCAATCTTCTCTGCAAATGAATACAGCGTACCACGTCGCAGGCGTGAACACAGACCACAAGTGGTTTTGCCTTCTGGTACCTTCTCTTTTACGACGGAATACGTGTCCTTATCGACGATATAGTAAGGGATATTCAGTGTTTCGAAATACTCTGGCAGAATGTGCTCAGGGAAGCCCGGTTGTTTTTGGTCTAGGTTTACCGCAACCACTTCAAATTTGATCGGTGCGGCTTTTTGAAGATTCAGCAGGATATCAAGCATCGCGAATGAATCTTTACCACCGCTAATACATGCCATTACAACATCGCCTTCTTCGATCATGTTGTAATCAGTAATGGCATTTCCAACATGTCTTCTTAGGCGTTTCTGAAGCTTGTTGAATTCTAGGGTTTCTTTTCTTGTATCTATTTGGTTCATTGCGGGCTCTCACATCGCCGATAAATCGACTAGGACTTCCTAACATGGGTTTCTTTGGGGCGTGGATTATACGAGCTTTTTACGCAGGATTAAATGCTTGTCTTATTGAGTCTTTAAGAAAAGAGTGTGAAAGATACTTTAGTTACGGTCAAAATTAAAAAAGAGCTGCGATTGCAGCCCTTTCTAAACGTTCAGTGTTCATTTCTTTGCGTTAGGTAGATAAGGTAACACTCGCATCGTCGGTTCTGGTAGTGTCATTGTGCCACCTTGCCCTATTTCACTTAGTGCGACTTGTATCTTGCCATTGACAATTGGCTTTTCGGTTCCGTTTGAGAAAATCACTTTATCATTCAGTTGATTTGCAAACTCCATCGTCACACCTTGAACTTCCGGTGTAAACCAACCCGCAAACATACCGCCTAAATCTTCCAGCATCGTCTGCATTTGAGGTAGAAGAGGCTTAAGTTGCTCGTAAGAAACGTTACCCTGTAATGGTTCTTTGGTCATCACGACAAGTGAGTAATCGCAACGTGTATCTTTTGGGGTATCGATAAAAACCAACGGATTCGCTGACTTTAAGTTTTTATCAACAGGTAAAGGCAACTCTTGTGAAGCAGGGATAACAAACTCTTCATAGTGCTCTTCTTTTTCCATCCAAGCTTTTTCTATCGTACAAATTTGTTTAGTTTTTGCGTCCACAAAAAAGACACCAACTTTCACATCGTCATGCCCTTCTTTATTGTTGTTTTTTAGTTGAGTGTATAACTTTGAGTACGTGAACATGTACTCTTGAGCTTGGGTTATCGGCGATACAAGAATTAGCGCCGCACTTCCCAATAGACTTAGGCTTAACTTTTTCATTTTATCCGTTATTTTATTGCGTCCAGTAGGCGTTGTTATGACGAATCATAGCGCGAAGATCGTGTACATAGGCGATGCCACGTTCAGAATAGGCTAGCAACCCATGCGTTAACTCTGACGCGGTTGCAACCGTTAACAAGCCCTTGTTCTTTTCAGCCAGAGATGTTCTGATTTCACGCAGGTCTGCATACGCTGGGTTTCGATTAACATTCATAAAGTAGCCATGAACAGACTGTTGTACAGAATCGAATTTTTCAACTTCATGAACTTTGTTAGCGCCACGTTGCGCTGGAACAATTCCACAGCCCTTTTTATAACACCATTGGCCGAACAAGTTGTTTGCTTGAGTAGCAAAACGAGAAGTGCCCCACGCAGATTCATTTGCCGCTTGAGTTAGAACCAAGGCTTCAGGTAAGACGTTCACTCGCACAAGCATCTCGTCTAGCCATGCTTGATCAATCTTATCGTTACTCAAGGGCAACGAATACAGAGATGATAACCGCTGAGCATACTCTTGTTGTTCTTGCGTCACTTGTCCCACCTTTAAAGAGGTAAGAAAGGCCCGCTCATGACGAATTCGTTGATTCTCAAGAGCAATTTTAGGCCTTAAAAAATCAAAAAAAGCAGCTTTTTTCTCTTTCGTATCTTTTATTGAATTGAAGTCTGGGATATCACCGATGTATGGCAAGTGTGATAAATCGACATGCTTAATCTTGCCAGAGAGTACGTCAGGATTTTCCACATATTTAAACTGTTTCTCGTAGTGTAAATATGGGCCTATAGAAATAAAAGTGGCGGCTATACAGGTTGCCGCCACTCGTAAACTTATTGATTTCAAAGAATTAGGCATCAAACACCTGTGAGTTACCATCGTGATCATTATCGTTTTTCTGTGTTGTAACGATCTTAAGCTTAATTCCAAACATTTCGCGGTAGAGTATGCCTTTCAAATGGAAGAAGAATGGCAGCACAAAAATCAAGCCAATACCGTAGAACATTGCTGCAATAATAAACATTAACATCACGCCTAAGTAAAGCCCCGCGACCACAAAAATCTTCTTGTTGATTGCGCGAAGTGATAACAGCAACGCTTGCATTGGTGGCACCCTTTTCTCACAAATCAACAAAATAGAGTGACTAAATGCCAAGGAAAGATACAGCGACAGTAAAGGAAAAATCATACCAACCACACCTTGTAGCATTAAGCTCATGAGCGTTGCTAGAATAACAGGAATGGTGAACTGCAACCCCTTTCCAACATGGCGCAACTTAGTCTTCAGGCCGGCGACATGGCTCATAGCCATCAAGCTGATCCCCGCATAAATTGGTGCGCTAATCACCTCATAACTGAAATTCGCGACATAAATAGAAGACACAATATCGTTTGTGAACGACTCTGGGTTCTCAAATGCATCAAGAATAACGCTCAAATCGCCCAACTGCAGTTTTAATGCAATATAGAAAATACCTAACTGGACAAAAAGCAATACAATAATGGCAGGAGAAAATGATAAAAAGTGCTGGATGGTTGCTCGCCAAGCTTCGTTAAAAACCGCGCCAGCTTTAAGCTCGTAGTTGCCAGACAAAGCTCGCTCTACACTCCCCCCAAGATTGAAATCTTTCTCAAAATCGTCGTTCATAGTTTATCCAAGACTAACTTGTAAAATTTTGACTGGAATTCCAGTCAATTAATGTAATCGTCATTATAAAGAAATCTTTCCACATCTAACATCACAACTCACCTACAATCCTTGCAATCTCAACTGTATGGTTGATAATTGACCACTTTCAAGGTCATGAAATTGAAACAATTGTTGAACAAAGTTTAGTGCTATCAAACTGTGTCTAGATGCCAATTAATCTCATAAAAACAGTATGGTAAGGAATGATGGCTTTTTCCTGCAAAATTATTTCTGTTTCAAGATAAGAAAATGCTTTAATTTCACACTTTTGGTGATTATGATGCGCGCCTCAAAAGTGAATGGTTAGTGTCACATCAGCTGGGATAATCCCGGCTTGAACGTGGGGGAAATACAGACGTTGAACGCAAAACCGCAAGCAGGAAAGCCAGTTATTCGTTTATCTGGTATTAGTAAAAGTTTCGATGGTAAGGAAATCATCGGTAATTTAAATCTGGATGTTAATCATGGTGAATTTCTGACGATTCTCGGGCCTTCTGGTTGTGGTAAGACAACAGTTTTACGCATGATTGCAGGTTTTGAAACGGCAGATAACGGTCAAATTATTTTGGATGACCAGGATGTAACACAGGTTCCTGCAGAGCAAAGGCACGTCAACACGGTATTTCAGAGTTATGCACTCTTCCCTCATATGACCGTATTTGAAAACGTTGCTTTTGGTCTTCGCATGCAGAAAACACCTGCAGCAGAGATCGAGCCACGAGTTATGGATGCGCTTCGCATGGTTCGCCTAGAAAAAATGGCACAGCGTAAGCCTCACCAACTTTCTGGTGGTCAACAACAACGTATCGCCATTGCGCGTGCGGTTGTGAACAAGCCAAAAGTACTGCTGCTAGATGAATCTCTATCTGCACTTGATTACAAACTGCGTAAGCAAATGCAAATCGAGCTTAAACAGCTTCAGCGTCAGCTTGGTATTACCTTTATCTTCGTTACGCACGATCAGGAAGAAGCCCTATCGATGTCTGACCGCATTATTGTAATGCGCGATGGTGTTATCGAGCAGGATGGTTCTCCACGTGAGATTTACGAAGAGCCGAAGAACCTATTTGTTGCTCGCTTTATCGGTGAGATCAACGTATTCAACGCAACCATGCTAGAGCGTATCGACGAGAAACGTATCCGTGCAGAAATCGAAGGTGTCGAGTCTGTTGTTTACTACGATCAGGAAGCGCAAGCAGGTGAAAAACTGCAAGTACTACTTCGCCCAGAAGACTTACGTATCGAAGAGATCAAAGAGTCTGAAGAAAAAGGCATCGTAGGTCACGTAACAGAGCGTACCTATAAAGGTATGACGCTTGATTCAGTTATCCAATTGGATTCAGGCATGCGTGTAATGGTTAGCGAATTCTTTAACGAAGATGATCCTGATGTGGACCACTCACTTGGCCAGAAAGTCGCTATCACTTGGGTTGAGAGCTGGGAGGTAGTCCTCAATGATAAGCAAGAAGATTAATCTTCAAAACGCGATCATTACCTTAATCGTCGGTTGGTTAACACTTTTCGTGTTGGTACCAAATGTGATGATTATCGGTACGAGTTTCTTAACGCGTGATGAAGCAAACTTAATCGAAATGACATTTACTTTCGACAACTACTTACGTCTACTCGATCCCTTGTATGCGAAAGTGCTGATGCACTCGTTCTACATGGCGATTGTGGCGACGTTGTTGTGTTTAGTAATTGGTTACCCATTTGCTTACATCATAGCGAAAATGCCAGAGAAATGGCGCCCATTCATGTTGTTCTTAGTTATCGTACCTTTTTGGACAAACTCTCTTATCCGTACTTACGGCCTGAAGATTGTTCTGGGTACACAAGGTATTTTGAACAAATCATTAATGGCGATGGAAATCATCGATAAGCCATTACGTATTATGTACACCGAAACAGCAGTAATGATTGGTCTTGTGTACATCCTGCTTCCATTTATGATTCTGCCGCTTTACTCGGCAATCGAGAAGTTGGACAACACTTATATCGAGGCGGCGAAAGATCTTGGTGCGAACAAGTTCCAAACCATTACGAAAGTGATTCTACCTCTTACAATGCCTGGCATTATCGGTGGTTGTTTGTTGGTTCTGCTACCAGCACTAGGTATGTTCTACATCTCTGACCTTCTTGGTGGTGCGAAGAACCTACTGATTGGTAACGTTATTAAGAGCCAAGTATTGAACGCTCGTGACTGGCCATTTGGTGCTGCGACCAGTATCGCCCTCACCTTCGCAATGGCTGTGATGCTTTACGCTTACTACAGAGCAGGCAAACTATTGAATAAGAAAGTGGAGCTAGACTAATGGGACGCACAGTTAGATTTAGCTTTATGGCGCTGGTATATGCATTTTTGTATCTGCCAATCATCGTCTTAATTGTTAACTCATTTAATGCCAATAAATTTGGTATGAAATGGGGCGGTTTCACCACGAAATGGTACGAAACTTTAGTAAATAACGACAGCCTAATGCAGGCTGCATGGCATTCATTGAGCGTAGCGGTATTTTCAGCGACAGCTGCAACCATTATTGGTAGCTTGACGGCTGTTGCTTTATTCCGTTACTCGTTCAAAGGTAAAGGCGCGGTAAACGGCATGCTGTTTGTCGTAATGATGTCTCCAGATATCGTAATGGCGATTTCATTACTTGCTCTGTTCCTTGTATTGGGCGCACAGCTAGGCTTCTTAACTCTATTGATTGCTCACATCACCTTTTGTCTACCATTCGTTGTGGTAACTGTATACAGCCGCTTAAATGGCTTTGATGTGAAAATGTTGGAAGCAGCAAAAGACCTTGGTGCAAGCGAGTGGGTTATCTTGAAACAGATCATCCTTCCTCTCGCTAAACCAGCGGTTGCCGCAGGTTGGTTATTGAGCTTTACCCTGTCTTTGGACGATGTGATCATCAGCTCGTTTGTAACGGGTCCAACATACGAAATCTTGCCATTGAAGATTTACTCCATGGTTAAGGTGGGCATTTCACCGGAAGTGAACGCCCTAGCAACGGTGATGTTGATTGTTTCTTTGGTCTTGGTAGTAATTTCTCAGTTGCTAGCAAGAGAAAAAGTGAAGTAGAATCCGCACCTGTTAACATCACGAAACAGAATGGTTACATGCCATTCTGTTTTTCTATCTATCGTCCAAAATTGGACAACGTTTGGTTTGGAGCTAACGTCAATGAAAAAATGGGCTACTCTATTAGCTGGTAGTGCATGTGCGCTTTCTCTGTTCTCTGGTACAGCGACAGCGGATGATAAAGAACTAGTATTTATGAACTGGGGTCCTTACATCAACAGTAATATCCTAGAGCAATTTACTAAAGAAACTGGCATCAAAGTGATCTACTCGACTTACGAGTCGAACGAAACTTTGTATGCAAAGCTAAAAACTCATAACCAAGGTTATGACCTAGTAGTACCTTCAACGTACTTCGTGGCGAAGATGCGTGACGAAGGCATGCTACAAAAGATCGATAAGACTAAGCTGAAAAACTTCGGCAACCTAGATAAAAACTACCTAGACAAGCCTTACGATCCAAGTAACGACTACTCTATCCCACACGTTGTTGCGATTACAGGCCTAGCGGTTAACGCAGACATGTACGATCCAAACGACTTCCAAAGCTGGGCTGACCTATGGAAGCCTGAGCTTGAAGGTCAAGTAATGTTGATGGACGACACTCGTGAAGTGTTCCATATCGCTCTGCGTAAACTTGGCTACTCAGGTAACTCAAAAGACCCTAAGCAAATCGATGAAGCGTACGCTGAGCTACAAAAGTTGATGCCAAACGTTCTAGTTTTCAACTCTGACAACCCAGGCGCACCTTACATGTCTGGCGAAGTGGGCGTTGGTATGCTTTGGAACGGTAGCGCCGCAGCGGCACAAAGTGAAGGCCTGAACCTTAAACTCGTTTTTCCTAAAGAAGGCGGTATCGGCTGGGTTGATAACTTCGCTATCTCTTCCGGTGCGAAGAACGTAGAAGCCGCTCACAAGATGATCGACTTCTTACTGCGCCCAGAAATCGCAGAGCAAATCTCTCGTGATACTGGCTACCTAACGGCGGTGGAGGAATCGAATGCTAAGTTTAAAGACGTTGCCCCACTATTCCCTTCTCAAGAAGACCTTGAACGCGTTGAATGGCAAGATGCGGTTGGTGATCTAACCGTTAAATACGAAGATTACTTCCTCAAGCTGAAAGCGGGACAATAATCTAGCTTGTGTAACAAGTCATCAACCATAGGAAAATAGGCAGCAATACGCTGCCTATTTTTGTCTTAGGCTGATATAATCGCGCGTTGCTAGGTTTATTTGTCTTGGTATCATAGATTTATCGTCTCATAACAAGGAGACAACGATATTCAAGCTAAATGAACATATTTGTGCTTACTGCGATTTGGCTCAACTTGATAACTCCAGCTAGTATTGACTTGTCCAATCGCGAAACAAAACGGAAAACAAATGAAAAGTAAATTCTACGCAAGCGCTCTATGTGCAGCGACGCTCATCGCTACCCCTGCAATGGCTGCTGATCAAGAACTGTATTTCTACAACTGGTCGGAATACATTCCAAACGAAGTTCTTGAAGACTTTACAAAAGAAACCGGAATCAAAGTTATTTACTCTACATACGAATCTAACGAGAGTATGTACGCAAAACTAAAAACTCAAGGTTCTGGTTACGACTTGGTAGTACCGTCTACCTATTTCGTCTCTAAAATGCGTAAAGAAGGCATGCTACAACAGATCGACAAAGAGAAATTATCTCATTTTGCCGATCTTGATACTAACTTCCTAAACAAACCGTTCGATCCGAACAACAACTACTCTATCCCATACATTTGGGGTGCGACCGGTATTGGTATCAATGCTGACATGCTAGACAAGTCATCGGTTTCTAAATGGGATGATTTCTGGGATAGCAAGTGGGAAGGTCAACTAATGCTGATGGATGATTCTCGCGAAGTATTCCACATTGCATTGACTAAGCTTGGTTACTCACCAAACACGACTAACCCAGAAGAAATCAAAGCCGCTTACGAAGAACTGAAAAAGCTAATGCCAAACGTATTAGTATTTAACTCAGACTTTCCTGCAAACCCTTACCTTGCGGGTGAAGTTTCACTAGGCATGCTTTGGAACGGTTCTGCATACATGGCTCGTCAAGAAGGCGCGAACATCGACATCATCTGGCCAGAAAAAGGCACTATCTTCTGGATGGACAGCCTAGCAATTCCAGCTGGTGCGAAGAACGTTGACGCAGCTCATAAGATGATCGATTTCCTACTACGTCCTGAGAACGCAGCTAAGATTGCACTTGAGATTGGTTATCCTACGCCAGTTAAAACGGCACACGATCTGCTACCGAAAGAATTTGCTAATGATCCAAGCATCTTCCCACCACAAGAAGTGATGGACAGCGGTACTTGGCAAGATGAAGTTGGCGAAGCGAGCGTAATGTACGATGAGTACTTCCAAAAGCTAAAAGTGAACAACTAATTCGTTAGTTTTAAAGATATGAAAAAGCGGCTCATGAGCCGCTTTTTTGTTCTTAATGACAAGACAAAAACTCTTCCTGTTGAAGTTATTACGCTCTTTCTTTTCCTTCTAGAGCCAGTATCTCGTCAACTAATTTTGGAACCTCAACGCTTGCTTTTCCGTAGCGTTTTTCCTCAAATTCACTTTCTACCGCACTAGGTTCTAGGTTAATTTCAATGGTATGTGCGCCGTGCATTTTTGCATCATGAACAAAACCTGCTGCGGGATACACAACGCCAGAAGTCCCAATAGAAATAAACAAATCTGCTTCTTCTAATGATGCGTAGATATCACCCATTCGCAGTGGCATTTCACCAAACCAAACAATATGTGGTCGCATTTGTGAAGGGATCTGACAACAGTGACAAAGTTCGCCTGTCTTAATGTCCTCATTGTGCTCTACTACTTGGTTAGATTCACTACAGCGCGCCTTGAGCAACTCACCATGCATGTGAATCACATTCTGACTGCCGCCTCTTTCGTGAAGGTTGTCTATATTTTGAGTGATGACCGTCACTTTACCTTCTAACTCAGCCTCTAAACGCCCCAATGCTTCATGCGCTGCATTAGGCTTTATCGCATTATCTTGAAGTTTCTTGCGGCGTTGGTTGTAAAAATCTTGAACAAGGTCCGGATCGCGAGCAAACCCTTCAGGCGTTGCTACATCTTCGATACGGTGATTCTCCCATAGGCCATCTTGCGCACGAAATGTTTGAATACCAGATTCGGCCGAGATACCTGCACCAGTAAGTACTACAATATTTCTATAAGGGAAATTCATAACTCATCCTTGCTGTTTTTTCATTAGCTTAACACTGAAAGAATAGCAACAGTAGTAATATGGATTAGACCATAGTCGTAATGGTCACTATTAGAATTACAATTTAAGAGGAACAGCAATGAGACAAGTATCTCTAGCGTTTATATTGCTTATGACTTTGGCAGGCTGTCAACTTACCAATGTTGAAGGCGAAGTCGATGATGTAAAGGTAAGAGTCAGCACCAATGATGATGACCATCGAGGTAATGGTAATTTCTGTCCTCCTGGCCAAGCCAAGAAAGGCAATTGCTAACAGAGCGGCTTTATGCCGCTCCCATATTGGCCTCAATCCTCGTTGGTCGAAGATATTTTATGAATGGCTAGGTCAGCGCCATTGAATTCGTCTTCTTCTGAAAGCCTCAGTCCCATACTGGCATTGATCGCACCGTAGACTACAAGTGCACCAAGCACTGCGATGGAAAGGCCCAAAAGCGTTCCTAGAAGCTGAACGATAATACTCACGCCACCTAGCCCACCCAATGCGCTTTGACCAAAAATCCCAGCGGCAATACCACCCCAAGCGCCACATACACCGTGTAAAGGCCAGACACCTAGCACATCATCAATCTTGGTTTTGTTTTGTAGGTGGGTAAAAAGATAAACAAATAGCACGCCAGCAATCGCACCTGTCACTAAAGCACCGATAGGATGCATTAAGTCTGAGCCCGCACATACAGCAACCAAGCCAGCTAGTGGGCCGTTATGAATAAAGCCAGGGTCATTCTTACCAGCCAACAGTGACGCGACAATGCCCCCGACCATTGCCATCAATGAGTTCATAGCCACCAAGCCACTTATGCCTGACACAGTTTGAGCTGACATGACGTTGAAGCCAAACCACCCCACACATAAGACCCAAGCTCCCAAAGCCAAAAACGGAATATTCGAAGGTGCAAAGTTGGTGTGCTTTCCTGCTCGAACTCTGCCTTTTCTCATGCCCAAAAACACGACGGCAACAAGCGCTATCCAGCCGCCAACACCATGCACAACGACTGAACCTGCAAAATCGTGGAAGCCATAACCAAAGGTATTTTCAAACCAAGATTGAACACCAAAGTTTCCGTTCCAGATCATTCCCTCAAATAACGGGTATACGATGCCGACAGTGAAAAATGTTGCGATTAAAATCGGATAAAAACGAGCTCGTTCTGCGATACCACCTGAAACAATAGCGGGAATCGCTGCAGCGAAGGTCAGCAAGAAAAAGAACTTCACTAACTCGTAACCATTGCCTTGAGATAATGTCTCAGCATCAGCGAAGAAGGTGCCGCCATAAGCGACCCAGTATCCAATGAAAAAATACGCGATGGCGGATATACCGAAATCGGCCAAGATTTTAACTAAAGCATTAACTTGGTTCTTTTGGCGCACGGTTCCTACTTCAAGAAAAGCAAAACCAGCATGCATCAAAAAAACCATGATTGCGCCAAGTAGTAAGAAAAGTGTGTCGGAACTTTGCGTGAGAGTTTGTACAGCGCCGTGTACCTGATTGGCAGTTACACTCATTATGATTGTCTCCGTTGATCTGTAGCGCACTTATCCTGTGCATCAAAGTTAGGCTCATCACCAATTTGGTGAACTTAATTTATAGAGCGTCTAACAGAGCAATTCTCATTCCACAATTTATATTTCTAACACTTACGATTTAATCTATTGTTTTGTATGAACTTTAATAAAATTACGTATTCTTGAAATCGTGTTTAACATGCTAATAAATGCACCAATATGGTTTTGGTGCACCAACATAATGCGCACCATATAGCTCAACAAACAGCAAACTTTATACGATAAACGTAAAAGCCACCCCATGAGAGGTGGCTTATATACTAAATGGCTAACTAAAAGAGTTTATCGAGTGATCTTCCCTGCTTTTACTTCTTCTAGCCAACGGCCCTCGACGAGATAAGGAGGAAGCCAACCGGTTTCAATAGATAAACGGTTGCCTTTGTCGTACCACATACAGGCCATGCCAAGAAGAGGGAAAGATATGAAAGTTTCTATAGAAATCAAGTCCTCTGGCTTATCGAGCCTCATTTGGTATTGCTCTTGGAACTGTAGGTTCTTAATGAGTACCTCTTCAAAGTCATAACCGATGTCAGTTGTCAGGGCAGCAAAAGTTTCCAAAATACCCATGGCGATTTCTAACGCCCAATCATCACCCTGAGCAACTGCCGCGTCCATCGCGGCCACCAGTTTATCAGGGTAGTCTGCTGTACGTTGATGGAACGACTGAATTACGTCTACTAACATATAAGACAGCTCACCCGCTTTGGTAGAGCTCTGTCTCATCAAAGAAGTTGGAAAGTTCGCCAATGCGTCTAAACTTGGCCTGTCACGCACAATTGTCGATATGAAATACATATCAATCCATCTATTAGGATTTATGCACCCCGTTTTTAAAATACCCTCCCCGTCCCACTTTACTTCAGGATAGTCGAGAATCTTTATAGTTAGTTCATCATTGGGATTCATAGCAAGTCTATGATAACAAGCACCCATCAATGAAGTTTCGTAAAGACGTAATGTACAAATTTGTTCGTCTTCATGTGAAGTTTGAAACCATGTATACCAGCGAACCTGGTCAATGGCAAAATCACCAAAACTAACCAAGTTTTCTCGCCTGATTTTAAGACCTTCTTTGCGCTGATCTAATATCTTATTGATGAATTCTTTCTCAGAAGAAACTCCACTTTCACTCAACTCAGGATTTGCTTTGCGTTCTACAACTTTACTTTGCATTTTAAATTAGTCCTTTGGAATCAATTTTAAACTCTGCCGCATCTACTATTACGTCTGAGGCATTTCCACTTTCAGGGATGCTTGTTTGAGTATGTATATATCGAATAGGTATGCCGAACGAAGCTGCATGTTGAATTTTTCTTGCTGCTATTTTTTCAGTCGTTCCTTCTTTATTTTTCGACATTAGCCTGGTGATTTCTGCAGTGTATTCCGTTGTCCCTTGCTGATATGCCATATTTCCAATCTTGCGGCTGCCCAGCGGGCTGCTCCCTCCTTTGGCCTCAACAATTATAATTTCACCTGGTGGCGGCTCTTCCACCTCGTAAACCATATCAAAATCGCCCGGCTTCGAAATTGAGGTTCCAATATCTTTGGGATGAAGCAGCTTAGCATTAGGACGTTTACTCCGGACAAAGTCATCCGCGGCCAACTCACCTATTTTTGCAGACTGTTGGTTAATATTACCAATTTGAGCGTTATATCCCTCTTCGCCAGCTCGAGCGTCGATTGCCTCTTGACGCTCTTTTAAGCATTCGTCAATTTTTTCTTTGTTTCTTTCTGTTAGCTCATAATCACTCGTATTGAGTTCAGAGTTTTCTTTATACTCTGCTTTATTCAGCACAAGATCTTCAGTAAAGATCGTGCAACCTTCTTCCCCGCCAACTTTCTCTGAGTCAAAAACATGCGCATTTACAAATTCCTCAATCCCAACAACATACTGAACTTCGTGCCTGCTGCCATCTGAATGATTGATATGACGATAAAAAGTAATTTCATTTTTCTCGCAATCAATATGGTCTAAATCGTATTCATATCGAATATGATTTTTACCTTTGGGTTTTCGGATTTTGACTTGCGAGCGAACGCCATCTTCTCCGACGGATGATTCTTTTGCTGCCTCTAAAATCTGATCGCAAACCTCTTGGGGGACATCGCTTTGCGCCTGATACGCTGCCAACATTTGACCCAAGCGTTTTAACCCTTCTTCACAAAGGAAACCTGTTGGATCAATCCACTGGATAGGATTGACTGCATATTGGTAATGGTTAATGCCACCAGCAATAGATATCGGATCTTGTTGGATAAAGCGTCCTAGCTTAGGATCGTAATACCGAGCGAGGTTGTAGTGTAAGTCGGTTTCTTGATCGAAGTACTGCCCTTGAAAACGCAGTGGATTTACTACTTTTTCAATATGTACATGAGCAAAGCCATGAGCATCGTAGCTGGCACTCCATACAACATTCCCCTGGCAATCGAACAGTCGCTCTGGTTTACCAACTTGATCGCACTGGTACCAATAAATAACGTCATTTTCTAGCAGTGCCACTGGCGTGTAGGTTTCTGGTTGATATAGGTACCAGCGGAAAGCACATGAAGAGCGTTCACCAATTAAACGTTCCCCTTCCCACAAGAACTCCGTAACGCCTTGTTGTGTAATTTTCTTCGTCCTGCGCCCTAATGCATCATATTCATATTGACTGATGCCATCGTCGGTGTGAACTTCAATGAGCTGATTTAACGCATCAAACACGCGAGTCTGAACTTGTCCTTGCCCCTCACGTTTTGTCTGGTTTCCTTGCGCGTCATATTTGAACCGGACACCATCGTGTACTTCAATACGATCAGCGAATACCTCTGAAGTTGGCAAAGTAGGATTGCCAAAACTATCGTATTCAAACTTAGTCACTTCTCCGGAAGCATTGACTCGTTTCAGTTGCCCTAAGGCATCGTACTGATAGTGCGTTGCTCCTGCCGTATTATCAATGATTGATGAAATACGGTTTTGCGCATTGTAAACGTACTTTTTCTCTCTATCAGGCCAATGTTGTTCGACCAAACGACCAACACCATCATAAATGATGCGCTCATTAAAATGTGCCGTTTCAATTTGGGAAACTCGTCCCATTTCATCGTAATGAAATTTGATTTGAGGTAAATCTAGGTTTCCAAATCGAATCGCTGAAAAACGCCCATATCGATCATAAGAGAAGCTCAGCTCCGTATTATCTGGCAGTACCTGAGATACGCGTTGGCCAACTCTGTTAAACTCCTGCGCTATCTCAAACTGACCTTGAATTCGCTTTGTTAAATGCCCGAATGAAGAGTATTGGTATTGCAATGTTTGATGGCGATTGGATGCGAAAGTAAGTCGACCACCAAGCGTATAATTGAAGTGGTTCTCTACAATACTGCTACCATTTCCTGCTTTGACGTGCTTGAGATAACCCGCAGCGTCATAGCGATACAGCACAGTCCTATCGGCGACTTGCTTACGATGGATCCGCCCCATATCGTCATAATCAAATTGGCTTTGTAGATTATCAAACCCAACAGTTCCTGACAGCTGGCCTTCATCGTCATACAGGAATTCGAACTCTAAGCCGTCACTCCGAACTAATTTAGTCAGGTTACGTTGTTGATCGTATTCGTAAGAAATATGGCTGCCATCGGGAAAGATGACTGCTTCTTGTTGCGCGAGTGCTCCCCATTGATACGAGGTAATGCCTGCTGGCGTTCGAATCTGAGCAACACGGCTGTGCTCATCGTAAGAATATTCTTCGCTATAACCGACTTTGTCTTCGTCGTTAAAATAACGAACTGATGTACGCCTGCCAAATTGATCATAAGCGAGTTGAGCAATACACCCATCGGGATAAGCAACGCCATTCACTAAATCTTCTTCATTGTAGCTATAACGAAGTAATGTACCGTCTATTTCATTCGCGATAAGTCTTTGTTGTTCATCCCACCACCATTGACTTTTCTTACCATCTTCAGACTCTTTTTTGACGACTTGCCCGTGTTTATCGTAATCATATTCCGTGACACAGCCAAACTGGTCGGTATCCCAAACTCTTTGACCGAGGCTATTGTAGTAAGCCTTCTCAATATCCCCGTCAGGTGAAACCGTTTTAACTAACTTACCTAAGCCGTCATAACCATATTGAATTTCTTTGCCAGAGGAATGAAACTTAGAAACTAATTGACCATGCTGATTATATTGATAATTGACCGTTGACTGATCAGGATAGATAGCTTGTGCTTTTCGTCCTAATTCATCATATTGCCATCGCCAAGTTCTACCTGTGGGGCTTATTTTCTCGAGTAAGTTACCCTGCTCGTCATGCAAGAAAGACCATTGATGATCTAACGAGTCAGAATAAGAAGAATGATTTCCCTGATAATGGAAGCGATAGTCATAAATTCCTGCGTCCCCAACGTTCCTGATGCATTTCGCGTTAGCACCTTCGCCATCCCATTCAAAATAATGAGTAAAGCCAGTTGGTCGTACACGCTTAACAATTAAATGGCCGCGGTATTGATACTGTTCCTTTAAGCCTAAACGATTAGTTGTACTGACCAAATCATCGTGCTCATCATAGGTATAAGTTGTCAGAACTTTTTGGGACTTTGCATTTAGCAGTTCTACAAGGCGTCCTTGCTTATCATATTGACATTCAAGAACCGGACGCTTGTTGTATGCAATCTCGATCAATCGATGGTTTCGAGAATACTGCAGTTGAAACGTTGAAAACGTGCCATTTCTGACTTGTTTAACAAGCCAACGATCATCTTTCTGTTCAAATCGATATTGATGCCCATTAGCGAGCGTCACGATCCGAGTTGCTGAATTTAGGAAATAACAGCTCGCACCAGCGTATATCTGGTAACTTGTTGCTCCAATATCTACTGGCTCAAATTCTGTGATATCTGCCTTATCGTCAACAAACTCCCAAGCGATAACATTGTCTTTCTCGTCCGTCTTTTCGCGTAATTCAAACTGAAATGCATGTCGCCAACCAAAGCCCATTCCATGATTTACATCCGACTGCGAAGAGCGGTAAGTACGCTGCCAAGTAGTACCTTGTTGTAGCTCGATATCATAGAGTTCGAGAATTTCTTCACCCGTCACAAGTGATACAGGATCACCGGCTTTCTCATGTTTTTCGCTGCTTTGTTGCTGAGGCTTGGCGGATGCGGCACTTCTGCCACTCTTTTTATTCGACTTCCCCTTTCCCTTCGATGGTTTTGCATTGACGGTATTTTGAGTCGGTGGAGGCGTAACCGCTGACGAGAGTGCGTAGTTTTCGCCGGTAGGTACAATTCGAGCGACACGCAAGTCACCGTTCACCAAAGCATTGGCAAACGTTGAATTATAGTGTTGGGAAGTAAGCTCACCGTCAGGTATGTTTGGCTTGAATTGACCAATCGTATAGAACAAGTCCTCGACAGAGCGAAGGTCAAGCTCACCAAAGCTCTCAAGAAACTCTATTGCCTCTTGTTTGGTCACGAATGTTTTAGGTTCGCCGCTAGTAAGTAACTGACCAGAAAAGTGATAACTTTCACCAAAGCGATTCGTGATAGGAATGACGAATTGAGGGATCATAGCCGTAACGTGTTTGTCCTTTTCTTACCTTGCCGCATCATTTAATGCTCGTTTCGCTCTTTTTATTTGTGAGAGCAAGATGCCTTAATCAAACATCCTCCGATAGAGATTCCTCTGTATGCGTAGACTGAATGTATTGATGGCAATTTTCACGTATGCAACTCTTTGAATTTCTGAGCGCAGCGTACTTTAACGGGACGATGAATCCTGAGTAAATGAACAATAGCGTGAGTGAGACTAATGTCTCATCGTGACGCGATTTTTTTACATGTTTCTTACTTAACTATGATTTTCTGCCCAGTTACGTAAATTCACTCAATAAGTTGCATCAAGTATCACCACTGCGACTCAACGCTTCATATTTGAGACAAAACAGCAACAAAAAAACCGCCTATTACGGCGGTTTTGCTTAAAGAATACTGATTAAAGGTTTGGACCTGTCGATGGTCTGTGTGGTTGGTTATTGAGCAGTTGCTGCATCCCTTGAAACATTCGCATAAACCACACCAAGATGGCTAATGCAGCAAACACCATCCCTACCCAAGGAATAAAGTAAGCGATGGTTTCAAGCAAAGTACTATGCAACCAATAATCACTCACGCCAACGAGTACACCGTTAGAAGTCGCGACGGTGACGATCAACACAACAAAAAACGTCAGGTAGAGAAAGAAGGTGCGAATTAAACCGTAGTAATGAGAAATCACTACGTCGCTGTCTTCTCCCTTATCTAATCGGTAACCCGCATAGATAATTGCGATAACGCCTGAGATCAGAAACGTAAACGGGGTCAGACAGCTCAGGATGTACGCAACCCAAATCCCGTTATGAGGTTTGTTCATTCGCTTTCGCTCCTTTTACTTCCGTTTGTGCCGTATCTGTTTCGCCCATTGCTTCTTTGGACTTCACTTCCTCATACCAAAGATCGTGGTGTTCTTTCGCCCATGTCTCGTCAACTTCACCAGTCACCATGCCTTCTAACGCACCTTCCATACCGAATAGACCAATATAGATGTGGAAGATAAAGCCACAGATTAGAATCAGCGCCGAAATCGCATGAACTAAGTTAGAAAGCTCCATGTCACGGCGAGTTTGGCCAAAGATAGGAAAGTCCAGAACTAAGCCACTCACTGCCGCGATAGCACCAAAGAAGATTAACAACCAATAGATTGCCTTCTCACCACCGTTTGAGAAACCAGCTGACGGATGTGTGCCTTTGTGTTTACCAACCATGCCGCCCATTTTCATAAACCAACGAACATCTGTCATGTTTGGAATCGACTTGCGCCACCATTTAAAGAGCACGAGCATCAGTAAAATGAAGAACAATGGTCCCATGTAATTGTGGTACTGCTTCGCCAACATGACGATAAAGCCCCAGAACTCAGTAGGAACGTACGGTTTTAAGAAGTGCTTACCGTAAACCAGCATCAAACCACTGAATGCCAGCGTTAAGAATGTAAACGCCATACTCCAGTGAAGCGCGCGGTCTAAACGAGACCAACGCTTCATTTTTTTACCAGTACGCGGCTTGCTAAGCATCAAAGGACCAACGAATACGTAAGCCATGATTACCATTGCAATACTGCCGAAAATCGCGACAGCACCAGCAGGAGACATCCATTTTTCTTTTAGAATGTACCAAGTCTCACCAGGTTTACTGATCAATACGCCATGTTCTGGCGATTGAGACGCGGTGTAGCCTTCTTGCCCCTCTCTGACTTCGCGCCAATAGTCTGCCCCGGCGAGTTGCGTGATCTCCTGTTGAATAACTTTAGAAGATTGTCCCTCTGCTGAAGCAGGCATTGCAAAAGTCAGCAGCAATGCCGTCATCATTGACAACATTGCTAGAGATGCACGTTTAAGCGTGTTTAACATGTGCCTCTCCTTACTTAGCTTTTCGTCGCATCGTAAGAAAGATCGTTTCCGTCTGTCCAACCTGCGTTTTTCGCGCCGCGTTCTACCACACGTTGACGGAAAATGTCAGAGACTTTCTCTGCGTCACCCGCAAGCAGCGCTTTGGTTGAACAAAGCGATGCACACATCGGTAACTTGCCTTCTGCGATACGGTTCGCACCGTATTTTTGACGTTCTTCCTCAGAGCCAGGCTCTGTTTCTGGGCCGCCCGCGCAGAAAGTACATTTATCCATTTTGCCACGTTCACCAAACGCCTCTTGTTTAGGAAATTGAGGTGCGCCAAACGGACAAGCAAACAAACAGTAACCACAACCGATACACAGATCTTTATTGTGAAGAACGATGCCGTCTTCGGTATGTTCGAAACAATCAGCTGGACAAACTGCCATACAAGGCGCATCGGTACAGTGCATACAAGCAACAGAGATAGAGTTTTCACCAGCTTCACCGTCGTTTAGTGTTACCACGCGGCGACGTTGAATGCCCCATTCAAGCGCATCGTCGTTTTCGTTCTTACATGCAGTAACACAGCCGTTACACTCGATACAGCGTTTGGTGTCACATAGAAATTTCATTCGTGCCATTGTCAGACTCCTTACGCTTTACGAATGTTACATAGGGTTACTTTGGTTTCCTGCATCAAGGTAACCGGGTCGTAACCGTAAGTGGTTGCCGTGTTAGCCGATTCGCCAACAACGTAAGGTTGTGTACCTTCTGGGTATTTAGGGCGTAGGTCTTCACCTTCGAACTTACCGCCAAAGTGGAACGGAATGAACGCCAAACCAGGTTTCACACGACGTGTTACCATCGCTTTCACCTTGATTCGTCCTTTCTCTGCACCTTCAACCCAAACATCATCACCATCTCTAAAGCCAAGATCGTTCGCGTCTTTCGGGTTCACTTCAACAAACATTTCTTGTTGAAGCTCGGCAAGCCAAGGGTTTGAACGCGTCTCTTCACCACCACCTTCGTATTCAACCAGACGGCCAGAAGTCAGAACGATTGGGTACTCGCCCGATTTGTCTTGCTCTTGAATGGATTTATACAACGTAGGAACACGGAAGATTGCATCTTTGTCTTCCCAAGTTGGGTAATCCGTTACAAGGTCACGACGTGGTGTGTAAAGTGGTTCACGATGCAGTGGCACACGGTCTGGGAACGTCCAAACAATCGCACGCGCTTTCGCGTTACCAAATGGAATACAACCGTGCTTGATCGCGACACGCTGAATACCGCCAGAAAGGTCAGTCTTCCAGTTTTTACCCTCTGCTGACACTTTCTCTTCAGCAGTTAAGTCGTCCCACCAACCAAGTTGTTTCAACAACTTGTCAGTGAACTCTGGGTAACCGTCTTTGATTTCACAGCCTTTCGAATAACTGTCTTCTGCAAGAAGGCTCTTGCCTTCAAATTCCACACCAAAGCGCGTACGGAAGTTACCGCCACCTTCTGCAACCGTCTTAGACGTATCGTACAGAATGTGTGTACCTGGGTGTTTCATTTCTGGTGTGCCCCAGCATGGCCAAGGTAGACCATAGGTTTCACCGTTGACAGGGCCACCTTCCGCTTCCAATGTGGTTTTGTGGAACGTATGCCAGTTTTGTTGGTGCGCTTTCAAACGCTCTGGGCTTTGGCCTGTGTAACCAATCGTCCACATGCCTTTGTTGAATTCACGCGTTAGGTCTTCAATCACCGGCTGGTTGTTTTCAACACGGATGTTTTTGAACAGTAGATCGGAATAGCCCAGTTTCTTCGAAAGCAGGTACATGATTTCGTGGTCTGGTTTTGATTCAAACAAAGGTTCAATCACCTGATCACGCCATTGTAGAGAGCGGTTAGATGCGGTAACGCTGCCGTGTGTTTCAAACTGTGTTGTTGCAGGAAGCAGGTAAACGCCGTCGGTACGGTCGTTCATTACCGCAGCAACCGTTGGGTATGGGTCCACAATCACCATCATGTCCAACTTCTGCATCGCTTTTTTCATCTCAACACCACGTGTTTGAGAGTTCACTGCGTGTCCCCAGTAGAACATTGCACGGATGTTTTCGCGTTGACGAATGTTGTCTTTGTTTTCCAGTACACCATCAACCCAACGAGATACAGGAATACCTGCACTGTGCATTGGTTTCTGACCGCTATAAGCGTTGTCATCGAAACGACCTTTGATCCATTCGTAATCGATTTCCCACACTTTTGACCAATGACGCCAAGCGCCTTCAGAAAGGCCGTAGTAGCCCGGTAGCGTGTCAGAGAGCACGCCAAGGTCGGTTGCGCCTTGTACGTTATCGTGACCACGGAAGATGTTTGCACCGCCGCCTGATTTACCAATGTTTCCAAGAGCTAGCTCAAGCACACAGTAAGCACGTGTGTTGTTGTTACCAGTAGTATGCTGAGTACCACCCATACACCAAACAATACAGCCCGGGCGATTTTCAGAAAGCAGTTTTGCTGTTTGGTAAACGTCTTCTTCGCTTACGCCTGTTACGCGCTCAACTTCTGCTGGCGTCCATTTCGCCACTTCAGCACGGATCTCATCCATACCGAATACACGTTGACGGATGAACTCTTTATCTTCCCATTGGTTTTCGAAGATGTGCCACAACACACCCCAAATGAATGCTACGTCAGAACCAGGACGAAGCGATACATAGTGATCCGATTTTGCTGCCGTACGTGTACGACGAGGATCCGCTACGACGATCTTACAGTTGTTCTTCTCTTTTGCGATCAGAATGTGCTGCATCGCTACTGGGTGTGCTTCAGCTGGGTTTGAACCAATGAATAGCATCGACTTACAGTTGTGCATGTCATTGAAAGAGTTGGTCATCGCACCGTAACCCCAAGTATTCGCTACACCCGCCACGGTTGTTGAGTGACAAATACGCGCTTGGTGGTCAACGTTGTTCGTACCCCAAAGTGATGCCATTTTTCGGAACAAGTACGCTTGTTCGTTGCTGTGCTTTGCGCTCCCTAAGAAGTAAACCGAATCAGGACCGGACTCTTTGCGGATGTCCATCACCTTGTTACCGATTTCTTCGATCGCTTGATCCCAAGAAAGCTTTTTCCACTTCCCGTTTTCAAGCTTCATTGGGTATTTTAGACGACGCTCACCGTGACCATGTTCACGCAGTGCTGCGCCTTTTGCACAGTGACCACCGGCGTTAAATGGGTGGTCGAATGCAGGTTCTTGACCCGTCCAAACACCATTTTGAACTTCTGCGTAAATACCACAACC
Organism: Vibrio sp. Vb0937; assembly: GCF_033338855.1. Taxonomy (NCBI): domain Bacteria; kingdom Pseudomonadati; phylum Pseudomonadota; class Gammaproteobacteria; order Vibrionales; family Vibrionaceae; genus Vibrio; species Vibrio sp. Vb0937. Next base: position 138,551 of record NZ_JAWOTK010000005.1, on the reverse strand, counting down.
CACTGAACAATGAGAACAGATAGTACGTTTTACTTCTGTTTTCGCTTCTGGATCGACAGATTTTGCTTGCGCTTTTTTCATCATTCCCGGTGCGAATAGACTAGCACCAACCACTGCACCACCAGCGGCAAGCGAAGTGTTTTTCATGAATGCACGACGAGATACGCCAAGCTGGTTCGTTTCTTTGCTCACACTGTCGGAGCGTTTGACAAGTTTCATCCGTTATCTCCTAAAGTGTGTCGTAGTAATCGCGAATGTGTTGAGTTTCACGATACCCTTTCTTCTTCACGTCGTTTTCAGAAGGCTCAACCGTTTCTGAAGCAACGGCCACTTTCGTGGTTCCCGCAACAACAGCACCGGCAACGGCAGCGGTTGTGAAGCCTTTTAGGAGATCCCTACGGCTTGTGTTTATTTCTTTATTATCTTTCATCATTGCTTCCTTACCTTACGGTAGATCTTTGGAGACTCATGCCTCTCTATCGATATGACCAAGTACTGCTCGATTACTCGTAATCAGTGACGTTTTTCACATCAATTTTTAATTTGTTCTTACTGCTTTTGGTGTTCACGCTAAAGCGCACTTGCTCTAACGTTAAAAACGCATCGCAAAGCTGTGCAGCTGGCTTGTAGAAGTTCACGCTTTCTGCGCTCTCTAGTTGGCGCGTAAAAGATTGGAACCAAGGGGCGATGTGTTTGTTAAACACCGCTTGCTGAAGTTCTTCCTCTTCACCTGTCAGCATTGCCATCACTTCGCACAGTGCAGAAATATGGTCTTCAGGCTCTTTCACGTTCTCTTCTCGTTCGATGCCTAAAAGATCCAAATCGCGACGAATTTCCGCTAACGGTTTTTCCATCATCGAGCCAGTGCGATGCCAAGATCCGAATGGCACAACTTCACCACGTCCAATGCCAATAAACAGATCTTGATATTCTTCTTCTAACGCTTCTCGCTGCGCTTCGTTCGCGGCTTGTTGCAGTGCGAGCCAAGCTTTTTGCATCGCGCTCTCAGACGGTTCAATTTCTAGCGATTTCAGGAACGCCAGCATTTCATCACTAGGCGCACTACGAAAAAGTGCAGATAGAACGAGATAAATGTCTGTTCTCAGTGTTTGTTCTTGTTGTGTGTCCACTGCGAGCTCCTAGTATTTCAGTTGTTTCATTGGGTCTTCTGCCATCGACTCAAACATGTCGATCACACGGCAGTCTTCACACATCGCGATACGATTGATCGCCGCTTCATCAGAGAAGTGAGAGTGACCGCGTAACTTGTTTTGTAGCATGTCGATCATAGACTGAGGTGCGAATGGCTTATGACAGCGAATACATTCCGCTGCTTTCTCTTCGTGAATCACAACCGCTTTTTGGCGCTCTTTTTTCACCCAGTTCATACGAGGCGTAAGCGTCAGCACTTTCTCTGGACACGCTTTCTCGCACAGCCCACATTGAATGCAGTCTTGCTCGACGAATTTAAGCGACGGAGATTGACCATCGGTATGAAGTGCACGTGTAGGACAAACTGCCACACAGCTCATACACAACGTACAATCTTTGCTCTCACAAGAAACATTGCCGTAAGGCGCGTTTGCTGGCAGCTCAACAATGTTCTCGACTGGAATACGAGAAGACGACAACGCATCCAACGCCGTAAATAGACGCTGACGTTTGTTGCCTTGCAAGTCTCCTAATGCCAAATCAAAAGACTCGGTACAAAGTGTCGGAGCACCTTCACGTAGTGACTCTAGATACAGAATGTCGATGGTTTCTTTGGCGATACCAAGCTGACCGAGCAGCTCTTGAGCAATACCTACTTCGCTATTAAGCACACGAATAATGGTTTGAGGCATAAAACGTGAAGCCGTAAACAGCACCTGAGTAGCACCATTCACAAGCGCGGCGAACCAAGTATCAATACCAACCGAAGGCAGTTCTTCCACCACAATTGGAATCACATTATCTGGCAGTGCTTTTAGTGCCATCACGTTGTAGCTCTCGTGGCGAGAACTACAAATCAATACGATAGGATCTAAACCACCCGCTTGCTCATAGTTGGCGAGCGTACGTTCAATAAACTTTTGCGTATCTTCAGGGTTTGGCAGTGCGTAATGAATCGCTTCTGTCGGACACGCTGTAGCACAAGTACCCACGCCTTGACATAGGTATGGATTGATCTCGATGCGATGGCCCGTTCTGTCGCTGCCTTCACTCGATAGTGCCCCTGCCGGACAAGCATCCACACACCGTTCGCAACCTTTTACGCCACGAGAGCTGTGTGCACATAAATCGGTATCTAAACGGAAGAATTTCGGTTTATCGAACGTCCCCATTAAGGTTGGAATCTCTTCCAACGCTTCAGCCAGTTTCGGATAGCCACGACCTACTGGGTAGTAGCCCGGTACTGGGACTTCTTCCGACATGCAGCTGTTAAGGCAAAGATCGAGTACGATATCGAAACAATCGCTATTGATCGCGACCTTGGCAAGATTGTTGGTCGAACCATGATTTTCAATCAGAACTTCAAACGTACCTAAGAACCCTGAAACCTGAACCGAATTGGCGTAATAAAGCTCGGGATTTGTGCCCTTTTCGCCATCGGTAGAAAGCAGCGTTAGGCTGTTCATTTGCGACAATTGCGCTGCCGCACTTTCGATGATTGCTGTTGGGCCCACAATCAAAGTATTACCGCCGCTTTCATAGCTTACGGTTGGTGGAATAAGATTGGTCAACTCTACGGTATTTTCGAAAGCGTACAGCCTCGCTTTACCGTTATTGGAAGTTGCTTGTTCTAATAATTGTTTCAGCATTGCTCAATTCCATTTATGAACATGGATAGTCTTTTCCATCTCTTAGTGTAGTTAGCGCCGGAGATTCTGCTGATTAACTTATCAATGAGAATTCTTATTCCGCCGTCTATAGGCGATGAATACTACGCAGTGCGTCCGTACTAACTTCAACCAGATTGGTATTGAGCAACAAATAGCAAGTGTCATGCCAATAAAATATCAACTGAAAATCAATAGGTTATCAATTTTACTGACAAATAGTAGGGATAAAAAAACCGGTTGAGACATTTTGTCTCAGCCGGCTCATTGAGTGTTTAGTCAAAATGTACCTATTATTTGTGTGGTATATTTTGTCTCACCTCGTTAGGCTGTGATTCTTCAGCAAAAGTATCACTTTCTCCAGATACTGTATTTATATACAGTTCATTTTCATCTTGAGTAATTTGGCCACTTTTGTCGGTGTTTGACTCTGCGTCTTCAACTACCTCAGATGCGATATCGTTAGCGTTAAGCTCAGACCCTTGCGCAGTTTCAGCGTCTGGTTCGTCTTCCACTTTATCTTTAACCCAATCACGCAGCGTCTCAGCGACGTCTTGAGAAAGTGACTTTAAGTTACTGTAATCATCATCGTAATCGTCTAGGCCGTCACGCACGTTAAATTCTTCGGACAAGAACATTTTGCGCAGCGCAGCTTTCTTAACGCTTTCTGAAGCTTCAGAAACCAGCAGTTGCGCCACAGACATTTCTTCGGTTTTTTCAGTCTCTACACTCGCGGTAATGTCTGGAGCCTGACTATCCTCATTGACGTTCAAAGTATCTAAGCTTTCGTCAGCGTTTGAAAGCGCTGTGACACTATCTTCGGATTGTTCCGTCTCTGCTATCGGCGTGATCTCTTCAGCATGTTGGGAAGATTCTTCTAGTTTACGTTTCGACCAACGGCTTAAAAAACTAGTTGCCATTTGCTCTGCCTGCTCCTTTGCGTTTCTTGCGTCTTACTTCTAACAACTCACCATGACGACCAATAAAGGCTTCCATCCAAGCCTGAACGGCTAACGGCATATCGTTAGATAGTACAAGGTTATCACCATCCATATATTGCGCCGCAACAGATTGTGAAGCCGTCAGTAACTGTATCGCTGGTTTTTCACCAGACTCGACGTTATCCATAACTAAAAAGAGTTTAGGTTGCTGAGAGCTTAAGTTAAAGCGGTAGTCTGTACGCTCGTCTTTATGTAATTGCAACAGACAAACATCTGGAGTCTCTTCCGTCGGATTCAGCGCAAATCCTGTCAACTGCCATTGGGTTGTCACCCAAATCCCTGTACTGATCTCATGCTCAACAAGCTCTACGCCGATTGGCCATGTATCCTCAGTCTTTTCGTAATTTTTTTCGAAATCTTTCTTATCCGACATAACTCACCCAGTCTTTCTATTTTTGGTCTGAAAACACACAGGACATTTTGCCCCCGTTTTCGACCATTTTTATTGTCTTCGAAGCAATAAACGCGCCAAGCTGATATAACTTAGTCTATATACACCCTCAGGCTATAAGTACCAAACTAGACGAAACTCAAATGTATTGATGTGTCATTACTGCGAACTCGCAGTTTTAATGCATTGTTGACATAAAACCTCGCAATTTCTGTGGGAACCGCTATTTTGGAATGAGATTTGCTAGCCACTTAAAAAGCTAAAATGCGTAGCAACCTAACGCTCTTAATCACTAGGACACGACTGTGCTGAAACCAAATATTATTAAAACCAGTGAAAATCCCCTGCAAACCATTGAAGTCGATGTGTACGACGAGTACGGCGAAAAGCTCACGAAGCAAATCGCTTGCGAGCGTCCTCTTACGGTCATGCTGAACTGGAAAGAAGTGGTCACGCTCATGACGCTAGGTTCGCGCCCAGAAGCACTAGTACTCGGTTATTTAAAAAACCAAAGCTTCCTGTCCGATCCAGCCGCGATCGAATCCGTTATTATTGACTGGGAAACGCATTCCGCAGCGGTGATTACTAAAGAAAACACTGAACACTTAGAAGGCGCCCTGAAAAAGAAAACCGTCACCTCAGGTTGTGGCCAAGGCACTATGTATGGCAACGTGATGAAGCAGCTTGAAAATTATCAAGTGCCTCAAGTTTCTCTTAAGCAGTCAGAAATTTATTCTGCGCTGGAAGCGTTAACCCATTACAACGACACCTACAAAAAAGCGGGCGCAGTACACGGCTGTGCGGTTTGCAAAGGAAATGAGGTGTTGTCATTTGTGGAAGATGTCGGCCGTCACAACGCAGTGGATACACTTGCAGGTGAGATGTGGCTCAAAGAAGAAACAGGTGAAGATAAAATTTTCTACACAACTGGTCGCCTTACATCAGAGATGGTGATTAAAGTGGCTCAAATGGGCATTCCTGTTCTGCTTTCTCGCTCTGGCGTTACTCAAATGGGGTTAGATCTAGCGAAGCAATTTGGTATTACGACCATTGCGCGTGCGAAAGGTTTGCGCTTCCAAGTCTTTACAGGAGCCGACAAGGTTGAATTTGATGTAAAAGGCAACCAATAACACCTTTTCAGTGTAAACTAAAACCAATAATGCGGATTCACAGAGGATGTGGACTATGAATAATGACCAATTGTGGAATTTTCTGCTTACGCCCAGCGGTATCATGCTTTCTATGATTATTACCTTTGGCGTAGTCGGAATCTATGCGTATATAACAGGTCAGTTTAAGGATTAAGGCCAAATATTAAAAAAGCCTCGCTAAATAGCGAGGCTTTTGCTTTTTAAACGCTTTGCGAGTAATTACGCGTCAACGCCACGAGATTTTAGGAACTCAGAGTAAGTGCCTTTAAAGTCTGTGATTTTACCATCGCGGATTTCGATAATACGCGTTGCTAGCGAGTCTACGAATACACGGTCGTGAGAGACGAAGAACAACGTGCCTTTGTATTGCTCAAGCGCCGTGTTCAAAGATTCAATTGATTCCATGTCCATGTGGTTGGTTGGTTCGTCCATTAGCAGCATGTTTGGCTTGTGCATCATTAACTTACCAAGCAGCATACGACCTTGCTCACCACCAGACAGTACTTTTACTGACTTCTTAATGTCATCTTGACCAAACAGCATACGACCAAGGAAACCACGAACGACTTGCTCGTCATCACCTTCTTGACGCCATTGACCCATCCAATCCGTTAGATTCATATCTTCTGCAAAGTCATGCGCGTGGTCTTGCGCGTAGTAACCGATGTTTGCATTTTCAGACCATTTGAACTCACCAGCACGCGGTTCAAGTACACCAGCAAGCGTGTTTAGAAGTGTTGTTTTACCCACACCATTTTCACCGATGATCGCAACGCGCTCTCCCACTTCAAAAATTGCATTGAAGTCTGAGAACAAGTCCTCTTCAAAACCTTGGCTCAGGTTTTCTACAATCAGAGCGTTACGGAACAGCTCTTTAGACTGTTCAAAACGAATGAATGGGTTTTGACGACTAGACGCTTTCACTTCGTCCAATTTGATCTTGTCGATTTGCTTCGCACGAGATGTCGCTTGTTTTGCTTTCGATGCGTTTGCAGAGAAACGTGCAACGAACGTTTGTAGCTCAGCGATTTGTGCTTTCTTCTTCGCGTTGTCGTTTAGTAGACGTTCGCGAGCTTGAGAAGCCGCCGTCATGTACTCGTCGTAGTTACCAGGGTAAACGCGTAGCTCACCGTAGTCCAAGTCAGCCATGTGTGTACATACTGAGTTTAGGAAGTGACGGTCGTGCGAAATGATGATCATTGTGCAGTTACGCGCGTTTAGCGTATCTTCCAACCAACGGATTGTGTCCATGTCCAAGTTGTTGGTAGGTTCGTCAAGAAGCATCACATCTGGGTCTGCGAATAGAACCTGCGCTAGAAGCACACGAAGTTTCCAGCCTGGTGCTACTTCACTCATTAGACCGAAGTGTTGCTCCATTGGGATACCTACAGCAAGAAGAAGCTCGCCCGCTTTGGCTTCTGCCATGTAGCCGTCCATTTCAGCAAACTGAACTTCTAAGTCAGCCACTTTCATGCCGTCTTCTTCGCTCATTTCAGCAAGTGAGTAGATGCGGTCACGCTCTTTCTTCACTTCCCATAGCTCTTTATGACCCATGATAACGGTATCGATTACAGTAAATTCTTCGTAAGCGAACTGGTCCTGGTTCAGTTTTGCAACGCGCTCGTTTGGATCGTAGCTTACGTTACCACTGGTTTGCTCAAGCTCGCCGCTGAGGATCTTCATAAAGGTTGATTTACCACAACCGTTAGCTCCAATTAAGCCATAGCGATTGCCTTCGCCGAACTTAACTGAAATGTTTTCGAATAGCGGCTTAGCGCCGAATTGTTGAGTAATATTCGCTGTGGAGATCAAAACCTTTACCTTAGCAATTGGGGTGTATTTAGAAAAACCGGGCAACGGTACTTGTTCATGCTACATACTGCAAGTGTTGTTTTTATTAATTAATGAGAAAAAGCACTCTTGAACGAGCTGAATTCTGAGATTTGGCTAACATAAACCTCACCAATTTTAAGGCTTCTAGCTCTAACCGACTCAAAACTGAGACATAAATCCGTCATAACTAACCATTGACATACCCCATGAAATTGAGTTTATAGTGTGTCCCCTTTTATCTATTCCATACGCTATTCCTTTATTAAGCATTCTTTTCTCAAAGGAAATCGCAACATCGCGCACGGTCATTGGGTAAAACTCGCATATCGCGATAAATGCGCATTTACGTAAAAGTGATACGCCTTACCTTATCGCGGTTGATAACGCCCAGCGCTTGGTTAAGCCAATGGTAGGAGGTTTAAGCAGTTTGATTAAACTGACTAACCTACTTCGTCGTTCTAAGAAGAACCACTGCGTTGTGATGGCGATTGAGAAAGCAAGTTGGCGTTTTGTCGACCGCGCTCGTGGCGAAAGTCTGTTGTTTGACTGAGTGGCGTTTATGCCTCGCTGGATTGAAAAACAACTGTCTGCGCTGTTTGATACGCGTATTAACCAAGAGATAGAACACCCAGTGACATTTGATGGTCTTGTCGTACCTAAGCAATGGGACCAATAAGACATCACGGAAGAAGAACGTGCGAAGCAAGGCTTCTACCGTATTCTGTGGCATTACTCAGATGGTAAGCCGACGGTTGGCTTGCGCTTTTTCCGCTTGTCTCTACGTCAGGATAAAGAGACTCAACAAGTAGTGGTTCGATTGTTCCATGCACCAGAGTCTCAAGAGCTAAAAAATGCCGAAGCCACTGCTGGCAGTGCTGCGCTCAATTGTTCAGCTTGAAGTGGCATCGCCGGAAGAGCTGTCTGAGTGTACTCAGCTTAGTATTGCGGAAGTTATCGGTACTCTGCGCTACTTCCAAAGCCGCGGCTTTATTGAGTGGAGCGAAGACAAAGCTCGCGTGTCGGATCACTGGTTCCGTCACATTACCAACGTTCTCGACCGTCAACATTTATTGGTGAAATAACGATGAAAAAACTACTCACCGTATTAGCGTTATCGCTATTAAGCACCTCTGCATTGGCGACTGAAGAGATCGCCAGTGTGGACAATATCTCCCAAATCGCTAGCCTAATCCGTTGGAGCGGCGTGTTCTTCTCCATCATTGTGATTGCCTCAACGTGGCTATTGCTTAAGTTCATGAACTCGATGGTAGAAAGTATTGGTAGCCAATTTGTGCAATACCGCATGGTGCTGAAAAAGCTTCAGTCTTTCTTACAGTTCTTCATCTACTTAACCGCTGGCTCTGTCGTGTTTATGATGAGCTTCCGCATTAACGATCAAATCCTTGCTTTGATTGGTGGTACGTTAGCGGTCTCGGTCGGTTTCGCCTTGAAAGACCTAGCTGCATTCTTCATCGCGGGCATGACGGTTATGGTGGATCGCCCGTCCCAGGTTGGTGACCGCGTCACGTTCGAAGGTAACTACGGTGCTCTGGATATGCAGGTAGTGATTCCGTTCTATGTAGGCATGAATTAAGACATTACGTTAGCGCGTGACTTGATTCAGGAAGCTGCGTCTTCAAGTCGTTATATCCACCTACCTAAGCCAGTAACGGTGCTTGTGAAGCAGACTATTACTGATAACTACTTAGCGATTCAGCTAACATGTAAGGCTTATGTGGTAGACACCGCCTACGAGAAACTGTTTGAAACCGACATTACTCTGCGTGTGATGAAAGAGTTCAAGAAGCACGGAATCAATCCTCCGAAGATTGCGGTGCATACGGGTTAATTCGACGTATTCCTCTTGCGTTTAGAGAAGAACAGATACAAAAAGGGTCAGTGATTACATTTGATACGGATCTTACAAGCAAGAGAGCAACAAACCATAATTAGGAAGCTTCTGCCTCCGCTCTTTGTAACAAAAATGCATCGAGTTGCGCTTACTGGTAATCTGCTCCGAATAACGGAGCAGATACAGGGGACTAGTTACCTAAAATCGAGAGGTACGTATTTCAATTGTTCCTCTACACTTCAATTATCTGTTTTTTCTGCGCCATTACCCCTGCTCGATCCGCCTTCTAGCCACTTTTTTCGATAAGTAGAAACGCCCTTTACCGAAGAATCTTCATAGCCAAATTCAACCCCGCAACAAGAACAGATATCATAATTGGGTGACTTTCCATCTTCACCCCATGGTGGGTCTAATTGTATTAAACCACACACACGACAGGCCATTTTGTCATTGTTATTGGACATTGAAATACTCCACATTGGTCCGATATCCATGCTGTAATGGATAATGGATCAGGCTTAAACATTATCCGAGGGGTTCCATCTTTCGTCATAACCCCAAATGTATTTGACGTCTCATGATATCGTATTACATCCCCATTAGAACGAGTTCTAGTCAAAGTGCCTTGTAGTTATTAAAACAGGGGTATGATTATGGCTTCAACACAACTGTGGAACAGCCAGATGACACCCGAAGACAAGCAGCTTTATAAGGAACTAGGCCAGCGGATTGCTCAAACACGTAAGGCATTAGGATTGACTCAGACTCAGGTTGCTGAGCAGTTGGGAATTTCACAGCAGACGCTGGCTCACTATGAAGTTGGGCGCGGTATCGACCCTTATACCACTGGCAGAGATCTTATACAGCTCGGTAGATGAACTGCTGCACGGTAAAGAAGCGACTAAGGGAAGTAATAAACGCGGGCCTGCGTCGAAGCTGCAACAGCAGATCGAACAGGTAAGGCTACTGCCAAGGGCAAAACAGCAGTTTGTGATGGAGATGCTGGATACGGTGATCCAACAATCAGCACATTAAAAAGCCCGCTCCTGCGGGCTTAATACTAAGAAATTACAAGACAAAAACTAAGTGAAAGGGTTTATTTTCATCCCCCCATAACTCAGCAGCACCTTGCCAGACAGATAAGAGTTTTCCAGCTGTATAAGCGGCCTCTTTCCATAAACACGACGCATTGCTCAAAATTAGCACAGCTCCTTTGGAGTGAGACAAATCAATATCAGCAAGACATTCATCCATTGAATCCCAGTTATTACCAAAATAATCAGGAAATTCAAACGCATTAGCGATATAAGAAAACAAATCTCTATCGCTTTTAACACTAGATGAATCAAATTCCTTAATATAAAAACCTTCTGTGCTCAGATCATGCTTTAACACATCAATGGAATTTGGTTGTGCAAAGTGGACACACTGCCAGGATACATTTTTTAAATCAGATACTCTAACCATTAATACTCCTTCGGATCTATTTGTGTAAAGTTCTCATAATGGTCGTCAGTGTAGTAAGTCTTACCTGTATTTTGGTCTTGTACTACTCGACGAGCCCCCCTATTTGAAGCACCTGGAGTATCAACAGTATATTCTTTGTAATTACCTTCCGGCAATTTACCTTCTCGATTCTTAAACGTTATTCCATCTCGTTTATGTGGAAATGGCCCATTTGATTCAATACGGTCGAGAGTCTTATTAATCTCGGTTAAACGGTCTTTATCTGCAAAAGGAAGTTTTCGTCCTGCTCCCTTTGTAACGTCTGAAACTTTATCCAAATTAGAGGCTTGCTTGAGCTTGATAGTAGCTTCAGCGACATCATCAATCTTATTTAAACCAGCCGGTAAACCTGGGACAACTATAGCTATGACATCATAACCAGCATCAACCCAGTTCCCATGATAGATATCATATGCAAGCATGGCAACGTCAAAGAAAGTCTCGATTACGTTTCCTGATGGGTCGCCATATTTATACGGGTTATTGTCTGCATAATTGTACTTGTTGACATTAAATACTCCTTCATCGAACTCGTACTTATCCGGTTCTAAAAACCTCCTTAAAACTGGGTCATAATGCCTAGCTCCCATGTAAACTAGTTCGACTTCGCGATTGTATCTTTGACCAGCAAACCCTGTTTCTTCTGAAGATGAAACAGAACCGCTACTTTCCACAATACCAAAAGGTTGGTAATAGTTTCTTTTTAATACTTTACCTTTAGTATCCACTTCTAATATCACATCATTTCTGAAATCTGAAATGACATAAACCTGGGCTGCTGATACTAGTTTTGGAATCAGAGTAAATAGCAAAAGAAAAAGGAAAAGTAGCTTTCTAATTTTATATAACATCATGTAAAATTCCTTATCCTAGTTCTTACCGATCAATGTTCCATTTAAATAAATGAAATTAGTGGCTTTACCATTACATATCTGATGCATAAGAACATTGCTTCTAATTGAGTGAATAAAGATACATTTTTGGTCACCAGAAAAAGCAACTTGATTACCTAGTGCATCATATTTCAAAACTTTCTTTTTCCCTTTTGTTGTTACTTGTTTTATTCTTCCTTTAGAATCTCTGACTATTGCCTTCCCCTTGTATCCACTTACCCGACCTGTATTGTCATAGCTAATATTTGTAGTAAACGAAGCATCCGAATATTTAATTAATCGGTTGTTACCATTGTATTGGAACCTAGATGTCTTACCATTATTTTTCACAGATAAGAGATTATCTAAGTCATCGTAATTATAGGATGAACTCCCCCATTCCCCTCTAGATGAAATTAATCTTGAAGCACCATCATAAGAATTAGTTAAGTTGGAGTTAGTATCAATACTATCTTTACTGGAAATAAGATTCTTCATTACATCAAAGCTATACTTTCTATCTATTTTATTTTCTACAACCAAAAATTTAGGAAGAGAATTATCGAAATAACCATGCTGTATATACATACCGTTTTGGAATTTTATTAATCCCAATTTGTTTTTATTTCGATAAGCAACACTATCAACAAATGAGTTGTCATATAATATTCTACCTAACACATCGTTACCCATAGTTCTAACGTAACCGTTAGGATATTTTATTGAATTAATGTAATTAAGTTCATCATACTTATATTCAATGCTGTATTTCTTTCCTTCGAAAGTGACACTCTCACTAGATAGAGCATTATTTTTGTTGTACATCATCCTTATCGTGCTACTTTTAGAATTAGCAAGTGTCATATTACCATTGAGATCATATTCAAAATTTATTGCATCCCTGTCATCGCTTAATTTATTTACGGTCTGTTTATTCTTCAATCGACCATTACTATCATAATTAAACGTACTATCAAGGATATTTGATATTGATTTGGTAGATATTTGGCCGAGTTCATTATAGCTAAAGTGCGTAGTACCAACTTCTGGGTCAATCACACTCGTAATGAGCAATCTATCGTCATAATTATATGTTCGTCTTACACTACCTCTTTGAACACTTTCAATGTGTCCGAGAGGATGTCGATTCAACAACGTAACAAGGTTTTTATTGGTATCCACATTTTCTATTTCTAAAGTAACATCGTCATAAATACCCGAATCATAAGAAAGGAATTCTTTCGCTACATATAAACCATTTCCTCGTTTTTCGAGATAACCGTGGCTGGTCGAACGAGTATGAGAATGACCTCTCTGCAAAACGCTAGGATAGTTGTAATTGGGAGAAAAATAGGTATAAGAGGTTGTACTGCCAGGCCCGAATTTTAACATCTCTCTCTTCGAAACCAATCGCCCTAGTCCATCATATGAGTAATGAGTGCCAAAATTACTTAGAGGCGGTGTAGTTTTAGTGATGGTTTTCATCTGGGTGTTAGTTGACGCAAAAATTAACTCATCGAACTCATTGTATCGGTATCGTTTAAAATAAGTTGCTTTGTCATCTGAAACTCGCCCATTTTTATCTTTACAGACATTTAGATTAGACCTACACGTTTTGTATTTCTTAAGGTCAACTATAGTTTCGAAAAGTGTACGAAGTTTTGAGTCATGCACAATTACAATCTTTGATGCATCTCCTCGTGTGTAAGTAACTCTATTTTGCTTGTAATCAATCACCAACGGCAGACCTAGCGGTATTTTTTTATACGTCAACCTCCCGAAATAGTCGTGCTTATAAGAGGTAACATTGCGCTTTCTATCTATAAATTTTGTCTTGTTACCCAAGTCATCATAAGTATACTCTTCTCTCGACCCATCGGAGTATTGAACTGATTTAGGTTGGCCCAGATAGAAGTTGCTGTATGTTTTTACAATGTCTTGATCTGCTCTGCGCGTTTCAGAAGCAATATTCCCGTATCGATCATAACTATATTGTGTGACCTTGCCATAGTAAGACTGTAACTCTATTGAACCTTTGTTATTGTATTCCATACTAACGACGTCAATATTGTTTATAGTCTGCTTAGTTAAAAGACCAATCAACCATGTGTTTGAATCATGATAGTACTCAAATTTTGCGTCTAATTTTTTACTACCAGAACTATCTGTCGCTTCAGAACGCGTATAAAAGCCAAAGTTGTCAAAACCAGAGTAACTCTTTGTAAATTTGGTTTCTCCATTACTTTCGTAAACTGTGGTTTCTTCGTTTGATAATCTTACCCTCGCATTTTGAGGCATAGACTCTGTATTAATACCACCACCTCTTAGTTCATTCCACATGGCTAAGTTTTCAAAGTTCTGGTGGATGTAAGTATTTACCTTTCTCTGTAAGAGTTTCCAGGAACTACCATTTTTTTATAGTTTCTTACTTCTTTAGGATAGCCGTGGTAAGGTGTCGTGTAATATACAGAATATTCAGCACCAACACCTCCATACCAGTTTTCTGCATGATAATCACTGTTATCCCAATACTGCCATTCGGAACCTTCTCTATATTGGTAGCCAAAATAAAATTCTGTCTCAATTTTTCGAGTATTGTTAATCACTTTTGTATTAACTATGCGAGATGTTCTCTCATCAAAATCTATCTTATCCAATGTATCTCGCACATTCGAAATATCTCCTTTAAAGAAACCATATGAATATTCGGTTAACTGTGTTGGCATTCTTGATCCAGAGACCTTCATAGATGTCACAACCTCTTTGCCTGGTAACACTTTGGTTCTAACATAATCTTCAGTATCCAAACCAGTAAAACTAGCTGAGTAAGTAAACTCGTGCTTGAGGCCGTATCTATCAGTCACACCAGTAAGCATTAAAACGTGTGCAAAGCTACGGATGTTGTCTTCTACTCTTACTTTTTGGGCATTTTCGTACTGCCAAATATAATTTCCATCAGGGTCAATAACCGACTTAAGGCTGTAGTTATCATAAAACTTATGATCATAATATACATACTCTGTACATTTCGAACATGTATCATACTCATACTTCCATTGTTTTGAACCGTATTGAATAGAGTCAATCATTTCATTTTTAGAACCTGAATAATTGATCGTTACACGAACGCCATCGCTTCTTCTTATTGCAGTAACTTGGGGAGCAAATCCATCCATCGCTTCAGGATGATAAAATTTGGTATATTCAAATTCAATAAAATTGTTATACTTGTCTGTAATTCTCTTGAGACGATAATTGGCCGATGATAAATCTCTATATTTAAGTGTATCTTGTCCACCATTAAATTTATTTAGTGTTAGTTCGCCACCAGTATCTCTACCTCCCAATCCTTGTTCTTTAAGATAGTCCTTCCAAATTACCAGTTCGAAGTCATAGCGTTTCCCTTCAGGGCTTAAAACTGTAATGCCATTTTTACTGCCTATCGTTAAATCACAATTAAAAGACACCCAGTTATCTGGCGACTGTAAAGCTTTTTTTCCATTAACAATCGCAGGTACGAGTGTTTTAGTTCCCTCTCCAGAAATTGATATCGAGGCACCACTTTCACAAACATTGTTGCTATATCTTTTATTATATTTTGTAATCAAATTGGTTTTAAAAGAACCTGTAAAAATAGACCAACCATTGACTCCCATAGGTACGCCACCATCACTTAGGTAGTTGTGGCCTAGTCTCTTGGCACTACTAAAATATCGCGTAACATCAATATCTAAACCGTTTGGTCCCGGCAAAAGAAAATCTCGATGGGCGATCGTCAATTCGCCAGTAAAATCGTTAACAGAAATTGTCCCTCTATCGATACTGAACTGAGATAAATCTTTATTACCTTCGATAACCTTCATTTCTTCACTAAGCCCCGCCTGCAAATGAAATGAGGTTAAGGCGACAACACAAAAAATGTACTTCAATATTATCTTCATTTTTCAACACCTTATTTATCATGTATAAAATCATAACCCACAAATAATAATGATAACAAATATCATTATTATTTGTTTTAGTTTTTATGAAACATAACCTGCATTTATACATGAAGTGATTGATAGTTTGATTAATTAGGTTGGGAATAGTATGGAAAACATCCAGTCTAGATGGATTGTCCTAGCAGTTGTTTCCAGGTTTTTAAAAAGTAGCTATATTGAGAGAAAACCCAAAAAAGCCTCATTGCAAACCAGTAACAAGACTTTTTTATTCCCCCTATTTCCATGAATCAGCTAGATAAGGTTATCTAAGCAATTGCAAAGTTCCGCGGATATTGCTAACTCTCATGCACAAATCCCCAAGCTTATAACTTGTTTTTTTGAACTCTTTTTCGTGGGTATGAATCGATTACTTAATAATCTTTATCTTGAAAAACATGGAGCGCTATCCAATTAGAATGTATTGGGACTGCAGGGTAATCAAACATTATTACGGTGAGTTAAAACATCATTAGTTGCCAAACAAGCCGACACTACGAAGCGAGAAAATTCTCAAACGTTATAGGAACCGTGAGGACCCTCATTAGCAATAATATCGTGAGGTTGGAATTGGATGGGATGATCTTGGCTAGCAATACCCGGAATCTTGGAGCGATTTTGAAATAACTTAAATCTCTGAAGAATAATTATAAGCTGCTTGTACTTCTGAAGGGACGAAACCGGAAACCCAACCCTAGAGCTGTATTAGAAAGGCATACTAGGTGTCTTAACAAACGTACCACTCACTCATAAGCAAGTGGTATTACGTTAATTACACTGAACCTTTTCTTTCCGCGTTAGCTAATCATAAAAGGCTGTTAAGCAATATTCATCACCTCAAGCAGAAGCTCGGCTTTCTTTGGCAGGTAGATACTGAATTTACTGCCTTTTCCCCATTCAGACTCTGCTTTTAACTCACCACCCGTTTGGCTGAGAATACTTTGGGAGACCGATAGCCCTAACCCTGTGCCTTCTCGTTTCGTTGTGTAAAATGGCGAGAAGATTCGACTCAAGTTTTCTGGTTTAATACCGCAGCCCTCATCGATAACATGAATCGCGGCTCCTTTCACTTCGCCCTCTTCAATCCAGTCTTCACTGACTACTGTTAATGTTCCTTTACCGCTCATTGCGTGAATGGCGTTCATTTGCAGGTTAACTAAGATTTGTAGCAAATGATGGCGGTTTATCTCAACTGACGTATGTGCTTGTAGATCAGTCACAAACTCGACGTCGCGTTTCTTGGTGCCAGTTTTAACCAAGGTGATGCTTTCATCAATGATAGGATTGACATGTTGCCAAGTGATTTCATCTTGAACACCGCCTTGGCGACTGTATTGCAATAAACTGCGTGTGATATTGCGGATACGATCAATTTGCGCGTGAATCGCATCAATTTCTTCTTGTACTCGACTTGCATCGTCACCCAATTCAAAATGGATCAATTCTACGTTGCCAAGAATCACGGCGGTTGGGTTATTAATTTCGTGAGCAATCCCCGCGGTGAGTTCTCCCAATGCTGCCAGTTTTTCATGAACAACGAGTTTGTCGCGGGTTTGGTTGAGCAATTGAATATGCAGTTCAAGATCTTGGGTTTTTTCTCTCAGGCTTGCCGTACGCTCTTGAACTTTGCATTCAAGTTGAGCTGCGGAGTTTTTCAGTTCAATTTTGCGCTCTTCTAGCGCGTCTAACATATCATCAAACTGTCTGGCTAACTGCGCAAGTTCATGATCGGCATCTAATCCTAACGGGCCAATCCGTTTTTCTTTACCTTGTTGGACCTGCTTCACCACTTTATGAATGCGTTCGATCGGTCGAAACAGATCATAAGAACCGCGATATACCATCACGCCGGAAACCAGCAATAACATAACCGTAATCAAGCTGATTTCGGCAATGTTCGTCATGTAGGCTTTAACGAATGGCCACATGAGGTAACCCGTATAAAGCATACCAATAACATTGTCGTATTGGTCTTTGATTGGTTGATACGCCGTAATATACCAAGCGTCATACACATAAGCGCGATCAACCCACTGTTCACCCTTCGAAAGTACTTGGTTATACACTTCTGCACTCACGCGAGTGCCTATGGCCCGCCCTAGCCTATGATCGCTGTCTAAAGGAACGTTGGTGCTCACACGCAAATCATCGAGAAATACCGTCAACGTACCCACAGGGCGAAGGCGGTCATTATCACTTAAGTAAATGAGATCGCGGATTTGATCCACCAGCACTGTACTATTGTTAAGGAGCAAACCACCATCCAGAAAGCCGATCAAATCGTTCGCTTGGCTGTATACCGGAATCACGGTTCGACTGACTAACCCACGCGCCTCCCTGTCACCATCAGCAAGAATAGGCACTTCTGCTCGTTTGGCGAGTTCAGGATCGAGGCGTTCGAGTTCTTC
This sequence comes from Vibrio sp. Vb0937, assembly GCF_033338855.1. Taxonomy (NCBI): domain Bacteria; kingdom Pseudomonadati; phylum Pseudomonadota; class Gammaproteobacteria; order Vibrionales; family Vibrionaceae; genus Vibrio; species Vibrio sp. Vb0937. The sequence continues at coordinate 120,738 of NZ_JAWOTK010000005.1, read as the reverse complement.
TTTATTGAGTACATCAAAAAACGATTCGCGCTTGGTGAGATCCATAAAGCGGAATTTGTTTTCCATGGAATTAACGCGTTGGAAAGAGAGAAAATCTAAAGCATATCTTTTCTTCTGCTCTGTGACCCACTTTTGCAGGTCACCTTGTGGCGTTCCTTTATTAATGCGAATACGGAAATCGTACGAATCGGCAAACGCCCGCACGTAATTGGCTTGCTTTTGCTGTAACAACGTTACACTGTTATTTGCAACACCAAGACGTTCCGAGACATCAAGCAGCGCATTTTGCCACGTGTAATGAATAGACCAATAAATGGTAATGCCGATCAGAGCTAACAATGTGAGGAAAATCGGCGCAGAGGTTAAGAATAACAAGCGATAACGCACCATGGTTTTAAAACGGTGCGTCCATTTTGACAATCCTTTGTACTGTGGGCCGTTAGTCGGCATATTCCTCATCCTCAGAATCCCATTCTTTGTATTTACGTTCTAAGGTCTTGCGAGCTACGCCCAAGTCGCGAGCAGCGGCAGACTTATTGCCTTCATGCAAATTAACGACTTGTTTAATATGTGCTTTCTCGACTTCTTTTAACGTCCAGCTGTTTGGATAGCCTTCGCCAGTAAATTCTTTGCCTTCTCTAAAGGTTGGTAACTCAGCAGAGTGAGAAACAGTAATCGATACATTAGGCAGTGAATGTCCGCCATTCAGCTCTCGCCAATAGTGTGCAGGTGGTTTACCAAGCAAGATACAACGCTCAATCAAGTTTTTCAGCTCACGAATGTTTCCCGGCCAATCGTACTCACTCATGGCTTCCATGTCCTCGTGCGCCCATTTTGGCGCAGGCATACCGAGCTCGCGCGTCAGCATGTTGCTGAAAAATGGCACCAACTCAAATAAGTCGGTTTTGCGCTCTCGCAGCGAACACACTTCAATTTTCAGAACGTTTAAACGGTAATAGAGGTCACTGCGGAAATTACCTTGATTGACCTCTTCTTGCAGATTTCGGTTGGTTGCCGCTACGATACGGACATCAATACTGATCTCTCTTTCTGAACCGACAGGGCGAATCGTACGCTGCTCTAACACACGCAATAATGATGCCTGCATTGCAAGTGGCATCTCCCCGATTTCGTCAAGAAATAAGGTGCCACCGTTCGCAACACGGAACAAACCTTCACGCGATTTTTTTGCACCGGTAAACGCGCCCGATGTATGACCAAACAACTCACTTTCTAAAAGCTCTGGTGCAATCGCACCGCAGTTGATTGGCACAAACGGGCCCGTTCTCCCACTCGCCTGGTGAATACCTCGTGCAACTAGCTCTTTACCCGTACCCGACTCACCTTCAACCAAAACAGAAGCGCGTGATGGTGCAAATTGGTTAATAAGTTGCTTAAGCAGACGCGTTTTTTCTGAGCCGCCGATGATCTCTGAGGTATTGTGACGTTGGTAATCGCGTGTCATCGCGTACTGCATGCGTTCGTTCAAACGGCGATCCATACAGCGACTGACCGCTTTTAACATCTGCTCAAGGTTGAATGGTTTGAGGATAAAGTCGGAAGCACCGAGCTGTAGCGCTCGAATGGCAATTTCTAAATCCGCATAGCCCGTCATAAAAATCACATCGGCACGTTTGTCATCATCTTCAAACGCTTCTTCCCACTCAATTCCAGAACGCCCTGGCAGATTAATATCCAGTAAGATCAGATCATAATGTCGAGAATTACGCAGTTGTTCTGCTTCTTCGATGCTACCAGCTGTATCGACATGTGAAAAAAGCTTACCCAATGCCTTTTTCAAGATGGCTTGCATGCCTAATTCATCATCGACGACCAGTACGGAAAAGGCGCTATATTGTTGGTTTGTACTAAGATGGGATTGAGTAGACATATTTACCCCAGATGGATTTCGATGGGACAGAGTGTACCAAGTTTAAACAGAGATACCCTACAAAAAGTGCGACATTTTGTACCAACGCAAACTTTTATGCAAATAACCCCATGATTTAGTGCATAAACCAAGCACTTTAAGCTTGTAAAAGGTTGGCATCTTGTTTGCTATAAGGTGGATACGGAGCGCATTTAAGTGATCTCAGGATGTTGATGTTTGCTTATTCCAACACCCTAAGACAACTTGCGTATTACGCTAATCGCTCTCGTCCAAAAAGGCTTCTCCCTAAAACCTGGAGAGATTCCAAAGAATCATTGGAAAGGAACACATAAAAATGAAAAAAATTGCGCTAACTCTGGCTGCAACGTCAATCACGCTTGTAAGTTACTCTGCGTTTTCTGCTCAAGACGGAGAACACGTTCGCCTTGCAACCACAACCAGTACCTACCATTCAGGTTTACTTGATTACCTACTTCCACAATTTGAAAAAGACACGGGCTACAAAGTCGATGTTATTGCTGCAGGTACGGGTAAAGCCTTAAAAATGGGCGAAAACGGTGACGTAGATTTGGTGATGACACATGCACCAAAAGCTGAAGGCGCATTTGTTGAGAAAGGCTACGGCGTCTTGCCTCGTAAACTGATGTACAACGACTTTGTGATTGTAGGCCCGAAAGCTGACCCAGCAACAATCAAAAATGACGAAGGCGTGTTAGATGTATTCAAAGAGATCGCAAACAAAAACGCAACGTTCATCTCTCGCGGCGATGATTCTGGTACGCACAAAAAAGAAATGGGCTTCTGGGCTCAAACTAAAATCGAACCGAACTTTGGTGGCTACCGTAGCGTAGGTCAAGGTATGGGCCCAACTCTAAACATGGCGTCTGAAATGCAAGGCTACACCATGACGGACCGCGGCACATGGCTGGCTTACCAAAACAAATTGGATCTAGAAATTCTGTTCCAAGGCGATGAAAAACTGTTTAACCCGTACCAAGTTATTCTTGTTAACCCTGAGCGTTACCCAACGATCAACTACCAAGGTGCGAAGGCATTCAGTGATTGGTTGGTAAACCCTCGCGGACAGGAACTTATCAATGGTTTCCGCCTAAACGGTAAACAACTGTTTGTTGCGAATGCTGAGAGCAAATAACGCAATATGAATCTTGCTGATACAACACTGGAAGCGCTTCGCTTACTGGTGAATTTTGATGCAGACCTATGGGAGATCGTTGCGGTCTCCTTTAGTGTTTCTATTACGGCAATATCCCTAGTGGTATTGCCGGCTATTTTGATGTCCTTTGTACTGGCGTATACCGACTTTCGCGGTAAATGGTTTTTGTTGTCGATCGTAAATACGCTGCAAGCGGTCCCTACGGTGGTGATTGGCCTGTTGCTGTACATGTTGCTGTCGCGCTCTGGCCCTTGGGGAGACTGGCAAATGCTGTTCACTCAGAAGGCAATGATCTTCGGCCAAATGGTGATCTGCTTCCCTGTTTTGGTATCGATGATGCATGGTGCATTACAATCTAGCGACCGTCGTGCAGTGGAAACTGCCATCACGCTGGGCGTCTCCATTCCGCGCTTGGCAGCAACGATGATTTGGGAAACCCGCTTTCCTCTACTTGCGGCTATCATTGCAGGATTTTCACGTATCGTGACCGAGGTGGGCTGCTCAATGATGGTTGGTGGGAACATTATGGGCGTGACGCGAAATATTCCCACGGCTATCGCAATGGAAAGCAGTAAAGGTGCTTTTGCGCAAGGAGTTGCATTAGGAATTGTATTACTATCTTTAGCGTTGGCTCTAAACTTCTTCTTATCAAGTATGAGAGGCAAAGGCTACCTCAGAACATAGAACATGAAGCAAACAAACGACTCACCATTAACCCCATGTCGAGGCGAATTATGACTATAAAAATCACCGCCGAACAGTTATCCATGCGCTTTAAAGAGCGTGTGCTTTTCCACATCCCTGAGTTAGCCATCGGCCCAAATGATGCCATTTATCTCAAGGGTGACAATGGTGTGGGCAAAACTACCCTACTCAAAATCCTTGCTGGCTTGCTCAAACCCTCTACTGGCGATGTTGTTGCGCCAAAAGATACGTGGCTGAAAAGACTGACGCGTCGCAATGGTCGTGTCGATGTGATTTATCTCCATCAATCCCCTTACCTTTTTGACGGCACTGTATATGAAAACGTAGTCTATGGAGTGAAATATCAACAAGACACGCAAAAAGATAAGCGAGCTCAAGTTATTCACGCGCTGCGCATGGTAGGTTTAGAAACCTTAGCGGACGAACATATTTCCGTGTTGTCCGGCGGTGAAAAACAGCGCGTTGCCATGGCAAGGGCTTGGATCTTAAAACCGTCGATTTTATTGATGGATGAGCCAAGTGCGTCTTTAGACCAAGAATCCATTGAACGATTGGTGGTGATGGCGAAAGATCTTTTGGATCGCGGTTCCAGTATCGTGGTGACAAGCCATCAGGCAAACGCACTGACCGACTTATGTAAAAAACAGTGGTGGATTAAAGACAAGACTTTGATAGAGTCTCCTCTGTTGTATGTCATACCAAAAGAAACATCCCAAGAGAATGCATATGCTTCAACCAACACAAACTAGTTGGGTCATTTTGGCTGGTGGCCAAGCCAGCCGTATGGGTGGAAAAGATAAAGGTCTGATTGAGTTAAATCAGAAGCCACTCATCGAACACGTTATTGAACGTTTATCTCCACAAACTCCACGCATTTTAATTAATGCCAACAGAAACCAAGATGCGTACAGCAAATTTGGTTTCGTATTTAGTGATCAATTCAAAGATTTCCCTGGGCCTATGGGCGGTATTCACGCGGGTTTGATGCATGCTGAAACTGACTGGGTCGGATTTGTACCTTGCGATAGTCCACAAATTAACACCGACCTTGTCGAGCGTTTCTGCCAGTTCGTCAAAGAAGACAGCGATATTTTGGTCGCGCATGATGGTGACCATCAGCAACCTGTTTTTACGCTCTACCACAAGCGCGTACTGCCAAAACTCACCGCGTTTTTAGAACGTGGCGACCGCAAAATCATTCTGCTCTACAAAGAGTGCAACACCAGTTACGTTGACTTTAGCGACTCACCAAACTGTTTCGTCAACTTGAACACTCCGGAAGAACTGGCGCAATTTGGACAATTAGAATCATGAAACACACGCTAAACATTCCTATTCTTGGTTTTGCAGCTTATTCAGGCACAGGCAAAACCACGCTACTTGAAGCCCTATTGCCAAAGCTGACCGAAGCAGGTTTACGCATTGGCATGCTAAAACATGCGCATCACAACTTCGATGTCGATAAGCCGGGTAAGGACAGCTACCGTTTACGCAAAGCTGGCGCATCTCAAATGCTGATTGCTTCTCGCAACCGTTTTGCGTTAATGACAGAAACGCCAGAAGCCGAAGCGGAGTTTGAATACCTATTAACACGTTTTGATGAAGACATGCTTGATGTGGTTTTGGTCGAAGGCTGCAAAAACATCGCGTTTCCTAAAATTGAATTGCACCGTGAAGAAGTCGGCAAGCCTTGGCTTTATCCAAACGATGAAAACATCATCGCTATCGCTTCAGACGGCGGCGAGTTGGACTCTGAACTGCCACAAATGAACATCAATGATCTTGAAGCGATTGCTCAGTTCGTTATTCAGTATGTTCAAGACGCGAAAGCGCCAAAAAACAAAGAGAAAGAAGCCGCATGTTGCGACACACTTTCTCCTGCTTTCCTTTCTGTGGTTCAAGGCCAAGAGAAAATCCTTTCTTTGGTGAACACGGTTTCGGAAATAGAAGCATGCAAGATTGAAAACGCCTATGGCCGCGTTCTTGCGGAACATATCGTTTCACCAGTAAATGTGCCGCAATACACCAACTCCGCGATGGACGGTTATGCCATCCGCAGTGATGATGTTGACCGTGATAGCTACCAAGTGATTGCTGAAGTGATGGCGGGCCATGCTTACGATCAGCCTCTGGAAGTTGGTCAAGCAGTTAAGATCATGACTGGCGCACCAACACCACGTAACGGCGATACAGTGGTCATGCGTGAGCAAGCCATTCAAGAAGGTGACAAGGTCACTTTTAACGGTGCGAATATCAAAGCAGGCCAAAACGTTCGTCAAGCAGGTGAAGATCTCGCTATCGGTAGTGACGTCTTTACCGCAGGTACTCGCCTCGCCTCTCCAGAGATGGGCATGATCGCTTCGCTTGGCTTTGGTGAAGCGAATGTATTCCGCAAATTGAAAGTTGCCGTGTTCTCCACCGGTGACGAAGTACAACCACCGGGAACAGAGCAAAAAGCGAATTCTATCTACGATTCAAACCGTTTTACCATCATGGGCATGCTTGAAAAGCTCGGCTGCGAGATCTTGGACTTCGGTATTCTGGAAGACAACGAACAGTTAATGATTGAAGCGTTGGAAAACGCATCGGCGCAAGCAGACGTGGTTATGACTTCTGGTGGCGTATCCGTTGGTGATGCGGATTACATCAAACTTGCCTTGGATAAACTTGGTCAAATCGATTTTTGGCGAATCAACATGCGTCCGGGACGTCCATTAGCGTTTGGTCAAATCAACAACAAGCCGTTCTTTGGTCTGCCGGGCAACCCCGTTGCCGTGATGGTTTCATTCATCAACTTTGTTGAGCCTGCACTGCGTAAGATGCAAGGCGAACAAGGCTGGAAGCCTCTGAAAGTGAATGCCATCGCGACTGAAAACCTTCGCTCTCGACAAGGTCGTACCGAGTTTAGCCGTGGCGTCTATGAACTGGATGCAACTGGCCGTTTAACCGTTCGTACAACAGGCAAGCAAGGCTCTGGTATTTTGCGCTCAATGAGTGAGGCAAACTGTTTGATCGAAATCTCCCCAGCTATTGATACAGTAAAAGCGGGAGAAAGCGTGACAATTATCCCACTTCAAGGCAGAATCTAGCTCAAACTAGAAATTCAAAGGTCAGCGAGTCTGGCCTTTTTGTTTAATACAGAAACCTTTTCAGAGAGACAGCTATGGCTCGCACCATTCTTTACACTTACAAAGACCAAGACAAAGAACTGACATTCTCATACCAGCAACATCGCAACATTCAAGAAGCAGTTGCCGAGGCAGAAGGTATCGATATCACTGAGTTCCTAAAGATGGAGCAACAAATCGAAGCAGTGTCTGACACTAAAGCGGTGCGAAACTACCGCGACAACTACTTCAGAAAATTAGGCTTTAGCAAAATTACCCTAGCTCAAAAAGAAAACCTAGGCGTAGGCAAAAAGAACAAATAAGCTTAGCTACAAACAGAGAACTCGCGATTCGTCGCGAGTTTTTTTATACATGCTACTTTTGTTCATGATCTATACCCGAGCATACCGAAATTACTTAGGTATATGAGTTACTTCGATATATAAGTAAAAGCCCCGTTTAACCTTGAAAGTCTAAACGGGGCTTGAGATTTCTTCTTGCTACTTTATATCGAGTAAGGTTTAAGTCATTACTTGATGTTTAAGAACGCAGCGCCGCGTACACCACCTGAATCACCGTGTTTGGCTTTGATGATCTTAGGACACTTAGCCACAGACAATAAGTGTTTAGGGATGCGTTTTGGCATTTCTTCGTAAATCAATTCGAAGTTAGATAAGCCGCCACCAAGTACAACGGTGTGTGGGTCTGTTGCAGTAAACAGGTTTGCAAAGCAGATTGCTAGCAGCTCCATAAAGCGCTCGACGTGCTCTACTGCTTTCTCTTCACCCTCTGCGTGCGCTTTAATAATGTCGATCGCTTTCTTCTCTTCGCCGTAGTAATGCGCGTAAAGAAGCTCGAAACCACGACCAGATAGGTAACTATCTAAACAGCCTTTGTTGCCACAGCCACAGCCAAGTAATGGTGCGTTTTCGCCCAGGTGGAACCATGCGTCGATAGGAAGACGTGTGTGACCCACCTCACCCGCTACGTGGTTGCGGCCAGAGAATACTTTACCTTCGTAGATAAAGCCACCGCCAAAACCAGTACCAAGGATCAAACCTAGTACAGATGGTTCATCTTGAAGATCTTCGTCCCACGCTTCAGAAAGCGCGAAACAGTTTGCATCGTTTTCAATTTTTACGCTGCGACCGATTTTAGCTTCCAGATCAGCACGAAGTGGTTTGCCTTTTGCCGCAGGAACGTTAACTGTTAGTACCGTTGCATCATCGGCGTCTTCCATACCTGGTAGGCCAAGACCAATCGTACCTTCGCAGCCAAACTCTGTATCGTATTTATTCACCAATTCCGCAATGGTATCAACCAGCAGCTCGTAGTTGTCTGTTGGTGTAGGTACACGTTCCGTCGCTACACGCTCAAGCTTCTCGTTAAATGCACCAAATTCAATTTTAGTGCCACCGACATCAAAGCCGTAATACATGTATTTCTCTCCTAAAAAATGCTTCAAACGACTCTCAAAAATGGCTAGAGTCAAAAGTATAAACTGATGGCATTATCCATATCTGTACGCCTGCAAACCGTGACCGAATGCAGATTTATCCCCTCACCGAAGCCAGTTGAACAACATACCATCAACAAAAGCTCATTCCTTAGAGTCAGCTCTCGGTTTTCATCCACTCTTTGAAACGTTTCAAGTGTGGCTGGTTAGGGTCGTTTTTGACTCGAGTCTTGCTCAGCATGTAAGTTTCTCTGAAGGCTTCAAACCACAATTGAAGGCATTCCGCAGCTTTCGGCTCACCAGCTTGTTTTAAAACTAATGTCGCGACTTCGGCGGTTGAAAGATGCTGCTCATTCTCGGAGCGGCGCATGATGTATTCAGACAGAGATTCCGGCTCAATGGAAAGCACAGGCAAAGATTTAAGAAAATCAGAACGACGGAATATCTTTCGCGCCTCACGCCAGCTACCATCAATAAAGATCAGCAACCATTTTTTGTTCTCGACATCTTCTTTTACCAATCGCCCTGGCTCTAGATCTTCAATTAAACGAGAGGGATCATCCACATAGTCTGCAGGAAATACAATCACCGGTTGGTAACTGTCATCCTGTAGTAGCGCTAGCATCTCTTCAGACGGTTCTGTTCGGTTCCATTGATACACGTAAGTCTCTTGAATCGTATCAGCGATTAGACGACCGGTATTACTTGGCTTAAACACTTCGTTTTCAGAAACAATCAACATACATGCAATATTGGCCTTGATGTTTGGCTGAAGGTCGCACAAACAGTGTTGCTCAGAAACCTGGCAATATTGGCAACGAACCACTTTACATCCACGCGCGTTGAAAGGCTTGGTTGAGATAGATTGTCGGTACTGATATAAACGGTGGAAAGCGTGAATTCTCATGGTAAGTAATGCCAAGTAAAAAGTAGAGCGCGATTCTACTGATATTATGGTTTCGCCTCAAGATAAGCCCATCAGCAGTGTGTTGAAATAATTTCACTCTTATCTCGGTCATAGATAAAGAAATAAATAAGGGAATGACAGTGACAGAAACGACATTTCAAGAACCCTCATGGCTCAGATTAGGCTTTTTCCTTGGCGTATTATTGCTTTGTGCCATTTGGGAAAACAAATTGCCTAGAAAAACACTGACCGCTTCGCGCAGGTTTCGCTGGGTCAATAACTTGTCATTGGTCGCTTTTAACAGCCTAGTTATTGCTTTAATCATGCCTATCGCCGCCTTTCAAGCTGCGGTCATAGCTCAGGAGCAACAATGGGGGCTGCTGAATATTCTGTCCCTCCCCGATTGGTTAAACACTTTTCTAACCGTCATTTTGCTTGATTTCGTCATTTACGCTCAGCATGTTGTCTTTCATCATGTAAAACCGCTGTGGAAGATTCACCGAATGCATCACGCCGATCTCGACATAGACGTCACTACAGGCGCACGCTTTCATCCCTTCGAAATAATCATTTCAATGGGAGTAAAAATTGCAGCCGTGTTTATCTTAGGTGTTTCACCTATCGGAATTGTGGTATTTGAAATTGTGCTTAATGCGAGCGCGATGTTTAATCACAGTAATGCAAAACTGGCTTTATCTATGGACCAAAAACTGCGAAACGTCATCGTTACACCAGACATGCATCGCGTGCACCATTCAGTGATAGTAAAAGAGACCCACTCAAACTTTGGTTTTTTCCTTTCAGTTTGGGACCGCTTTTTTGGGACATACCGAGCTCAGCCTAAGTTGGGTCATGAAGATGTTGTTATTGGTGTGCCGGAAATTAGAGACGAAGAAGAGCAAAGATTAGATAAGCTTTTAACGCAGCCCTTTCGCTACAATAAAGAGAAGAAGTAATGGTTGAAAAAATATTGTTGGATGAAGTATGTCAACAAAACGAATAGACCAAGCCTAAACCCCTGTTAAACACTACTTCATCCTCATGATGTGTAAGAACAGATTAGTTTTCTGCTAGCTGACGCTTTTTGTTTAACTGAGTAATACCAACAAATAAACCAACAACACCAAGCACTGCACATGCCAAAGCATTGGTGTTCATTACTTGCTGTGCCTCCATTGAGCTGTATAGAAAAGCAAGGCTGAAGAAAGTGGTGGCAAAGCTCAAACCTGTCAGTACGCTGAAACCAGCAAAACTGGCCAAGTCTTTAAAATCGTTCATAACGAGTCCCTGTTTACAATCCTTAATCGAGTGTTGTGAAAATAATAATTAACGAAATATTTGGCGTGATTGACTATGTTTTCGCGCATTCCATAACCAGATAGATACCCCAAATGAGAACCCTAAAAACAGTGTCTTCATTTGTAGGGCGACGTTGTTATCTAATATTTCTAATGTATAGTGAGCGTGGGAACTAAAGATAACATTGGTTATAAGAGTCAATAACATAACAACTAGGCCAGAGCGGCGATGCTTGACCAATAGATACGCTGCTAATAAGTCCAATAGTCCCAAAGCGCTCCAATACATATTCAACCAGCGTGGCGCAAAATCGTAAGGTAAAAAGCCACCAACAATGTTGTCATAAAGATGAACCACTCCGCCAACTGTCATAAAAAGGCATAAGAGAAACACGACGAATTTATCCATTACCGTTTCCTTATCTGAATGAATGAGCAAAGCATATAGAAGTCACTTAAACATTTGTAATCTCATCGCCATTTTTGAGATCGACAGTGCCATTATCAACACGATGAGAACAGTAACGGCTGCTCTACCTTCTTTATTTGCTTCTAGTAGAAGCATAGTGTTTGCTGTGGCGTTTCGCCCAAATCCGCCAATGCAATGACAGAATCCTCCTTTAAATCACGCCTTGGTTTATCAACTCTCGTACCTTTTCCAGCCCGCGCTGAAACACAGTATGTGCATTCGCGGGAAGGCCGCTCTCGACATCGTGCCAGAAGAACGCAAAATCATGTCCGCCATCGTCTTGCGTATGAAACAGCCATGAATTAGCGAGGCCAGCACACTCACACAAAACAAAATGCCATACTTGATTTTGAAAGCCACTGTCCCATGAGCATAAATATCGTGCGGAACGAACATGTGTGATACCAGACTCCTCAGCGAGCTCCCGCTTGGCTGCTATGATGTAACTTTCATCAAACACTTCAACAGTGCCCTTGACGAGCTGAACACCCGCCAACGGATGTTTAAAAAGTAGGATCTCTTGATTTTGATTACGTAGAACGACGGGGCAAACTTTATCGATCACAAAACCACTCCTTATGCTTCAAGCAAAAGGCTTTAGCTTTCTCTGGATATAAAGAAATCGCATGAAGCTGCATGATTCATTCCTTTGAATTCTAGCGACATTCTAGTCAACGAGTCCCTCGAACAAAGCATTAACATCACGTTGTGATAACTAAACCCTTTAGAAATGAACGAGATGAGATGTAACTCACTTTTGCAATGCAAATAGGAGCCATTAAATGGGTAGCCGTAACAAAAAAGCAGAACCGAGGTTCTGCTTTTAGTCGGTGGAAACATCTCATTTACTTGGTCTGATGAAGCTCATACTTGTGCAGCATTGCTTGCTGGTGCCCGGCAATTTCCGCCACTTGCTCAGAACTCTCAACCATAGACTCAAGCTGCAGCTTTGTGCGTTCGCCAAGATCAGAAATATGCGTGATGGATTGAGATACATCTGCCGTCGCTCGTTCTTGTTCTTCTGTAGCAACTGAGATTTGTTCAACACGTTCTTGAATGTGCTTAACCGCGAGGTTGATATCAGAAAATGTCGATTTCACTTCATTGCTGGACTGTAGCGCGTGGGTCATTTCTTCTCTTGAATCATTAACTGCTTGGCGCGAACGCTCTGCGGCAGTAATAAGCTCGCTCATCATTTCTCGGATGTTCGTAGTTTGTTGAGAGGTATCACTTGCAAGTTTGCGAACTTCATCAGCGACAACAGCAAATCCACGCCCTTGCTCACCAGCACGGGCAGCCTCTATTGCCGCGTTGAGAGCAAGCAAGTTGGTGTTGTCCGCGATCCCACTGATCATGTCCACCATTTCACGAATCTGTTTAACACGCTGGTCTAGCTCTAACATTGACTGTTCATTTACATCCAAAGAGCTTTCTAATGACTCCAAACGTTCGCGGTTTTGTTCTACGACTTGAACCCCTTTTTCAGTGTGTTGGGTTGCAAGGAGCGAGTCCTGTGAAGATGCATTTGTCACCATTGCTATTTCACGAATAGAGGCTTCAAGCTCCGTTATGGTCGTGATCATACTCGACAACGCTTCATTTTGTGTTGCCAACCCATCACTTGTTTGTTCGGCTGCACTGTGACTTACTTCTGCCGTCTGATAAAGCGTTTCACAATTGCGCGTCACCGTTTGAATTGAGTCGTGTGTGGAATCGATTACTTGATTCAACTTTCGTGCTACTTCTTTCAGCTCATAGGGGCCGACTTCTTCTGCCTTGTCACGAAAATCATGTTCGGTAAGTGCTGAAAGACGCGTTAGTACATTCCTTAACCCTCGGTTTGTCCATGACTTTAGGCTAAACCAAGTAACCAGAATAATAAAAGAAATCACACACGCCGCAAACACGAGCACAACGCTCACCGATTCAATGGTCTCGTTGACCACCCGCTCCTTTTCATCGATCAACTGACCAGCGCTTTGGGAGATTTGATCAAGTAACCGCATGGTTTCATCCGCAAGCATCGAAGCCTGTTTAAACTCTGAACGTTGCAATTCCCCTTGTTCTAGTTTGGCGAGGATCAAACGCAGCACGCCCTTTTCACTAAAGCCTTGTTTCACCATCTCATATGGTGCGGTTAAGCTTGCATATTCACTTACTTCAGGATGGAAAGATTGGAAGTCTTCATAGGCGAGTTTAATACCTGCTATGCGATTTCGCATTTCTCGGTATTCTTTTTCGGCTTTGTTTAATTCTGAGTGCATCATCATGACTAAGAACGTACTTTCCATTGAGCTTGCAGAAGCAATGAAACGGTTAGCGGCATCGCTCGACTCAGGATTATCAGCACTAAGGAACGAACTGATTCGATTCATTTCCGGACCGATAGAGCTAAGCCCATAGCGAAAACCACCAACAGCGGCATCAATATCCATTTGAATTTGTATCACCGAAGATTGCTTCAACAAAATGGACTGCGTGATGTTATGTAAACGCGCTAGTTTGGTGTCTAACTCCTCCGAAAGTTGCTGAGCTACACCAGACGCTTCCACAACCAAAGTTGTGCTTTGAGTTGCAAGAGAGTCGATTTGCTCTTTTATGAGAGGCAACTCTTTCGGCTCAGTAATCTGCATACCATGGTTGAGTAGCTTAACCATCTCCAATACATTCCTGGTTAACTTTGCGTTTGCCATCGCGATGGGTAATGCTTTTTGCGACAAGTCTTCAAATTGTTCCCCTACCTGTTCCATTCCTTTGAAACTTGAGACAGAAAGGGCTATAACAAGAGCAATGATAGTTAAAAATGTTGCACTGACAGCCTGAATCAGTGAAAGTGATGTGCGTGAGCGTTTTCGCTTTGCCATAATCAATTTTTATTCTTTCTTAAGGTTGAATCGGTTCTGCAGTGATTCCGTCACATTTGTGAGACAAAACCGTGATTTGCAGCCCATACTATGGATTGGTTATGACACTAATATTTCAGTTGTGAGTCATAGAGATGACAGGTGGTGATTTGCGTCGAGTATATTTTCCTTTGATAATCAGTGTGCTACTAAGCGCCTGCTCTTCTGGGCCTGAGCCTAGTGAGCAAGCACAGGTGACAGCACCTACAAATCAGCTATTGTCGGACAACCCTGACTTGTTCGACTTTTACACAGAGTGGCACGGCACGCCTTATCGCTTAGGCGGGACACAGAAATCTGGAATTGATTGCTCAGCATTTGTACAAAAAGCGTTTGTTGAGGCTTATCAGCTCTCGTTACCAAGGACAACTAGGCAGCAATCAAAGCAAGGTGTGGAGTTAAGTTGGACGGATGCCAAGCAAGGGGATCTAGTGTTTTTTAAAACAAGACGTACAACTTATCATGTCGGAATTTACTTGGGTAACAAGCAGTTCATGCATGCATCGACGTCTAGAGGTGTGATTATTTCAAGAATCGACAACCCATACTGGGCATCTAAGTTTTGGCAAATAAGAAGAGTTACAATGTAACTCCTCTTACTCTTTAACCGGACATTGCTGTAAGTTAAAACAATATCAGTCGTAAGTCGCAACAGCATTATCGAACAGATTTTTGACCAGAGCGATGTATTCATCAAGGAACGTGATCTGTTCATTGGTCGCTTTTTTATGCCATACCCCAGCCAATATCTCACCAAGATCTTCAACAACTGCATCAGCCTCTTTCAACAATTTGAAGCGTACGCTCGAGTGAAGTTCTGGATTTTGCTCAAAAATCGCCATGATGTTTGAAGCCACCATATCGGTGACAACATCTTCGATGCTTTCGGATCCAGTGTCGCCAATTTCGGTCGTAAAAATATCTAGATTTAGAGACAAGTGCTCGATAAGAGCGAGATATCCATCGGTTTCTAAAACCACTGTTTTTCTCCGTTTATTGCAAGCCTTCGAAGCTGAAAGCAGAATAGTTTCAATAGTAAGACATGCCGAGAAAATTTCATTAACTTATTTCATATTAACAAACATTCACGAACCAACTGGATGATTTTCAAACAATTGAGCTTTGCTTCACTGAATTCGGATACAGGGTTTCTTCAAACCTTTTTATATTTCAGCCATTTTCATGCAAACAGGTTTGGTTACGACCATTTTCTTTTGCACGATACAGCGCAGCATCGGCACTCTTTAACCATTGAGTGTGAGTTTCAAAATAAGGCTTATACTCGCAAACACCAATACTTATCGTGTAATTAATCAAAAAATCTTCCACTTTCACGATCTCTTGCTCAATTCTTTTGCGCAAACGCTCTGCGAAATAGCAAGCTTGCTCCTGGTTTGTGTGAGGAAGTAGTACGGTAAACTCTTCACCACCAAAACGACCGCAGATGTCACTGCTTCTTGCTGTTTTTCTCAACAAGGCAGAGGTTCGACGAATGACTTCGTCCCCTGTCGGGTGACCATAAGTATCATTCACCTTCTTAAAGTGGTCGATATCGAATATTACTAATGAGCATGGTCCGTCGATAACTTTTAAGTGAGCAAACTCATCTTTCAATGATTGCTCCCAATAAGCGCGATTAAATAAACCTGTTAAACCATCTTTGCGACTGATTTCCGACAAATGTTGATTTGTTTCTTTCAAATGAATGCGATTTCTCGCAGTTTCAGAAACATCATTGACTTGAATCGCTATGTGGCTGACCTCTCCTGAGAGCCCAATTAACGGCGTGATCACGATATCTTGATACATAAAATCACTGCTGTTTGAAACCGGAGAAAAATTGTTGAACTTAAAAAGATACGGTCGGTTTTCCCAGCTAGAAAAAGAACGAGTTTCCAGATCGGCGGCAGCTTTTATCTTGGTTTCTAGCCAAGTTCTTGGCAGCTCTTCAAAATGCTCAAATAAACATTCACCAAGAATTTCTTGTGATAGAATGCCACTGTATGACTGCATAAAACTGTTCCACACACACACTTTATACTCTTGATCCAAAACAATAAGCCCTGAATCCATCGTATCGAGAATTTGTGTGACCCAATGAAAGTCTGCTATGTCCAGCGTGATATCGGACATTAGATTAGCTCCATGATTTCATAGATTATTTCTACGGATGGCTTATCAATTAAAAACAGTACCTCGCACTCGAAATCGAGCGCTTCTGCCATGTAGGTGTATTCGATAGTAAAGAGCTCACCCAACTCGCCTTGCTCTTCACAATAAGGTGTTAAGGTATCCACAATGCCTGGCTGACGAAGTGAGAACTGCTTGTCGAGTTGATCGCCCAATGATGTGAGAAATGACGAAACCAGTAGGTTAGAGATATTCAAGATGATTTCATTATGAGGCGTAAACTCAAGGAGGTAACCTAATTTTTCCCCAATCTGATTGATATCCCTACCACGTAAACACACCAGTGCCTCTCCGTGAATACCACCACCGACAAACCTCTGCGCTACCGCAACGGAACTGTCACGCCCAACCACATCAACCAGTGTCATATGAAGCTCGCCGTAGGACAAAGGTCCAACATGAGGAACAGGAAGTTGGATGAACTCATGTAAATGGTCGGCCATAATCGCAGCCCCTTTACCAAGGGCAATATTCGCAATTTCACGGAATTTGGCTAGTAAGGAAAGCTCTTCGCAACCCTGGTTTTTAGAATCAACCGAATGACTAGGTTTGAACGCATAATGCAGCCCTAATTGTTCGTATAGCGGGAGCACCTGCTCTTCTGTCAGAGGCTTAGCGATAAAAGCTTGAGCACCAAGATCGAGACAGCGCTGTTTTGCCTCTTGTTGAACATCTCCAGAAATAATGACGATTTTGGTCGGGTACTGGCTAACAGGTAATGATTCGAGGACCTCAAAACCATCCATTATGGGCATCGTTAAATCGAGAAACAAAATATCGATATTTTTCTCAGCAAGAATATTAAGCGCCTCATAACCATCTTGCGCTTCAATAAGATGCAATGATGTATCTTGTACGATAGAACGCGCAATAAGCTTTCTTGCAACAGCTGAGTCATCACATATCAGTATTTTCATGCCACCAATGGAACTAACGTCAAAAAAATCATAATACCTGTTGTAAACGTTCATCTCCATATGCTAAGCCAACAAATCAGAGGCTTATAAGCGATTTGATTCACATTTATACAAATTGACTACACTAAGAGGAAGGTTTCTTTACTAAGTATGCTCAACATAGCGCCAACTCCCTGCTATTTATCCTAAACTATTGGTGGTCAAATAGATTCGCGAGGTTTTGTATGTGGCAAGCAATATCGCAACAGCTTTCTGATACTTTATTGTTCGATTACCAGATCACGGAAAAAGTAAGGCTGTCTGGTGGGGATATCAGTGAAAGCTACATGATCAATGATGGCGAGCAACGTTATTTTGTGAAAATTAACGATCGCGAGTTTTTGTCTAAATTTGAGGTAGAAGCTGAAAGCCTGCATCTTTTGCGTGAAACATCCACCCTATTTGTACCTGAGGTGGTATTGGTTGGTAAAACCAAAAATGCCTCATTCCTAATTCTTAACTACCTTCCAACGAAACCATTAGAAGATGGTCCCAACAGCTTTAAATTTGGGCAGCAATTAGCTCACCTACACCAATGGGGCGAGCAAAAAGAGTTTGGTTTTGATACCGACAACTATCTCGGTTCGACTCTACAGCCCAACAAATGGCACAAGAAATGGTGTGTATTCTTTGCTGAGCAACGCATAGGTTGGCAATTACAGCTCCTTAAAGAAAAAGGCGTCACCTTGGTTGATATCGATGACTTTATCGACGTCGTAAAACAGCGGCTAGCAAACCATGCTCCGGAACCTTCTTTGTTGCATGGCGATTTATGGAATGGAAATGCGGCACTCACTGCATTCGGTCCTATCTGTTACGATCCTGCGTGCTATTGGGGGGACAGGGAGTGTGATATTGCGATGACAGAGCTTTTTGGTGGATTTCAACCAGAATTTTATCAAGGCTACGAATCGGTTATGCCACTTTCTTCAAGCTATGAGGAACGTAAAGATATCTATAACCTTTACCATGTTCTCAACCATTGTAATTTGTTTGGCGGCCATTACTTGGAACAGGCTCAACTGGTTATTAATAAAATCATTTCTTATTAATTTGGAAGCCACTGCATATTTCAAGATGTAAAATCTCGAGGCACATCACTACAGAAAATCACCCTAAGCTCAAGGTTGAGTTTGGGGTCAAGTTTTGTACTTATTTCGACTCAATTAGCAACAACTCTGCCTAATATCAAAGGAGACTTAACTTTGGATTGTGCCTATTTTCCTTGTAGGCAAAGTAAGTAAAGGGCTGTACTTCCTTGATGAATAGTGTGTTTAAAAGCCCTGCGAGATTAGGAGTTGTTGTATGAAAAATTATACCGAAAGGTATGTAAAGTGCCCGCATTGCGGACACTCTATCGGCATTACATTAGATGCAAGTAATGGTGACCAAGAGTTTTATGATGATTGCCCAGCTTGTTGCCACGCTATCCACCTAAATATGCGAGTGGATGAGTTACAAGATAAGGTCGAACTATTTATCGATGACAATTACGAATAACAGCTCGAGCATGTGAACATCAGAAATATAAAAACGCTTAAATGAAAAAGGAGCACTAGGCTCCTTTTTCTCATTCTAAAGCTGTTTTGCTGCAAGAACGCGCTCAACAGTATCAACAATTGCTTGAGTCTGAGGATCAAACTCAATATTAACACGCTCCCCTACTTGTCTCACTCCGAAAAGCGTTCGCTGCAAGGTTTCTGGAATTAGGTGTACCGAAAAACGACACGCTTCAACTTCACCAATAGTTAGCGAGCAGCCATCTAAACCAATGTAACCTTTCGCTAATACATATTTCATTGATTCTTGCGGCAGTTGGAACCAAATCGTGCGGTTATTGGGCGTATCGATGATATCGACAATATCTGCCGTTAAACTAATATGACCAGACATGCTATGCCCGCCTATTTCGTCACCAAACTTAGCCGCGCGCTCAATGTTTACGCTATCCCCTTCCACCAGCCGACCTAAATTAGTAAGAGCCAATGTCGCTTGCATTAAATCAAAACTGATAAGGTTGCCTTCGATCTTAGTCACAGTTAGACAACATCCGTTGTGTGCAACGGATGCACCAATTTCTAACCCTTTACAAAGTTCATCGCTTAACTCGACAACGTGCGTTTGAAAGCGTTCTTTTTTATCAATTTTAACGACCTTCGCCGTACCCTGAACTATTCCTGTAAACATTTCTTTTTACCTATTGATTTAATACCAACTGTAGTCGAAGACTAAGCCCTAAACACTGCGCTACAGGTCGGAAATAAAGACCGCAGACGATAAAGCCATGGCTTAATGAACACTGGTTTGTTCTCATGCATGCTTCAACATTACCATGATTCGCTGCTGTTCTCAGTAAAAGCGTATCCTTAGCGTGGAGAGCGTCCAGTCAGTGTTATCGACTATTCGCTACCTAGCTATGGAATATAAACATACAATTGTTTATCATTTGCGCGGAGTTTCTCCGAGGCATTTTTTCACCTTATCGTGACTAAAATCAACCATCAGATCCGTTCACCACATCTTTTGCCCTCGAGTACTCTCATTCTTTCAACTTATTGTTCCGCTCTGGAGTATTTTTCGTGCATCGCTATAAAGAAGAAGCATCAAGTCTTATCAAATTGGCGACCCCGGTATTGATCGCATCTGTCGCTCAAACTGGTATGGGGTTTGTTGATACCGTAATGGCTGGCGGCGTTAGCGCCACCGACATGGCTGCGGTTTCTGTCGCTTCAAGTATTTGGCTACCATCCATTTTGTTTGGGGTGGGTTTATTAATGGCATTGGTCCCTGTTGTCGCACAGTTAAATGGCTCTGGTCGTCGAGTGAAAATCCCGTTTGAAATTCAGCAAGGCGTCGTTTTGGCATTGCTGATCAGTGTGCCGATAATTGCAGTCCTGCTTCAAACCCAGTTTATTCTCGGGCTGATGGATGTTGAAGCACTGATGGCTGAAAAAACGGTGGGATACATTCATGCCGTTATATTAGCAGTACCCGCTTTTTTACTTTTCCAAACGCTTAGAAGCTTTACGGATGGTATGTCATTGACGAAACCGGCAATGGTTATTGGCTTTATCGGTTTGCTGCTCAACATTCCTCTAAACTGGATTTTCGTGTACGGCAAGTTTGGTGCACCTGAATTAGGCGGTGTTGGCTGTGGTGTAGCAACCACGATTGTTTACTGGGTCATGTTTGCCATGCTATTGCTGTATGTGATGACATCAGAGCGATTGAAAAGCATCAACCTATTTGGAGAATGGCATCGCCCACAATGGAAAGCGCAAGTTCGTCTATTCAAGCTCGGCTTTCCTGTTGCAGCAGCGCTGTTTTTTGAAGTGACACTGTTTGCTGTTGTTGCACTGCTCGTTTCACCACTGGGTCCTATCATTGTGGCAGCGCATCAAGTCGCGATTAACTTCTCCTCGTTGGTATTTATGCTACCAATGAGTATTGGTGCAGCAGTAAGCATTCGTGTCGGCCATCGACTTGGTGAAGAAAACGTCGATGGCGCGCGCGTAGCGTCACGAGTCGGCATTATGGTTGGTCTAGCTTTGTCCGTTCTCACAGCGATTTTAACCGTCTTGTCTCGTGAGTGGATCGCCGAGCTTTACACTAGCAACCCAGAGGTAATCACTCTAGCGATGCACCTGCTCGTGTTTGCCGCTGTTTATCAATGTACGGATGCGGTTCAAGTAATCGCAGCTGGTGCATTACGCGGCTATAAAGACATGCGAGCCATCTTCAACCGTACTTTTATTGCTTATTGGATTCTTGGGCTGCCAATTGGTTACGTCCTTGGCCGTACAGACTGGATTGTCGAGCCAATGGGAGCACAAGGCTTCTGGCTTGGTTTTATCATCGGCCTATCTTCTGCGGCCTTTATGTTAGGCGTCAGAATGCGTTGGATGCATCGCCAAGAGCCAGAAGTGCAATTGAACTTTTCAGTTCAATAAAAAGTAAAAAAAGCCAGCATCCGCTGGCTTTTTTGATCGAATAATCACACGGTTGAGTATACTTATAACAAGATTACGAAGCGGTTGATTTTGCTCTCTAGACAACGGATACGAAATTATAAAAAAGGATATTTGTGCGGTCTATTTTATTGTTCTTAATCTTGCTTCTTAATGGTTGTGATAACTGGTTCAATCCAGAGAACGCCGTGTTTGATAAGTATCATCAACGTGTAGCCAATGTATTGGACGTTCCTGCTATTCCAATAGAATTACAGTCTACAGTAACGATTCCTGCGAAACGCGTTTTGTTCGAACCATTGCCAAGGCTATCTATTGGCCTGCTAGAGAGCTATCAATTACGACAGTGCGGACTCTTTAATTTACTTGCCGAGAAAAACTCACAACTTGGAAAGGTGCAGGATGCCTTTCATGATTTTGATTATCAAACTGCCCTTTTAAGAGTCATGAATCGATGTTTATCCGAATTTCCACTTAGCGATGAAGAACGCGCGACATTGACAGAGCTTTACTCAACCAAGTGGCAACATTTAGACATTCATCTCGACAACTTACTACTCGTAAGTGATGCCATGCAAAAGCAACTAACTGCCTCTGATTGGCTATCTCAAGACACGACGAATGATATTGCACGCATTAACGATGTCTATCGTATTTTCAGCGAAATGTATGATTTACCCCACCGCGCGGTCTCACGTCTACCCGATGTGGAAGTTACGCAATATCAAGAAGAGTTAGAGAAATCTCGTTTACTCGGACGACTTTACTATTCAATGGTAAACACATCCCTTTGGTTAAAAGCGACAACTCAACTACTTGAGCAGAACCAGAGCAATGTATTGTGCGGGCCGAACAGAGACACCACCCAGTTCCGCTACTTAAGAAATGTCTTTCAATCCATTTACGTTGAAGAAGTGCAACCTTATTTGGCTTATTTAGACAGTACCTATCAACAACTTAATGATGGTGCCACTTTGGTGGAGAACCGTATGCAACTCCATGGTCACCAGTATGGCATCATTGAGGCACATAGGACATTTAGGCAAGAAACCCTAAACCACGTTCAGTTTTGGCAGGGTCTCTTCAAACGATGTGGCGTAACCGTTGGCAACTAGTAAGTGCAGAGCGTTCTATTCCTTCAACCTTTCACGCAAGAATCGAGCAAAACGTGGTTTACCAGTATGTGTAAAACCGTTATATCTAAATGTAATGGTTGAACCAATTTTCGGAGGCTGGCGACGCACTTCATCGGTAAATCCGCTACCGATGTAAAACTCAATGCCATTTGGTAAGCGAACTAACATTGCTCCCATCATACCTAATAAGCGCCCTGTTCCTGGCTTATAACCCACAACTAACGCTTCATCATCTGCGTATCGTTTTAGTTTAAGCAAATCACTACCGCGTCCAGCCTGATAGCGGCTTGATACCTTCCGCAACATCACCCCTTCACCGTCGGATATTGAAATTTTATCCAACTGTGTAAACAGATGAGCTTCATTTTGAATCGCTCGGTGCTCGACATATTTGATATGAGGCTGGTCGACTTCAAGCACTAAGTCTTTGATGTTGTAATAACGCTTCCGATAATCACCAGCGGAATATGGCATATCAAAGATCATAAAGTCGATATGTCGCCAAGCAGACTCTACAGGAGTTTTATCTAATACCGTTTGCTGAACAAGATGGAAGTTACCTCTCCCAGCCCAAAGTTCACCGTCCAATGGATAGTCAGGTAAAGGTCCTGTAAACCAATCTGGGGCGTAGATTCGATTACCATTTCTCGTCACGAGATGTTGCCCAGTCCAATAAGCGCGAACACCATCAAGTTTTTCGCTATACCAATATTCAGACACATCAATGCCATCCTGATAGCTTTGTGCAAGAGAAACTGGTGGTGCGAGAGAAGTATCCGCTTGAGGCTGTGAAGACGCTGCCATAACAGCCAGCGCAATTAATGTCATTTTTAGTGGCATAAGAAGACCTTGTACAAAAAATCGTCTTTATTGAAACGTAAGTCCTCTCGATGACCTATTTATTACTAGTTGTTCTTCGACTCATAACAATCAACATTAGTAATAATTTGCAAAGATAATCATAAACTTTATGACAGGTTTTGCATTTAGTCGTTACACGTTATTCACGTAAGGCGGATGGTTCGTCAATCGAGGTGGAATCTAATTATGATGCCCCCCGCTCTAACGACTTCTTTCGGCTCAACACCTCTTATAAGCAAACCATTTCTGTGTGCGTTTTTGATTCTCAATTTGAGAATCAGTCCTTTCTCAAATTGAACAATATCATTAACAATATTTAACTATTTGATTTTTAATTAATTTCAAATTGGCACGTTACCTGCTCTATATCCAATTAGAAAAACAAACGGAGACAGAGTCATGGAATTACGCAAACTAGAAATCAATCAAGACAAGTTAGCCATTGAGTTTTTTGGTGACTTAGACGCAAGTGGCTGTCGACAAGCACAACATCACATTGATGAAGTAATTCACAACAATCATCACAAAGAAGTCGAAATTAACCTACAGCACGTCCAATTTCTTGATTCTTCAGGGATTGGTGCCATTGTTTACTTATATAAGCGTCTAGTTGAACGTGAAAGAAGCATGAGTATTGAAAACGTATCAGGCCAACCTTTAGAAATCATGAGCTTGCTTCGTATCAACCATGCCATTCCCGTTAACTCAAAAGGACACTAAAAATACCGGTTTAAACGGAGGTTGGCATGGTAAATCTTATACGACGATATGCAGTAAGCGGTCTTGTTGTCGGCATGTTTGGTTGTTCGTCGTTTGACTACCCAGAACACGGGAAAGGTGGCTTGGCGGAAAGCTATCAAGATATCTCGATCGAGAATTACCAGTTTTCCCCAGTAATGCCTGACGAGCCTTTAGGTCCAGAACATGGGTTAAGGTTTGATTGGCAATTGACCAAGTTACATCTAGACGCACTAATCCAAGAGGGCGCGCGCTGGTGTTTTCCTGCGGCAGTTGTTCAGGCCCTTGAAAAACAAAATAGAATTGCGCGCGAGTTAGAAGGTGGGCTTTTACTCGACGCTGCCAACGACCTTGTGATTCAGCGTCGACGCTTAAACCAGCTCGAACAACAACTCGACTACGTACTGAGCCAAACCACTTGCACACCGCCCGATGATATTGAAGCGCTGCGTAGCGACCTAAACATAGTCTCGGATATCTATGCACTTCTTAATATCGACAACCAGTTTGCTGTCGATTCAGCAGAAATCAACCCGAAGTACATGGGACATTTGGCAGAAGCAGCCTACATTTTACGTGACCACCCCAACCTATCTCTTGTAGTAACGGGGCATGCGGATGCAACTGGAACACCCGATTACAACCAGAAACTTGCTCAAGCGCGTGCGGAACAAGTAAAGCGTTACCTAACCGTATTTGGTATCACTTCAGAGAGAGTCACTACCAAATCTGTCGGAGACAACCTGCCACTCTATGAAGGTGAAACATCCGCCGTGCGTTTAACTAATCGTCGAGTAAGCATCGAGGTTATTAGCCCTAATTCAGATAGCGATACCTCAATAAACCGCAACCCAACGGCAGGAGGCGCGCTATGAACACGATGAAACCATTTATCCTCTTAATGTTGTTGTGTCTGGTCGCGTGGGTACCTTCTTCCATAGCGGATGAGAGCAATACTGTTAAGGTCGGTGATTTAATACAGATTAACTTACCTGGAGAGGCGTCGTTAAACCAAGGGTTTCAGGTTGATCGTCGTGGACGAATTAATTTACCAGAAGTCGGCCCTGTGTTAGTGGCCGGCTACAATGAACAACAACTCCAAGACGTGATTATCGACAGGCTAAAGACCGTGTATCGTGACGTTAACAACGCTCGAGTTTTTATTAAACAGCAACAGTTGTTAGTGTCCGTTCAAGGCTACGTGGTCAAACCCGGTGAATATACCTTACCTTCTGGGTCCAACATTCAAATGTTTGTGTACGAAGCTGGCGGCCTGCGCGCTGGGGCTCAGCTTGATAAAATGATCGTGAAACGTGGAAATAAAAACATTGAATTTGACTACAAACGCTTCCTTGATACGGGTGACAATAGCCAACTGCCAAAACTAGAATCACTGGATGTCTTATTTGTCCCCGCTTCCCCACTCGTAGGGAATATTGAGCAAGAGTTTGATGCAGCAAAACTCGCGAATTCAGGTGACAGCGCAGATTCCGCTCGTGCAATCAAAGTCTTTGGTGAAGTCAACGCACCTGGCTCGTTCTCATACAAGCCAAACACCACGCTAGTTGATGTCGTAATGCGAGCTGGCGGCGTGACACGATATGCCAGTGTTGAGCAAATTCGCGTGATAACAAACAATAACCCAACCATGTTTAACCTGAAAAAGTACCTTGATACTGGAGACCAAAGCCTACTGCCGGAGATCCTGCCAGGTGCCACCATCTTTGTCCCAAAACAGGAAGAAGAAATCAAAGCAGGTGCAAATGTGGTTTACGTGATGGGTGAAGTCGCCCATCCTGGGGCATACGAAGGCAAGCAAGGCGCTAGCTTCATGGATATCCTCGCCAACGCTGGCGGGCCCACTCGCTACGCAGAATCTCGCCAAATTCGCGTTATAAAAGCCGATGGCAAAGTCATCAAATTCGATCTTACCGCGCATACAGAAGGACTATCTTCAGCCAGACCACCAAATGTTGGACCAGGAGACGCGATTTTCGTGCCGGAGAAAACCGATTTCAATGAGAAGTCTTGGTTAAAAGTAGCACCTAGTCGAGCGGTCGCAGTGATGGGAGAAGTTGTTCGCCCTGGACGCATCGAGTGGTCAGACGAAATGGATTTGATTGATCTGCTTGCACACGTTGGTGGCCCAACTCGACGAGCTGATACCACCAAAATTGAAGTCGCCAATAACGGTCAAATGACACAATTTGACTTAGACCAATACATTCTGGATGGCTCACCAACATCAAGCCTACCTCGAGTTTCCGCTGGTACAGTCGTAAGGGTACATGCATTGCCTGACGACCCATCCGATAATAAATCGCAATGGGTAAGCCAAAGCTCTGACGCATCGATATACGTTTTCGGGCAAATCAATGCACCTGGGCGCTATCGTTTCACCGAAGATATGCATTTTCTGGATATTTTGTCTGCCGCCGATGGACCGACAATGGATGCAGATATTCACAACATCCGTGTCACACACCGAGGCCTAGGTTATGCCAAAGTGAGTAAATTGAATTTATCGATGTACTTTGAAACAGGCGATGAGTCAATTCTGCCCCACGTTCGTCCTGGTGATACCATTTACATTCCAGAAAAAAACAAAAACTGGTTAGATCGTTCAAAAGAGTCCACGGTACGCGTATTAGGTGAAGTAAGAGACCCAGGGCGATACGTATTCAATGACAACATGACTGTGCTTGATCTGTTAGCGGAAGCAGGAGGACCAACTGACAATGCCTACCTTGAAAAGATCAGTGTGGTCAATATGTCTTGCTGCCAAGGCCAAGCCCGAACATTTGATTTGGTGAACTTTAGTAAAACAGCCAACATTTATGAGCTGCCAGTCATTCGCGCAGGCGACACGATTTACATTCCCCATAAAGACGAGAGCTTTGTTGAAAAAGCGAGGGCCGGATTAAGAGATATTTTACAAATCACCACAACCATCGTGTTAATAGGAGCGTTGTAATGACTATTCCTGCAACTCACGCTGAGATTGAGCAAATTTATCTTCAGAGTGAACAGAAGGGCCACAAAACGATTTGTGTTGTGGGTTGTAAATCTGAAGATGGTGTCACTTCCTTGGCTTCATCTCTTGCAGAGCGCTTGGTTTTAGCAGGCCACAATACTTTGTATGTAGACCTTAACTTATTCAAACCCGCTTATCACACTGTTCACGAATTTGATGATGACGAGAAGGTTGGCCATTTGATCACACGAGAGAATACACATCAAACTTTAGTCGGCCTCCCTGCTCCGTCTCTCGCCAGCACTCAGTTAGCGTACCGAGACCCAACAACGCTGAAACGAAACATTGCACAATGGTTAACGCAGTACGAGCGCGTCGTGATAGATACATCACCACTTCTTAGTGTCAACCGAAGCAATATTGCGCCTCAAGTGATTGCTGGCGTATGTGATGCTACTTTGTTAGTAGCGCATTATGGCTCTACGACTGCAACCCAGCTCGAGCAAGCCAAAAAGCTACTTGATGCTAGCGATGCGAACTTGATTGGTTCTGTATTGAACATGAAGCACACACCAAGCCTGAAAGATGAGTTAATCCGCCAAGTTTCCAAGCTGCGTTTCTTACCAAAAAAGTGGAAAGAAAAACTGTCTCAGCAAATTAAAAAAAGCGAACTGTTTATGTTATAGGGAGCGCTATTATGACGATAAATAACACATTGACTATCGAGCAAGAATTAGTGGATGAGCATATTCTTCAGCAAATGATCAAAGATACGTGCGCCGAAATCATCCCTACCTTGATTGATCACTATGTCGAAGAGTCACGCGATCGCATGGAGAAAATAGAGCAAGCATTAAGCACAAAAGACCTTCAAACATTGGAGTTCGAGGTTCACACACTGGGCAGTTCTGCTCTCGCTCTAGGCAATCGAACGCTTTCAAGACAAGCAAGAATGATTGAGAAGTACTGTGTCGAAGGAAAAATACCAAAAGCATTGGAGCTTTGTGAAACACTTCCTCAACTCGCCAATGAATCGTTTGATGCGTTAGAAAAGCGAAAAGCTCAAGGGTTTGAGTAGTATCAGTGTCTTACTCCCTAGCGAAGCATCGCGTTTGATAAAGCGCGATGCCGACATCATCTCAGAAATTTAGGCTCCAAATTCAGTCATCCTCGCCAAGCCACACACCTTAAAATTATTTGGGCATAACTTAATCAATTAAAAAGTATGGATTTTTCGCAAATTTCCTACCTTGTGCTAATACTTAAATAACGCTTTTCTCAAATTGAGAATTTTCAGCACTAGAGAGCTATAAACCACTCATAATGCCAAATAGTAGTGCTGACAAAAATCATAAAAAATGAAACAAACTACGTTGGGATGGGACTATGAGACCAAGGGTATTACTGGTAGAGGACTCTACTTCACTAGCCATACTTTATAAGCAGTATGTGAAAGACGAACCTTATGACATTTTTCATGTCGAGACAGGTCGCGAAGCGATTCAATTTATTGAAAGAAGCAA
Source organism: Vibrio sp. Vb0937 (assembly GCF_033338855.1). Lineage (NCBI taxonomy): Bacteria > Pseudomonadati > Pseudomonadota > Gammaproteobacteria > Vibrionales > Vibrionaceae > Vibrio > Vibrio sp. Vb0937. Next base: position 92,482 of record NZ_JAWOTK010000005.1, on the reverse strand, counting down.
ACCTCAGCTCATCATTCTCGATTTGAAACTGCCCGACATGTCTGGCGAAGACGTGCTGGATTGGATCAACCAGAATGACATTCCTACGTCCGTTATTATTGCTACGGCACACGGCAGCGTCGACTTAGCCGTTAATCTAATTCAAAAAGGTGCGGAAGATTTCTTAGAAAAGCCCATAAACGCTGATCGCCTAAAAACGTCAGTTGCATTGCACCTTAAACGCGCCAAATTGGAAGATTTGGTGGAAAATATTCAGTCCAAGTTTGATCGCCACAACTATCACGGATTCATCGGTTCAAGCCTCCCGATGCAGGCGGTATACAAGACCATTGATGCTGTTGCGCCAACTTCTGCCAGTGTGTTTATTGTGGGAGAAAGCGGCACAGGTAAAGAAGTTTGTGCTGAAGCTGTCCACCGCCAGAGTGACCGTAAAGACAAGCCTTTTATTGCAATTAACTGTGGGGCTATTCCACGAGATTTGATGGAAAGTGAGATTTTTGGTCACGTTAAAGGGGCCTTTACTGGAGCAACAACAGATCGAAAAGGTGCGGCGACGCTGGCACATGGTGGCACGCTTTTTCTTGATGAGCTGTGTGAAATGGAACTTGAGATGCAAAAGAAGTTGCTCCGCTTTCTACAAACGGGCACTTACACCCCTCTTGGTGGCACTCGAGAAATGAAAGTGGATGTGAGAATCATTTGTGCCACTAACCGAGATCCATTAACAGAAGTAGAAGAAGGTCGTTTTCGTGAAGACTTATACTACCGTGTGCACGTTATACCTATCGATATGCCCCCATTACGTGAACGAGGAAGTGACATCGTCACGCTTGCCAAGCACTTCTTGACCACTTACGCCAAACAGGACAAAAAGAAATTCTCAACAATCGACAGTGAAGCTCAACATATCATCAAGCATTACGAATGGCCGGGTAATGTAAGGCAACTACAAAACATCATACGTAACATTGTGGTGCTTAATAACGACGAAAAAGTCACGGTGAGCCACCTACCCGCTCAACTCACTAAAAAGTCAAAAGTTACGAAAACAACGACACCTGCGCATGTTGCTCAAGAGTCAGCAAACATTGCACCAATCACACCACCACCTGGTTATACTGAGGAACCTTCACCTTCTGCGGTCGAACCGTCGATTACCGCAGCGGAGCTGCCTGGTACACCGTCCTCTGCTGCTACCTCACCGTACTTTAACTCTGATGGAACCATTCGCCCTATGTGGCAAGTAGAGCGTGAAGCAATTCAAAACGCAATTGCGTACTGTGATGGCAACGTCCTCAACGCCGCTGTCATGCTGGAGTTAAGCCCATCTACGGTTTACCGAAAAAAACAAGCGTGGGAAGCGGATGAAATTAATCTCGAACAATCTTGATAAACCTGCCATTGGTGAAATTTGGATCTTGCTTGATAGCCGTCTATTCGGTGGCATTGAAAGTCACGTTATCGAGCTAGCTCGGGGATTAATAGCCTTTGGACACAAAGCTCGAGTTGTGCTAACCACTGAGTATTCACCAGCTGCTCAGATTGTACAGAAGGCAAAAGAAGCCGCGATCCCTGTGAGTTACTTAAACTATTTGTCTGGCGAGCCCAATAAAGCTTTAAAAATTAAACACCTAACAAGCGCCGTCGCCAATCACCAACCCTCAGTGGTTCACTCCCATGGTTATAAAGCGTCGATTTTGTCGCGCTGCGCCAAACTGCTCACCCGTACGTTTCCTCGTTTGATTTCAACTTATCATGCTGGTGAATCGTCCTCAGGGAAGCTATGGCTATACGATTGGCTTGATAGAAGCTCAGGCAGCCTATCTGACTATTGCTTTGCTGTCAGTCCAAGTATTCAGCGCAAAGTTTTTTGTTCTTCAGAACTGCTGAATAACTTTGTTTCGATTCCCAACAGTCAACTCAACTATCAGGAGATCGCTTTTGTCGGCCGATTGAGTCAGGAAAAAGGCGCCGATCAATTTATTGAGGTAGCGAGGCTCTGTCCAACATTACAGTTTAGTGTGTACGGTGATGGCCCAGAAAAAGAATCGCTTAATCAAACTGCCCCTCCAAATGTGACTTTCTTCGGCCATCAAACCGATATGGAAGGTGTTTGGGAAAATATCAGCGTACTTATCATCTCTTCTCGTTATGAGGGTCTTCCAATGGCGGCGCTTGAAGCCATGTCGAGAGGCATTGCCGTGATGAGCTTACGTGTAGGTCGTCTTCCAGATATTATCCAAACGGGTAAAAATGGTTTTATCGTCGAAGACATTCCCTCTCTTGCTAAATGTCTTCATGACTGGATGTCGATTGGTGAAGCGCAACAATCACTCATTCGCCAGAATGCTCGACAAACCATCATTGATGATTTCTCAGCGCAAAGTGTGATTCCCGTATTGCTACAAAAATATCAAATTGAAACGGATCACTAATCCATATTGGTTCTCAATATGAGAATGATGAGTTCCAAACATAAATATCATATAAGATTCAATCACATAAACTAATGGCATATTTTGGCATCTCTATTGCAGCTCAGCAGTTAACGCAGATTAATGATGAGACAGAGGTGACTTATGACTACGCCAAAACGCATTCTATATGTTCATTATGGTGATAATTGGATTCGCGGCAGTGAAGTGGTGCTTCTGGATCTCATTTCAGGAATCGACCGCGATAAGTTTGAGCCATTCGTATGGTCCAACTGCCAACCATTAATCGATAAGTGCCAATCGCTCGGAATTGAAGCGCAACATTCAGCCTTCAATTTGGTGGGTGGTTGGAGCGCTCCGCGCTGGGATATTAGCGGTTGGAATAGCCTTATCAAACAAGGCTCAGATTTGATCGAAAAGCACAACATCGACTTGGTACACGTCAATAGCGGCGGCCCTTGTCAATGGATGTGTTTGGCTGCTCGCATGAATCATATACCACTTGTCACGCAACTTCATTGCCATTATACATTGCGCGATCGCTTCTCTCTCGGACTTCACCTCTCTCCAAAATTGATTTGCGTTAGCAAAGATGTTGGACGCGAAATTCTTCAGGACGGCTACCCACAAAACCAACTTCATGTCGTACACAACGGCGTGTCACTTCAAGGCGTGGATACACCCATAGACATTAAAGATCGCCTCGGAATCCCATCACAGGCCTTTACCTTTCTGTCGGTGGGTTCGCTGATTAAGCGCAAAGGGTTTGACCGCCTTATTCGGGCAATGCGCATGCACAACTACCACCACCACAACCCTCACCTTGTTATTGTTGGTGACGGCGAAGAAAGAGAAGCACTGCAACAGCTTGCCGCAGATCTTGGTATCCAAGAACGAGTGCACTTTGTCGGAGAGCAACACAATGCCGGAGCGTGGATGTGTGGTAATGCAGACGCTTTTATTAGCGGCGCCTATGAAGAGGCCTTTGGTCTCGTGCTCGGGGAAGCGGCTTTAGCTCAACTGCCTATCGTGGCTCCTAAAACGGGAGGCATTCCTGAGTTGTTCGAGCATAATCACTCTGCATTGCTGTACCAGAACAGTGGAATGGCGAGCCTGTTAAACGCGATTCAACAAGTCATGCAAGACGCGGCATTAAGAAACAAGCTGGCGGAAAACGCTTACCTACATGCTAGCCAGCACTTAACGACGACTGCATCTATCAACGCTATTGAACGTATTTACGAAGGTGAACTTAATAACAACGCCATTACACCAATGCCAATGACTCACTGCATGAAGCCTCTTTCACGCTGGTTGAGCATCAATTGAGGAGCCCGGTCATGAAACGTGTATTGATGTTCGACGCCATCCCAATGCAAGGTGGATCCAAAATCGCGAATGCAGAGCTCCTTAAGCAGTGCGATAAGCTGAGCGTGATTGGTTACCTACTCACTACAAATCCAGAGCATTGGGCGTCACTGCTTAGTGATACACCGCGTGTGCAAGTTATAAAAATAAAACCGTCACCATTTAACTCGACTCATGGCCTGACCTACTGGTTGATGAACGCTTACTACTTTCTCCAACTTCTCTACGCGTGCATGAAGCTTCCAAAGATAGATAGCTTTTTGGGCCTATCTTGCCCAAGTAATGATATGCCTTTGTACTTACTACGATTAATTAGCAAAAAGCCTGTGGTACAGATGGTTCATGGCCCTATTGGACGATCGAGATCTGCTGGCTACTGCTTAGTAAAAGCATCGGCAATTTACTACTTGGCAAACACCCGCGAATCAATGGTAGAAGCATTACAGGCCTACCTCAAAACAGAGAAGCCAGCCACCGAACGCTATTGGTGTGGTTTGAATACATCTACGTTTGTTAATGGATTATCGAAAGATCGCTGGCCAAAACAAGCGAATCCGATTTCAAGCCGCGTTTTCTGGGCAGCTAGCTTACTAAAATGGAAGAACATCGATCTTTTGCTTGATGCTTTAACACTTGATGAGTCGAAAAAGATCAAATCCACCGTGTGTTACATCAAACCTAACGTGGCAGGTGTGGAATATTCAACACCGGACTTCAACACACAAGGTGTTGAATGGCATGAATGCCCAAACAACTTAGATGAATTGCGTTCACAGTGTGGTGTGTTTGTTTCCACCAGTCTCAACGAACCTTTTGGGTTATCTATTTTGGAGGCTCTCGCTGCAGGTATGTGTGTCGTCATTCCACATGATGATAGTTATTGGGACCGCGTGTTAACTCACGGCCGAAATTGTATTAAATACACGCCTAACAATGTGGCTTCGTTACACAACGCAATTCGCCTTTTGAATGAATCGCCGTGGATGAAAGTAACGATGGGTATCGAAGCACTAAATGTTTCTCAACTATACACAGCCGAACGTTGTTATTTGCCAATCGCCCAGCACCTTGCTAGCGAAATTGCTACCAACAATGATTGCGCACTCAAGACACCGCGAGACATCAAAGGATATGACCATGTCTAAAGCAATGACCAACATGACGCTATTTGCTATCGCCTTAGTGATCAATAAAAGCATCAGCCTAATCATGCTACCTGTATTGCCCCACTTTCTCTCACCAGAGCAAATGGGCAAGCTTGAGCTTCTAACAACCTTTGGTGTTGTTACGACCTTGTTCGTCAGTTTCGCTTTGCATGAAGCGCTTTATCGATTCGTCGGCGTTGAAAAGGATCAAAATACGCGCACAACCCTACTAAACCAGCTGTACTCACTTGCTTTACTCATCGCTGGCGTCGTCGCTCTTAGCTTGCTCACTATCATTTTAATCGCCCCCATTCCCGCGCCTTTTACGCGAGTCGAATTTGCTATTGTTATGTTTGCCATCGTTCTAGAAGGCAGTATTGCAATCGGCACTGCCTGGTTAAGAACACAAGACGACAAAGCAAGAACTCTGCTTAACGTCATGGTCACTACCACCATTTTTCAGGTCATTTTTATCGTCGCGGCGCTGTCTGTTCATCCCCATGTTATTTCTGTTTTGTGGGGTGGCTTGTTGGCTGCTATTACTCAATTTGTTTGGCTGCACATCGTTAACCGTTACAATGTCACCCTTCCTAAACTGACATTGGCAAAACAATACCTAAACTACTGCCTACCAATGATGATGGCCGGTTTAGTAGCATTTTGTCTCAATGGCGCTGAACGCTGGTTCATTGGTGCCAACACTTCTCTTGCGACGTTAGGGATTTACGCGATAGCGGTAAAATTTGCAGTGGGCATGTGTATTTTAGTGCAGCCATTTGGCATGTGGTGGATGCCACGTCGATTTAACTACTTAGAAGGACGCAAGAACACTGAAGCAGTGCGCATCACACACTTAGGTATGATTTACATTACAGGTTTGAGTGTGGTGGTCGGCACATTAGCAATGGTGATGATCACCTACTTACTGCCAGAAACCTATCATGAGGCGGTACTATTCAGCTTATTCTTGCTACCTATCGCCATGTTAAAAGAATGGAGTGAGTTGATTAACATCTCCATTTTGTACAAGCGTCGTACTCGCTGGCTACTGGGTATAAATGTCGTCTCTGCGTGCGTTGCGATTGCTTTGCTGTTTGGCTTATCTTCTCTGGGTATTTATGGGGTATTCATTGCGCTTTATTACGCACAACTGTGTAAGCTGGGCCTGACTTATGTAGTAGGCCAACAATGTATGACGTTGCCTTTCCACCTAAGTCTGATGGTTTTATTACAGATTATATCCGGTGTGGCACTGTTCCTGCTTCACTCTTCACAATCAATAGGCATCGCCATCGCAATTTGCATTTTGACATGCAGTTTGCTGGCAGGGATAGCCACTCGCTACATGAGTAAAGAGACGCTCAATGCTCTCACTCGATACATAGTGAAACGGCGTGGACAGGTGAAGAGATACTCGTTATGAATGAAACCAAGGTGAGAACAAAACAGTCCATCGCAGCACTGACGATCACTGTCGGTATCGGCCTGCTTTGGGTTGTTATGCCTCATCCCATTTTGATTGTTGCGTTGTGTTTCGCACCACTCGCGTTACTGTTTGTTCTCAATCAAACGTTTTGGCTTGTCACACTGTTCGTTATTTTTTCATTCTTTCGTATTCACGAAGCCTTTCCTGTTATCTATAACTTCAAGATCCCATTACTGTTATCATTGGGGGCACTCGCCGCACTCGCTTTTCACCTTCTTATAAGCCGCCAGATTACAGCTTTTTGGCACCCTTCATTAAAGTGGCTGTGTATATTTTGGGGTCTGGTGATCATCGGAATCATATTCGCTTCCAGTCGTGATATCGCAATAACGGTGTTCAAAAACACCTATTGGAAAATCATCATTATGACGTTGGCCATCACCTGGCTTATTACTAAACCTTCACAGCTCGCACAGATGTCAAAAGCAATTATTTTCGCCGGATTATTGATTGGTCTAGTGGCATTACAAAACGCAGCGAATGGCATTGATTTAGTCGAAGGAACGCGCGTGTCAATAGGACGATCCATAGGTTCAGTACTTGGCGATCCTAACGATTTGGCACTAGTGCTGATGTTTCCCCTTGCCTTTACCGTTAGTCAATTGATGGAGAAGCATTCCCCCAAGCATCTCAGACTCTTTGCCCTTATCACCTGTTTGGTTTTGTTCTTTGCGATCATTGAGACGCAGAGCCGCGGGGGGTTACTAGGTTCACTGTCTGTATTTGCCTACTTTGCTTTTAAACACATCAAAAGCAAAACATTAGTCTTGGTATTAGGCGCTATCGCAGCGATCGTACTCTACGCATTCGCTGGTATTTCAGGACGAGAATCGGGGGGAGCAGCTGAGGATGGTATAGATGCCTCTGCGATGGGGCGACTTTATGCGTGGGAAGCGGCATTTAAAATGGCGCTGCATCACCCGTTGACTGGCGTAGGTCTAGATAACTTTTACTTTAATTACTATTTCTACAGCCCACACTGGGATGGTATCAACCACGCCGTCCATAGTACTTGGTTTGGCGTGTTAGCAGAAACGGGTTTTGTCGGGCTCGCGGTGTTCATTACTTTAATTGTGTCATTGATCCGCACCTCTTTGCATTCCATCTCATTGTTGACACCAAAATCAGATTACACCCTCTCTGTAGGAGCAAACGCCGTGTTAAGTGGGCTTATCGGTACCATCGTATCAGGCACTTTTCTGACTCAAGGTTTCACCTGGCCAATTTACATTCTAGCGGCATTAACAGTTGTCGTTAGCCGAATTGTTCAAAGTGACTGTCAAAATGAGAAATCCTAGTTTCAAACATAAACAAAACCCATAACTCACTGTTTTAAAATGGCTAATTCCTTGGCACGCATTGTGATTACTCACTTAATTAGTAATCAAATAACCAAGACTCAAGGAGAGCCACATGACGGACATCGTAGTATTTGGAGAAGATTTTGGTGGGCTACCCTCTTCCACTCAGCATATTGTCAAGCAACTAGCAGCGAACCATCGAATCCTTTGGGTGAACTCCATTGGCCTTCGTCAACCTAAGCTGGATTCTAAAGACATACAGCGTGCGTTAAACAAACTCACTCGTGTATTTCATAACGTAGGCTCACACAAGCCAACATTGGACTCTGAAACAAACCCAAACATTCACATCATCAACTTGCTCACCATTCCTGCCCCTAGTTCTGCATTAGCAAGAAAAGTGGCCGCTAAGATGATGAAACACCAACTCAACAAACAATTACAAGCTCTTGGTTTTGATAAGCCTGTATTTTGGACGTCGCTCCCGACTGCTGCCGATCTTTGTGCAGAAATGAACCCACGTGGACTGATTTACTATTGTGGCGATGACTTTAGCGCTTTAGCTGGTGTTGACCACGACACGGTGGCCAAGCACGAACGTACTCTTGTTAATGCGGCCAGCGTTATCTTTACGGCAAGCGAAACACTCTCCACCAAATTTCCATCTGGTAAAACCGTCACTTTGCCTCACGGTGTCGACGTTAGTCTGTTTTCTGAGCCAGCACCTAAGGCTGAAGATTTTCCTAATAATGGTCGCAAAGTGCTGGGCTTTTATGGCAGTTTGTCTGAATGGTTAGACTACGACTTAATTGCCCAAGTCGCAGACCAAGCGCCTGACTGGGATCTCGTGTTCATCGGCCCTAACGAGTTCAGTGATAATCCACTTCCACAAAGATGCAACGTATACTACCTGGGCCCGAGAGCGCATCACACTCTGCCAAGCTACTCCCAACACTGGGATGCCAGTTGGTTGCCCTTTGTTGATAACGCTCAAATCAAGGCATGTAATCCGCTTAAACTTCTTGAGTACTTGGCAACAGGAACCCCTGTTATCAGCACACCGTTTCCTGCATTAATGCCCTACAAACATATGCTTCATGTGGTTCAAAATGTCGAAGACGTGCGTGCCAGTCTCGATCACCTCCTACCGCCACCAACAGATTCAAAGTCATTTGTTCAACAGCAAAGCTGGGAAGCAAGAGCCAACCAAGTTGATAAATTAGTGAGGGCGCTATGAACGATTTAAGAGAAAACCTCAGCGTACTGTTACATGGAGCTTGGAGACGTCGCTACATGATCGTTATTCCTATGCTTGTCTTGCCTGTGCTGGGTTTCATCGTAAGTAAACTGGTTCCGACGACTTATGTTGCTCATACCAGCATGCTTATTCAAGAGACAGCGAAAATGAACCCGTTCCTTCAAGACCTTGCCGTCTCAACAATGCTTAAAGACCGATTGAGCGCACTCAGTACTCTGCTAAAAAGCCGACACGTTTTGTATTCTGTCGCAAAAGAACAATCGCTGATCAATGACGAGATGAGTGCAAAAGAGCAAGAGTTCATCATAAAAGATCTTGCGTCGCGCCTGTCTGTTCAGCCACTCGGTAAAGACTTCATTCAAATTCAATTGCAAAGTGGTAAATCAGAAGGAATGGAGTCGATGCTGCTCTCTGTCAGAGAGCATTTTGTCGAACAGCTTTTGGCTCCTGAGCGTTCTTCGATTAAAGATTCGAGTCATTTTTTGACTATCCATATCAACAAACGCAGGGAAGAACTAGACAAGGCTGAACAAGCTTTTGCAGAGTATAAAAATACTTACTCAGACGCGACACCCGAAATGCAAGCTCAAAGCCTTACTCGCCTTGCTAGCCTCAAACAAACGCTAGCCGAAAAGGAGGCGGAGCTTGCTGGTGTTTCACGAAGTCTAGGCAGTTTGGATCAACAACTATCCAAAACGAACCCGGTTATCGGTAAACTGGAAGAGCAAATCATCGACATTCGTAGTGAACTTACCCTGCTTCGCGCTAAATACACAGAGGCGCATAGTTTAGTGCAAGGTAAGTTGCGAGAATTAAACCGGTTGGAGCAGGAACGCTCGGTACTCTTGAACTCTAAACAACCAGAACTAAACAGTGCTCAACTATGGGATATCGCGAGCAATACCACAGTAAACAGTCTTGGCGAAGCACAGCCTCTACTTGTCTCCCAACTACATCAATTACAAATGATGCGCGGACGTTTTGAAGCACTTACGGAAGAAACCAACAGCTTGCGAGACATGATCCAAGAATTAGAGCGAAATGCGCACCAATTTGGGAGCACAGCGACAGAAATCAACCGCTTAGCTCGTGACGTCGCAGTGAAGAGAGAAATGTATGATGAACTCGTCGAACGCTATGAGATGGCCCAACTAACGGGTTCTTTGGGAGAGTTTGAAGAGAATAAGCGCGTAAAAATCATTGATGAACCGTTCACGCCAACGATTCCAACTAACTTACCTAGTTTTGTATTTGTCATTTTAGGATTTATTGGTGGCGCTGGTTTAGGCATTGGATTAGCGACGATACTAGAGTTAGCCGATAACTCTATCCGCTCTAAAAGAGCATTAGAAAAACACCTTGGTGTTCCTGTCATCACCACTTTACCTAACGTAGTGTACGGAAACTAACCGCCATAAGAACTCATTTACAAGCACTCGGTCGGCGAGTGCTTTTCTTTTACTACTGCCTTATACAGCCTCATAGCATGTCCACTAATATGAATCTCAAATTGAGAATAAACATAAAGCCTCACAAACATCAATATTAACCCATTGTTTTTAAATGATTAATTTTTTTGGCACGCAGTCTGCAATTCCTAAATAAACAAAGAACTCAACGAGGGTTTGAAAATGGAATTCAGACAAAAACACAATAACACTAAGCACAGCAAAAAAGTGATATTACACGTCGTGCAACACTTAGCTCCTGGTGGTTTAGAAACGCTCGTACTAGAAATGCTTCGTTTTGCGCAGCCAAACCATTCCGTTTTTGTCGTGAGCTTAGAAGGAAGCAAAGAACATGCACTACAAGGCTGGCAAAAACTATTGCCCTACCAAGGCCAACTGCACTTTCTTAATAAGAAACCTGGATTCAGCGGAAAAACCATCAGTACGCTGACTACCATGCTCAAAGGACTTAAGCCTGACGTGGTCCACACCCATCATATCGGCCCACTTCTGTATGGTGGTATTGCTGCACGTTTAGCGCACGTACCTGTAGTGATTCATACCGAGCACGACGCATGGCACCTTAATAACAAAAAATCAGCTCGACTGCAGTCCCTTTTGCTAACGATGATTCGCCCGCAAGTAGTTGCCGATGCTAACTTTGTCGCCCATCAAATACAGACTAAGTTAAAGTATCGCAAAGTTTGTACTATCCATAACGGGATTGACTGTCAGAAGTTTAAAAGCGGTGACCAAACGGCAACAAGACACTTGTTTGAACTTCCAACCGACAAAATCGTGATTGGCGTTGCCGGGCGTCTAGAAGCAGTTAAAGGCCATAAAGTGCTTATCGAAGCATTCTCTCATCTTACGCCAAACACACACCTAGCCATTGCTGGAGATGGTTCTCAGCGAGCTCAATTGGAAGCACAAGTTAGAACGTTAAAACTTGAAGATCGAGTAACCTTTTTAGGCTTGGTCGACGATATGCCCAGCTTTTACCAAAGCCTAGACTTGTTTTGCTTACCATCACTTCAAGAGGGCTTTCCTCTCTCAACCCTCGAGGCTCAAGCATGTGACATTCCTTGCGTCGCAACGGATGTTGGCGGCGTGAAAGAGACGCTCTGTCCGAACAACAGCACACTGGTTGAAGCAAATCGCGTGTTTTCGTTGGCAGAAGCGTTATCACAACAACTGGAATCATCACACCGTTCTCCTCGAACTTTTATTCTCAAACACTTTGATATCAGAGACATGGTGAGTCGCTACTCACGTTTGGCCAAGGAGGCTAGCTATGAATGATTTACTTTGGATTATAGGGTTTGGTTTATCCGCATTTTTGATTGTCTATCATCACGTTGGGTACCCACTGCTCCTTAAATGGCTTCCTTTAAAACGGCAAGCCGAAACCAAAGCACCATTTGTAGAGCGAGCTTACAAAGCCTCCAAAACAGATAACCAGCTACCCTCTATTACTGTCATCGTGCCCGCCTACAATGAAGAACAATGGATAGCAGAGAAGATCCGTAACCTTGCGAGCCTAGATTACCCGAGGGATAAATTAAGAGTAGTGATCGCATGTGATGGCTGCACAGATAACACAGCCGAGATTGCTCAAGCGACAATTCAAGAAGCAATCTGCTCTGATACTCTGTTCATTATTAATGATCACCAAGTCAATCGCGGTAAAGTTGCCCTACTCAACGAAGAAATGCGTCATGTTAGCTCGGACATTACCGCACTGAGTGACACGTCGGCATTGATTTCTTGCGATTCTCTGTTGCTAGCTAGTCAGCATTATCAAAATGAGAACGTTGGAGTGGTTAACGCAACATATCAAATAATGAGCACTGATAACCAAGGTGAAGCGGCGTATTGGCAATACCAGTCTCGAGTAAAGCACCAAGAATCCTTGTTAGGTTCAACGATTGGTTCCCACGGTGCGTTTTACACTTTCAGAACTCACTTATTTGAACCACTGGAAGTTAGCACCATTAATGACGACTTTATTCTCCCTATGAGAATCGTTTTGCGAGGCTATAGCGCTATTTACGAGCCAAACATGCTGGCGCTTGAGCTCGAACAAAGCTCAGATGACGCAGATTTCAAACGACGCCTAAGAATTTCAGCAGGTAACATGCAGCAGCTCATGCAATTAAAGAAATTACTGCTACCTCGCTATCGTGGCACTGCCTTTGCATTTCTATCGGGAAAGGTTCTGCGCTTAGCAACACCCTATTTGATGATTGTTTGCTTTATTTGCTCACTACTACTGGCACACAATCCGCTGTTTCAAGTAATGCTGTTCGCACAAGTTGGTATTTACAGCATCGCGCTTATTACTTACTTAATGCCAGCACTTAACACTATTAAACCTTTTAAGCTGATTAGCTACATCGTCATTGGTCATCTCGCCAACTTTATCGGCGGTATGAAGTATTTGCTCGGAATGGAAAATGGACGTTGGAAACGCGTCAACCAATAAGGAAAGCATCATGAAAAACTCACGCTACGATTCAAATGTATGCCACGCAAAAAGAACGTTTGATGTACTGGTTGCAATGCTTATTTTGGTCGTCACTGCACCACTATTCCCATTTATCGCGCTAGCGATCAAAACCACATCGAAAGGCCCTGTGATTTATCGCCAATTGCGAGTAGGACGCTGCACACCAGAAAAAATGGATCTTTTTCAAATCATGAAGTTTCGCACCATGTATATTGATGCAGAGCAACGCTCTGGCGCAGTATGGGCAACTGAAAATGATCCCCGCATCACGCCAGTAGGACGCTTTTTACGCAAAACGCGTTTAGATGAACTACCTCAACTGTTTAATGTGTTGAGAGGTGAAATGTCGATGATTGGGCCGCGCCCAGAACGCCCAGCTTTCTACCAGAAATTAGAAGATGAAATCCCCTATTTTGTAGAGCGCACATATGGCGTGTTACCGGGTATCACAGGCTTAGCTCAGGTTAACCAAGGCTATGATGCATGCATTGAGGATGTAAGACGCAAAGTTGGGTTTGACCACAGTTACGCACTAAGCTTAGGTTCGTTTTACTCTTGGATTTCAATGGACCTTTCAATCATGAGCAAAACATTCGTTGTGATGATTGACGGACGAGGTCAATAACTTCCGGTTCTGGTAACGGTCACTCTTGCCACTGGCGTCGCATCTTTTCTATCGTCGCTGGTGGCACGTCATGAATGCTTTGATACGCTCCGTGGCACACTTTAATTTCCACCTCGATGCGCTTCTTCATGCAGTAGTCCATGTAACGCTTCATCTCCCAATGTCGAACAAACGTATTGCTCACAATCACGACTCTCCCTTTGTTCAACCACTTTCTAGTTTGCTGAAAACACCACTCATGCGCTTGAGGTAATTGAACCGGTTCAAAGTGATAATCACCTTCATCATTTTCAAAATACATGTCAGCTTCAAAATGCTTAGCACCAAGCTCTATCGCTAGTTGTTTTGCTAAGGTTGTTTTACCTGAACCCGGAAGTCCACGAATAAGAATGAGTTTAGCCAGTGACATAATGCAGTTTAATGAGGTGGGAATAAGCCTAAACTGTAACGAAATTATTGGAAAAGAAAAGTAGAAATAAAAAATGCCGAGCACATTAGGCTCGGCATTTAAACTCAATCATGGATCGTGTTGTATTTATTTGTAAGCTGGCAGTTCTGTTCTTAACCCTTTCACCAAACTTACGCACATCAACAGCAGAACAAAAGTAAACGGTAATCCTGTTGCAACAACGCCTGATTGCAATGCTTGCAGGGCTTCTTTACCACCAACCCAAAGCATTACGGCTGCAATTGCACCTTCAATACACGCCCAGAAAATGCGTTGCGGTACTGGTGCATCAATCTTACCACCGGCGGTAATACTATCGATAACCAGCGAGCCAGAGTCTGACGATGTAATAAAGAATACCAGAATCAGCACGATAGAAAGCATTGAAATCACTGAGCTATACGGAAGCGCATCGTAAACATGGAACAGAGTCAATGAAATATCAGTTAGGCCATTTGCACCTAGCTCACCAACTTTATTCACCACTTGGTCAAGTGCGATACCACCAAACACAGACATCCAAATCAAAGTAACAACTGTAGGAATAACGATGACTGCGAATAAGAATTCTCGAACCGTACGACCTTTAGACACACGCGCGATAAACATACCAACAAACGGTGACCAAGATACCCACCAAGCCCAGTAGAATACCGTCCAGCCGTGCATCCAAGTTTCATCTTCACGACCGTGAGGGTTACTCAATGGAATAATATTTTCAATGTAAGCCATTGTTGTGTCGCGTAGCGAGCTCCACGCCGTATCAAACGTGATGAAGGTAATGAAAATAAGCAGCGCAAACGCAACCACCATATTGACGTTACTCAGTAGCTTAACACCACCATCAATACCACGAATCACTGATAACACCGCGATAAAGGTAACGAAGGTGATCACAATCATTTGTGTACCAATGCCGCCTTCTAGACCAAAGACATGGTTAATACCACTGGTCGCCTGCTGAGCACCTAGACCTAGCGACGTTGCAAGACCAAATAGCGTCGACAAAACGGCAAGGATATCAATAACGTGACCTAACCAACCCCATGCACGGTCACCAAAAATTGGATAGAACGCCGCGCGCAATGAAAGTGGTAAACCTTTGTTAAAGGCAAAAAACGCTAATGCTAGTGCAACGAGTGCGTAAATACTCCAACCATGTACACCCCAGTGGAACATAGTGGCACCCATCGCGAGGGATTTTGCTTCTTCGGTGTATGGTACTGCGTTAAGTGGCATTCCCCACCAATCAGTGAAATACGCGGTCGGCTCAGCCACACTCCAGAACAGAAGACCAATACCCATACCCGCGGCGAAAAGCATCGACAACCAAGAAACGGTTGAGTGATCCGGCGTTGCTTCTTTGCCTCCTAAGCGGATTTTACCTAGCGGAGAAAAAAGAAGAGCAACGGCGAACAATAAGAAGAAGTTTGTCGACCACATAAAGAACGCATCAAACTGTTCGATAATTCCGTTTTTTAGACCGTTTAATACGTCACGAGCAGTGGTTGGCTCAACAAGAAGAAGTGAAATCAGACAGAAAACAACGAGCCCCGCACTAATGCCAAAAACCGGGTTATGTATATCGAATCCCCACTTTTGAACGTTATCCTGTCCAACCTGATAATCGGTTGTATCAATACTATATTTTTTAAATGCATTATCCATAAATACAAATTTAACGTGAATTTGAAACGCCCCTCAGGTGAGAAGAACTCCAATACCGCCCTCCATTAATTTGAACTCTAAAGTTTTAAAGCGGGACGAATTTTAGCAGCAATCACATATTTTTGCAAAAAGTCGTGATTTATTGCATTTTAAGCTCAATTCGAGACAGATGAAGGGGAGATAATATCAACACAAAAATTATGAGGTCTAACGATTGATTTTGTCGTAGGTTGTAGACTAGAAAAGACACAAGAAAGACTTAAGTTCATAGCCAGTCACTGCGCAAATAGAGAAGACCTGCGCTGATTTGGTTTCACAATTAACGACGAAACCAAATCAGCAAACCTTTCATCCAGCGAGCGTTATAAGAAATGGAAGGTGATGTTCCCTGTTACGCTGCTAACGGTATCGCTATCGCCTTCAATATCCACGCCAAACGCTTGATAACTTGCGCCCACAGACACATTGTCAAGCAAGAAGTATTCGGCACCAACACCATACATGTAAGAGACGCCATCATCTTTGTCTAAGTTTCTCAGTCCGCCGTCATAATCAACGTTGAATGCATTGATGCCGCCTTTTGCGTAAACGTGTAACGGGCCGAAGTCGATACTAGGTTTCGCCGCTAAATAGAATGAATCAAAATCAGCACTACCCCTGCTGCCACTCAAAGATAAATCCACTTTGCCGTGATTAAAGTAGCCTGCTTCAATGCCAATGAACGGCAAAATACCAGTACCGACATGAATACCATAAGTTGTATCATTTTCGCTGTCGATATCGGACTGACCAATTTGGCCACCAGCGTAAATCCAAGAGTCAGCCATTGCTGACGTTGAGCACAACGTTAGAGCGAATAACGAGAGTGTTTTTTTCATACTATCCCTTCCTGATCGATTCCTAAGCGAAACATTACGCAAATATGCGCATTTAATCGCCACTATATATTGGAAAGCATAGGCATTTTAAGACTCTAAAAGTGAATAATTTATGTTCAACTTTTGTTTTGTGACTTCCAGACAAAAAAACACCGACATAAAGCCGGTGTGTTTCATATGGTGTTAGAAAGCTTGACGCTTATAGGAAATGTAGTGTTGCGTTAACAGAGAACGTGCTGATATCGTCTTTACCAGCAGTGTAGTTCATGTAGCTAGCACCAACAGACATTGGGCCAAAAATGAAGTACTCAGCACCCACACCGTACATTAGGTCCAAATCGTCATCGTCTTTGCCGCCTTTCACTTTTTTGTCCCACTGATGGAAACCACCTTTTGCGTACACGTGTAGCGGACCGAAGTCGATGCTTGGCTTAAGTGCTGCGTAGTAAGAAGTTAGCTTAGTGTCCTGACCATTTACGTTGAACTCACCGTGCTGTGTTACACCAGCTTCAACACCAATGATAGGTAGAATGCCTGTACCAACGTGAACAGAGTATGATGTGTCCGTCTCACCTTTGTAGTCAGACTGACCTACTGTTGCACCACCGTAAATCCAAGAATCCGCCATTGCCGCAGAAGATGCGCCAAGTAGCGCCACTGCTAATAGAGTTTTTTTCATCATCTACCTTTACTCTTTATTATTCCCACGTCTGCATAACTCAGTCGTTGGTACTACAAATAAAGGGAGGCGAACTATTGCCTCCCAGAACTAAAAAATAATGCTTATTGAGTTACTAGCAATTAGTGTACCAGCAACTTCTTAAGCGATAATTACAAATCTGACACTATTTTACTGGTTGATTAGCAAGCATCAATCGCGTTTTTGACTCGTTTATCAGAAACAGGATAAGGAGTGCCTAATTGTTGAGCAAAGTAACTCACGCGAAGTTCTTCAATCATCCAACGCACTTCTTTTACATTTTCAGGAATAGCCACACCTTTCGGGATCTTGTTCAGCAACTCTTTATAGTCTTGAGTCACAGATTCAATCTTCAGCATATGTAAACGATCTTTGTTTGGATCGATAGGCAACTTCTCCATACGGCGCTCTATCGCACGCATGTAGCGAAGAATATCCGGCAAGCGTTTCCAGCCACATTCCGTTGCAAAGCCTTTGAAGATCAAGCCTTCAATTTGTGCTTTGATATCGGACAGAGCAAACGCCATTGTGAAGTCGATCTTGCCTTTTAGCTTCTTATTGATGCTAAACGCCGTGGTCAGAATAGTCTCAACCTGTTGAGCGATCTCTACAACGGTGTCACCCAATTCAGCACGAACGTGTTCTTTCAACGCTTCGAACTTCTCTGGCTCCCAAACTAAACCACCCTGCTCTTCAATAAGCTTATCGACACCGCAGGCAATGCAGTCATCTATCAGATCAAGCACTTTGCCGTAAGGGTTAAAATACAACCCCAACTTCGATTTGTTCGGTAAGTTAGCGTGCAAATATTTAATTGGAGACGGCACATTCAACAAAATCAAACGACGCTGACCAGCACGCATTGCCGTTATCTGCTCGTACTCCGTTTCGTAGAGTTTGATTTCAACGCTGTCTTTGCTATCAACAAGCGCCGGATACGCTTTTACATCGTAGCCGCCACGTTTTTGTTGATACACTTTCGGCAATTCGCCAAAACTCCACGTATGCAGACCTTGCTGTTCGATATCGTCATCCGCAACTTTGGAAAGCGTTTCTTGAACTTTGTCTTTCAAACTTTCTTTCAGTTCATGAAGGTCTTTATGTTCCTTCAGTTTACGATTTCGATGATCAACCGCGCGGAACGTGACTTTCAAGTGCTCAGGTACTTGTTCCAAGTTCCAGTCTTCCCGCAGTACCTCTACGCCCGTCATGCGTCGCAACTCTTTCTCTAATGAATCTAGCAGCGGCGCTTCCATTGGCGTAACGCGTGCTAAGAATGCATCGGCATAGTTTGGCGCAGGCACAAAGTTCTTACGAATTGTCTTTGGCAACGATTTAATCAAGCTGACCACAAGCTCATGGCGTAAACCTGGGATCTGCCAATCAAAACCCGCTGGTTCAACTTGGTTTAAAATCGGCAACGGCAAATGCACTGTGACACCGTCACTATCATCGCCTGGTTCAAATTGGTAACTCAATTTGAGCTTCAAACCATTTTGATGCCAGAAGTTCGGGTAATCCAAATCGGTCACATGGCTAGCATCACCCTTGAACAGCATCTCTTTTTCAAAGTTCAGCAGTTCCGGATTTTCTTTAGATGCCTTTTTCCACCACGTATCGAAATGCTTACCAGACACCACTTCGGTGCCAACGCGTTGATCATAGAAATCAAACAGCTCATCATCATCCACCAAGATGTCACGACGACGAGATTTGTGTTCAAGCTCTTCCACTTCTTGCAGAAGCTTACGGTTTTGCTTAAAGAACGCGTGTTTGGTTTCCCATTCACCCTCAACCAATGCACTACGAATGAAGATTTCGCGACTTACGGTTGAATCGATACTGCCGTAGTTGACCAAGCGTTTCGGTACGATTGGTACGCCGTAAAGCATGACTTTCTCGTGCGCCATCACCGCAGCGCGTTTCTTCGACCAATGCGGTTCGCTGTAACTGCGCTTAATAAGGTGTTTAGCTAACGGCTCAATCCATTCTGGTTGAATCTTTGCGATGATACGACCCCAAAGCTTTGAGGTTTCCACCAGCTCGGCTGACATAATCCATTTAGGTTGTTTCTTGAATAACCCCGATGCTGGGAAGATATGAAAGCGAGCGTTACGCGCGCCTTGATATTCATTCTTTTCTTGGTCTTTCATGCCGATGTGCGACAGCAAACCAACCAAAATGGCACTGTGTACGCCATGGTAAGAAGCGGGCTCATCGTTAAGCTTGAACTCCATCTCACGCATCGACTGATGAATTTGGAAGTACACGTCTTGCCACTCGCGAACGCGCAAGTAGTTCAAATAGTCTTGCTTACACTGTTTGCGGAACTGATTGCTAGACAAGGCTTTTTGCTGCTTTTGGATGTATTCCCACAAATTAACAAATGTCAGGAAGTCCGACTCTTCATGGAAGAAGCGACGATGTTTATCGTCTGACGATTGTTGTTTATCTGAAGGACGTTCGCGTGGATCTTGAATCGACAAGGCCGCTGCAATGATCATCACTTCTTTAAGCGCACCATATTTTGGCGCTTCCAATACCATACGCGCCAAGCGCGGATCGATTGGCAAACGCGCTAATTGGCGACCAATGGAAGTCAGGCGCTTTTTCGGGTCTTTTACCTCAGAGTTAATCGCACCAAGCTCTTCCAGCAAACGCACGCCGTCTTGGATGTTACGTTTATCCGGTGCTTCCACAAACGGAAACGCTTGAATATCACCCAAACCAAGTGCCGTCATTTGCAAGATAACCGACGCTAGATTGGTACGCAGGATTTCAGGATCAGTAAACTCTGGGCGTGACTCAAAATCTTCCTCTGAGTACAGACGAATACAGATACCCTCTTCCACACGACCACAACGACCTTTACGCTGGTTCGCACTCGCCTGAGAAACTGGCTCGATTGGAAGACGCTGAACCTTAGTACGGTAACTGTATCGACTGATACGCGCCGTGCCCGGGTCGATAACATATTTAATACCCGGAACGGTTAGCGAGGTTTCTGCTACGTTGGTTGCCAGTACAATTCGGCGACCAGTGTGAGGTTGGAAAATCTTATTCTGCTCACCTGCCGACAAACGCGCGTAAAGCGGCACAATTTCCGTGCTCTTCAGATTACGTTTGGACAATGCATCTGCGGTATCACGGATTTCACGTTCACCGTTCATGAAAATCAGGATGTCACCTAAACCTTCATCGCACAGTTCATCTACCGCTTCGAAGATGCCTTCAAGCTGGTCACGATCATTGTCGTCATCACCGCTTAGTGGGCGGTAACGTGTTTCTACTGGGTAAGTACGACCCGATACTTCAATGATTGGTGCATTGTTGAAGTGTTTTGAGAAGCGTTCTGGGTCGATGGTTGCCGACGTGATGATTACTTTCAAATCAGGACGACGTGGTAGCAACTCTTTCAAGTAACCCAAGATGAAATCGATGTTGAGGCTGCGCTCGTGCGCTTCATCGATAATGATGGTGTCGTATTGATTCAAGAAACGGTCATGCTGAATTTCAGCCAACAAGATACCGTCCGTCATCAATTTGATTTGGGTATTTTCAGAGATCTGATCGTTGAATCGAACCTTGTAACCAACAAACTCACCAAGCTTGGTTTCCATCTCTTCGGCAATACGGTTAGCAACCGAACGCGCTGCAAGACGACGAGGCTGAGTATGGCCAATCAGACCAAATTTACCGCGACCAAGCTCAGCACAGATTTTTGGTAGCTGAGTGGTTTTACCTGAACCGGTTTCACCCGCGACGATAACCACTTGGTTTTCTTCGATCGCTTTCGCAATATCGTCGCGTTTTTGGCTTACAGGCAGGATTTCTGGGTATTCAATCGTTGGTTTGTAGTTGCTGCGCTGCTCTGCAACCATCATGGATTTTGCGATGTCTAATGCGATTTCGTCGAACACAGCATTACGCGCTGCGTCCTTCTTAATTTTGCTTGCACCAGAAATACGTTTACTCAAGCGGAAACGGTCACGCATCATGCACTGATTCAGCGCTTTACGCAGAGATGCCGCGCTATTCACTTGAGCCTGAGGTGTTTGAGCTTGTTTCGCTGTCGCTTTTTGTGCACCATTTGACGGTGTCGCTTGCTCTTCAGCTAGATTCTTTTTTGGGGGCTGTGACGAAGTCAAAGCGTTTCCTATTCTTTTCATTACAAAAACTGCGCGGATTGTATCACACAAGATCTGTAACAAGATAACCGAAAGCTCATTCAATTTTTTCGAACATGTTCAGCGAATCGCTAGGCTTTTGAACTCACTTACGTTGCTTATAATGGCTCCCATAGTCGAAAGCACTTATTTAAGGAATAACCATTATGTCTCGTGTACTAGCTCTAAAATCAAGCATCCTTGGCGATTACTCTCAATCAAACAAATTGGTTGAAGACTTCATCAAAAATGTAGACCAAGACAAGCTTACTGTTCGTGATTTGGCTGCAAACCCGCTACCTGTTTTGGACTTCGCCGTTGCGACTGCACTGCGCGCTACGGAAGATCTTTCACAAGAACAGCAAGCGGTGGTCGACTTGTCTGACACCCTTATTGAAGAAGTAAAGGCCGCAGACACTTTGGTTATTGCCGCTCCAATGTACAACTTTACCATCCCGACTCAGCTTAAAAACTGGATTGATTTGATTGCTCGTGCAGGCGTGACATTCAAATACACAGAAAACGGCGTTCAAGGTTTGATTGAAGGTAAAAAGGCGATTGTAATAACGACTCGTGGTGGTATTCATAAAGATTCACCAACTGACAACGTTACGCCATACCTACGCACTGTGCTGGGTTTTGTAGGAATCACTGATGTGGAATTTGTTTACGCAGAAGCGCTAAACATGGGTGAAGATGCGGCTGCAAAAGGCATTTCAGAAGCGCAAAGCCAACTTGCAACAATGGCGTAAGTTAGAATAAACCAGAATACAAAAGGGATTGGTTCGCGCCAATCCCGTTTTGGATCCTGATGCCTTGATCGTATTTATAGGGTCTCTAACATCGTCAAAAACGATTCACTTTCTCCAAGTTGCGTATTGCATCGAGGTAGACTTTTTCTAAAGACCGCTCAGCTTCGCTTATCATATTCTCGATCATCGCATTAAACGCGACATCGCTACGGACTTCTATATTGTCTCCCGCCTTAACGTCAAGAGAGTTGACGTACAACACCAACCATTCATCGCCCTCCAAGTGCCCTTCTCCGTGAATGGCAAAAAAGCGTTTGGCAAATTCAGCGTTGGTACAATTTATCGCTTCAATTTGAAGATTGAATGAGGAGTCGATACTCATGGTGCTCATGCCATCCGATTCATCAGATGCATCACAAACAGCCTTAACTCTGGCACGATATACGAAATTTCTCGTTGAAAGTAGCATAGTATTATTCATCATTACTCATAATGGGCGATAAATAAGTCAGTTGCAAATCCGACCTATATGCATCTCGCGATGCGCTAAAACTCGAACTGGAAATAAATAGTATTGTAGTTGCTCCCACCTTTAATTCGCCCAAACTGGGAAGCGCTCTCAAAAATCGCCGAGCGGTGATGCAATGAATAGCCCACCCACATATTGTTCCAGCTCTTTTGGTTGAAGAGATCGCCTACATTGACATCAAACGAGAAATCTAGGTAGTTGAGCAACTTGCTTGGTGTATAACCCTTGTCTTCCATTTCTGTGCCTTCAATATAGGTAATGCTATCAATGTATGACATACCTTCCGCTACACCAAATCGCCAAGTCGTAGGCCAATTAACCGTATAATAAGCCTTAATCGCCATGACGTATTCTGTGCTCGCAGACTGAACACTGGACGACCAGTGATGAACCAACCCTGGCGTTAAATAAATATCAAGAGGAAAACCAAACAGCTCATCCGTTAATGGATGCCCATAAAACAATGAAGTAAGTTGATTGTCGTATGGGTCTCTTTCTCTCTCAAAGCTAAATATTTCACCGATGTTCGAAGGCGTCGCCCAACCATGCGCAATACGTAGATATGCTTTATTGCTCAGTGTTGGTTTCGGAGCTTTGCTTTTATCGTTGAAAAAGCCAAAACCAACAAACACTTCTCCCTGATACCGATCTTCTACAAGCTGACTGTTGTAGGCGTTATCATCTAAGCGAGTAACACTCGTCTCACCCAATAAATACAAATTTGAAGTTACATGGTAACGCGATTTAATACCAAGATTGGTGTCAAGTCCAGATCCAATTCTCTCGCCAGTAATATCCTTAAAGGAATAATATTCACTGTTGAAATCAGCGTCTTTGTATCGAATCGTAATCGATGGCTCTAATTCCCAATCCCCAAATACATAATTGGCAGCAAGGCGGTAATTAGAGTGAAACTGGAGTTCGTCGTCCGTCATCAACTCTACTTCTGCGCGCCAATTGTCGTTAATGCTATAACGCACTTGCCCACCGAAATCGACTCTGTCCCCTTCATTAGCATTTTGTAGCGACATGGGAATATCGACAAATCTCAATCGCATGAGTGCGCTCGCACGCCAGTCGGAATCACTCTCGTTATACAAAAAAGCGCCACCTTCAATGCCATTGATATACACATGTTCGTTTTCAAAGAACATCATTGGTACAAATGTACTCACCGTAGAGTCATTATCGGCGGTATAAAACGGAATCGATGCTGTGCGATACATCGCAGCAATCCCCCACGTTTGTTCTTCTGCACCATGCGCAGAAGAAACTGCCGCAGCTAAAGGTAAAGCGAGTGTTGTTAGAATTAATCTCTTCATGAGTTCGAAAAATGTTGGTTGAGAAGCAGGCAAACATCAATGATTTGCCATTAAAAGCTTATGTTCTGCTGATGATAGCCGTTACAATGGCAAATGTTGTCATCCTCGTGACAGTTTGAGTCCCAAGATCATATTAATATTGCACGACTAGGTGAGCTTGTTTGCGAATATTTTACCATCACAACAAGCGCTTAAACTCTAGCTTAGTTCTAAATCAAACATAATGAAGTAAAAAGTGAAAGCATCAGAACTCATCTCTACCTTGAATCATTTACCTGCGGACACAGACCCAGACATTGTGATGGGAGAAGCATGGCTGCCAGAGAGGTTGATAGGGACTCAACTCGATGGTGACATGTTGTTTTTGCACTTTGATAATGCACCAGAAGATGGTCAAGGTGACGAAGAAGGGCGTGGCTTCGTCGAACACGAAATCGACCTAATTAGAACTCGGCTTCAGCAAATTTTGGATGAAGACAGTGATAACGCGTCAAAAGCCGATGCGATGCTTGGTTTGTTCCTTATGGGACATGAACTTAGTAGCTCGCAAGTTATCGAAATATTAGAAGAAGCTGACACATAAGGAGCCGTTTTGCCAGCATTGATGAACACGACTGAAATTTCTTCACTTCCTCTTGTCGTTGCAGGTCCGATCCTACGTAAAGTGACCGCAACTGAAATCAATATTTGGCTAGTCACCACCCAACGCTTGGAGGGTATGGTGCAAATTACGGATGAAAATGCCTCCATCCTTTATCAAGCCCCTTTAAGTGAACAAAAAGAACAGCTTCAAATCGGCCTCAATGCGTGGTGTTGCTTACTTAAATTAGAAGGCGAGTTTCCAACCCATCAAGCGTTACGCTATCAAATAAAAACGCAATATGGATTAGTGACGGAACTGCTCCCTCACCTGACTTATGAGCGAGATAATACGCCAAACTTGGGTATTGAGTTCCTCGTTAGTGAAAAAGCGGATTATCTCCTACATGGCTCTTGCCGTAATCCCCATCACTTCAGTGATGATACATTGGTCGCTGCGGATCATAAAATCGCGTCTCAATCCATTGAAGAAAGACCGGATATGCTCATCATGAGTGGTGATCAAATCTATGCAGACCATGTTGCAGGCCCCACTCTCGATGCCATTGAGCAAGTCATAGCTTTATTGGGTTTGCCAGGCGAAGAATTCGATCAAGCTCCGATAAAAAATACCAATGAGCTCTACCAACACCCTGCTTGCTATTATGGTCGAGATAAATTGTTGCCTCATTATGTGAGTGATGACAGTTTACTAAGTAAGTTTTTTCCACACCGAGGGACACCAATATTCAGCGCCAAAGAGTGTGAGAATCACCTAATAAGCTTTGCTGAGTGCTTTGCAATGTACTTATTGGTTTGGTCTCCGACCTTGTGGAAGCTTGTTCGAACGGATCGTTTGTTAGAAAACGAATTTAATGTCGGCGGAGAAGTTCTTGAACCCAAATGGCAGCAGCAATGGCGCGAAGAAAAAAAACAAATTGATAAATTCGTCGCAGGTCTGGACAAGGTTCAACGCTTACTCGCTCACATTCCAACCTATATGATTTTTGATGATCACGATGTCACCGACGATTGGAATCTCACCATAGGCTGGGAACAAGCCGCATACAGCAACACGTTTGCAAAACGCATTATCGGTAATAGCTTGATTGCTTACTGGCTTTGCCAAGGTTGGGGAAATGCGCCAGAAAAATTCAATGATGAATTTATGAGCCTCGCTCAACGCTTTATCGATGAGCGAACCTCGCAAACCCAAGATGCATTTATTCAATATTTGTATCGCTTTGAGAATTGGCACTACACCATTCCTACGACACCAAAAGTTGTCGTGCTAGATACACGAACCAGACGCTGGCGTTCTGAGTCTAAAATGAACAAACCTTCTGGCTTAATGGACTGGGAAGCGATGATTGAGTTCCATCAGGAGCTCGTGCATCAAGACAAGGTTGTTATTGTTTCTGCCGCGCCAATGTTTGGTGTGAAATTTATCGAAGCACTACAACGTGTGGTGACCATGCTTGGTAAACCATTGATGGTTGATGCTGAAAACTGGATGGCTCACCCCGGAAGTGCGAATACTCTTATTAGTATTTTCACACACACAAAGACACCAACTAACTTTGTTATTCTCTCTGGCGACGTACACTACTCTTTTGCATACGATATTAAGCTCCGCTATCGAAAAAACAGTCCGAATATCTATCAAATCACCTGTAGTGGAATTAAAAATCAGTTCCCTACACAACTGCTCAATATTTGTGATGGCCTAGATAGACTGCTATACAGCCCTCGCTCACCTTTAAACTGGTTCACAAAACGTAAACGACTCAAGATTTACAAACGCGCACCAAGTACGCACAACTTTTATCGCTTGGTTAACCATAGTGCCATTGGTGAGCTACGCCTTGATGATGAAGGCAAACCAAGTCAAATTAGTATTCTGACGAGTGATGGTGACGAAGTTCATTTTCCACCGACACGTGCTGAAAGCTGAGTATCAATCCCAAAATGACTTGCCCTTTGTAAGAGGCAAGTCACCTTGAACTAACTCAGGAGTTTAGGTTTTTTGGGGAGAAAGTGGCCGTTCTTAAATGTCAACGGCGTGCTAAATTTGGTATCGCACCTTGAGATCTTCCGTATTTATTACCATGTTAACCAAATAAACAATAGCTCGGTGTTCATTATGTTTAATTCTCTCACATCATTATTTAAACAACTCATTGATGGCTCTGATTTAAGCCAAACCAACACACTTTCCCCTAACATGGCTATCGCGTGTTTGCTTTGTGAAGTTTCTGGCGCAGACCATAGTGTCGATGATAGAGAACAAGAAACAAAGCGCTCTTTATTGATGAAACTGCTTTCGTTAAATGAAGAAGAATCAAATACTTTGTTAGAGCAAGCGCAACAGAAAATAAAAGATTCCGCTTCGCTGTACGACTTTACCTCTCAACTAAGAGAACTGACTCAAGAAACTCGTTACAACTTAATCAAAAGCATGTGGGAAGTCGCTTACGCAGACGGCGAAATTGACCCGCTAGAAGACGCGGTGATCCGTAAAACAGCAGAGCTACTCTATGTTGATCACAGCGAGTTCATTCGAGCGAAGTTACAGTCTCAGTAAAGTAACGAGATGAGTATATAAGTCGCTGGCTAACTCTAAGCTACCCCTAGAATGACAACAGATATCGCTTCTGTAGCCATAAAAAAACGCGCTCTCTGCGCGTTTTTCAATAAGCCAACGACATTGTTATTTAAAGTACTGGTCAAGGTATGTGTTTAGCTCTTTCCACACTAAACAGATTGCATGACAAAACAACAATGGTTGGATGATAATTTAATTACAAGCTAGCTAGGTTCGAATAACTAAAACATGGTCAAAGCAAGCTTAGCTAAGTTGTATGCATCTACATAGCCAGAGTGTTGACGCCCTTCCCAGTCTATTCCTTTTGCTTCTTGAGCGGCTCGATGGCCTATACGTTTATCTTTAAGACGATTTTGAATACGGTAGAGTGTCGCTAAGTTGATGAACTCTGTGAACGGTGCTTCAATACCTTTTTGCTTACACTCTTCTAGAAGAATGAGGTCATCTCGCCCCCAAGATGCAAAGATTTTGTTGCGACCACCGAAGTTCTTAACCATGGATTTAAGCACTTCTTCTAGTGGGCGTCCTTGTTTTTCAATCTTACGTGGTGTGATGCCCGTTAACTCAGCGCAGAACAGAGACACTTCATCGTGTTCTGGTTTCACGTAGTATTGAGCACGCTTGACTATCTCACCTTTAGACAAATCTATTTCAGCTAACCCCACTTCGATAATTTCACCCGTGCTGCCGACGCCATTTTCGTTCCAGCAACACATTTCTAAATCGAAGCATACAATACGGTTATGGTTCATAGTTTGCCTTGGTTCCTAACATAAAAATTTAAAGCGTGCGATTCTATCGTAACACGGCGTAAAACTCGAATTTGTGCGCCCATTTAATCGCCGATCGACACATTATTACGGCCGTTTTTTTTACTCAAATAGAGTTGACTGTCCATTTTGTGATACAAGCTCTCAGGATCTTCTTCTTTATGGATAACCGCACCGATACTCAACGTACAGATGATTGACGCATCACCATAATCAAAAGCCGTACTTGCCACAACACTCCGTAACTTTTCTAGGTAAGCTTCTAGCACCGCTCTATCAATGACTTTAGAAATAATACAAAACTCGTCACCACCAGCGCGGTAAAACTTATCTCCCGGTTTTAAATTAGCACTGACCAGCTTAGTGACATGTTGCAACGCTTCATCTCCACCTAAATGGCCGTGTTTGTCATTAATCACTTTGAAGTGGTCGATATCAAAACCAACCAAGGCGAAGTTAACACCTTTGTTTATCTGATTAAGCAAGTGATCGTTGAATGCTCGGCGATTCAGTAGTTGAGTTAGAGGGTCTCGCTCTGCCATTCTTTTTAATTCAACGGTTTTGAGCTCCAACATGACCGCTAAGCGCTCTTTTTCTCGAGACTGTAAATTCACAATCCAACTGATCAAAAAGGCGATTACCAATCCGGCTAGCGTCGTGCCCGCTAAAATAGAACGCTCCCAAGCTGAGACTGCGTCAGAAAGTTTAAAGTCAATACGCCATTCACGGTTAGGCAGTTGAATGGTTCGGCTTATAACGGTTCCTCGAATGTTATCCCAGCTAGCACTTTGAAAGAGAACAGGGTCATCTGCTGCGTCGAATCCCAAGTCTTCTACGCGCACCGACATATCGAGCTCCGTCGCGGTTTTCGTAATCAAATCCTCAAAGTAAACCGTACTTCGGATAACACCGGTCACTACTCCTAATAAATATTTGTTCTCGAAGTCGAACACTGGATGGAACACCAGCAACCCAGTCTTAGGTATGGACTTGTCATAACCATCTTGCAGTAAGCGAACTTTATCCGAGACATTCGCTCGCCCATTTTCGGAAATATCATCCAAGATTAAATCGAAGCGTTTGCGCGAAAAATAGAAACCCAATAGAGAAAGGTTTTCCGGTGTTCTTGGGTAAATATCCGACGCGATAAAAATTGGCTCATTGTGTTCAAAAATGTACCCGTAGGTTTTGGGACCATCTTTAGGAACGGTAAACGGTTGGAAGTTTGGAAATTTTTGACGGGTCTTTAAAATATGTTCATCAAGATCTTCGAATTCGACCTTTTGCATCCATTGAAGTCCAATGAGACTTCGCGAGCTATTAATCACTTGTTCCGCATACATGGGAAACGATGGCCAATAGCTTCGCTCAATCGAATGGAAAAAGTTTGCGCCCGCACCAATGAACTTTAGATCATTCTCGACGTTTGCTTTAAGTGATTCTGCTTGTCGGTCGGCTAAAGTATCAAACGTAGTCTGTGTATACCGTTGCTGCATTGTATAAGCAGCACCAACTACACCAGCAGTGACACATAAAGTCGCCAAAAAAGCTAAAATAGAGTCTGAATGTCGTTTTATAAAGCTCTTATGAGCGGTGCTTTGTGTCATATCGTAATTTTTGATACTTCCGTAAGTTAAACTTCGGGATCTATTGAAATACTGCGTTAGCAATGCACAAACATCAAGCAACAACCTATATTGGGGAGTCTGATCGTCGATTTTTCACGCTGTTCGTACGGTATAGTCACGAATTATTACAGCCTTAAGCCTTGAATATGCTACCATCCGTCATCATTTTAATGTCTAAACTTGGTGCAAGATCGCAAAGACGATCGTTTTAGTGAACAAATATGAGCCAATACTGAGCACCAATAAATCAATAGAAAGAGAAAAAACGTCATGAACATTGATTTGAACCTAATTCCTCAAACGTTCGATATGCTTCACGCTGGCCTAACCGCATCGAGCGTTTTGCTTCTTCTAGTTGCAGTGTCGCGCAAATCAAAAGTGGTCGAGAAAGTGGTAGAAAAACCGGTCGAGAAAATCGTCGAGGTTGAGAAACCAGTTGAGAAGATCGTTGAAGTAGAAAAAGTAGTGGAAGTAGAGAAAGTCGTAGAGCGTGTTGTAGAAGTTGAATCAAAACTTGCAACAGCATCAACGGACTCTGCAATGCAGCTGCTTTCTATCATGCAACAAGAAGCTCGTCTGATTGACTTCCTAAAAGAAGACCTAACGTCATTCTCTGATGAAGAAGTAGGCGCAGCCGCTCGCGTAATCCACACTGGCGGTCAGAAAGTACTCAACGACTACGTGACGCTAGCGCACGTTCGTAACGAAGACGAAGAAACTCGCATTACGGTTGAAGAAGGCTTCAACCCACAAGAAATCCGCCTAACTGGCAACGTAACAGGCAGCGCGCCATTCAACGGCACGCTAGTTCACAAAGGTTGGAAAGCAACATCAATGACGTTGCCTAAACTGGCTGAGAACTACGATGCATCTGTGATCGCTCCAGCTGAGGTTGAGCTGTAATGGAACACATGAACCAAGAAAACCATTCTCAAGAAGCGTCTGTTGAAACTCAACAGACGCCTAAATTCAGTGTTGGTATCGACTTAGGTACAACACACTGTGTCATGTCTTTTGTTGATACACACAACGAAGACGCTCGCGTTGAAGTGATGCCTATCCCGCAGTTGACTGCGCCGGGTACGGTAGAGACTCGTAGCCAATTAGGCTCTTTCCTTTACCAACCACACGAACACGAAATGAACCCGCAATCACGCGTTCTTCCGTGGTCGAGCGAGCCAAAAGCTCTGGTTGGTGCGATTGCACGTAACCTAGGTTCGAAAACGCCAATTCGTCTTGTTGCAAGTGCGAAATCTTGGCTTTGCCACGCTGGTGTAAACCGTCGTGATGCTTTCCTGCCAGCAGGTAGCCCAGAAGAAGTGGAAAAAGTATCCCCTCTTCGCGCGACAGAGCTTTACCTAGAGCACCTAAAAGATGCTTGGAATCACACGAACCCAAATCACAACCTTGCCGATCAAGACGTAACTATTACAGTTCCTGCTTCTTTTGATCCTGCTGCTCGCGATCTAACTGCAGAAGCAGCACGCAATGTTGGCTTTGTGCACCTAACGCTTCTAGAAGAGCCACAAGCTGCACTTTACAACTGGATCGATAACAGCAACGACAAATGGCGCGACGAAGTTGAAGTTGGCGACATCGTGCTTGTAGTCGATATCGGTGGTGGTACAACCGACCTTTCTTTGGTTGAAGTAACTGAAGACGACGGCAACCTAACTCTGAACCGTATCGCGGTAGGTGAACACATCCTACTTGGCGGTGACAACATGGATCTAGCACTTGCGTACCGCTTGAAGATGAAGCTAGCGCAAGAAGGCAAAGAGCTACAGCCATGGCAAGTTCAGGCAATGACACACGCATGTCGTGACGCGAAAGAAGCGCTATTGAACGACATCGAACTTCAGTCAGTGCCAATTGTAGTACCAAGCCGTGGTTCTAAACTGCTTGGCGCAACGCTGAAAACAGAACTGACTCAAGAAGAAGTACAACAAACACTGGTTGACGGCTTCTTCCCTCAAGTTGCGATTACTGATCACCCTGTTCAACGTAACCGTGGTGCACTAACGCAAATGGGTCTGCCTTACGCACAAGATGCGGGCATTACTCGTCACATTGCAGCGTTCTTGTCTAAGCAAGCCAATGCTCTTTCTACTTCAGGAAATGGCGCAGAAGCAGCAGCTCAAGATTTCAACCCATTCGCTAACATGCCTGGTATGCCAGGTTCGGATGCAGCGCAGTCAGCTGACTTCATCAAGCCAACCGCAATCCTATTCAACGGTGGTGTTCTGAAATCGAAACTTCTAGCAACTCGTCTAGAAGACACGATCAACGAATGGCTAATTGAAGCAGATGCAGAAATGGCAAAACGCCTAACAGGTGTGGATCTAGACCTTGCAGTTGCTAGCGGTGCGGCTTACTACGGCTCTGTGCGTCGTGGTCAGGGCGTTCGTATCCGTGGTGGTATTGCTTCGGCGTACTACGTGGGTATCGAAAGTGCGATGCCAGCTATTCCGGGCATGGCGCCGCCAATGGAAGCACTTTGTGTTGCACCATTTGGTATGGAAGAAGGCTCAAGCGTTGACGTACCAAGCCAAGAGTTTGGTTTGATCATCGGCCAGCCAGTTAACTTCCAATTCTTCGGCTCAACGGTTCGTCGTGATGACCTAGCAGGTACTCACCTAGACTACTGGGCACCAGAAGAGCTTGAAGAGCTTCCAGAAATCCAAGTAACGCTGCCTGTATCTGAAGGTCGTCGTGAAGGTGAAGTGGTTCCAGTAACCCTAGCCTCTCGCGTCACAGAGCTTGGTACGCTTTACTTAGAAGCCATTGCCGCTGATAACGGTCAAAAATGGCATGTTGAGTTCGATGTGCGCGAAGACGCGAAAAGCGACTCAGACGAAGAAGAATAAATAGAAATCAAACGGCATCCAATCGGGTGCCGTTTTTAAATACACGAAGGTTTGTATGGCATCTCCTCGTTTTCTTGTTGGTATTGACCTTGGCACCACAAACACTGTTGTGGCGTACTGTGAAATCACCGACAACCTTGAACAATCCGAAGTATCCCTATTCGACATCGACCAATTGATTGGCCCGGGTGAAGTGGTTCGTAAGCCATTGCTGCCCTCTTTCCGCTATCACCCTGCGGTTGGTCAAATCTCCCCTTCTGACCTAACACTCCCTTGGGAAAACGAGCCTGTCTCTGGCGACATTAGTAATGTGATCGTGGGTGAATGGGCTCGTGAATTAGGCGCGAAGGTGGAAGGACGTCAGGTATCCAGTGCTAAAAGCTGGCTATCGCACCAAGCAGTGGATCGTAGTTCAGACATTCTTCCTTGGGCGGGCGCGCAAGACGTAGATAAAGTCTCACCCGTTATTGCCAGCGCAAGCTACCTCAACCACATTCGTCAAGCATGGAACTACCGTCACCCTAGCAATAAGCTAGAAGACCAAGATGTGGTTGTGACCGTTCCAGCTTCGTTCGATGAAACCGCTCGTAAACTCACGCTTGAAGCCGCTGAGTTGGCAGGTTTGAAAAAAATCGTCCTGCTCGAAGAACCACAAGCCGTATGTTACGACTGGTACGCACGCCACCAGCAAACCGCAGCTGATGAGCTCAAAGAGTTACCGCTGATTCTGGTGTGTGATGTGGGCGGTGGTACTACCGACTTGAGCTTGATTGAAGCCAGTTTCTCTTCTCAAGATGAACTAGCCCTTGATCGTATTGGTGTTGGCGAACACTTGATGCTGGGTGGTGATAACCTCGACTTAGCATTAGCACACCTTGCAGAGAGCCGCTTCAACCAAAGTAAGAAGCTCACTGCTGCAAGCCTGACTAAGCTGATTCAGCAAACTCGCAAGGCGAAAGAAAACCTACTTTCAGCGAGTGCACCTGAAGAAGTGAAAATCACCATGCTGGGCAGCGGCTCTAAACTTCTTGGCGGAACAAAGAGTATTGGGCTGAGCAAACAAGAAGTGCACCAAATCGCTTTGGATGGCTTCTTCCCGCTTTCTGATTTCAGTGAAGTACCAGACAAACGCCGCAGCGCCGTTGTCGAGTTTGGTCTTCCATACGTTGCTGACCCAGCAGTGAGCAAACACGTTGCCGAGTTCTTAACTCAGCACCAACAAGTTGCTCGTGCCGCTCTTGGCATTGAAGACGACAAACAAAATGCCATTCCAGTCGGTTTGCTACTCAACGGTGGTGTGTTCAACAGTGAACTTGTGACTGAGCGTGTCACTACCCTACTGTCCGATTGGCGAGGCGCTCCGGTTACGGTATTGGATAACCCACATCCAGATTGGTCTGTTGCACTAGGTGCTGTTGCGTTTGGTAAAGCACGTCGTGGTGCACAACTAAAAATTGGTGGTGGTGCAGCGCGTTCTTACTTCTTGCATCTTCAAGAAAAGAACAAGATGGGCAAAGCGCTCTGTTTGCTCGCAAAAGGTACAGAAGAAGGACACGAGATCCGCTTAAGTGGTCGTCGTTTCTCGCTCACCCTAGGTGAACCCGTTCGCTTTAACCTACTGACTTCTACCCACGACATCTTAACCAATAACACTGCCATTCAAAACGGTGTGATGGTGGACGTTGATCCTGACTTATTTGCTCCTCTTCCGCCTTATATCACCACCCTTGAAGGTGAAGGCGCTGAACTGCAAGCCAACCAGAAAGAGCGTGTAGAAGTGCAACTGGCGTGTCAGTTGACTGAAGTCGGCACGCTTAAGATGGAATGTGTCAGCGCAGAAGACGACAACAAACGTTGGGAGCTGGAATTCGAAGTTCGTAACAAGCAAACCGACGACAGTGAACAAGTTAAACTTCACCCTAAGTTGAATGAATGTAAGGAGCTGATCGCTCGCCTTTACAGCGGCAATAAGAAAAGCGCGGAAAGCAAAGAGATCAAAACCTTAGCCAAGGATCTTGAGAAGAAACTTGGCAAACGTGACGAATGGGATTTCACGACCCTACGTCAACTGTTCGATACCTTTGCACAAGGTCGTAAGCGTCGTCGCCGCTCTGAACAACACGAGAAAAACTGGCTTCGTTTGGCTGGTTTTGCACTGCGTCCGGGCTTTGGCGATCCAACCGACTCATGGCGTATTGAGCAAGTTTGGGGTCTCTACCAACAAAACATTCAGTTTAAGAACCATCAAGGTTGGACTGACTGGTGGGTGTTCTGGCGTCGTATCGCAGGTGGCTTGAGCCAAGAGCAACAAGAGACCATCTTGGCAGACATCGCGAAATACCTACATCCTGGCGCGATGAAAAACCCACAATCCGCCAAAGCAGCGCAAGACATGGGTTACGAATCAATGGTGCGCTTATCTGCCTCTCTAGAGCATCTAGAAGTCGAAGACAAGGTTCTATTGGCAACGTGGTTCTTGAGCAAAGCCATCAACCATAACCAGTTCGAACAAGCGCACTGGTGGGCTATGGGTCGCTTGGCATCGCGTACGCCTTTATATGGCAGTCAGCATAACGTTGTTCCTCGTGAACAAGCGGAACAATGGTTGCCTAAGCTGTTAGAGCAGAACTGGCAGAAAGAGCCAATGATCGCTTTCGCAGCCGTAATGATTTGTCGTAAGACGGGCGACCGACTATTCGATATCTCAGACGACTACCGTGAGCAGGTATTGGCTAAGTTGAAGCAAAGCAAGGTACCTGAATCTTGGGTATCACTGGTTGAAGAAGTCAAAGAGCTATCTGAGAGCGAATCGAAGCGTATCTTCGGTGATGCACTGCCAAGCGGTCTGACGCTGGTAAATAACTAGGCTCTCACACTTATAAACGCAACAAAGCCCTTCTCGTGAAGGGCTTTGTTTTATCTGATTCTAATAGCTGACGAAAGACGACTCGTTAGTTCATTTCCGTATTGATCACCACATCACGCGTTTCATTATCCATATCACTGATGCCAACAACTGAGATTTCACGGTCAGATAAATTCTCAATCATGCTGTCTTCTAACCCACCGTCCGTCATCCACGCATAGAATTTTTCCGCAATACGATCCGAACCTTCTCCGACAAACGTTAATGTGACCTTCTTCATTTGTGACACTCCATCAATTTACGATTCAGCCACTTAAGCGTAGTATGTTTCGCAAATATCGACATAAACTAGGACTAACTTCTTTTATGAGTATCGAAAAATTTGACGCGATTTATCAGCGCGCTGCCGAGCGTAAAGGTGGTGAAGATCAACTTGAAGCGCTTTTGTCTCATCCACTAAGCAAAGAAGAGCTGGCAGCGATTCCCGACGACCGTTGGCTGGCCGCTTTTTCGATGAAAGTATTCCAAAGTGGGATTTCGTGGAGCGTGGTTCGCAACAAGTGGCCGAACTTCGAAGAAGTGTTCTTCGGATTTAAGGTTGAGCCGCTGTTGATGCTGTCAGACGAGCAATGGGAAACCAAAGCAACCGACAAACGCATCATTCGCCACCTCACTAAAGTCATGTCGATTCCAGCCAACGCTCGTATGATCCACGAAGCAAAAATCGAATACGGTTCGTTTGGCAAAATGGTTGCCGATTGGCCGCAAGAGAAAATCACCGACCTATGGGCGTATTTGAAGAAACGCGGTAATCGCCTAGGCGGAAATACAGGCCCTTACACACTGCGTCAAATGGGCGTTGATACCTTCATCTTGTCTAGCGACGTTGAAGCTTACCTGCGCAATTGCAAGATCATTGAAGGTGGCAAAGATACGAAGAAATCGCTCGATGCTACCAACAAAGCGTTTGTTCAATGGCAGCAAGAAAGTGGCAGAAGCCTGTCTGAGATAAGCCAAATCATTGCGTTCAGTACCGGCGATAATCGCATTTAATCCAGACTGAACACAAAATAGAAACGGCGCACTAAATAATGTATTTAGTGCGCCGTTTTTATGTTCATTGGTTCAAGTACACATTTACTTTGAAGCCAGTGATTCCCACTCAGTCAGTAGCTGCATAATACGGTGAGAGTCTTCCCATGTTGCACAAGGGTTTTCTAGCGAGGTACGCCCAGCTTCAACCGCTTGGCGGATATTGCGCACTTGATAGTAAAAAGCGTCCCCAGCTGCCGGAACCGACACTTCACGCTTCGACGTCTCGTAAATTTCTACACTAAACTGGTTTTCTTGCGTTGGTAGCCATGGATTTGAATCTAACGTAATACAGCCTTTGCTACCCAGGATGGTGAATTGGTGTTTCAATCCGTGATCTTCGGCAGTGTGTACGATCGCCGTTTGTTGCTCACCGAATTGCATCATCAAACTCGATTCACAGATGTTCCCATCGTTACCTCGTCGACCAATCGCTGTCATTGAACGGTTCTCAAAGGTTTGTTCACCCAACATGGTTTTCACCACCAAATGCACCAATGACATTGGATAACAACCTAAGTTATACAAAGCACCTTTACTGTCTGGATTCACAAACTGTGCAATCGATGCAATATAAGACGTATGGATGGAGCGAAGTTCACCAATCTCTCCCGATTTAAGCACCGAAACCAACTCGCTGATCAACGGGTGATGCAAGTACATTAAGCCTTCAGCAAAGAATACCTTGTGCTTTTCGACTGCTTTTAGTGCCAACTCGGTTTTTCCCATATCTACCGACAGTGACTTTTCACACAGGATCGCTTTGCCCTGCTCAGCCGCTTTAACGATAAAGTCATGATGAAGGTGATTTGGCAATGCTATGTAAATAATGTCGACTTGCTCATCGGCAATCAACGCATCGTAATCGTTGAACGTATTCTCGATGCCATATTGCTCAGCGAATGTCTTTAAGTTCTGCTCCGAACGCCCAGCAACCGCGTACAGTTCACTCTTGTCATCGCCTTGGATTGCCTCAGCCATGACACCTGAGATAAAGCTTGTGCCTAAAATACCCCATTTCATGTTCGCCTCTCCTATTGAGCTTGGGTTTCGAATGCTTGAACTAACTCTGCCATTTCAGCCGCAATAAACGCTTGTGTATGCGGCATAGCAAAATGCGCTTCAATCGCGGCGCGGTTTTCATATCGCTCCCAAAGAATCACACGTTGTGGATCTTTAGAATCGTAGGTCGCATTCGCTTGCAAGCACCCCGCTTCGCTTTGCATATCAAGGCAAAATTGTTCAATGGCTTCAACCACTTGTTGTCTTGGCTTATCGGCATTCATTTTCAGTTCGGCGGTAACAAAAATCGTCTCGCTCATGATGGATCTCTTTCTCCATTCTTAATCATACGCCCACTGTAATTAACCTCATTTGATTGATAAACTCTGCTTTAGTTATTTCTTTATTAACTCTGGGTGTGCAATGGATAAATTAACAAGCATGAAAGTTTTCGCTTACGTGGTCGAACACGGCAGCTTTCGTAATGCTGCACACCATTTTGATATTTCACCGACCATGGTTGGCAAGCACGTGAGCTTTCTTGAGCAAAGCTTAGGTACACAGTTGATTCATCGCACCACGCGTAAACAGTCCCTGACCGAAGCTGGCAGACTCTACTACCAAGAGTGCCACCGCATTATTGAAGACATCACCAACGCAGAGAACCTGATCCAGACGCTGATCAACCGTCCAACCGGAACTGTAAAAGTTAACTGCCCTGTCACGTATGGCAAAAAGGTCATTGCTCCTATCGTGGCTGACTTCTTAGCTGAATTTCCCGATTTGAACGTTGAGCTGATGTTGGACAACAATTTGATTGACCCATATCGAAGCGAAGCTGACGTGATTATTCGAATCGGTGAATTGGTCGATTCGTCGTTAGTCGCGAGAAAATTGGGTGAATACCACATGACTTACTGCGCCTCACCCTCTTACCTTGAGCAACATGCCCCTATCCAATCGCTTGATGACCTTGAACATCATCATTGTTTGGGGTTTCAGTATCACCAAGGAGAAAGCCAACAAGTGGTGAACATGCCATCTAATACCTTTGTAAACAGCAACACCCGATTAACGTCTAATAATGGCGATGTACTTAAGTTTGCCGCGTTAAAAGGCTCTGGTGTTCTTCTGCAACCAAAGATCTTAGTTGAACAGGAAGTCCAATCTGGCGCCTTGGTAGAAATTCTCCATTCACACATTCCCAAGCCAAAACCGATCCACCTGCTTTACCGTTCAAAACAGCTTTCCCTTAAAAATCGCACCTTAGTCGATTTTGTTCTTTCGCATGTGAATCCGTAACGCCCCACATAAAGCGGCGACAATTTAACCATTTAATTAACTTTTATTGTCGATATGACAAATATTATTACTTGTTAATTGTCTTTATTTTTCATGTTGTTAGTCAGAAACACCCATAACTAGGCATAATTTATTGATTCACACCAATTGCATTGCTCTGACAAAGTGACTAGGATTGCCGCCTTTCCTGAGTGAACTATCAAAAAAATATCGAGAAATTTAATCTAATTTCTCTTCCTGTTCGTGTGCAATCACAACATTTACACTCATTTCAAATTGCATAAGCACATTCCTTTGCTTATGAAAACGACATTGATTTCTCAACGCTGTTAGTCACGTATGTGGCTTTTTGGCTTGAGAGAGATTTTTATTCAAGGTAGGTCACAAGGACGCTACCCCTTGACTGCATTTACTGGAGGATAAGATGCCTAAAGGTCTAATGCTGACTGACTTAGCCATCGCTGGCTTACTATTAATTTTGGCAAAAGTCATTCGCGTTCACGCGCCATTATTACAGCGTATGTACATTCCATCGGCGGTTCTCGCAGGATTATTCGGTCTAATTTTTGGACCAGCCCTGTTAGACGTACTGCCTTGGACCGATACGTTTACCGCTAACGCAAGCCTATTAACTGCTGCACTTTTTTCTGCGTTAGGTCTGGCAACGGATGTTCCATCACCTAAAACCGTCGCACAGCGTGCTGGCTCATTGTGGGCGTTTAACCAAATCGCTTCTGTTTCTCAGTGGTTGTTTGCAGCAATGTTTGGTCTAGTTCTCACAACCTTCTTCTGGCCAGAGATTAATCCTGGCTTTGGTGTGACAATGTCTGCGGGCTTTATGGGCGGACATGGCTCTGCATCTGTTGTTGGTGAAATCTTCACGGGGCTTGGCTGGGAAGATGGCTTCACACTTGGCTTAACGTTCGCAACCGTGGGTATTTTCATCTCGATTTCTGTCGGCATGCTCATGCTGCAATTCGCATTGAAGATGGGTTGGATTCGTAGCTTTACGACCTTCGACAGCATGGATGAACACGAACGCAAAGGCCTTGTTAAGCCTGTTGATCAAGAACCGGTAATGAAAGACACCATGTCTTCCCTGTCAGTCGATTCTTTCGCGATTCACGCGGCGTTGGTTGTAGTGGTAACGGCTTTCTCGTATGTAGCGGCTAACTACTTATCTTCTTTCCACGATAAGGTACAAATTCCTACGTTCGTAACTGGCTTCCTTGGCGGCATGCTCGTGCGAATCGTCGCGAAACAAACGAAAGCTTCACGCTATCTTTGTGACGGTGCATTCAAACATGCTGCGGGCATCAGTACCGATTATTTGATTATCTTTGGTATCTCAGCCATCAAGATTACCGTCTTAGCCCAGTATTTAATGCCGATGGTAGTGCTTGCAATCGGCGGTATCGCCTTCACACTATGGCTAATCTTCTGGGTTGCCCCACGTATCATGGGAGAAGATTGGTTCGAGAAAGGCATTTTCTCTTGGGGTTGGTTAACCGGTACAGTTGCCATGGGTATTGCGTTGCTTCGCATTGTTGATCCAAAAATGCGTAGCAAGGTGCTTGATGATTACGCCATCGCTTATGTCCCTGGCTCAATCACTGACATCTTCATCATCTCTTTGATGCCAATCGCGATGTATAACGGCATGCACTGGCAAGCGCTTGGTGTAGGATTAGGTTACATCGCAATTGTCTTATTTATTTGGCGATTCATTTTTAAACGTAACAGCAGTGCTCTGACACACGAATCATAGTCGCTTTACTCGGGAGGATTTTGTCCTCTCGAGTTCATTCCTTGGTTTTTCTCAAAATCACTCCCTACCTCAAAAATAAGCAACTTGTTTTATATTTGAGATTTGCAATCCCGATCTCTTACTATCATTCTTTTTTAATACTTGACCTGAAAGTTTCTATATCAGAATAGCCGCCTATTCGTTTCTAAAACATGGAGAAAGGCTGTGCGTCGCTCTCAAGGATTTACTCTTATTGAACTCATTGTGTGCATCATCATTCTTGGTATTGTAAGCGTCGTTGCATTTCCTAAATTTCTTGGCTTACAAAAAGATGCCAGGGTGTCGGTTCTATATGGAGCCAGAGAAGCACTCATGACCGCCAACAACTTTGTCTACACCAAAGCAGTGATTCAATCTCAA
Source organism: Vibrio sp. Vb0937 (assembly GCF_033338855.1). NCBI lineage: Bacteria > Pseudomonadati > Pseudomonadota > Gammaproteobacteria > Vibrionales > Vibrionaceae > Vibrio > Vibrio sp. Vb0937. Next base: position 51,566 of record NZ_JAWOTK010000005.1, on the reverse strand, counting down.
GAGACAGTAGATAGCGGCATACAATATAACATTGATCTAGATAATGACGGCCATAACGACCTAATTGGTTACTTTGGATTTATCAAAAATGTTATTCCAGCAAAAGAGCTAGCAGGCTTTGATCCGCAACTCACTATCAACACTTGGTATGGGGTAGACAGCCCAGACGAGCCCTACTTCCTTATTGGTTTTGCAAACAAGCCTGTTGGTCCAGAACATATGTGTTATGTCGAAGTTTACTACCCAGAAACTCCTGGTGGCCAAGTGAAATACAAAATACAAACTGACGATTGCTAATTCCCATAGAGAGTGGCAGTAACACTTTTACTTTTGGTGTCTTCATCGTTATTGCAAGGTAATGGCTCCAAAACCATCATTAACAACTATTTCACATAATGTCGTCGCACAATGAGCTCATAGAGATAAACCCAGTAATTTGCGCCGACACATGGCTATAATTGAAACAATCTATCGTTTTTAAACCCGCCTATAAGTTGTGCTTGTAAACTCATCATTTCGCTCAATAATAGTTCTATAACAAATTCAATAATTTAAAGCGGGAGGCGTAATGAGAATATTCTGGCAGCTACGTTGGTATTTCCAACAAAAGTGGAGGCACTATGTCGGATCCATTCTGCTTTTCGCTGTGATATCAGCATTACAGCTTGTTCCGCCCAAAGCAGTTGGCATCATAGTTGACGGCGTCGTAGACAACACTTTAGATACAAATACGCTGATTCTATGGCTCTCAGGGTTAACTGTACTGATCTTTACTATTTATGGGTGTCGCATCTTATGGCGAATTTGGCTTTTCGGCGCAAGCTGGGAGCTCGGGACCATTCTACGTAACCGTCTATATAGGCATTTATCGACACAGCCACCTCGTTTTTTTGAACGTTACAAGACGGGGGATCTGATGGCTCGTGGCACTAATGATGTGCGTAATATCGTTATGACAGCCGGCGAAGGGGTTTTAACCGCCGCAGACTCTTTGATCACTGGTATTGCGGTTTTAATCATTATGGTAACGCAAGTAAGCTGGAAGCTCACCGTAATGGCGCTTCTTCCAATGCCATTTCTTGCCATCATCATCTTCTTTATTGTGCGTATCCTACATCAACGCTTTCGTGTCGCTCAGGAAGCCTTTTCTACCATGTCAGACATGACACAAGAGTCACTTAATGGCGTGCGAATGCTGCGTGCTTTCGGATTAGAAAACCAAGAGCAGCAACGTTTTGAAGAGGTTGTGGATGATACTGGCGAAAAGAACATCGCTGTCGCAAGAGTCGATGCTAGATTTGACCCGGCAATTCAGTTAACCATCGGTCTTTCTTTCCTTCTTAGTGTCGCTGCTGGTGCTTACCTTGTTGATAAAGGTGAGATCACGCTTGGTGATCTGACCGCATTTACGATGTATTTAGGGTTGATGATATGGCCGATGTTGGCATTCGCATTCCTATTTAACATTTTAGAAAGAGGCTCTGCTGCATGGAACCGATTACAAGAGATCTTTGATGAAAAGCCAGAAATTATCAGTGGCAATAAGCCAATAGAAAATAAACCACTTCCGTTAAAAATTGATATCGACGATTTCCATTGGTCTAGTGATTTACCGCCCGCTTTGACGGAAGTAAACATCGAACTGGAACCCGGAAAAATGTTGGGAGTTGCAGGGCCGGTAGGAAGCGGAAAATCGACCCTGTTAACACTACTTTTGCGTCAACATGATTTAGAAAACGGCTCAATTAAATTCGGTGATGTCAAGATCAAGGATGCCCTACTTCCACAATGGCGCAACCGTTTTGCTGTAGTTAATCAAAGTCCGTTTCTATTCTCCAAATCTATCTTCGACAATATTGCCTTAGGCAACCCTAATGCAGAGAAAGAAGAAGTCTATAGAGCAGCAAAGTTAGCCTGTATACATGACGATATTGAAAAGTTTCCTGAAGGCTACCAAACAGAAGTTGGTGAAAAAGGCATTACACTCTCCGGCGGGCAAAAACAACGTATTGCGATAGCACGCGCTATGCTGCTGAATGCCCAAGTGTTGGTTTTGGACGATGCACTTTCCGCTGTTGATGGACGGACCGAACATCAAATCCTTAAGAATTTGGAAACACACTACCGTGATCAAGCCCTAATCGTTATTGCGCACCGCCTCACCGCATTGGAAGCAGCAGACGAGATCATTGTCTTGAATCACGGCCACATTACTGAACGTGGGCAACATAGCGCTTTATTAGCGCATCAGGGATGGTACGCCGAAATGTTCGAGTACCAAAAACTAGAACAGGCGATGGAGGAATAATGAATGAACCAGACCAGCACGTTTAAACGGTTAATGTCTTACCCATTATCTCAACCAAAGCCAATGATTAAAGGACTCGCCTTGCTGTTTATTGCAGCGTTAGCTAGCGCCGGCGGCCCTTGGTTGATTCAATATTTCATTGATGAGCACATCGCTAAAGGTGACTATTCACAAAATGTTCTGATTTCGCTAGCAGTAGGTTATATCGCTCTTCAGATCGTATCGGCAACATTCCAGTATTTTCAGTCATTGCAATTTAGCATTGTCGCGGCTAACACGATCAAAGCGATTCGTAAGCAAGTATTTTCTGGCGTGATTAAGCAGCCGTTATCTGCGTTTGATTACACTCCTGCTGGAAAATTGGTGTCGCGAATCACCAACGATACGGAATCTTTACAGCAATTTTATGAGCTTTTGATCGCGACCGTGGTGAAAAACGTGGTCATGATTGTCGTAATGCTTGGCGTTATGTTTTTCATGAGTTGGAAGCTCACACTCGTTGTGCTTGTATTGCTGCCGATCGTCATCGGCTTTATGTACTTGTTTAAGCAGCTAAGTACAGAAAGCTACCGAAAGATGCGTGACCTATTGACCGATATAAATGCGAATCTGAGTGAATCCATTCAAGGGATGAGTGTCATTCAATTAATGCAACAAGAAGAGCGTTTTAATAAACAGTTCAACGAGCTAACCGCAGAGCATCTGGTGGCATCTAAACGAGTGATTCGGCTAAACGGCTATCTGCTAAGACCATTAATGGACTTACTCGCTGGTCTTGCGTTGCTTTGCTTGGTTGCGATCTTTGGTTTTAATGGTATTGAGTTGATTGGTGTGGGGGTACTGTATGCATTTATCAGTTATCTTGCGCGAGTTACTGAACCACTAATTGAGATGACTCAGCAACTTGCTCTACTTCAGCAGGCGTTAGTATCAAGCGAACGTGTTTTTGAATTAATTGACGCGAAAGAACAAACTTACGGGGACAATCATCAACCATTAAGGTCAGGTGCTATCGAACTTAGAGATCTCACATTTAGCTACGATGGTAAACAGGACGTCCTAAAAGACATTTCGTTGAAGGCCAACCACCAAGACTTTATCGCGCTTGTCGGGCATACAGGAAGCGGTAAAAGCACATTAGCGTCACTGTTAATGGGCTTTTATCCAACGCAATGTGGCGAACTGCTCATAGATGGTCGTCCACTTAAAACATTAGGGAAAGACGTACTTCGCAAAGATGTGGCAATGGTCCAACAAGATCCACATATTCTCCCTGCTTCAGTCAGAGAAAACATCTCTCTCAGTCGGGCGGTTGATGACAATCAAATATGGGATGCGTTAGACAAGGTAGGTTTGGCAGAACAAATTCATCGTTACCCTAACGGGCTAGACACGCAGTTAGGTCAAGGCGAAACTAATTTATCTGCGGGTCAGAAACAGCTTTTGGCGTTAGCACGTGTGCTTGTGGTAAAACCTAAGATATTGATATTAGATGAAGCAACCGCAAATATTGACTCAGGAACAGAGGCTTTAATCCAAAAGAGCTTGGCGGTACTCAGACAAGACATGACGCTCGTTGTTATTGCTCATCGGCTTTCAACTATCCTAGATGCAGACCAAATCATTGTTCTTCATCATGGGGAGTTAGTTGAGAAAGGCACACACAAAGCACTCTTAACGCAAAATGGTCGTTATGCTCAAATGTATCAGTTACAGCAAGCAAACCGACATCTACAACAGATTGAAGAAGACACCAAGCAACTCGAAGAAGCGGTGTGATTTTATGCCCGTGCCTTCTTTTTATTTAGTTGGTATGGGCATAATTGGTGTAACTTCAAAATTTAGCCTTGTTAGCTTCCAATTTCTTCATAATGTGAACTAATTTTCTATTTCTTACCTATTATTGACATAACCCCTCGCTATATCACGCAAGGTCGTTGTAAAATCGTACGGTACTTAAGTCTACTGCCTGTGGCATTGGGCTGAATTCCGCTTTCTAATTATGCACATTAATCTCATGACACAAGTCCATGGACAAAGATAAGTTTACTAACATCTATCGCTTGCCTGGTTCGATTCAAATTCGTATCGGTAAATGGCAAAAGACGTTCCGCGGCACCTCTGATTTAGTTTTACATCAGGCGCTAATGGAGCGTAATAAGCAATTTAAGAAGCCAGACTTTTTACCTAAAGGCTGGTGTGTCACTCCTATTGATGAAAACGACATTACCATTACGCATCACGGTAAATATATCCAAACCGTTATGCGCACAATGCTGGACAGAAAGGTCTCATACAAGCGACTGTTCCTATCTCGGATGAGTCTCGAAGATGGTGAAAAAGTGCTCCACAATTACAAGCTGGAGTGGGTAAGAAAACATAACCAGATCGCCAAAAAGTACAATCAAATTAAAAAGAAACAATATATGAACTTTGCAAGAGAAGAAGAGGAAACCCTCTACCCTTCGATTCCAAAGGGTGAGTTTGACAAAACATTATGGAACAAACTTGTCGTATCATCGTTTGGTCCGCAGAAAAAGTACAAAAACCCGCACTTTGTCCGTAAAGCCGATTTCTAAATAAACACCCCTAAAGTTAGGGGTGTTTATTTATACGTTAACTCACCAGTCGTAAGTTAAACTTGCAATAACATTTTGTCGGTCGCCATACCAACAAAAGCCATCACATGTCGCTATGTACTTTTTATCCGCGATGTTTTTAGCTGCGACTTGTAACTTGTAATCGCCGATTCGATAACTGACCGTCGCATCCATTAAGAAATAACTTGGTACTTTTAGTCCCTCTTCATTGTCTCCGTATGACTCACCTGTATAGCGCGCGCCTAAGCCAACAGCAAAGCCATCAAGAGGTCCATCAAAGAAACGATAATGTGCCCAAGCTGATGATACGGTATTCGCCACTTGGGAAGGTGTTTTGCCAACCCATGCCTTATTGATGTCTTCTTTTATCTCTGCATCAACGTACGCAATGTTCCCGATCAATGTTAAGGATGGTGTCACATTAGCTACAGCTTCAAACTCAACGCCGTTATTTTCTATTTTTCCTATTTGCGTTAATTCACTCAAGTAGATACGAGCCAAGTTTTCTTTTGTTGCCCGATACGTTGCAATATTGAAATAACCATCAAATGAATCCGGTTGGTATTTCATACCGATTTCAAATTGATCACCGCTTTCAGGCTTCGCTGGCTTACCATTGCTGTCTTCTTGAATAATTGGATCAAAGTACTGAGAGTAACTAAAGTATGGCGTGAAGCCAGAATCAGAAATATAAGCCGTTCCCACGCTAAACGTCCACTCTCCATTATCGACTTTCGTGCGAGCACCCGTGGTAACATTATGTACTTCATTACTTGTATCGTCGTAACGTGCGCCCAATAACATCGCCCATTTATCGTTGATCAGCATATGATCTTGAAAGTAGACGCCGAGCTGCTGATTATCGATTTTCGTTCTTTGCTTATCGGTTTCGCTCAATGGTTGTAGCGTATTCGGATCGAGTAACATTATGTTATCCGAATAAGTAGGATTAAATACATTAAACCTAGGATCGGGCAAAGCTCCCATTGGTGTGTTTAATAATGCATTACCATTAGCAACGATAGGGTCATTGGCAAAATCTTTACCATCGATACTGATCATTTGAAAATCTATGCCCAACATCAAGTTATGCTCAACACTTCCCCAATTTACTTGGTGCATCAAACGATTATCGATATTAAAAGCATCAGATGACCCATCTTCTGTTGAAGCACCCCGAAGTATGGTTTTGCGTTCATTTGATGGGTCCAAAGCCGGCCCCAACGCAGGCACGTCAGCCGAGTAAACGTACGAATACATTTGTCTTAGCTTAACATCCATTTCGCTGTAACGAGCTGCTTGAACAAATGAAGTGGTATCATTAAATGCATGAGAAAACTCATAGCCTAAAGACACCTGCTCACGCTCAAACGTCTCCCAGTTAGGATTGCCTATCGCTAAACTATCACTGATCTTTCCATTTTTGTTTGGCGTTAACGTTCCTTCAACTGGCAAAAATTGCAGATAAGGATCTGAGTCGTCTTTTTGATAGCTCGTTAGAAAGGTAATTTCAGACGCCTCATTAAATTTGTACGTCATCGATGGAGAGAGAAGAATGCGCTCTGCTTCTACCCCACTAATTCTCGTCCCATTTTTTCTCGCTAACCCTTGAAAGCGGAAAGCTAGCTGCTCACTCACCTCAGAGTTTACGTCAAGAGAAAGTTGTTTACGGTCTTCAGAACCGTACTCCAAAGATACAAGTCCTGACCCCCCATCAAATTGAGGTCGCTTACTGACAACATTGATGACCCCACCAGGAGGGTTTTGCCCATAAAGAACAGACGCTGCACCACGTAAAACTTCAACCCTTTCCAAAGCAAACGGATCTATTTGCCAACTATAAAAACCAGAAGAATATAAACGGGTACCATCTTGATACAGCCCGCTGTTCGCCTGTTTAAAACCACGAATAATAAACCAATCTTGCTTGTTATCTTCGCCGAAATAATTAGTTTGAATACTTGGTGTGTACTGTAGCGCGTCAGAAATGCTAATAGAGGCACGATCATCCATTTGTTCTCGCGTAACAACAGATACCGCTCTTGGGGTTTCATTGATGGCAATATCAGTTTTCGTCGCTGCCCGACTCTTCGCTCCGAGATAACTAAAATCTGGACCAACTGCACTGTCTTGCTGCTGTCCAATCACAACTATATTTTCATCTTCCTGAGCCAAGACATTTGGCGTTGATAAAGCTAATACAACCGCCATCGACGTTGGTGTTAGCATAAACTGCCGAGTCATATTCTTCTCCTTTTTGTCGGCAGCCAAACCAACCCTTCATGACTTCAGCGGTCGCTGAAAGAAAAGCGAGTTACGGCATCGCCAGTTGTTTCCGTAAAAGACAAACCAGAGGTTTTGCATAAAGCACTCGCATAGGTTACGAATGCCACTACGAGTGCTTATTTGTATAAGTACTTTCTTGGTTGAGGCTTAGCTCATCTCTATAAGCGGCGTAAACCCCACATTAAATACAAACCGCCAATGAGAGACGCCATAAGCCCTGTTGGTATTTCTTGCGGGTAAAGGACCTGTCGTCCCAACCAATCAGCCAACAACATCACCCCTGCCCCCAGTATCGCGGCGCATAACATGTGTTGTGACGCTTTGTTAAAACCAAATAAGCGAGCTAAATGCGGAGCCAACAACCCAACAAAGCTAATCGGACCAACAACCAATGTCGCACTGACCGTGAGACAAGCAACTAAAAGAAGCAGTATTGCGCGTGAGCGATCAACTCGAACTCCAAGTGCTTTAGAGGAAGCGGCACCGACAGGAAGAATATCTAGCCATCTTACGCAGAGAAAACTCAACCCTATAAAGACAAGCGCAGATAAAGACAATGGGAGTAACGTTTCAACCGAGACATAGTAGGTAGACCCAGACAACCAAGCTAATGCTTGATAACTTCTTGGGTCACCAGTGGCTAGAATAAAGCTCTGTATTGCATTCATCAGTGCGGTAATCGCAATACCAGTCAACAAAATACGCTCCGGCTGAAAGCCTGACTTACGGTTTAGCAGCACAATGACTGATACCGTCGCTAATGCACCTACGAGCCCGCCTAGAGAAAGAGTGAAAATTGACGAACCAAACCCAGTAAACATCGCGATGATCAATCCCATTGCTGTCCCTGAACTGATACCGATCACTTCAGGACTTGCCATTGGGTTTCCACTTAGGCGTTGAATCATGGTTCCAGCAATCGCTAACATTGCCCCCGCAATTGCTGCTGCAAATAATCTAGGTGCGCGCCACTCCAAAAAAATCCAATTTTGGCTAGCAAATAAGTTTGCCCACCCTTCATTTTGCACAGCAACCGTGGCAAAAAGAACAACAGAAATTAACGTGCCGATCAACGCCAATGAGATCGCTTTAGGGTTTAGCTTGTAAACATTTTCACGATGTCGAGTTAACACTGTTTGAGTATGGCCCTGCGTCTTTTGTGATAAGCGAGGTAACAGCCATAACAGTAGCGGAGCGCCCAGTGCAGCGGTTGCAGCTCCCGTTGGTATAAAACTCGCCATTAGCCCTGGCAGTTGCTGAATAACCAAATCGGTTAAAGTCAATAACATGGCACCAATCAGCATTGATACCCAAAGCTTATGCTGGATTTTATTGATACCTATCAATCGAGTAATCGCTGGCGCCGCTAACCCGATGAAACCGATGATTCCTACCGCAGAAACCACCCAAGAAGTGATTAACACCGCAAGCCCAAGACAGACAAAACGCAACTTAGCTAACGAGACACCTAAACTCTTGGCACCTTGCTCGGAGAGTTCCAACAGACTTAACGGCTTTGCAATCACAAATGCAATGATCGTAGCAAGTGCGATTCGAGGGGCAAGATACGAGAAATCTCCCCATCCACTCTGAACAAGCGAACCCGCTCCCCATATCATTAACCCATTCAGCTTTTCGGTATTCATCATCAGAATAACCGTACTTAATGATGCAAAGTACAGGTTTATCACTAACCCAGAAACGACGACAACCGTTGGAGATAACGCTCGTCGCCATGACAACAGCATCACCAACCCCATCGATATCACACCGCCGATGAGAGCAACCAAATTAGGCGCGATATCCAACATCCAAGGTGCGAATAGCGTAGCTAACATCAAAGCAAAACTTGAACCGCTCGCCACACCAAGTGTCGTGGGTGAAGCGAGAGGGTTACGCAGCACTTGCTGCATCAATACCCCAGCAACCGCTAATCCAGCACCAGATATAATCGTGGTGAAGACTCGAGGCCACCAGCTAAAGTGAAGTAAAACAGAATCGATAGATTGAAAGTTAGGCTCCCATAAACTGATTAGAGCCAACGAAAATGAGCTTACTTGGTACAATTGGAAAGCACCAATAGAAAAGGTAAATGCCGAAAGTAACACCACAAAGCTTAAAGGCATCGTTTTCATTGTGTTAACTCCTCGACCTTACTCGCCGTAACTAACTCTGCGAAACGGAGAGCTGAAGGCATAGAACCAAAACTCCAAACGGGTGCGACTTGCATGACCTTTTCACCAGATTGTTGAACAACATATTGCCAAAATGGGTCTTGAGAGAGCTGCTCCGCTCCACCGTAAGGTAATGGCTCTACGATAACAATTTGAGCTTTTATGCCAGCTAACTTGTCGATGCCAACTAGGCTAAAGCCCCAGCTATTCGTCTTTTCATTCCATGCATTACTCAGCCCAATCTTTTCGATAGCCTGAGAGTAAAGACTATTTTGACCAAAAACACGAACGTGCTTCGTATCCATAAACTGAATAATTAAAAGCGGCGGCTGGTCTTTGTTTATGCGCTGTTTTAATAAAGAGAAACGTTTTTCATATTGTTGGATAAGCGCCTCTGCTTCCGCTTCTCTTCCCAGCTCTTCACCAAACCTCCGAGTGAAACGAGTAAGTACCGACCAATCTGTGATCCCGCTTTCATATAAGTCAATCGTGGTAACGGGGGCAATATCGACTAAACGATGCTTCATTGAGGAGAAGTACGGGGCAATAAAAATACGGTCAGGTCTGAGCTCGTAAATACGCTCTATATTGGGTTGAGTTCTTAACCCTACATCCTTAGTTTGAGGTGGTAACGGTGGCGATTTTACCCAAGCATCGTAATCTTGCCCTTGAGCGACGCCTACGGGCACAACCCCTAACGCCAACATCGTTTCAGTTTGTGTCCAATCAACCGACATCACCCGAGGTGATGCGTCAGCTAGTGCTTGAAAAGAACTGACCAAAAGCGCACTAAGTGAGAGAGCGAAAGAGAAATGTTTAAGTCGAGTGTTTGTACTGCTCATTATTCCAACCTTTAGCTTGGCATCGCCACCGGGTAACCCGCAGGGTGGTCAGAGATCATCATCTCTATCCCATATATGTCCCTCAACTTAGGTTCAGTAAACACCTGTTCAACATTGCCTTGTGCAATCAAATCACCTTGATGTAATGCAACGATGTAGTCGCAAAATCGTGCAGCCAAGTTGATGTCGTGTAATACGATAATAACGCCCAAGCCCAGTTCTTGACTGAGTTTAGAGATAAGCTTCAACATATCGACTTGATGGCTGATATCTAGCGCAGACAAAGGCTCATCAAGAAGCAAATACTCGGTTTTTTGGGCTAACAGCATAGCTAGCCACACACGTTGACGCTCTCCTCCAGATAACGTGTCCACTAAGCGATCTGCGTATTTTAGTGTGCCTGTCATCGCCATTGCTTCTTCAACAATGTCGTGATCTTTCTTACTCAAACGTCCAAGTAAACCATGCCATGGATAACGACCAAAACCGACTAAATCTCGACCTAAAATACTGTCGGTCACTGGAAGATGCTGAGGCAAGTAGGCAATGTGTTGGGCGAATTTTTTCGCTGAGAGATCGTTAATGCTCGTTCCATGCAGAACCACGTCACCAGCGGTGTATGGCTGTTGCTGTGCCAGCAACTTTAACAATGTGGATTTTCCTGAACCATTGTGTCCAACAAGAGCGTATGTTTTTCCGGGTTCAAATGTCACATCAAACGCTTTTAGCAATGACTTGCCTTCAATCTCAAACTGGAGTGCTTTAGCTTCCAACATCCCTACTTCACCTAATAGCCATTTACGAATAACAGTTATTCAGAGCTCTCATTCGTTGATCACGTTTGCCGTTCTTATTCAACAGAACGATTAATAAGGGAGGTTTTATATAACAACAAAGATACAAATGCAAACCGTTGTCATTATCATTACATCAACAAGATCATTGAGAGAATTGCTAAGTGTTAGTGATAATTTGCTCTGCTGAACTTCATTAGTAAATTATAGGCAGGTCAACGAGAGCAGCGGTCTCCCACTGCTCTCGCATAAATTTGAACGAATACTGCAGCGTATGAAGAAATGAAAAATGCCGCAGTGAATACATTAATGACGAGCGTCAGCGCCAAACTCTACTTCTTTATAGATATCGGCCAGCGACTTTTTACCTTGTTTGTCTTTGGCTGAACGCTTTTTCTTAGTTTGATAATGGTATTCTTGCTCCTGAAGTGCTTGTTCGTGCTCTTTTGCTGACTCAACAAACTCAGGATTTGCAAGTGCTTGTTGGCGTAAGCGGTTTACTCTTTCAAGGGTTTCCCACAACATACTTCACCTCCAAACTTATTACTGTATATAAAAACAGTATTGTTTAAATATTCCTCCTCGTCAACATTTCAACTTTGTTACTGCTCTTCACATTAACCCCAAGCCTGTATAGTGCTCGGGATATTTGTGGATGATTTGCTTTATATAACCTTGATGCTCTCGCAGAGCATCAACACATTCTCGAGATAACCATCCCTGATATACCCATTTTTCAAGTTCTAACAATGCGTATGGGATGGACCACGCTTGTCTATACGGATGGTGCGTTGTCATAAAATCAAAGGCATTTGCGGCAGCCGTAATTTGGGCGGCTATTGGTATATCATCACTGGTTAAACCATACGGATAACCAGTGCCATTTAAATTTTCGTACTGATAAATAATCATCTGCAAAAACAAAGTCACACTCGGGTGAACCGGATTTCCGATACGGGCAACTATGTCATCCGCTGAATCGATACAACGCTCAATATGTTGAATCAATATCGCCTCTTGTTCTTGAGAGTAATTTGTTCGGCGGCTAGCAATTTCAACTGGCAGCTGACTATCACCGAGCGCATGGAACTGAGCAAAAATACCAATATCTTCGACCATTTCGTCATTCAGGTGATAACGATCCGCTAACTGCGTTGCGATAATTTGACTGTAGTACTTCATGCGTTTGGTATGCGCGTAATACTCAGGTGAATAGCCTGGCATCATACATTGCATTCGGTTAGCTAGCGTTTCTATCGCATTGACTACTTGAGTTTCTGATTCAACCGCAAATCGAATCATTTCGAAATAAGGTTTAAGACCATTCAGCGCTTCTAAACTAAACGCATCACGTTGAGTGGAGTTCAAAAATACAAAACCAGTAAAAGCTTTATTGTTATAACAAGGAATAGCAGCCGACGACTGATATCCGTGTTTGAGTAAAATTTGAACCCGAGGACAGTGCTTAATATCATGAAGGTCTTCGACGATACGAGGAACCGCGTTTTTAGAGGCAATATTGAGGTGGTGGAGTTTACGGAATGCTGATTCGTGATGGGCTAAACACCAAGTGTCGAACTCACTTTCTGCAAATGATTTGAGCACATCTTGGTCTGGGTGATATTTTGCAAATGACACCCTATCAATACATGGCAAGTGCGCCTGCATCCTGCCTTTTAGCGTTTGCAGTTGCTCGTTAAGCGGTTTTGCAAACGGGTAAAAACTCCGGTGCGCCATGCTTCACCTCCACACCAAAGCAGAGAAACAAGAAAAGCTCATTGTGTTGCAAATTCAATGGTATTTTGAGCGGTTTTCTCCACTTAAATTATCGATATACCACAACTTAAGTGTACGAAATAAAAGCACATTTCTACCAATTTTTTCACCGGATATCTTACGGTAATTTGATCCAGATTAAAAAAGCCAACGAGCGAAACTCGTTGGCCTAACAATACTGATTGATTACGATGGATTCAGTAACTAGAAGTTATTCAAAGAACGTTCTAAACAACTAGCCTAGAGCAGGAAGCACACCCAGCGTAATTAACACCTGAGCGAATACGATGCCAGTGCCAGCGATGCCCGTTATCACTAACGCACCTTGACCACCTGCGACGCGGTACTCCCCAGTAAAATCATCCGATTTACGAACCTTGATCACCATAACCAAAGGCAAAAAGATGGCTAAAATCGCTAAGGCAATCGCTGCATAGCCCAAAGCCATAATAAAGCCTTGAGGATAGAAAAGTGCGAAGCCTAGCGGTGGAGTAAACGTCACTAGTGCCGCAATCAAACGATTAGGCTTATCGTTACTTCCTTTGATGGTATCACCCAAAAATTCGAATAGACCCAAACTCACGCCAAGGAACGATGTCAACAATGCCAAGTCAGCAAACACACCAACAATGCTACCCAAATTTGATTGGTGTACTGTCTGAGATAGTTGACCAATCAGTGCGCTCAACCCTCCGTTCTCAACAAGCGTACTTTGGCTAACCACACCCAACGTCACGATTTGCCAAAAGATATAAATAACGAGTGGAATCGTCGAACCAATAATAACGGCTTTGCGTAAAGAAGAAGTGTCACCGTCTAAGTAATTCACAATTGCAGGTATACTTCCGTGGAAACCAAACGAAGTAAAGATCACCGGAATCGCCGCTACAACAAGGCCTTGTTCGATTGGCATACTTAACAAGTAAGATTCCGTAACGTTTGGAGCAAGAAAAGAAAGCACCGCAACCATCGCAATGAGCTTCATCGCGAACAGAACTCGGTTTACTTTATCGACCGTACCGGTACCCACTGTCACAACTAAAGTCACAATCAAGGTAAAGATTATCGTTGATGTAGGCCCTGAAATATCGAGGTCAAACCATTGTGCAAGGCGGTCTCCGAACTGAGCACCACCGCCAGCGATATACGCTGCACATAATGAGTAGAAAAGAAACAACATCGCAAAACTTGCCACCCACTTGCCTTTTTGACCTAGGATCTGTTTCGCCAAAGTATGAAGTGTAGCACTACTCTCCGCATGTTGATGAAGCTCAAGCATAAGCAAGGCAGTGAAAGCCATCAGAGCCCATAAGCCTAGCATGATGATAATAGAAGTTGAAAAACCAATGCCGGCAGAGGCAAGTGGAAGCGCTAGCATACCAGCGCCTATTGTAGTGCCCGCAATAATTAGCGTACTACCGAATACTTTAGAACGACTCATTGTATATTAATCTTTACACTTTATTAGAAATTATCAGTATTAGATCGGGCAACGGCGGACCGAAACCAACACCATATTTGTATTGCCGTCGATATTGTAGGATCTTTAGCAGAAGATCAAGCAAAGTGTAAGGATAAAAAACCACACATGTAAACTATAATTTACACCTTACTGATATTTAACAATAACTGTGTGCACTCTTCCCTGTTCATGAACTTGGGAACAGGGTAATTCCAGTGCGCCTCTTTCAGAATTAAATCAACAAGCGCATCAGCATCTTCACGTTGAATGAGCGCACTGGTTTGCTCAATATCAATAGTTGAAAACAAGGACTCCAGATTCGCCAAAAAATGCTGAGCACTTGCGTTACCTAACTGCCCCTCGGCCGTCAACTCATCGAGCTTTCTTAGTTGAGGCTCAATCTCTGATAATGAAAAGCGCAGCACAGGCAACAAGGCTAATCCGTTTGCCATACCATGAGGTATTCCATATCTCGCACCGAATGTGTGAGCAAAGGCATGAACATAACCCAAACTCGCTTTGGTAAATGCTAAACCCGCGTAATAGGATGCCATAGCCATTTTATGACGAGCTTCGACATCATCCCCTTGCATCACAGCCCTAGGAAGATATTTAAAAATGAGTTTAATAGCGGCAACCGAATAAGCCATCGTTTCTTGAGTAGCGTTTTTCGATACATAGGCCTCAATAGCGTGGGTTAATGCATCAACGCCAGTATCAGCCGTGATCTTAGGAGGTAAACCAATCATTAAATTCGCATCTAAAGCTGCCATTAGTGGCACCAACTTTGGATCCATTAAAGGGGTTTTAATGTGTGAGGAGGGATCTGACACGACCGCAGCTATAGTAACTTCACTTCCGGTTCCAGCCGTTGTTGGAATAGCAAAAAGCGGCGCTGGCATTCGCCATACCTTCAATAGTCCAGCTAATTTTTTGATTGGCCGTTTATTGGTAACTTTCGCAGCGATGACTTTTGCACAATCCATTGCAGAGCCGCCACCCAAAGCTAATATGCCCTCACAATGAAAACGATGATAAGCCTCTAGACCGCTCTCTACCTGATCATAGGTAGGATCGGGCTTAACTTGCGAGAAAACATCTAACTGTAAATCGAGTTTTGCTGCAGCCTCAAGCACCTTATCTACAATACCGACTTGGACTAACCCTTCGTCGGTAACTAACAAAACGCGTTTAAATCCCAGCTCGGTTATCGATTCTAATAGCTCATTCATCGAACCAGGGCCGGAAAACAAGGTTGGTCTCGGCATAGGAAGGATATGGGCTGCAATTTTTAACCCAGCGGTGTAACTCCGGTATAAACGATGCTTCAACATACGAAATCCTTTTCATTTAGAGCTATCATTCTAGCTACTTTTACTACCTATGCTTACTTTGCAATCACACATTTTCAATAAACTTATCTCACTAAAAGGGCTAGCATCGCTGGGAAACCGTACCATTTCATTATCTTTCCTCAACGACATGAGCTACAGAGAAAATGTTTTCAACGACGCTCTATTGTCATGTAGTTAACAAGCTTCTTTCCCTATTACTCTGTTAGTTACAGAGCGAGCCTCGAAGAAGTCTTCTTATTTTTTGCCAAAAGCAACAATATGAATTCTGTTAATCACACATCAATACCGTGTGTCTCTGGTTGAGCCCGAGCACGATTTACAAAAATAAAAATAAGAATGCGTTACATCATGATTTATTGTCGTTTTCAAATAAGTCAACAAGAGCAACAATAATCTTTCAAAACTTATACTTAGTTCAAATATCTGACTCTTAACCATGAGCTTCAGGTGATATTATTATGCAACTAGGATTATTATCCCGCCCATAATCAAAACTATGTCTAAACGCCCACCTTTTTGGGGTCTATTCGCTGTCGTACCCAATTTTTCCTATCACCTTCTGATTTGGGTTTAGCGTGGGCTAATTAGCAATGTCGGTATAAACCATGAATCATTCTTGCCATTCCCATACGGACATGGGCTTTGAAGTCGATCTGAAACAAGCACTTATCTGGGTTGCTCGAGCACTCGACTATGTAGGTGTTGATGATACGCACCATAGCCATCGTGTCGCTTACATCGCTTACCAATGTGCTCGGGTCATGAACTGGGAACCAGAAAAAGCGGAGTTTTGCTACTTCGCAGGGATGATCCACGATTGTGGAGTCTCCGAAACACAAGAACATAAAATGTTACTTGAGGAGTTGGTGCCACAAGATGTAAAAACACATTGCTTAAGAGGATACCGAAGCCTCAAGCAGTGTCGTTTGTTGCGTCAGTTTGCTACACCTGTTCTTTACCACCATACACATTGGAGTGAACTAAAATATCTTGATTTACCGCCTTTTGAAAAAGAGGTCGCTGCCCTACTTTATTTAGCCGACCGTCTCGATTTTATGCGTTCCAAATACGTCATGAACTGCCACTGTGACATTGTCACACTTCATGAAGAACTAATTGCAGAATGCATCATGGCAAACGCTGGAACTTTGTTTAATCCAGACATGGCTAAGGCAATGATTAAGCTCGTTATGACCGACGCGTTTTGGTTCGCGATGGAGTCTGAAAATATAGAAACCATCGGATTAAACTTTAAAAGCATTGATTGGCTTCAAAAACAGCTCACCATCCAAGATATGAATAGTTTGGGCATGTTTATCGCTCGAATTGTTGACGCAAAAAGCCCATTTACTTATCAACATTCGCAAAAAGTGGCGGAGTTATCTCGGTATCTAGCCATCAAGCTTGGGTTCTGTGAGAACGACCAAGAGATGTTATTTATTGCTGGGTTGGTGCATGATATCGGAAAGTTAAAAACACCAGATGAGATTCTTCATAAAGAAGGATCTCTTAATAAACAAGAGTATACGCGTATCAAACGCCATACAATTGATACTCAGCTCGCATTGCATAAGGTCTTCCCTAACGCGAAAATAGCGGAGTGGGCTTCCAATCATCATGAACGTTTAGACGGGTCGGGCTATCCCTATCACAAAACAGGCGCCGAGCTCGATGTTCCATCGCGTATCATTGCTGTCGCGGATGTCTTCCAAGCTCTGTCTCAGGACCGTCCCTACCGAGGACGAATGGCTCAAGCGCAAATCGCCGCGATTATGGGCGAGCAAGTCGCTAATCAAGAACTTTGTTCTGACGTCTATGCAGTGCTAGAGCGAAACATGACCGAGTGTTACGAGCTATCAACTAATGTTTAATCGATAAAGGGCGTATCTACGCCCTTTGCTGATTTTGTACAGGTTGCAAACCAATCATTTTGCAATATCAAGTACATTGTCTCGCACACCATTGATTCTGAACCAACCTGCAATGCTGAACCGCTCTGCGTTGGTCGGTAAAACCTCATGCGGGAATTGCTCAGATAAGAATAAAAGTAAGCGTCCTGATTGAGGAGGGATGGTTGCTATCTTATTATCATTTAGATCGTAAACCACCAATTCACCTGCATCCTTTTCCGTCCAAGATTCGTTCATGTAAAAAACGGTTGTCAATCGACGGTTTTCATTGCCCTTAAAACAATCTAGATGCTTTTGGTAGAAATCCCCTTCCTCGTACTTGGCAAAGTGAGCTTCATACTCAAAAAGCCCCAGAAACAAGTGACGGTTCACTTCTTGGCGTATTTCTTCCATCTTATCTAAGTAAGAAGTAACCGCGTGCCCCATATTGGGCGATAACCATTGAATTTTGTCACTTCGAATTGACTCAATACGTGTCACATCGTCATTACGACCAATACGCGCTTTTTTCCAGTTACTTGGAATGCAGTCTCGTAATTGAGCCACTTCTTGTTCAGAAAGAAAATCATCCCAGATGTAGTAGCCATGGGTTGCTAACGCATCGATCATTTTATCCATTATTGTCGTTCACTCATATTAGTTGGGCGGTCTATATAAAAAATCTTCAACCCCACAACAAATGCGATTTTTTGTCGAAACGACAACAAAATAAAAGAGAGTAAAAATAGGTGATGACGAATATAAAAATGCCGCTCATATGAGCGGCATTTTTATATTATTGACGAGCTTCTAATCTGGTTGGATGAACTCGCAACGGACTAAGACGTTTAATAGTCGGGCGTTGTTTGTTTTTTAACTGGATATGGCAAAGTTCCAGAATTAAGCCGAATGCCATCGCAAAGTACACATAACCTTTGTTGATATGAATTTCGAAGCCTTCTGCCATCAATAAACCACCTAACAAAACGAGGAATAACAAAGCAAGTGTCTTAAAACCAGGGTAACACGACACCAGGTTATTGATTTTTTCTGCTGTCATGACCATCACGATAGCAGAAGAAACAATCGCTGCGACCATAAGTGGGACATCACTTGTTAAACCAACGGCGGTTATCACCGAGTCCATCGAGAATACAGCATCCACGGCAACAATCTGCAACAGAACTACCGCTAAACCAGTACGGGCGTGAGTTGAGTGAGCAGACTCGTTGTGATTTAACCAACTCCACAACTCTTTCAGGCTTTTAGCCAAGAGGAATGCACCACCCGCAATCATGATGACGTCTCTTCCGGTAAACGCTTGGTTCGCCAAAGAAAATAGCGGTTGAGTCAGTTGCATGATCCAAGAGATTGAAAACACTAAACCAATACGAGCAATAACAGCAAGACCAATACCAAGGTTTCTTGCCAGCTTACGTTGGTGCAGCGGCAGTCTTTCACATAAGACAGAGATAAAAACGACGTTATCAACGCCTAAGACAACTTCAAGCGCAAACAAAGTGGCGAAAATAGCCCAAGCTTCTGGTTGCATAAAAAGTTCTAGCATGAGC
Source organism: Vibrio sp. Vb0937 (assembly GCF_033338855.1). NCBI lineage: Bacteria > Pseudomonadati > Pseudomonadota > Gammaproteobacteria > Vibrionales > Vibrionaceae > Vibrio > Vibrio sp. Vb0937. The sequence continues at coordinate 32,509 of NZ_JAWOTK010000005.1, read as the reverse complement.
ATGTCTCCAATAATAAGAAGACATATGGTGAAGGGTTTTGCCGACTAAAGGGGTCGTCCATTAATTATTTATACCTTTGTTACTGAGGGATCATGAGTAAATCACCAAACAATCAACAAAACAATATCTATTTTAATTAACAAGGAACAAGTTTAATTCGTGTACAAATCAATCAACTCCTCCAAATTGATTAAAATTACATAGAAGCTTTAGAATTGAATAAATGAAAGCATTAAAGTCCAACAAAACTAAGATAAATTTCTAGACTTATAAGCACCATCAACCCTTATGCAACCCATTAAATGCATTGAGCTCAAAGAGAAACAGGCGTGTTTCCGAGATAAACAATAGTAAAAATTTGTTTCATGCTGATATACTGCCAAAAATCATAAGAAACCATGCTATTTATGGACTACATTGCTCTTTCGCGTATAAGCCTTAAACATCTAACTGTTTTACATATGTTGTTAACCACTCACAGCGTCACACTTGCGGCAGAACGCTTGTGTGTAACACCATCGAGCGTCAGTAAAACGCTCGGACAGTTGCGCGAAACGCTAAAGGATGACCTTTTTTACCGTGATGGCACTCGCTTAGTGCCGACAGCATTTGCGCTGCATATAGGCCCATCAATCCATGGCATACTCTCCAGTATGAATGGATTATTACATCAAGGCTCTTTCAATCCGGCTTACTATCAAGGTAGTTTTTCATTAGCAATGCGTGAAAGTTCATTTGAGCTCTTTGCGCCAGTTCTACAGCACTTGTCCCAACAACTGAGCAACCACGCGCACTTGAATGTCCATGCGAAAGAGGAAATGAGCTTCGATGCATTAGCAAGAGGTCAAGTGGATTTTTTGTTGCTTCCTCACGATCTCAGCCAACCACCCACACAAAATAAAGACTTGGTCTGGAAAACCATTTTGAAAGACGAAATGGTTTGCTTAATGAGAGCATCGAACCCACTCGCTGAGCAACCCTTATCTGTTGAAAGTTACCTTTGTGCAAGACACATCGGTATTCATGATAAAGATCTGTCACAACCTTATTTTGAGCAAAATCTCACCCAAAGGCATTCAAAGCGAAACTTGGCCATGCGTGTAGCCGACTTTGGTTCAGCTGCGGTGATGTGTCAGCACTCGGATTACTTGTTCACATGCTCCAAGCTTTGGGCAAGAGCGGCAATGCAAGCAAAAGGTTTGGTTGAACAAGCTCTTCCATTCGATTACGGACAGGTAGCCTACAGCCTCGTTTGGAACAAAGCGAGCTTAAACGATCCCGCTTTAAAATGGTTGCAGCAACAATTACTCGACGCCTGCGCCATGTTAGATGCCTGTGATGCGTAAGCATAGATAAACAACGGTACTACGTGAGTACTGTCGGCACTGTGATAGGGTTACTCACGTAGCATCGAAGCTCTGATTTTAAGCGTTCGATATCATGATGAGAGCACATATCCCAAGTTAACGCCTCCCCCACTACTCCGTGATGCTGAAAGGCATTTAAACGTATAATCACCGATTCAGGAAGAGTACTCAAGTAACGTCCAATTGCTACGATTTCTATATCTAAATCACTTTTTTGGGGAATATGCAGTAAGCGGACCTCGTACAATTTTTCGTGCTCAACAAGGTACTGAAGGGTTTTAAATACACGATGATTATCACGCCCAGTTAGCCACTGATGCGTCTCCGTCTGCCACGCTTTCAAATCGATCATTGCGCCATCCAGAAAAGGTAGAATACGCTGCCAGCCAGCAACCGCTAAAGAACCGTTACTGTCGATGAAACAAGAGAGGTGCCGTAATTCAGGATCTTGTTTTATCCCTTTAAACAGCTCAATAATGAAAGGAAGTTGTAAGGTAGATTCCCCACCGGATACAGTAACACCACTGATGAAAAAGCGATGTTTGCGTATCAAATCGAGCATTGTTACTACAGAGTAGTCAGTAATTTTTGGATTAGATTGGTTCTGACATATCTCTATACAATGATCGCAGTGGGTGCACTCCTCTTTAAGCCAAACAACGTTGTTGTTTTCGTCGAACTTCAATGCGCCTGCTGAACATTCACTCACACACTCACCACAATGATTACAATGGTTTATCGTGTGAGGATTGTGGCAGTTCAAACACTGATAGTTACAACCCTGTAGAAAGATGACTAGACGATTTCCTGGCCCATCAACACAAGAGAAAGGAAGGATACGAGTGACTTTTGCCAAAAGGCTTCCACTTCGTCTAGACATCTTGTTCTTTCCTAAACCGAACTTATGCCTGCGTGTAAGTCGGTGTTACTTCATGACTCACCACACGTGGCGAGCGTTCTAAAATTTTGGTATTTTTTGCTGCTTCTGCACCTAGAAACGTCGTGTTGGTTCTCGAACCTTCTTTATCATATTTCGCGACATCTGAAAGTTTGATCATGTAGCCTGTCACGCGAATTAAGTCATTTGAAGTGACATTCGCGGTAAACTCACGATAACCAGCATTTAGTGCCCCTTTACATAAATTGAACATCGCTTCTGGGTTAGATTTCACCGTTTCATCAATCGTCAAAATATCGCTGATACCCGCACGATAATACTGATGATGCTTCGCCGTTGCTTGTACATAAGTGACAGGGTCTGGCTCTGCACCATAAGGCAGACGTACACCTGGCGTAACATCATGATCTAAGCTAATGCCGCCTTGTGCATGTAAGAGCGCTTTGCCATCTAAACCATATTTCACCGGGGTTGAGTCCACCAGTTTAGCCAGTGTTGCTGAAACATCATGAGCAAAAGTATTTGCTCGATCATTTTTTCCGTATCGCCCTATTTGCCCTTCTTTTTCAAATAGAAGGTTTACCGCTTCGGCCATGCCGTAAACGCCATACATTGGCGCGAAATAGGACTCTTTTATCAACCCTTCTTGCGTCAAAAAGCCTTGAAAGAAGTTCGATTTTTCATGCAAGTGCGTGCTTCTTGCGTTTATGAGCTCGACCATTAATCGATGGTAAGAAGGCAACGCACTGTTTAAGAAGTCGTTACAGTCTGATGCTCGTTTTGCAACTTCTTTTAAATTCATTCGCACCAATGTGTTCGAGCCACCTGCTAATGGAAGCGAGTTGTAGCAACTTACAATACCAAAGCGTGAGCCGTTGTAGGCTTTCGTGTGCATTGGGTAATTGGCGATATGCGGTTTACTGCATTCACAAATGTTCTGTGTCGCTTGACGAAGTAAATCATCAGGTGTAACTGTCTCGTCGTACATAAAGGTGAGATTCGGTGCGATCTGCTTGAGCTCCGCATCTACTTTTAAAACAGTGCGACAAATAATGTTGTCTGTCGGTCCGACATTCACATGCATAAACGCATCTGGCAATGTGCGATCCAGCATGATCCAAAAATGTTTTAACTTTTTGTAAATCTGGCTCTCTGTTAGGTCGCCTATGTAAGGCAACAAGACATCATCTAACTGGCCTAAGTAAACCGGAATGTTCGTTACCGAAGGAACATGATGGTAAATGATGGTCAGCATGTTCAACGCATCATCGAAATCATCAGCCGGAGACAACTCTAAATAGTCTGAGCCTTGCGATAGAAATTTAGCGTAATCAGGCAACACATAGCGAGGTTTAAACGGTGCATGACCTTCAAACATATCGCAGATGATGCCTTCATCCATTGCTTGTCTCAGTGATGGAGATACGGTCATGTAAGGAATGCACGCTTCAGCCTCTAAAGCTAAAAAACTCGACTTCTGTTTTGGAGAAAGACGGACGTCGGTCGCGATATCTAGAAAACGTTGTTGTAGTTTAGAAAGGCTTGTCATCTAAGATATTCCTACAAAGTAACCACAAGCCCACAAGACAAAATACGAGCTCTACCCCTAAAGAGTAACGTGATTTTACTCCTGCTTGGCTGTTGCCACTAATGAAAATAAACAAAACGTCTATTTCCATTCTGGAAATAAGACAAAGCTAAATTAGCGCATTCCAACTTACTATATGGGAAAACCTAACTGCGTACCGAAGTCTGTCTTATTTATCGGTTTGCCGTCGACAACATCACGCCTGCACCAATAAATACTCCCCCAGTCAAACGATTAAACAACTTCGCTCTTCCAGCGACAAACAACCAATCGGAGGCTTTTACCCCTAACAATGCATAAAATGTTAGCCAGCTAAGCTCAAAAACCACAAATGTAGACGCGAAAATCGCGTATTGAGACAGTAGCGGTGCGGAAGGTTCTATGAATTGAGGAAACAAAGCGGTGAAAAAGACTATCGCTTTGGGATTACTAGCGCCAACAATGAAACCACTAGTGAACGCGCTAAACGCTGTCGCGGAACTTTGAGTCGTTGCCGTTTTATTAAAATCTGTCTGAGATGAGCGCAACGCTTGAATACCTAACCAGATTAAATAAGCGGCGCCACACCATTTGATAATATTAAAAACTAACTCAGATGAAGCAATGACAACTCCCAGCCCGGTAAATGAGAGCGTAAGGATGATCGTAATCGCAGACAAACTGCCAAGCGCAGTCATGAAAGCAATACGAAACCCACTACTCACTCCTTTACTTAAACACAACAGTGAGCTTGGTCCTGGTGAAGCTGTGAGCACGAGAATAGCAAGAGTGTAAAAAATCCATGTATCTATTTGCATTGGCATCCCTTCCAGCAAAATGAGGTTTATAGCCCATTGTGTATAGAACTATTTTATCGCCCGGTTTCTATCCATGAAGCCGAGGTCTTAATAACCATCTTGCATCTAAACAACTTAGAAAAAATTAATAGATAGTTATGCAAATAAAATACGATCTACATGCAAGGATGTAAAGCCTGTTGTATAAGCTTATCTATTTCTCTTAATCATAAAAAGGCTTAGGATCGATCTCTAACGATGAAGGCGCTATCGCTCTTTCAATTTTGTACGCACTCGTTTTTAAATCCACCATCGTGACATCAATGTATCGTTTATACTTGCGGGAGTAGAAACATTTCACTTCTGGCTTTAATGCTTGAGATTCATTTGAAGACCAAACAATACCAACACGCCCATCGTTCAACTCGACAATAGAGCCTACGGGGTACATCCCAATGCAATTAATGAATTTGTAAACTAAGTCGGCGTCTAAATGAAATGGCGTTAGACTCAACAAGATTTTAAACGCTTCGGCAGAACTCATGCCTTTTTTGTAACAGCGATCAGCCGTTAGCGCATCGTAGATATCTACAATACAGCTCATACGGCCGTGAATTGGAATCTCCTCCCCCTTCAAGCCTCTAGGATAACCATTGCCATCTAACTTCTCGTGGTGCATCAAACAAACATCACGGCTTACGTCACTAAGTCCTTTTACGTGAAGGATAATCTCACCTGCGAACACTTGATGTAGCTTCATATGTTCAAATTCTTCAGGCGTTAGCTTCGCTGGCTTGTGCAAGATCTTATCATCGACTTTAATTTTACCTACATCATGAATAATGCCACCTACAGCAAGCTGTTTTAGCGTTGGCTTATCCAAGCCCAAGTACTTACCGAATGACACTAAAAGACAAGCGACATTGACGGAGTGTTCCAATAAGTAAGAGTCTTTTTTTCGGAGTGCAGAGACACACTGCAACGCATCTGAGTCAATCAAAACACTTTCAATGACATCGTCAGCCCAAGCTTCTACTTCATCAACTTCAATGATTTTTCCTTCAAAAGTTTGATTCAATAGTTTCTGCGCCAAATCTTTTGCTTCGGCGATCAGCTTTTTGGCTCGCTTGTGTTGGATGTCTCTCGAACGATAAGTTCGTTGACCCCTCTTAAAATCTGAGTGTTTCTGCTCTCTCGTCTCTTTAGTGGCATCAGTTGATTCATCTACAGGCTTGAAGACACACTGCTGCGAAGATAATGTTTGATCTACCCAAACATACTTTACGCCACTTGTAGCAAGCTTCTTAATGCCTTCAGGGCTAGATATCCGCCCTGCATTGGCTAAATTGACGCGCTTGTTGTGCTCTATCGCGGTAACAAACATACCAACGCCGATATCAGCGAGCGCAATTTTGATTGAATTTTTCGGATCGTACTGCATATAAAGAAGGCTTACTCGATATTAACGTCCGCATTATAAGAGATTTGATTACTTGGCGTGATAATAAATTTGAATTGATTACAATTAATGAGCATCCTGTCAATTAATAATCGGTCGCGCTCATTAAGTCCTTTTTGTTATTATGGTTTTATCCAAGATAACATATATACAAATGACGTTAGAAAACAGCACATTGATACCGACACAACTGAAAATAACTTTAGGATAATTATTCATAAATATTTATAGATTGCGGACGGCATCAATAACTGTATTTTATAAATGATTTTTACTGTTGACTATTTTTTATAAATGTCGATGATTAGCCGCCTAATCTTAGTATGTTATTAACCTAGTAGCGCATAAAATGATAGCCAAACAATTTGAACTGACACTTTTGTGATTGTAATGTACGCCAGCAGATCAACTCTATGTTATCAACCCCAACACTCATCTCTGATGCTAAAAGGCTCGAGGAGGAAATATCTTGACCACCATATTTGACCAACAAGTCTCAGATAGTGACCGAGAGTTCCTAAAAATCGTCGAAGAACGATTCATTCATATCTTCGATGTATTTAACGAAGGCCTCTTTTACATGGATGAGTTTGGCACCATGGTATTTTATAACAAGGGCTTTTATGAGCAGCTTGGTATCAACGCTGGTCGAATCAGCTTAGAGCAATGGTTAGACCTTGTTCACCCTCTCGATCGAGAAAGACTCTCCACTCGGGTCGATGCTCACATCATTACCAACAACACGAGGGTCACAACGACCTACCGCGTGCGTAAACCCAATGGACAGTACGTCTGGATTGAAGGTGTAGCCATGACCAAAGAAACAGAACATGGTCATTATATGGTTGGTAGCCACCGTGATATTTCTGAACGCAAGCTGATGGAAAGCTACATTCATCAAGTCGCATTTCATGACAATGCGTCAGGTATGGCTAATCGCGCCCATCTCTTGCTGGATATTGAAGATAGTGTGCGAGCCACTGATTCTTGTGCATCTATCTGTTACATTCAGATAGAAGAGATTAAATCTTACTTAAATCAATATGGCAGCGAGTTGGTCGATGGGTTAGTGGAAAAATTGCTACAAACTCTCAGTCACCTACCTTCTCCAAATAGTTCTGTATATCGCGTACATGATGATGACTTTGCGATTTTGATTCACGATGAATGCTCGGTAGAAACGCTGCAAAGTTATGCCGAAAGTTTAAAGGAAACCTACCACGAGGCAGTGATTGAAGAGGGCCAATACTTAGGAAGTAACATTAGTATTGGTTTGTATCCTTGCATAGATCCAAGTCACTCAGCAGAGGAAATATTACGTAAAGCAGCACGAACTTGTCAGTACGCAAGCGAGCAGAATAAAGACCGTGTTGCGGTTTACAGTGAGAAAACTCAGCATGCCGTAGACCGTTATTTCTTTATTGAGCAAGGTCTAAAAAGTGCACTTGAAAAACAGACATTAAGCGTTAAGTTTCAGCCAATTATTGACGCCAAAAGCTCAAAAGTAGTGAGCTTCGAATCTCTGGTTCGCTGGCGTAGCAAAGAGTTTGGCGAAATTTATCCAGACGAATTCATCCCCGTGGCAGAGAACAAAGGTTTGATTGTCGAACTCGGATATCAAGTCTTTGCCAAAGCGTGTGAATTTATCAAAAACTACCGTGAGCGTTACCAAAACCAAGTTCGTGTAAACGTGAATGTTTCTGTACTTCAGTTAATGAATAGTGAATTCCCTGCGCGAATTAAAGCCATGGCGGATGAGGTTGGTGTCGATCCTGAGTCTATTGTGTTGGAACTAACAGAAACGTTTATTTTGGATAATAATCAGACAGCCATTGCCCCTCTGAATACCCTCAGGGAACTAGGATTTGCACTCTCTCTGGATGACTTTGGATCCGGTTACAGTTCATTAAATAGCTTCTTCGACCTCCCGATGACACAAATCAAAATTGATAGGTCGATGGCGTGGAAAACACTAACCAACCGCTCTTCACAAGAATATCTGAAGTTTCTTATCACTATGTGCCAGGAAAATAATATTGAAGTAGTGATTGAGGGAATTGAAGACGCCAAAATGTGTGAATTTTTTACCGAAATGGGCGTCGATTATCTGCAAGGTTATTGGTTCTCTAAGCCACTTTCTGTTGCCAGTGCAAGCCGCTATTCGTTGAGTTAAACATACTAGAGCAATATTCCGCACGGCCACGTTAAACATGCTGAACTATTCACTATAGATTTCAGACACTAACTGGCCGTGACGAAAACAAGCTTAATGTCCCCCGATTAACGTAGACGTTCAAACACCACACTCTGATCTAAATGTTCGTGATACTGAGTGTAATCTAAGCCCACATCAAAGATATATTGGGTCACCAGGTTTCTAACGCACTCTATTAATTGGCTTGCTTGCCATGGTTTTTCAAAGTAGCGATCAATGCCTGCGGAGTTGATCGCATTAATCGTATCGGTGTGCGTCGCTTGCCCGGTAAGAAGCACTTTCCTCGTAAAGCCAAAACGACCGTCCCTTGATACATCGGTCAGCAGCTCTACTCCCGTTTTACCTGGCATCACATGATCGGAAATAATCAATGCGATCATCTCGCCTTCTGCATCAAATTCATCCATCAGTTCTTGAGCCTCACCCGCTGATTCGCAGTCTTCGACATTCAACCACTGATTTAACGGCTCTAAATCTTGTAGAACCGCGCTTAGTACCTCTCGTTGGTCATCAACGCAAATTACATTAAGCTTCTCCATGTTCACCCTCTACTGGTAACTTGATTCTAAAAATCGTTTTTTCACTGTCGCTCTTTACTACAATAGAGCCGTTATATCCGGCGATAATGCGCTTCACAATCGACAGACCTAACCCTAAACCAAACGACAATCCCCCCTTTTTAGTGGTGAAGTTTGGCCGGAAAATTTTTCTACGTGTCGCTTCATCAATTTCTGGTCCGTTGTTAGCAATCGTGACCAAAATTTTACCCTTACTCTCCCGAGTATGTATTTCGATACCGGGTTTCTCCGTTTCACCAAGTGCATCGCACGCATTCTTTAAGATATTTACCCAAACTTGGACGAGTTCGGTTTGAGAACCAATAAAAGCAGGTAAATCCGCAGGGCTAAAACGAACACTCACTCGTCTTAAGTCACTTTGCAATAGAGCCAAGGCGCGATTGATTGAATCATTGATGTTAATCGCTTCATCCAAGTCGATATCCGTGCGCCCCAATTGTTTTACGGATCGCACAATGCCAACGGTATGTTTAGAAGCGATGCGTAAGTCATGGAGATCTCGCCCCATTTGCCAGAAACGTATCGCTTCTTCTGGTCTTTTTAGCCAATGTTCTGAAAGGAAGTTATTTGGAACGGCTCGCGCAAGATCACGAGCAACCTCCTTGGTTAAACCGTAGTATTTTTCGAAGTGGCGCCCCCGCTTTCTCGCTTCGCTAGAAGAGACTTTCTGCCCTTGCATTAAACCAAAATCAAAAAATTGACTCGCTTCCGGATGAACTTCTTCAAGCAGTTCCATGATAACTGTCTCTAGCCGTTCTGATTTACTGCTTACAACGCCTATCGCATTGTTCAACTCATGAGCAATACCCGCTGCAAGCTGCCCCAACGTTGTCATTTGCTCTGCGGTATGAAGCTTTTGTAGCGCTTTTTCTTTAGCTAATGCCTCTTGCATTGCACGCCGTTGACGACGAGATAATTCGTTAACCATCACAGGCATAAATTGTGTCGTCAATGGTCCGTATGTCGCCTCTTCCACGGCGGGCGTATCACGCTGTATCCAAGCCAATTCAACATCGGTTTGAGCAATCACTGTCGAAGAGGCAGTCCACGTACCAGAAAAGAAACTGTGTACGCCAATAAACGCACCTTGAGACGCAGAAAATACCTGAATCGGTTTCTTGTCATCTTCCGCGTAATACCCCGCCAGTTCTCCCGACAGCACATAGTACAAGCGATCGTTGTAGCCAGCTTGCTCAATAAGCACCGACCCGGATAAAACCGTTAATCGGCGTTCAAGGTGATTAAAGTAGCGTTGTACTAACGCGTCTAACTTCGTTTCGTACATGGGTTATCCAATATGCCCAACAGTATGTAAAATCCACACCATCACAAAACTGAGTAATACGCCAATCACGCCTAGCACGGCACCGATACGAGCCATTTGGCCACTCTCGACATGCCCTGTTGCATGAGCTAACGCGTTTGGTGGCGTACTGATTGGTAACGACATACCGAGTGAAGCAGCAAATGTCACGACTAAGATCAGAGTAACTTCACCGCCGAGAGGCGTTAGCGAAGCCATAGAAGCACCCAGCGCAGCCATAATCGGCATCAGCAAGTTTGCGGTGGCTGTATGCGACATAAAGTTTGCCATTAACAAGCACAAGAAAGCCGCACCAAACAAGACAACATATGGCGAGAACTGATCAAACGGAATGCTGTGTACCACCAGCTTCGCAAGCCCGGTTTTATCTAGAGCAAGGCCCAGAGCAATACCGCCTGACACCAACCAAAGCACATCCCAAGAGATTTTCTTCAAGTCTTCTTTGTTGATGATGCCCGTCAATGAGAACACTGCGACCGGAATTAATGCTACTGTGTAAGAATTCATTCCATGTGCAGAACCCATCAACCAAAGAATAATCGTGCCGGCAAAGGTGACGTAAACCATTATTGCTTTGGGTGTTTTCAAAAACTTGCTTTTAATGTTCAGATCGATGGTGGTTTGTTCGGCTTTATATAAAAAGCCAATCAGAAACCAAGCTAACGCCATCATCACAATAACGAATGGCACACCAAATACCATCCATTCACCAAACGTAATTAAGTTGTCACCAACCAAATATTTTAGGGCGATGGCATTCGGTGGCGTGCCGATTGGAGTACCAATGCCACCAATGTTGGCTGCAACAGGAATACACAAGGCGAATGCAATTCGACCTGGGTCTTTAGGCCCGAAAACCGCTATCACAGGGGTTAAAATGGACAACATCATCGCTGTTGTTGCGGTGTTTGACATAAACATGGAAAAAACAGCGGTGATCAGCATCAACCCCAGCATAACGAACTTTGGTTTTTGTCCAAATGGTTTGAGTAACACTCGGGCTAAGTTGACATCTAACCTGTACTTTGTCGCCGCCATAGCCAAAAAGAAACCGCCGAGGAAGAGCATGATAATCGGACTAGCGAAGGTCGCCATTATCTCGTTGTATTGTAATAGCTCACCAAAATGTGGCTGCCCTTCTTGCAAACGAAAGAGCACAATACCTTTATTTGATACAAGCAATAGCTCTAGGACAATGATCACAACCGAAGTGGCGTAGATTGGAATTGGCTCGAATACCCAGCAAAGTGCGGCAAGCAAGAAGATTGCAATCACTCTTTGCTGGACGATAGTAATGCCATCAAATGGGAACGCAGAGAGAGGCATCAACCAAACAAGCAATGGTATCAATGTTGGAACAACGTATTTGAGATAAGGGCGCATAGTACTACTTCTCTTCCTGAGATGGTTAGCCAGACACATTTGGCGTTTGGAACGCTATTACCCGCCGCAAAACCAAAACTTTCAGACTGTTTTTAAGCCTTCAGAGACGAAATGCGGTAATGGCGTTCCAGAGAAGATTATGTACACTGTTTTCAAACAAAACGTTGGTGCGAGATCAATGAACTCGTTTTCACATTGGAAAACATTTTATATCTGTGTTCAAGCTCACTAAATGCTCACTATTTAAGTTAAATATACTTTTCCATCATAAAGTTAGTTAAGGTTTCTCCCCTAACCTCAACATGTTGTCGAGACTTAACTGTGAAACCCATTTTCTCGTAAAAAGGTCGGGCGGTAATACTCACTTCAGAATACAGTCGTTTTATCCCCTGTACTTTCGCCTGTGAAAAAAGAAAAGACATCAAATCACGACCAACACCTTGTCCTTGGTATTCATGATGGCAAAAGAAATGATCAATCAAGCCGTCGCCTTGCAAATCACAATAGCCAACGACCTGCCCTTCTATCTCCGCGACGTATGGTTGAATATCGTCCATTTTTCGTTGCCACACATCGAGGTCAAAATCTGATGGTGCCCAAGCGGAAACTTGTGATTCCGTATAATCGCGACGATTAATGATTCGCACAGTATGGTAAAAGAGTGCCCACAGTGTTGGGGCATCCTCGGTGCGATAGCAGCGTATTGAGAGCATCAATTTCCTCATTCCTATTCAATAAATACTAAGCATTAACGCAAAGTGATACTAGTGAACTCATCATTTTCAATGCCAATCACTAAAGGCTTCCCAATCTGATCACTGTTCATCAATACGGTTGTATTCAGCTCTCGGCTTGATCTGCGTATATTGCTTTTTCTTATGATATGAATATTCACAATATAATCGGAATACTCCTTTGTGATTCCGCCGGAGAATTCTACGTGCTCACTTTCATTGTCTCGGACAATATGAAATTTTCGATTGGCTTGAATATCAGTACTGATGGAGGAGTCACCATAGTTCAGCACAACGGACGTTGGTTCGCTATCTTGATTGGCAAAACAGCCAAATGCGAACACGCTTAATGCGAGTATACTTTTTGATTTAAACATTAATTATTCTATTTCTAGTTATTTTTCTGCTATTTGCATGACCAAACAGCACTTGTTCTGTGAGCGCCTATTGTGCCATAGCTGAACGCTGACTCTAAACGCGCAAAAAGATGAGCGATGAAAATTCCGCCCAAAACAAGCAAATGTGAGACAATGTGAGGGCCCCAAACTCACTCAATCAGTCAAAATCCACTGTAAACCTCTGTTTTTTTAATGTTTTTAATTCATGTGGCCGTGTAAGGAATACATACAACCTCTTACTTTTTCATACGCAACTAGACGAATCGTTCGAGAAATACGGCATCGTCTATGCCACATGTTACAAATCGGCTTACCTTATTATTGCGTATGAACTGGAATTATGGCACTAACTTCCCTCTCTCTTTTAATAAGGAGAGGATTTCAACTATCAGACTTGCCACGTTTTTATAGCTAAAATCAATAGAGCGTTACCAGCATCGGTTGGTCTAGGAGCAATAAATGAAAGACCCTCTCAACTTTACTCACCTTGTAAAAATTTGGCTCATGTCAATCGCGGTTATGCTGGGTGGATGCACTCAAGGAGATTGGCGTACCGCAAGCAGAGAACCTGCGGGTATCGCACCCGATCCTTCCAATGTCAAGCATGCTGTGATTGAGTTTTACGCCGCAGACGCGTTTGGTTGGCGAGGCTGGTTTGCCGTTCATACATGGTTTGCAATAAAGCCTGAAAATGCGAACGAATATACAGTGTATGAAGTAGTCGGCTGGAGAGTGAATCGCGGACAACCCGCTCTATATCAGTACCAAACTGGGACGCCAGATCGATATTGGTATGGTGCAAAACCAGAAAAGATCCTCTCCATACAAGGTGAAAAGGCCCGCCAGCTTATCCCTAAAATACAAAGTGTGATTAACCAATACCCTTGGGCTGAAGAATATACGCTGTTTCCAGGGCCAAATAGCAATACATTTCCGGCTTGGGTGGGTAAACAAATTCCAGAATTAGAGCTGAACTTGCCGTTTCGCGCAATTGGTAGCGGTTACGCCAGCGATTAACAGCAAAGGTTAGTCACTGGCTCGTTTTATGTTCAGCCTAAAGCGCAATATCTATTGTGCGTCGTCACCCAACTCCGTTCTATTTCTTCCATTATGTTTCGCTTTATACAGTGCATTATCGGCGTCTTTCATTACCGCTTCAATTGGTGTGTCATTGCCTTTCCAGTGAGAAACGCCCAACGAAACCGTGACCTTACCAACCACCTGAAAGTCATGTTGTTCCACGTTGTGTCTAATACGCTCTGCAACATCCATAGCGTGGTTTACGTCTGTTTTTTCCAAAAACATCATAAACTCTTCACCGCCAGAACGACACAGGTGATCATTAGAGCGAGCTTGGTCTTTCATTAACTGCGCAAACTCTCTAAGTAAGTTGTCACCCACGTCATGGCCATAGTTATCGTTTACGCTCTTAAAGTGGTCAATATCTAGCGCCAAAACAGAGAACGCGGTATTTTCCTGCTTAAACAAACCAAGAACTTTATCTAATCCACGTCGATTCAATAATCCAGTCATCGAATCTGTTAATGTATCCAGTTGCAGCTTATCAATGGTTTTTGACACGATACCAAATGCTTTAAGAAAGCTAAGCTTCAAATGTGAGACCTCAAAATACCAAGACTTAACCAGTTTGAGATCATCGATAGAGGATGAATGTTCTTCGACACCTCGCACAGCACCCGCTAACTGCCAAAGTGGTCTAGAAATAAGAAGGGACAAGAACCAAATTAGCAACAAAGTTAATAAACCAATTGGAATCGACTTAAGGAAAACATTCCACATCTGTTCATCTAGCACAGATAACGTCATCGATTTCGGGCGCTGAGCAACAATTCCCCATCCTGATGACTTTACTGGTGCATAACCAGCAAGCATTTCGACGCCGCGAGAGTTAACAATTTCTTTGTTACCGCTCTGCCCCATCGTCACCGCTTTGATTGCCTCATTATCGTCGATTACTTCACCAACTCTCGATTGATCTGGGTGATAAATCAGAGTGTTACTCTCATCGACAACGTAAAGGAAAGAACCATCTTTGTATGCGTGCTGGCTGAGTAACTCTGCGAGAATATTTTCTTTTTCTAGATAAATAGTGCCGCCGATATAACCTAAATATTCATTAGATTGAGAAAATATAGGGTATGAGATGGTTAACAAGTAATTTCCAGCGGGCGATATAAATGGTTCAGTAACAACTGGTGCTTGAGCGTTTAAAGATTGGCGTTTTCTTTCACCCACTAACCTTACACCTTTCACCTGAAGTGTTTCAGGGGATACAGAAATAATAACCCCTTTTGCATTAACGACAACCACAGAGTTAAATGATTTGGTTTGCGTTCTTAATCTCTCAGCCTCTTTATCAAGAAGCTGAGCGTCATGCATCTTGTCTTTTAGCACGTTCGCACTGTATTTTAGCTGCGACATTGAGCTTTCTATGAAAGAGTCTGTCATTTCAGACATTTTTTGGGCGTAAACACGGTTTGATTCTAACGTGTTATTGATGATGAGATCCCTTTGAACACGATAAATCGAGTAGAATGCGTTGATCAAAGTGACAAGCACACTGAACACACATAGGGTGACAATAAGATTTCTAAGATTGAGTTTTTCTTTTCTTCTAAAAGACATTGCCAATGGCCAACTTTGAAGGCTTTCTATATGAATGAGCGTATAGGTTATATGAAATTGATTTGATTTTCAGGTAGTAAGTTGGGATCAATGTTAATATTTGCTCACATTAAAGAACACTTTATGAGCTAAAAAGAGAATTCAGTAGCACGATAAAGAACCGTGCTACTTTCATATTTGGCGTTTAAGAGGGTTTTGTCTCTGTCATCGTTTTTAATATATCCACAACTAGCTGATGATCATCTAACTGCGGTAAACCCGATACCGTCACAACCCCAACCAAACCAGGCCCAGAAAGCCGAATTGGGAACGCGCCACCATGAGCACAGTACTCACGAGCATCGAGATGAGGCTGATTTTCGAAATCACGTTGCTTTTGCTTGTTGTACAGAGAAAGATAGTAAGAGCTGTGGCCATACCTCAATACTGAGTTTCGCTTCCTACGGACCCAATCTAAATGATCAGCACAGGTTCCTGCCATCGCGTATTGAAATAGCGTTTGTCCAAAGCCGTAAACCTCAATAGCAACAGCCGCGCCGCGAGCTTCAGCCTCTTCTTTTAGAGCGAGGCCGATAGACCACGCAATATGGTGATTAAATTCCGCCAACTGAAGTTCATGCTCTTGCAGGGCCACGAGTTCAAGCGTCAAACTCATGGTTTCACCTGAATCGTTTTACCCGTTTTACTGCTTTCCAATGCCATCTCAATCAGAGCGATATTCTGTACTGCTTGAGCGGCAGGAACCGGGTTATCAGTGCCCAAACGAATGGCGTCTGCCACACCAACAAAGTAAGCTTGGTACGCGCCTCTCTCCGTTTTGATAGTTTGCGCACCGTCTTCGTCGTAACGGACGCCGTATAACGCCTCATCTTCTTCCGACCAAGCATCGTTTTCCGGCAAACGGCCTTCTTTTAAGTAGCCCTCTTGAGGATCTAATCCGAACTTTTCATATTTAGCTTCCGTACCCAATACTTTGTAGCGGAGATTCGGCTCTGGGCTATACAAGTTTGAATGCAAGTGCACAATATGCTCAGGGTAATGAAGTATCAAGTTGTAATAATCAATCGTTGTCGCACCCGGGCGCATCATTCGACATTGTGCGTCTATCGCATCTGGCAAGCCAAACAACACCAATGCTTGATCGAGAAGATGAGGAGCAAGGTCGAATAGAATACCACCACCATCTTGAGCTAGCTCTCGCCAGCGTTGACGAACTTCAGGGCGGTAACGGTCAAAGTGTGACTCGAACAGCTTTATATCACCTAACTTACCTTGTTCGATAAGAGATTTAACCGTGAGAAAGTCTCCATCCCAACGTCTATTGTGAAAAACGCTCAGCACCAGACCTTTCTCTTCC
Source organism: Vibrio sp. Vb0937 (assembly GCF_033338855.1). Classification (NCBI taxonomy): domain Bacteria; kingdom Pseudomonadati; phylum Pseudomonadota; class Gammaproteobacteria; order Vibrionales; family Vibrionaceae; genus Vibrio; species Vibrio sp. Vb0937. The sequence continues at coordinate 15,786 of NZ_JAWOTK010000005.1, read as the reverse complement.
GCCAAGGCGATAAGTTCATTACCATCTTCTATCCGAGTAACAAACGGTTTTTCGACGATGACGTGTTTCCCATTGTTCAACGCACGCTTTGCAAGTTCGTAATGTACGTCATTTGGCGCAGTAATGATTACGAGCTCTGCATCACTATCATCGAGTAAAGTATTCGCATCAGAAAACCACTTAGCATCTGGCCAATCATTTTGAACCGCCTCCTGTTGACGCGAGCTTATCGCGCTCAGCGTTAAATTTGGTAGCGCTTTAATGAAGGGTAAATGAAACGTTTTTGCTGAATATCCGTAACCAATCACAGCGGTTTTTACGGGATCGTAAGCCATTCTAAGATTCCTTATTTCGGTGACACAACAATACATTCAATATCATTGTGATCGAGGAGTTGTTGAAAATCTGATTGAGGAGGATGATCGGTAATAATGATGTCGATCTTTGACAAATCACATACGTGGTGGAAATTGTCGCTACCAATTTTTCGGGATTCACAAACGACGATGACCTGCTGAGCTTGAGCAATCATCGCTTGTTTCATTGTTGCTTCTAACAAACTATTTGTTGTCAGCCCTCGGGATGACAACGCACACACGCCAATGAACGCTTTGTTCACGTGATAATGCTGCATTTGCTGCTCTGCTTGCGCCCCTAAAACTGCTCTGGCATAAGGGTCAAAGTGTCCGCCTAAGAAATAAACGTCCATTGTGTCGTTTGTCTCAGCAGCGGTCAGCACATCAATGCTGTTAGTAACGACGTTGAGCTTGTTTTCTCCACAACGCGCTTTTCCTGCATAGAGTGGGAGCAGAGATAAAATGGTGCTGGTATCAATAACAAGATGGTCGCGCTCATCCAACAACGCTGCGGCAGATTGAGCCAGTCGATGTTTAACGTCACTCACGGGTCGACTCGCGTATGCCTCGGTATGGGAAGAGATCGGCGCAAGCATGACACCACCTCGTATTCTTTGTAAACCAGGTTGCTGACTCAACTTAACTAAGTCTCGACGAGCTGAATCTCGCGAGATACCAAAGTACTCACAAACTTCAGACAACGTTACTTTATTTTGCTGATCCAGCTTCGCTCTGAGCGCTACGAGTCTTTCTTCTTGTGTCATGACTTAAATTCACTTAAGTGGTTTTAAGCAAACTTGCCACAATAATAGAAAAATTACCAACAAAACCACTTACAACCAACTCAATTGACCAAAGGTTAACCAAAGATAAATGAGCAGCAAGGCAAAACTTCCTAGGACGGTACGTTCACTCAAGCCCACATAGTTAGGCGTATGAAGTTTATTTATACCCGTTTAAAACAACTGGCTCATCTAGCCCTAACTTCACTCTATTTCTTTTAATAAGCGCTTTTGGTAGTGGAATAAACCCAGCATTTCGTACCTGTTGTGTATTGTGGTCGGTTGTAAGGAGTTCAAATAGCTTTGATTTTTTGATCTTCTGATTAGTGTCGAATTGTTTATTTATATAAACGTAATAGACCACGGAAAATGGATAGCGAAGAGAATAGATGCAATCTGTGCTCAAAGAGCATGAGTCATCGTTATGATGAACAGAGAGAGCCTTGTAGCTCGACCACTGTTCTGAGTATTTAAAATCGGAGTATCGCATATAAGCTTTGGCTGAAAAGTCGTCGCTTAAAGCCCGTTTCAATCGGTCTTCATCAAGCATTTGAATCGATGATTGACAACCATTAGAGCTCACATCTGGGTTACTTAAACGCATCTCCCCGAAAGCATACGTATTTGCATCACAGCGTTTCAATTCACTAACGGAAACACTATCTACCGTACTCTTTTGACTATTGATTACGACAATAGCGTTTGCCATTAAAAACAAACGTGTAGGCCTGTGGCCTCTTTCTCGTTGAAATCGGGAGATGTTTTCATCTGACCATTTCTTAGATGTGATCGCAATAGAGGCTCCGTCATTTAGCATGTCGTTAAAACCACCAGACTGAGATGCAAGCGCTACATTTACACTTGGCTCATCTATCAATGTTTCTATCGTTTCTAGTATCTCTGGTTCGACAAAAATCGATGTTCGAGCCTCAGAGTCAGCAAATGCCAGCGGTGAAATCAAACATGAAGCTAGAGCAAAGAAAGGCAAGACTTTAATTTTCATAATTCAACTCCAACTTCGAATTAGGTGTCAACTCGCTGTCCGAACTAAATATAGTCCACGCTTGTTCAGTACTTTCAGCTTTCGTGTTTACAACAGCAATTGTGCGCCTTTCCCGTTTTTTTAGTTGTACCGTCAATGCCGTATTCTGATAAAACTCTTGCTCTTCAATTCGATTATCTTGAATGCCGTTTCTCACTAGCAATTTTCGTATAGCTGCCGTTCTTTTCTTTGCCAACGCTTTGTTGTATTCGAGTGACGCTTCAGGGCTTGTGTCTCCTATCAGTATGACTTGCGCATTTGGGTTACTCTGAAGCAATGCTTTCAACTCGCTTAGCGGCATATCATGAGATGACGTTACCTGATGCTCATCCATCGCAAAGAAAAAACTGATCAGGTGTGTCTGCGAGTCGTTGACCCAATTCGCACAACCCTCACTGTCAACAACCACACCTTTGGGCGTATCTGCGCAGTTATCTCGTTGGTTTATCACGCCATCACTATCATTGTCTTTAAGGTCGTTGTACTGGTAAGTGGTCAACATCGTATCCGGTGATTCAGCACAGCCTGCTAACATGAAAACTAGAAGACTCGCCACTGCGAATTTATCCATTATTGTTCTCCTTCCAGTTCTCTGGATACTCAACTCGCAACGCATAAGTCAGAATCCCCATCGAGTTGAATAAACGGTAAGTGGCAACCAAATGATCGTACTTTGTTCGGGTATAGTTCCGTCTCGCAACAAACGTTTCAACTTTGGCATCTAATACATCTAACAAACTGCGTCGCCCTACATTGAACTGCTGGATGTACCCTAATTCAGTTACTTTCGCCGCATCAACGTTGACTTTTAAATACTCCATTTGCTGTTGAAGCAATGTATGTGCGTCCCATGCTAGCCTTACACCTTCATTCGCATCTAGTTCTGCATTTGCTCGAATAGCCCTCGCCTCCTCAACTCTCCAGGCGGATGACTCCACTCGGGAGTCTGTAGAAAAGCCGTTAAAAAGATCGTAGTTGACCGTCAGCATAACCTTTGCATCTTCGTTAATGCCTTCAATATTATCCACGTTGTCTGTTTTGTTGGCTGACAGCTCAAGCTTGAGCTCTGGGTAGTAATCCCCCTTTTCTCTTTTTACTTCATGTCGAGCCGCCTCTAAATCTTTCATCGCTGACTGTATGGATGGGTGCAACCTAACCGCTTGTTTGAGTGCTTCGTCAAGCTTATTCGGAAGCAACTCCTGCGGGTAAACAGGTTCAACTAAGTTTTGCGGCGCTCGACCAACCAAACGTACAAATCTTGTTCTAGCATCGGAAAGATTGTTTTGGGCGGCAATCAATGAGGACTGTGTTGTCGCGACACGCGAAGAAACCTGCGCTAAGTCGGAGTTGCTGGTTAAACCTTTTTCTTTTTTATCTAGAATGAAACGGTAGATCTCTTGGTGTTCACTTAGGTTTCTTTCTGTCAGTTTCATCAACTCTCGGGCATGTAAAACATCCACATACGCTCTGACAGTATCTAATGCGACATTTTCCGCAGATGCCAATAAGCCCAAGCGTTCAGCTTCAGCCTCGTAAGATAAGCGATCAACGTCAGCACTTGTTTTAAATCCATCAAATAACAGTTGGGAGATTCTTACGCCCATCTCCGTTCTTTCTAATGTTCTATCTTCACTGTCGATGTAGTTTCCGTTGTTATATCGAGTACCTTCGTACCCTGCTGCTGCATACAAATTAACCTGAGGAAGAAATGAACCATTTATGGCATTTCGGTCTCGTACCATCGACTCATAGCGAGAATAGCGAGCAAGCAAACTTGGGGAGCTATCGAGAGATAACGTAACTGACTCTTCTAAAGTCAAAGCGTTTGGCGACGATGATACTGCAAACAAGACCAATAACGTTGATTTAAGCCGCATCTTATATCCTTATGTCTATCTTTCTCTGAGCGAATTCTCTTTCGCACGTAATATAGGTTTTAACCAATAATTCAGTACTGTTTTTTCTCCTGTAAGAATGTCTACCACAACCTGCATTCCCGGGATGATCGTAAACTTATCATCAACCTTGAAAGTAACGTTGGCACGGTAGTAGGCATTGCCCTCTTCATTTTGAAGTGCATCGGCGCTTACGTAGGTCACTTCTCCTTCTAGGCCTCCGTAAATGACAAAGTCATAGGCAGACAACTTTACCGTTGCCGGCAGGCCAGGCCTTATGAAGGCGATATTCTGAGGAGAAATTCTCGCTTCAACGATTAACGTGCTATTACGAGGGACTATTTCTAAAATAGGCTCACCCGGCTTAACCACACCTCCGATGGTTCTGACAAAAACATCTTTGATGGTTCCATCGACCGGAGAAAGTAACTGCGTTCGATTCAACTGATCCGCAATCGCCTGACGACTTTCATTGAGCTGCGCTAGTTGCGTCACAACTTCATTGAGCTGCCCTTGTGCCTCTGCCCTAAAAGCAAGCGCAGTACCACGATAATCTGCGATGGATTCAGAATACACAGCCCTTTGCTTTTGGGCAGCAGCTTGTGAACTCGCGATGTCTCCTTTGAGCTTTATAACGTCTCTATTCAGTTTTAATAATTCCACTTCAGCCACCGCGCCACTAGAAACCACCTCTCTCAACATATCTCGCTCTCTCGAGACAATAACCAGACTGCTTTTTAGTGTTTGAATGGTATTCAAGGTATCTAGATAAGCTTGCGATTGTTGCTCAATTCGCAATTTAGCCTCCTCCAGCTCAGACTCCAGTTGGCTCAACCGCTCAAGATAGTTTGCTTTGGCATTCAGATAGGCAGAGTGGCCGGTCATCGAAATATCAAATGGCTGAGGCTCGATACTCACTTGTTGTTTCCAATCCAGTTGGAGGCTATTCACTTTTACCGTTTCTAATTCAATTTGAAGCCTCTGCTTTCTGGCGAGCAAAGATTCAACTTGTTCAGAGGTCTCCGAATAGGTCGACTTAAACCTTGTATCATCCAGAATGGCGATGGTTTGCCCCTTAGTGACGCTTTCACCAGGCATGACAAGTAACTCCTTTAGAATGCCTCCCTCTAAGCTCTGAATCGTCTGAACAGACAAAGTAGGAACAACTTTTCCTTCGCCGACAACCACTTCGTCTAACCTCGCCCACGAGGCCCAAATAATCACACTCAGCACTAACGCGGCAGACAACCAAATCAACGTTCTCGAACGGTTTGCTAAATGAGCATTACTCCAACGAACTGTGCTCATCATTGACCTCCTTCGCATACAATTGATACTGCGCGTACTCTGTTCGTCTTCGCGTTAGACTGTTGTTTAGCAAAAATTTCTTGGGGCGCTCCTTCCCTCAAAATTGTGCCTTTATCAAGCACAACAATTCGATCACAAAGCGATAATAAGGAATGTTTATGAGAGCTAATAATCATCGTCGTCGAGTGCGGCAACGATTTGAGAGCATTAAACAATGCATTCTCAGCAGGCTGGTCTAAGGAACTGGTTGGCTCGTCTAAAATTAATGCTGCTGGGTTTCGATAAAAAGCTCTTGAAATCGCTACAGCTTGCCTTTGCCCCCCCGACAAATAACGCCCTCCTTCTCCGACTTGCGTTTCTAGACCATGAGGAAGGCGACTCATGTACTGGTTCAAACCCGATAATTCTATCGCACGGCGTAATCGTTCTTGATCAATAACATGATGTCCTAATACTATGTTTTCCATAATGCTGCCGTATATAAGATGCGAATCTTGGCCAACCCAACCCGTTTTCTCTCTTATCAATTCGGCGGGCCAAAGCTGACTGTCAATGTCATCAAAATAAACGCTACCCTGTAAGGCACTGAGTTGATTGGTAATAATAGAAAGGAGTGTAGACTTTCCTGCTCCTGCACTACCAATAACGCCAACGCGTTCGCCTTGCTTGATAGTAAGATTAATATCTCTCAAACATGGCATATCAACATCTGGGTATTGGAAGCTCACGTTTTCTAAACGTATATTCCCTGTAAATTCGGCAGACGTAATGACCTGACTGCGTTGCGCCTCCTGAGGTAAAGACATGATAGAATTTAAGCCTTCAACCGCTGTTTTTGTCTGTTGATAGCGAAGTAACAACATAGCTAACTGGTTAATCGCCCCTGCAGCACGACCGCTAAGCATGACAATAGCAATGAGCCCCCCCATGCTGAGCAATCCCTCAGAAATTCTGTACACGCCTGTTACAAGTAACATTACGGTAATTATCTGCTGGCTAGATTGAATGGAGTAAGCAACGATATTCGAATAGTTTCGCGATTGATTTTGCCAATCAGAAAGCATGGATACCGTTTGCTCCCAACGCTTTTGTGCTTCTCCCGTAGCGTTATTTTGCTTAATCTCTTTTAAAGAGGACAATGAATCAAACAAGTGAGCTTGTCGCTTCATGGATAGTGCAGCACTTTCCGTATGTGATTGTTCTATTTTTGCTTTTACCGCAAAGCCAAGGATCAGCAGGGTAAACATGACGGCAATAGGTATGAACATCATTGCCCCACCTAGCCAACCTATTAAGACTAAAAATAACAACGTAAATGGGAGATCAACTAAGGTCACAAGAGATGCAGAAGTAAAAAAATCGCGAACACTATCAAAATCTTGTAGTTGTCGAGCGAATGCACCGACTGATGCAGGACGGTGTTCAAGTTTCATCCCCATAACTTTAGAAAAAAGTATCGAAGAAAGCTTGTTATCGATGTACTTACCCGCGGTATCAGTGACAACTCCCCTTGCTTTACGCAATAGCCAATCAAAAATAATGATGACGGAGACACCAGCGACCAAAACCCATAATGTACTGAAAGCTTGATTAGGCACTACACGATCGTAAACGTTCATAGTGAAAAGCGGAATAACTAGCGCTAGCGTATTGATAAGGAAAGAGGCAATCAAAAGATCTCGATACCACGGAGACATTTCTTTCACTACGGCGAAAAGCCAATGTTCATTATAATCCGCTTGAATAGAACTTATCCGTTTGTCCAGCTCTGGACGCATAGAAACTTGCCATGCTTGAGGCTGGAATTGATTATGCAGTTCCTCGCTCGTGACGTATTGCGTTTCACCTTGATCTTCACTAAATAACGTGACTTGATAATCGCTGTTATGTCGCTCAGATATAATAGCGGGTTGTAACGTCTTCCTATTGATTACCACCAATGGAAAGCTCAACATTGCGGTGGATTTTAAATCGATTAATGTGAGTTCAAGATCGGCTCGCTCAGCGGCTCTGATGAATAAGTCACTATCCAATCTACCCTCAACAAGAGGTAATCCAGAAAGCACCTTTTTTGTATGGTGTCTAACCTCAAAATAACGCATCAACCAAGTTAACGATTGCCCCCAAGGATCGTTAGTCAGCTCACTTGATGAGGATGAGTGATGCTTCATGACATACCACCTACTAGCAAGTTGTTGTCATCAATCATCTTCTGTAAGACATTTTCTTCGGCTACGCCAGTCGAGTCACCTTTGTAAAGCTGATCGAGAGTGACGCCCTGCATAAGAATCTGTTGTTTTGTCCCCGTCTCTTCTGGTTTTATGTGAAGCGTTACGCCATCATCATTCTCTGTTAAATCGAGCTTATTATCGACTTCTGTTATCGAGGTAGCGGTGATTATCGAGGCGATGTCAATTGTGTCATTATCATCACCAATAACGGATATTTGGAAATCGTTGATCACATCGTACGAGGGCTTTAACTCGTTACCGAGCCCTGAACTGTCAAACTGGAATACATCGCTGCCACTTCCTCCAATAAGCAAATCATTAGCATCTGTCGCAAGTAATGTTTGGCCCCCTTCTTCCACTAAGGTAACATTGACTGTCTGAGCAGCACCTTCTGCGACTGTAGCACCCAGTGTTGCAATCGGTTTTATCGACAACGTAAAATCACTTGCACCGCTAAACCCGCCAACGATGGAAAGATCAGCGACATCCTCTTGATCAACAGTATAAATGCCGTTCAATCTTTCACCATGACTCAACTCTAGATCTGTTGGTAATCCGCGAATCTCCACACTTCCAAACTCTTCGGGTGCAGGATTGACTAAATTCATGCTCAACCCCAAAGGAATACTCCCAGACGCTTCAGACACAATAGACTGATAATCGGCCGTTAGTGTTGGCTCATCAGTTTCAGGGGTAACAACAATGGTTAGATCGGTAGTTTGCACATCTCCAAAATCGGTTTCGAGTGTCTCTGACACTATCGCTTGATCAAACGTTCTAACATTGAGAGCAACATCCATCGTTCCAAATGCATCCTTCGGAATGAACTCCAAACCTGACACTTCATTTGCTCGCACTAATACCGTCGCCACGGCATTGCCCGCGTCATCGAAGGTAAAGGATGAGAATTGAGTCCCGATACGAATCCTACCTAAGCCTTCCAATGCAGAGGGTTCAGAGCTTGCTTTGATCAACATCGACACTTCTATATATTCGTTGCTATTTGTTTCAAAACCGCTCGCTAAAAAGTCAATCGAAATGGAATCACCTTCATCTCCAGTGAACGTGTTAGAGGTTGTATTCAACGATACATCATCGCCAATCGGTTTTACGCCGACGTTGAACTGAGAAGTGGTATAGTTATAGTCGTTTGATCCAGACTCTTGGGTAATAGCTTGCAGTGTTAATGAAATATCCCCACTAAAATCTAGTGGCGGTAGAAAGTAAACCTTATCAAGTTGTGCTTGAGTTAGCTGCCACTCCTTGCTCTCACCATCCGTTGAACCGTTATCAGGGAGTAATTCGAACGTCTCATTATTGTCCCAAACCAACACGGCTCCGTTTGGCACTCCTGTCATGACCAAAGACATCGACTCAGAACCATCTTGATCGACTAATGATGCAGATAAGTTTCCTAAATAAATATAATTATCTTCATCACCAACTACGTCTTCTGTTTCCAGAACCGCTTTATCAACCACTGGGGCAATGGTAACGGTAACTTCTGTTGATTTAGTTTGAGTATCTTTCGCACTGTCAGTACTTAAACAACTTCCCGTGACTTCATCAGTAATGTTTGCGTCAACGGAAATAACAAGCTCTCCACTGTAGTTTTCAGGTGGGATTAACTGAATTTCGTTTAGACGCGTAACATCTGTCACTACCCATGTTCCATCACCGTTGTCAATGAGTAGGCTCGGGTCCACGGCAGTAAACCGCGCATTCTCGTCAGACACCGATAAAGAAACCCAATTGACACTTTCAAGGCCAGTCGCTGCGTCACCTTCTCCAGTAATGGACTGCATTGGTCCTTCACTATCGCCCAATACAAGAGCAAGATTCAGGTTGGTTATAGTATCTTCTTGAACCGTAACTTGGCTTGGTGCTATCGCGATATCATCGACAACAGGAGAGATTTGTACCGTAATGGTCTGAGCGGTTGTTTTCGAGTCACCATCGCATGGGGCCGTTTCTGTCACTTCTAAATTGAAAGTAATGCAACCAGCAAAGTCCTCATCCACGCCAGTAAGCGTCAAGGAAGACAATCCAGCGCTAGAAATTGAATAACCCAACAGATTGCCCGCATTATCATAAGCAGGTATCACACCTTCGCCAGTAAGCTCGACTCCTTCAGGTAAAGAATCTGCGGCGACAAAGAAGGAAACTAAGTTACCATCACTACTCGCCACATCAGGGTTTAAAAACGCCCCAATTGAGACATCTTCACCTTCTTTACCTACAATATCCCCACTTTGAACGCTTCCCGGTTCACCAGGATCAGCACACTGGTCTCCATCTCCTTCATGGCCAGTAATTTGAATTTGGAACTGACCTGTGATGTATTGAGCATCCGTTCCATCTCGAACATACGCTAACACATTCACATCAAGTATCTCTGTGTTAGATGGGCTATAAATCGATGCGCTAGCAAGCAAATCTTGAGCGGTTTCCAACACGCTATCACTTGTGATTCCTTCCATTGGAATCAGCCAGTTCCCATCGGCATCTTGAGAAGCACCGTTCGGATGAGTAACAATGAGGTCTTGACCCTGCGGTATCTGTAAAACGATGTAATCGAGATACTCTGAACCATCAATATCCGCTTCTGTAAATGTAATGCCTCCACTCACGTCGACAGCAGACCCATCGGTACTTGTGAATACTTCAGTCGCACCTTCTAAACGTGTTTTGTCAATATCTTCATTACCAATATCCACTTTGCCAGAAACCACGACGCTCAAAGAGCCATTGATTGCCTTTACATCAGTCTCCATCGTCGGAGACGTGTCTGTCACTTCGTACTGAACTTTCAGGCTAAACGTCCCACTTAGGTCTTCATTAGCTTTTACAGTGATTCGTCCACTGTTTAACAACTCAGATAATGTTGCCGAGCTACCATCGAGTAGTTCATTGAGTTCTAACGGTAAATTACTTTCCTCTACTGCATTACCATCAAAGTAAAGTGTTAAGCCATCTGGAATGGATACAATGGTGTATCCTGTCAAGGACTCACTAGAATCTATATCTTGATTAACGACAGGCTCAAGATTTAGTGTGATGAAATTGTCCTCAATACCATTGCTTTGTAATTCTTGGCCGTCAGTTTGATCAACAATAGGTGAGATTTCCATTTCCACTTTAAGAGGGGTTTCAGCAGAATCACCATCCGGCTCTGTTGAAACGACGATAACATCCATGCTCAGTGTTCCACTAAAATCTTGCTCTGTTTTGAGGTAAGTGTTTTCAAGAACAGCGTTTGAGACCTGATAAACTGGCCCCGTTATCGGGTCCACGTAAGCAATTGGAAGAACAATAGGGTCACCATTTACATCTGTCAGTTGTGTTCCCAAAGGGATGTTCTGAAGCAAGATATTAATTTCTTCTGATAGATCGTCGTCTGATGTCTGGATGATAAAATCCAGTTGTATCAGGTTATCTTCGTCTAACGTAGAGAGATTACTAATTACTTTAGTCGCTTGATCATATTGCCAATTCCCCTGTCCACCATCTAGGACAATTGGTTCATCGACCACGCCTTTTAGCTTAATGTCAATGGTTGCAGATTGGCTCTCGGCGGTTTCATTAAGAGGTGCTAAGCCATCAATAGTCGACTCTGTTGAAATAGCAGTTACTTGAAGGGATAGAGGTTCAGTAAATGAGCTGATATCCGATTTTGGTTGAAGTAACGCCTCTGAATTGGCTAGAGCATTGGAGGTCACTAGGTAGGTATTAATACCGATAAGCGTAATCCCAGATCCGACAGGCAATGTCCAACCATCTTGAACTTCTATGCGATAAGACAGAGACTCCGAGCCATCTGTGTCAGTGAGCCGTCCTAAGATGTACTCTTTTAAGTCAATCGCTTGGTCTTCAAGCCCCTGAATGTTTTTAACGGTCAGCGTAGGCACATCGGCATCTGGAGATATATCGATAACAACTTGTTCAGTGATCTCCGCTGTTTTATCTTGCTCATCGGCAAACACACTACCCGACTCAGTCGTTACTGCCGTTACATCAAAAGCAAATCTTCCGGCTAAGTTTTCGTTAGATGTGATTTCAATTTGATCTAACTCGGATTGGCTATACGCTTTCCCTTCCTCAATAGCACTTCCGTTAAGTGTTAATATAAGCCCATCTGGAATATTCGAAATTTGGTAGTGGAGCGTTTCAGAACCGTCTTGGTCAAACTTTTCAGCAACAATATTGAGTGAAAGTGATTCAGCGGAATCTTCAACACTTTGATAAGAAAAGTCCGAATCATTAGACCACTCTGGCAAATCTGCAACCGGTAAAACGTTAACATTTAACGTGTTATTGCCTTGTAATACAAAACCATCTGGTTCGACATCAGATACGATTAATGCAGACACTGCTAACGAAACTTTGATAGTGTTGCCCGACAGGTTTAGCGCTGGTTGATAAGTGAGATCACCATTTGGAACGGTGAATATACCCACCCCCATTAGCTCTGTACCAGAAAGACTAATAAATCCGTCATTATCATCATCTTCAAGGCGCACTCCGTCTAAAAACAGAGCCCCTCCTTGTAGAGATTCAACAGAGATCCTTATCGCTTCAACACGCTCATTATTCTCCGTATCCCCAGGAGAAACTCTAATCGGTAACGCGACTGGCGTGGGGTCTCCACTATTATTCGCGCCATTATCTTCTAACGTATCTACATTAACGGTTCGAATAAAGCCCCTAGCATCATCAAGAATTAATTGAGCTTCACTGCTTGCTTGGTCACCGTCTGCATCCGTCACAGTTATCGTTAGATCATCAAGCAAACCACCTACAGGCGTATTAACAATAAGCTCGGTAGTTAGCGTAAATGTCCCATCTTGAGCAATAGTCAGCGTTCCATATTTTAAGTTACCATCACTACTATTGATTAAATCGATGGTCCAAGCATCATTGCTAAATACCGAACTCGCCGTATCGTATGTTTCACCTGCATAGGTCAAACTTGATATCAACGTGCCATCTGAACTGATTAAGTCGGCATTATTGCTAAACCAGTTTCCCGAAAACTCATCCCCCTCGGTAAGTTCAATTTCTATTGGTGAGCTTGTGTCTTCAGGGATATCATCTACTACACTAACGGTATATGTCTCAGCTTCAGACTGGTCGCCATCCTTATCAACGGCATAAATTGAAAAACTGAGTTCTAATGTGTTCTCGTCCGCTGGAACACCGTCAGGTTCATCGTGTTCAAGTGCACGGTATAGATCAAACTCGACAGTCCCATCGGTATTAAATCTAATTCTAAAGACGTCTTGCTCGCTTTCATCTCTTGCATATAACCAACCATTCGAGTCCGGTGAATCAAGCGAAACCAGGCTACCACTACTTGTTTTATAGCCGAGCGCATTGAACATATCGATATTCACGCTCACACTGGCGATAGAGTCTGAACCTTGTAATAGCGTAATGGATGGTGACGAGCCCTCGATGCCAGAATCAAGCGAATCATCATTCAACCCGTTTTCATTGACTGTGATTCCCTCTGTAATTACTAGTTCCGGAAACAAGCCATCATAGACCAGTATGTTGGACTCCGTAGAGATCTCGCTTCCATCAGAATCTCTCGCCACGATGGGCATAGAGATCGACAATTGCGTCCCATCACCTAAAACATGGTCAAGCGAGTGATAAAGCTCTACAGTTACATTAACGGTAGACGTATCATTTGATGGCAAAGAGAAGTCACTAGGTAACGTGACCCTAAATACAACGTCTCCAGTGTCTGAAATTGCGTCAAAGCTTCCATCATTGTTATCGTACCAAGTGACAGCCTCTCCGTTATAAGTAACAGCATCACCAAGCGTAGTTTTGACAGTATCTCCATCATTTATGTCAACACCCAGATACACAATCGGATCGAATGATGACGTAACTATCACATCCGTATTCGCTATGGCTGAACCCCCATCAGGAGCAATGTTTGTATCGACAGGTGTTTCGGTCAACTCGACATTGCCACTATTGATTAGCGCTTGTCCATTGTCGTTATCTATCACATTAATGTCTAAAACGACCGACGTGTTATCTTGGTCTGAGTCCATTGCAGTAACAACGAGAGGTACGTTTGGATCAGTATTTTCTTGTTGGTCGAGAGCCTGAAAAAGCTCAAAGGAGTAGGTAATGTCGCTATTTGCATCAATAGGTAATGAAGCACTGAGGGTAGCTTGAAAGATGGGAATCTGAGTTTGCCCATCTTCGTCAAGAATATAACCATCAAGTGTTTTGCCATCCGCAGAGACTTGATAAAGCACAACTTGTTCACCACTCGTCAACAAGGGTTGTTCAGAGACGATGAACGACAAAGATTCGAGGTAATCACTGCCAACCTCAACTTGAAAATTCCCTGAGCTCAACACACTTCCATTTGCGAGATCAGATTCTTTTACTTCTACCCCATTCAAATTATTTAAAGTTGGGTCTGCGCCATCCTTTAGAACATAGTCAATTTCATTCTCTACAAGCGGTGTGGCATCTAAATCTACGCCACCAATGGTCAACGGGAAAGTGACCGTATCACTGCTATTGAATTGATCGATAGGGTGCTCAAGAGTAAGCGAAATTGAAGCTAATACATCGTTACCCGACTCAACGCTACTCAACGTTAACGTAAATACAGTGACACCATTCGCAAATGCTGTAATTTGCTTTCCACTGGAACTTAACGTGTAGCTAAGCTCATTATCAGAGACTGAGCTTGTAAGCCCTAATGCTTCTAACTTAGTAATAGATGACCCACCGAAATACAAACTACTCGGATCAGGGTTGTCAGATCCCGCGACAATATTGACAGTTCCTTCAAAGTTCAATATCGGGCCATCCAAAGGGACTTCTGTTACGTCTATAGTCGCATTGCCTACGTAACCTGCTTGTCCATCAGTAATCTCAATGGTTGCGTTAGCCAAGCCATAGTCTTGGGAGTCATCTGCAGCTAAATAGCTGAAAGAAACACTTTGCTCGACCGAATGATCTAGGTTTCGACCTGCATCAAACTGCCAAGAGCCATCAGAAAATACGGTTAATTCGCCTTTTTCTAAACTAAAACTTACGGATCCCCCCTCTAGAATTGACTTCTGCTCCCCGCCAGCCTCTACAAATTTCACATAAAGTGTTCCATCAAGATCAATATCATTTTCAAGTAGATTGCCCGTAATTGTTTGATCTTCTACGACTGAGTATGTGTCATCTCTAATCACCGGATCAGAGTCATAAATAGTAATCGTTAACGGTGCCACAACCGTCTCTTGTGTGCCGTCAGCATCACTTTGAGTGCTTTCAACCAATACGTTAGTCACCAGCTCATCTTGACCTACATCATGATCAATCGCTTCATAAAAAGTAATTTGAACTGTACCATCATCATTGACTTCTGCTGAAAAAACTAATCGGTCGTCGGTCGATGTTCCTTGTAAGCTCAACCCATCTTCTGCAACAACAACATTAATAGATTGACCGACCGATGTAAGCGCGCTCAAACTTGGCTGCTCTGCATGCAGTGCTGGCACACCATTTTCTATGTTGATGGCTGCCGAGCTGCTTTGCTCACCAAAAAATCCAACGATATTTTCAGAAAATACCGTTGAACCGGGTAGCACTATTGTCGGCATGGTATCTACCGCGTGGTTGCCGGCGGCATCCAACACTTCTGCTTCAATGGTCCACGTGTTGTTTAGATTGAGAGTGTTTACGTCAATTCCGGTTACTGTCCACGAACCTGATGCATCAACAAGGCCAGTAAAATTCAGCGTGCTGTCTCCGTCACTTACCCGAATCGTCACTGCCAGACCTTGCTCTACACCACTGGTTGTCCCTCTCATTTCCGTGACTATACCCTCACGGAAATTATCAATGGCAAGACCACCGCTAATATAAAAATCCGTATCGATATCAATGGTGGGAGCTGTGGCATCTATGGTCGTAGCCTCATCCATCGCTTTCGCTTGGTTGCCCGCTACATCATTCACGGAGGCAGATACGGTTAACGCCCCATCGGCTAACGTGGATAAGTTCACCCCTTCGACTTGCCACATACCATCAACGACAACGGCATTGAACGAGAGCATCACCCCTGAGCTGTCTTGAACCGTGACAGAAACCGTCTGACCATTTTCAACATCACTGACTTGCCCTGACAAAGTGACAGATTGG
>NZ_JAWOTK010000004.1:4880-316364 GCF_033338855.1 Vibrio sp. Vb0937 | reverse complement strand
TGGTGATTTCTCCAATTGATTTTCCGGTGTAGCGGTTTCCGACGTCTCGGAAAACCAAGTAGTTCTCTCAAAGTTACTTTT
Organism: Vibrio sp. Vb0937; assembly: GCF_033338855.1. Classification (NCBI taxonomy): domain Bacteria; kingdom Pseudomonadati; phylum Pseudomonadota; class Gammaproteobacteria; order Vibrionales; family Vibrionaceae; genus Vibrio; species Vibrio sp. Vb0937. Next base: position 316,283 of record NZ_JAWOTK010000004.1, on the reverse strand, counting down.
ATTAACGGCGCATGCCCTGTTTTCTTTAGAGAAAATTTTGGATTTTTTTGAAAATAATTCGTTTGGAGGGGTAATCGTGACAAAGCGGATAAAAAAGCAAAAAAACTTTCATTTTTCGCTAAAGCTTCTTTTCGAATTGTCGATACAGGCAGGTTTTACGTTAAATTCGGGCAAGGCCGTTCATCAGCCAAGTAAAGTTAATGCTAGGTTGGGCGCTTGTTTTGCTTGTGCAAGAATAGAAGTACTGACCTGCTGCAAAATCTGCTGCTTCACCATTTGCGTGGTTTCTTTCGCGTAGTCAGTGTCTTGGATACGACTGTTGGAAGCAGCTAAGTTTTCGTGGATGTTATCGAGATTATTGATCGCGTGATTAAAGCGGTTTTGATACGCGCCTAACTCCGCACGACTGCCATCTACCGTTTTCAAAGCATCATCTAAAATGCCGACCGCCATCTGAGCGCCACCGACTGTGCTAATATCAATACTATCTACCGTTCTATTTACGGTGACATACTTGCCAAGTTCTAACTCATCAGCCAGGCCACCACTGAAGGTTGGTCCAGGGTATTTTATGGCGTCCTTGTGGGACATGAGTAACTGCAGTTGCCCCTCCTCATTAACAGACGCTTTCACTTTATCGGTTTGCCCATTAATGTAAGTCGCGAGTTCTTCTATATCGTCGCCAGCTTTAGCTTCAATACGGATCTCCTGCTCTTCAAAATTGTTATCACGGTAGCTGATAACAATTTCATTATTTCCGTTTTGAACCGTCCAATCTGAACTGACTCTTTGATATGAGCTCATTGAAAAGCTACCTAAAGATTCCGGCTGCATGGTCCGCAGGCCAATTTGTACCGCTTCACCAGCCGTTGCTCCGATTTGAAAAGACGATGTACCGAATGTGCCATTCAGCAATTTACGTCCGCCAAAGGAGGTCGTTTCTGCAATACGACTTAACTCATCATTTAAAGCAGAAACTTCTTCTTGCAGTGCAGTGCGCTCCGCTTTGCTGTTTGAACCATTGGCTGACTGTAGCGACAAATCACGCATACGTTGCATGATATTGGTCACCTCATTCATCGCGCCTTCCGCAGTTTGCATGATGGAAATGCCGTCATTCGCGTTACGTACCGCGACATCCAAACCACGCATTTGTGATTGCAAGCGGTTGGATATTTGCAGACCCGCAGCGTCATCCTTTGCGCTATTAATACGCTTCCCTGAAGACAAACGCTCCATGGATTGATTCAGCATATCCGTTGCACTGGTCAAATGACGCTGTGCGACGAGTGCTGCCACATTGGTATTAACGGTGATAGCCACGAGACACAGACTCCAAATAAATTAAGGCTTTGAGTACTTATCGACCAAGTAACAGAAAAGTTTAGTGTTTTTTTGAAAAGAGATTGGAATAGAAATAGAAAACAAAAGCCCTCCATTGGAGGGCTTAAGAAATGAAGTCTGAGAACTTACTTGATGGCTAGCTCCGCGAGCATTTCTTGCGAAGGAGCGAAGAAGTACGCACCAGTTACCGCTGTTGTGAAACGAAGCATTTGGTCTGTTTTACCATCTGTCACGCCGTACATACTTTCTAGCATCACTTTAATGTTATGAAGTGTATTGCAGTAAGAAATAAACAGCAGGCCATGAGGCCCTGTCACCGTCCCGTATGGTAAGCTGTGGCGAACAATCTTCAAACCTTTACCTTCTTCTTTGATATCAACGCGACCAACGTGTGATGCAGCAGGAACGTCTTCTAGCTCGATAGAGTCTGGCTTGGTACGACCAATCACTTTTTCTTGCGCTTTGACATTCAATCGATTCCAAGCGGCAAGGTTATGTTCAAAGCGCTGAGCCATAACATAACTGCCTCCAGCAAATGGGCCCTCTTTTACTAGAGCCACATCAGCGCGAGCCTCCCCTTTCGGGTTTTCTGTGCCATCAATGAAGTCTGTCATATCACGAGCATCAAGGTAACGGTACCCATATGTTTCGTCCACAATGGTGACATCTTGTGCCGTCTCTTCTAGGAACTTACGCAACACGTAAAAATGCAAGTCGTGACGAGTCGAGTGACAGTGAATCAGTACATCTACGTCTGTTGCTGGAGCAACGATGTCACCTTCGCCAAGTTGAGTAAAATCAATAAGCTCTTCTGGCGCGTCTACATTAAGGTGTTCCCAAAACGATTTTGTGAATGCGATAGAAAGCGTCAGCGCTGCACCCGGCTGGGTAATGTTTAACTCTTCCACCAACTTTGGCAGTGCTTTCAGTTTTTCTAATACGCTTTCACGGTTTTGGTTCACTTTGAGTTGAGTGTACAGTGCAAATGGCCCGGCTTCTGGCACGATCGCCGTTTGAGCTTGTGACATTGAGGTTTCCTCTATTACTTTGCCCCAGAGTGGGAAGTTATTGTTTTTAATTCTTTGAATGCTGCTGTTCATCGTGCGCCAATTGTGGCACATGAAAACAGTCTTTTACCCATCTTCCATTTAGAAGATAGATCATAAACCAAGCTAATAAGGTAATGGTAAGGGCGTTTGCCCAATTAAACACTCCATGTTCTAGGTACACATGATACATGGTCTGAGCAAGTTGAATACCGCACAAGATCAAAGTGATCTCGCGACCATAGCGAGTAATTCTGTTTACCCATCCTCTGTCGGGATGACGAAGCCCCATTAACCACATAAGAAGCAAACTTGGAATGCCCATCGCCAAACCTAAATACAACGTACTTGAATCTGGGTAAACAATAGCGAGTAGCTTACTGCCACTATCACGACTTACACCAGCCATGGCAAACACCACCCATGAACGCACAAGAAACATCCATCCCACCCATAAAATGATCGGCGCCTTTAAAAATCCATGGGCGTCATATTGGTCAAACGAATAGCGCACAACATCTTCTTCTTTATGTGATAAAAACGTCACTTTAACCTATCGTTTCAGAGTTGCAAGCCAACAAAGATGAGAACTGAAGTTCATTTCAGCACCTTACACAGGTAAACTAAACAAAGATTTACAGCGACGTTGATGAGAAACATGAAAAAAAGAACTCCTGCCACCCCTGTGCCTTCTCAAGAAACTCAAGCCGAAGCGATGAGAATTGCCAAATCCACGCAGAAACCGGGGCAAACCAAAGAGCAAACCAAGCTCATCGCTCAAGGTATCGAAAAAGGCATCGCGCAATATAAGAAACAACAAAAAGAGCGCAACCGCCAAGCCGATAAAGCGAAGAAAAAACAGCAACGTGAAAAACAACGTCAGCATGAAGAGATTATCGAACAAGACAATATCACCGACGATGCGCCAAACCATTCATCAAGCAAACTGCCTTGGACACTACTTGTCCTGAGCTGGATTGGCTTTGCTGCTTACATAGTATTGGGGAAATAGCTAATGAAACGCCTGTTACTTGGACTTTTTGTCGTGCTTCTAACGGGTTGCACGATGCCTTCTCACCTTACTCATGCTCAAAGTCAAGATGTTCATATTCGCATTGACGCGCAATTCGACCCTGAGCGATGCGAATACAAAGGCGAAGTCACCGGAAGTGAAGGCCATTGGTATAACTACATTTTCATGACTAATGACGCGATGATGCAAGGCGCGATGAACGATTTAAAAAACAATGCAGCGGCTATCGATGCGGACACCGTTTTTATGGTTTCCCCACAAGATTTTATCACTTCATTTAGCGTGCTGGGTTCCGCCTACCGCTGCAATGGATGAGGCCTGAATATGAAAAAAGCCAGCAATTGCTGGCTTATGCACGAAATCCAAGACTGCTAGCGATATCTCTCTCCCGCTCTAGAACCCATTGGCTATCAAAAGGCCCCCAATCTGAAAGTTGATAATAGCCGTCATTATGACGTCGGCCATCTTGAACGAATATGAGTTCAATGCCGATCCCAGGTAACGCCTTGAGTACATCTTGAATAGTACGACGAGGCCACCCCGTTTTTTCGATCAACTTTGGCACATTCGGCCTTTCTAGGTTTTCCACCAACAAGGCCAAATATAGCCGCCTTGCAAAAACAGGACTCAATTCCATTGACACCTCCTAAAATTGTGCTGATTCATTATTTCGTTTTTGCTCAGCGAGGTGTTGCGTTTGATCAATAACTCGACTTTTCCATTTGATTTAGACGAATTTTTATTCGATTTATAGCGCATTCATCGTAAATAAGTTATGTGACATTAGTTATCTCAATCTATCTGAAAATATTTTCCACCGCATTTTGTCAGTTTGATTGCTTCTTGATAGGATGCTTTAACAGCCCAAATCACTTAAGTGCGTCTTAACCGCGCCAGTGAAAAATAGAACAAAGAAAAAGGAAACACTATGTCGATTACCATGTTTGGTATTCCCAACTGCGATACGATCAAAAAAGCCAAGAAATGGTTAGAAGCCGAGGATATTGCTTACGACTTCCATGACTACCGTAAGCAAGGCATTGATGCAGAAATGGTAAGTGAATTTTGTCGCGCTTTAGGTTGGGAACAGGTGCTCAATAAACGTGGCACAACCTACCGCCAATTAGCGCAAGAGCAGAAAGACACACTTAACGAGGAAAACGCCATCGCTCTTTTGGTAGAAAACCCTGCGATGATTAAACGCCCAATTTTAAAAGTGAATGATCAACTTCATATCGGTTTTAAAGCTGATCAATACGCTAGCATTTTCAACTCTTAAATAAAGGAATACTCAAGGATGACAGACAGTCCAGTATTGGCACTTGCTAAAGATCTGATCAGTAGACAGTCCGTAACGCCGGAAGACGCAGGTTGTCAGGATTTGATGATCGAGCGCTTAAAAGCACTCGGGTTTGAAATTGAAGTGATGGTATTTGAAGACACCACGAACTTCTGGGCTCGACGTGGTTCAGAAGCGCCGCTATTTGCGTTTGCTGGCCACACCGATGTGGTACCAGCTGGCAAATTGGAACACTGGAATACACATCCGTTTGAACCGACCATTATTGATGGTTACTTGCATGGCCGCGGCGCAGCTGACATGAAAGGGTCGCTAGCTGCTATGGTCGTTGCTGTCGAACGCTTCATTGAAGAAAACCCAGACCACAAAGGCTCAATTGGCTTTTTGATTACGTCAGATGAAGAAGGGCCATTTATCAATGGTACCGTTCGCGTTGTAGAAACGTTGATGGAACGTGGTGAGAACATCGATATGTGTATTGTTGGTGAACCATCCAGCACCGACGTGGTTGGCGATGTAGTGAAAAATGGACGCCGTGGATCCATCACTGGTGATTTAACGGTAAAAGGAACACAAGGTCACGTGGCCTACCCTCACCTAGCCAGCAATCCAGTGCACGAGTCTCTACTCGCGATTCATGAACTCGCGACGACAGAATGGGACAAAGGGAATGATTACTTCCCACCGACTAGTTTCCAGATCCCGAATGTATCGGCTGGCACTGGTGCGTCTAACGTTATTCCTGGCGAGTTCCATGTTCAGTTCAACCTACGTTTTAGTACCGAGCTTAACAATGACGCAATTGTTCAGCGTGTTACCGAAACATTGGACAAGCATGAGCTGGACTACGACCTAAAATGGACATTCAACGGAGACCCATTCCTGACCGATACGGGCGCACTGCTAGACGCGGTTGTAGCTGCTGTGGCCGAAGTCAATGATACGAAGCCAGCGCTACTTACAACTGGCGGTACGTCTGATGGTCGTTTTATTGCTCGAATGGGAGGTCAAGTCGTAGAGTTAGGCCCTGTTAACGCTACGATTCATAAAGTGAACGAGTGTGTGAAAGTCGACGATCTTGAAAAGTTGACGGACATGTACGAAAACACGTTGAAACACCTATTGGCGAAGTAATCAGCGAGAACACAATGACACCAGAGCAACTCACCGGAATCACTGATTCCCATCTTCAATCCACACTAGTGGGGCAAAAGGCATTTATGCTTCACCCTAAAGTAGTCAATGACTTATTGAAGATGATTAATGCCGCAACCGAAGCAGGTTTCAAAATGGAAATCGCCAGTGGTTTTCGTGACTTTAATCGCCAAAAAGCCATCTGGAACGGGAAGTTTTCTGGTGAGTTGCCAATTCTCGACGTCAACTCCCGCCCTTTGAATAAAGCAGAGTTAAATGACGAAGAGAAATTGATGGCCATTTTGCGCTGGTCGGCATTGCCCGGAGGAAGTCGTCATCATTGGGGTTGTGATTTTGATGTCTATGCGCGCAATTCATTGCCTGCTGACACAAAACTCAAGTTGGAACCTTGGGAGTATCTTGAAGGCCACCAGCAGGCGTTCTACCAATGGTTAAAAGCCAACCTTGGTCGGTTCGGTTTCTTCTTTCCTTATCAGCATGATTTAGGTGGCGTTTCGATTGAGCCTTGGCACATTAGTCACCGCGCTGTCGGGCAGCAATGCCTCGAGCAGTTGACGCTTGATGTACTCAGAAGCCAGTTGATTAAACAAAATCAGACCGACAACATTGCAGGGATTGACGTCATACTGAATAATTTGGATAACGTCGTCGCCAAATTTATTCACAATATCACGCCGCCGGAGGCTCTATGATAGAAATACTAACCAATCCTTGGGTCATTATTATTGTAGTGTTGAGCGTGGTCATTGGTAATATTGCCGCACTCAAATATACCGCAAAAATGAAGTTTGGTCAGATGGATAAAAGCCGTAAGAACGATTTAGATAAGCTGAACACATTGGATAAACAGCGCTACGCTGAAGAAGATAAAAACAAAAACGAGCCTCGTTAGTTACTCACCAGCTTCATCTCGACACATTTAATCTAAACATCAAAAAAGGGACCACTAGGTCCCTTTTCTATCATTAAGTAAACACGCCGCGTTAAGCTCGCTTTGTTTACTGCTTCACTGTTGCAGCCAATACAGGCGCTAGTGATTTCAAAAACTCTTCTTCTACTGGCTTGCCAGAGGAGTCGGTGATATTGATAGACGTACGGTTGCCTAAATCACCAAGTAAGAATGTGTACTTACCAGCGGCTAACTCCACTGGTTTAACGCCGATATCGTTCCAGAATTCATCATCCGGAGATGCATATTTCGCAGTGATTGTGCCCTGAGACTGGCTACGCTCTTCAATCTTAAAGCCCATCTTAGGTAGAATATTAGGCAGACGTTGCCAAAGCATGTTGTATTGCGCACGCGCGATAATCACAGGAAGTCCGCTGCGGTCTTTACCCATTGTGATTGGGATCTGTTTAACCAACTCTTGCGCTTTACGCTGTGCTTCTTCACGCACTTCTTGATCGTAGCGAGCGGTGACCAAGTTCGTCATGAACACATTGTAGCGCTCACGGTTGGTCGCCGTTACTTCTTTCACTTGATTGCCTTCACGCCAGTCAATAAGGCTCACCTTAAAGCCGTGTCGACCATTTGCTTCAGCGCGTACGATTTCATATCGGCTGCCAATTTCTAGCTCTTCATCTGGCGAATCCCAAGTCACCCATCCTGTCTCGATGCGAGAGTCTGTTTGTCTTTCAACTGGAATCTCGTTAGCCGCGACCATGTTTTGTACCGTTTGCCAAACTTTATCTAATTCATCTTTACGAAGTAGCCAAAGTGTCACTTCACCATCACTACTGCGGTCTAGACGTGCACCGGGAATAAGCTCTAGGACTTGTTGAGGTGGACGAATGTCGACATCTTTACCGACACCACCAGCGTAGTTACCCTGAGGGATCTCGTAGTTAGGGTAAAACTGAGGCTGTGCACCCTGTGGGACATTCCACTCACCCAAATTGGGGGAGTTCAAATACTCGAAGTCATCTTTTGCTTGACGACGTTGATTGGCACCACCTGAACAGGCAGTCAATACGAATACAGCTAATGAACTTAACACTAACTGGCTTGAAAGCTTCATCTATACTCCTAAAACACCGAGGGCGCCTTGGCCCCCAGTATGAACTTCAATCCTAGTAACTCAATCTTAATAGCTCAATCTTAATAAATATGGGCGTCTGTTAGCGCCTGCTCGACGATCGGCTGCGATTTTTCAGAAAGCGTAGTTAAAGGAAGACGCAAACCACCTTCTTCAATCAAACCAAGCTTTTGCGCTGCCCATTTTACTGGGATAGGGCTTGCTTCGATGAAAAGGTTTTTGTGTAGAGTCATCAAGCGTTGGTTAATCGCTTCTGCTTCTTCGTACTTACCTTCACTTGCCAAATGGAACATGTCTGCCATGTCTTTAGCCGCAATATTGTTCGTTACCGAGATAACACCATTGCCGCCAAGTTTCACAAAATCCAGCCCTGTCGCATCATCGCCACTTAGTAAGATAAAATCTTCGCCACAAAGTTCACGATGAATTGCAATTCGTTCCAAATCGCCCGTTGCATCTTTTAGAGCCACGATATTATCAAGCTTTGACAAGCGTGCCACTGTTTCTGGCTGCATATCAACAGCAGTACGGCCTGGTACGTTGTACAAAATTAGAGGCACATCACTCGCTTCGGCAATTGCCTTGTAATGTAAAAACAAACCCTCTTGAGTTGGTTTGTTGTAATACGGTGTCACACTCAGGAAGCCAGCAATACCAGAATCAGCCAGTAATTTGCTAAATGTTACTGCCTCATGGGTTGCATTTGCACCCGTGCCAGCAATCACAGGGATGCGACCGTCGGCAAACTCAACAGTTTTATTAACGACCTTTACATGCTCTTCAATGGTCAGTGTCGCTGACTCACCTGTTGTGCCTACTGCCACAATACCGTCTGTACCCGCTTCAACGTGGTACTCTACTAGCTTTTGCAGACCGTCAAAGTCTACTTCGCCATCTGCTTTGAATGGCGTAATCAGCGCTACGATACTTCCTGAAAACATGTTTATCTCCCTCATTTAACTCTTTCTGCATGGTACTGTAATGCGATTGAAAAACACAAGAGCGTAAACTCGCTTACAAAGTACAAATGAATGAATAATTACCAGTTGTTAGAGGTCTAGCAACTTAATTGCTCTATTTGGTTTGATTAACGGCAATATTGATAATCGTGTTGGGCTTTCGAGTGACTTTAGAATCTATCAGTGATTTGGAAAATACTGAAGAGCACAAGCAAGGAAAATATACTCTTTGGTCTTGTTAGCCAAGTCAGATCTAAGTGAATAAAACGGCCAGACAATAGGCAAGCACATCATGCAAACGTTTTGTTTATCCTATAGCCTGCATTTACTGTTTATTTCCCACCACTCCCCTCAAGCTCCGACTGCTTTTTTATGGACTAAAAAAGAACTGGCTCGATATTTCTTCGCAATATCTGTGCTAACATCTCTCTATTGAAGAAAGGACAAGAAGCTCATTTATGAAGCAACATCTGGTACTTACAGCAGTTGGAACGGACCGTCCAGGCATTTGTAACCAAGTCGTACAGCTCGTTACTCAAGCTGGTTGTAACATAGTCGATAGCCGTATCGCTATCTTTGGCAGCGAATTTACGCTGATCATGCTCCTGACTGGGAACGCCAGCAGCGTGACTCGAGTTGAAACACAATTGCCCCTGCTTGGCCAAGAACATGACCTTATTACGATCATGAAACGCACAGCGGCGCACGAACTGCTCGATAACAGCTACACCATGGAAGTGTTTATTGAGTCTGAAGACCGCCCTGGGTTAACTGAAAAATTTACTAAGTTCTTCGCTGATCAGCAGATTGGTTTAGACTCTCTTAGCGCGCAAACCATCAGCAAGTCGAAAATTCAACTCGATTCTGACCAGTTTCACATTGCGATTACTGCATCTGTAAGCGCGGATTTTAATTTGATGCAGTTACAAGAAGACTTCGATGAACTTTGTAAGTCGCTCAACGTACAAGGTTCTCTGAATTTCATTAAAAACACACTATAAAGTAAAGGAAATCAAAATGAATACGCTGACAGCAGGCTCGCCAGCGCCAGCCTTCTCTTTGCTCGACCAAGACGGAAATACCGTTTCTCTTGAAGACTTTAAAGGCAAGAAAGTACTTTTCTACTTTTACCCTAAGGCGATGACGCCGGGTTGTACTACACAAGCAAAAGGCCTTCGTGACATCAAAGCTGAACTCGATGCACATAACGTGGTGGTACTCGGCGTAAGCATCGACCCTGTAAAGCGTCTAGGCAAGTTCATCGAGCGCGATGATTTAAACTTCACTCTGCTTTCTGATGAAGACCATGCCGTTGCTGACCAGTTCGGCGTTTGGGGCGAAAAGAAATTCATGGGCAAAGTATACGACGGTCTTCACCGCATTAGCTTTCTGATCAATGAAGAAGGCGTGATCGAACATGTGTTCAACAAGTTCAAAACCAAAGATCACCACGAAGTCGTATTAAACTACTTAAACGAAAACGCTTAAACATTATTGTTTTTCTACAAACAAAAAGCCCAGCAAACTGCTGGGCTTTCTTTTAACCATTGTACCTTTGGTAACAACTACTCTTGTTCGACAGGTTCGTTTTCTTCCGTGCTTGGTAATGCATGCCATACGGCTTTGACTAATGTCGCTAAAGGAATGGCGAAGAACACCCCCCAAAAACCCCATAGCCCACCAAAGACTAATACAGCCACAATGATAGCAACTGGGTGTAAGTTTACTGCCTCGGAAAAAAGAACAGGAACCAACACATTACCATCCAACGCCTGGATAATACCGTAAGCAAGCAACAACCAATAAAACGGAGGCGTTAAACCCCATTGGAACAAACCAACGATAGCAACAGGTACAGTAACAGCCGCCGCACCGATATAAGGAATCAAAACCGACAGACCAACGGCTACGGCAAGCAACGCCGAGTAACGAAGATCTAAAAGGGCAAAAGTCACGTAGCTCACACCGCCCACGATTAAAATCTCTAACACTTTACCGCGAATGTAATTTGATATCTGCTCGTTCATTTCATGCCAAACTTTATTCGCCAATTTACGGTTTTTCGGCAGAATACCGCTTGCGATTCGCAGCATTTCTTCTTTGTCTTTAAGCAAAAAGAAGATAAGGAGTGGCACTAAGATCAAATATACCGCTAGCGTTGCAATGCTAACTAATGAAGCAAGCGACCCTTTGACGACACTTTCACCCAGCCCCAGTGCTTGGTTTTTGGCGTTCGTCACCACGGTTTCTACTATTTCTAAATTGGCTAGTTCAGGATGGCGCTCTGGCAATGTGACAATAAACTTTTGTAGCCCGTTGTACATGTTCGGAATATCGTTAATTAGATTACCGACCTGAGTCCAAATCGTCGGAACCAAGCCAAACAACGCAATTAACATTAACCCGACAAAGACCAAGATCACGATAATAACCGACAAAGTGCGCGGCACGCCCATACGACACATTTTGACAACTGGCCATTCAAGTAGATAAGCCAAAACGATCGCGACAAGTAATGGCGCAATCAAGTGTCCAAAGAAGTAAATGGTGATAAAGCCAAACAGCAAGATCGCGACGAGACTTACTGCGTGAGGGTCAGAGAAACGTCGTTTATACCAACGACTAACCATTTCAAACATCTTATGCGGATTCCTTATTGAAGACAGTCAATGTGTAGTGCTCTGATGTAGATTGGCAATCAACCGAGTACCCTTGGGCACTAAGATAGTTCACAATGTCTCGTTTAGAGCTGTTGTCCACCACTTGAATGACAAGTTGATGATACTGCTTTGCTTCTCCTTGAAAGACCTCAGCAGCATGACGCTTTGCAAGTAACAGTGCCATAGGACAACGTTGCTCACGCAAATCAAGTAACATGGATTCCATTGTATTGCTCTGCACTTATGATAGGGTTGTATTGTAACGGCTTTTTGAGCTGGTGCTAGCACTTCTGACATGATTTAACCACATGCTGAAATAGCTCGGATGTAAAATAATTTACGAAACCAATTCATTTATTTCCGGTCTTACTGTTAGCTTATATCCTCACGGATAACCAAAACGTATGTGGCGCTGTTAATAGGCTCTCGACCTGTAACCACATGCTTATGTATTTTGGAGAACCTTTTAAACGTATGTTAAAACGCACTCGCTCGCTAGTTTGCTTATGTCTTGCTGCTGCCATCAGTTCGCCGACAACTTATGCCAATAGCATTGACTTGCCAGACATTGGCACAGCTGCTGGTGGCACGCTTTCAATAGACCAAGAGTTGATTTATGGCGACGCCTATATGCGTATGCTCAGAGCCAGTAAACCTATCGTTAATGACCCTGTCATCAATGAATATATTGACTCTCTTGGGCACAAATTAGTGGCCAATGCGAATGATGTAAAAACGCCGTTCCACTTCTTTATGATTCGCGACCGTAATATCAACGCGTTCGCGTTTTTTGGTGGCTATGTAGCGCTGCATTCTGGGTTGTTTCTTCATGCTCGTTCAGAAAGTGAGCTGGCCTCTGTTGTCGCTCACGAGATAGCGCACGTCACACAACGTCATCTTGCTCGGAGTATGGAAGAACAAGCACGCCGCTCTCCGGCCACATTAGCCGCACTTGCGGGGGCACTACTGCTTTCAATTGCCTCACCCGAAGCGGGGATGGCTGCAATTACAGCAGCAACCGCGGGCAACATGCAAAGTCAAATCAACTACACTCGTGCAAACGAAAAAGAAGCGGATCGCTTTGGTATTTCGACACTAGCAAAAGCCGGTTTTGATGTTCAAGCAATGCCAAGGTTTTTTGGCCGTCTTGCTGATGAGTATCGTTATGCGAGTAAACCGCCACCAATGCTCCTGACTCACCCTCTGCCTGAAGATCGAATTACCGATAGCCGTGCGCGAGCAAGAACCTATCCTCCAATGCGTGTTGTGCCTTCAATAGACTATCATCTAGCTCGCGCGCGCATTGTGGCTCGTTACGCTGGCATTGATGGACAAGCCGCCCTGAGCTGGTTTGAGAGAACCCAAAAGAAAGCCTCTGCGGACATTACACCTGCTTTTGATTATGGTCGAGCACTCGTGCATTTAGACAATAAACGCTTATCTCAAGCGGAACCAATTTTGAAAAAGTTACTGGAACAAGACCCAAGTAACCCGTTTTACTTGGACGCTATGACGGATTTATACATCGAGAAGAAGCAGCCAGAAAAAGCAACCGAGATGCTCCGCAAAGCGTTATCTCGTAACCCTCAAAATAAAGTATTGACCATTAACTACGCCAATGCGCTACTTGAGGACAATAAAAACGATCAAGCCACGCGAGTTCTTCAAAGATACACTCATGACTATCCTGAAGATACAAATGGCTGGCACCTAATATCGAAGAGCTACCACGCGCTGGGGCGTAGCGATGAAGAGTTGGCTGCTCGAGCAGAAATTTTGGCATTGCGAGCAAATTGGAATAAAGCGATTCAATATTATAGTGAAGCAAGTAAAATGGCCAAGTTGGGCAGCTTAGAGCAAGCACGATACGATGCCCGTATCGACCAACTCATGATCCAAAGAGATCGATTCATGGCATTACAATAACGAAATGGAGAAAACCATGTCAGTCGTGATTTATCACAACCCTCGTTGCTCAAAGAGCCGTCAAACACTTGAACTGCTTGAGCAAAATGGTGTTACACCGGAAGTCGTCAAATACCTAGACACACCACTTAACGTGGATGAACTAAAAGCGCTGTACGCCCAGCTTGGCTTTTCATCTGTACGTGAAATGATGCGCACTAAAGAAAGTGAATATAAAGAGCTTGGCTTAGGCGAAGACTCCGTCAGCGATGAGCAATTATTCGAAGCAATGGCGAAAAATCCAAAGTTGTTTGAACGTCCGGTAGTCGTTGCTAACGGCAAAGCAAAAATTGGTCGCCCACCAGAGCAAGTGTTGGATATTTTATAAATGGATTGCCAGATCCTTATTTTGTATTTCAGCCGTCATGGCTCGACAAAACAACTGGCAAGACAAATAGCAAGAGGAGTCGAATCGACTCCTCAATGCCAAGCAATTTTGCGTACAGTTGAAGAATTGTCACCTCACTCACACTCCCCTTCTGATCCAATTGTTACTCTAGAGGAACTGAAAACGTGCGACGGTCTAGCGTTTGGCAGTCCCGTCTGGTTTGGCAACATGGCTGCGCCTTTAAAGCACTTCTGGGATCAGACTACATCTTTATGGGTCAGTGGTGACTTAATCGATAAGCCTGCTTGTGTCTTTACCTCTTCGTCCTCGATGCATGGTGGTCAAGAAACAACGTTACAAAGCATGATGACCCCTTTATTGCATCACGGGATGATGGTTTTGGGCATTCCTTATTCCGAGCCAGAGTTACACACTACGCAGTCCGGAGGCACTCCGTATGGCGCCAGCAGTGTAGGCCATGAGGCAACCCTAAGCAGTGAAGAGATTCGCCTGGCACAACAATTAGGCAAAAGGCTGGCAACTGCAGCGTTAAAACTAAAAGTCTGTTAGTAAAATCAAGGATAGTTAATCGATGTCTGACTCTTTAGACCAAACACCACTCGGTACACAGGCTAAAACCTATCGTTACCTGGCTTTATTTGGCAACTTAGCCTTATTAGCCTGGGTCGCTATTTGGCAGCTTGCGTTATCCCCTCACCCTCACCTCAGCAGCACAACACTTGCTATTGCTTGGTGTATTCCGCTACTACTTCCGTTGCCTGGTATTTTAGCTGGTAAGCCTTACACTCATGCTTGGGCTAACTTTGTTCTTATGCTGTATTTCTTGCATGCGCTGACCATCCTTTATGTGGATGGGGGTGAACGCTGGCTTGCGGCAGTGGAACTGATACTGACTTCACTCGGTTTCGCTGGCAATATTTTGTTTGCTAGAGCGAGAGGCAAAGAGCTAGGTCTTAAGTTGAAACGCCTCTCTCAAGTAGAAAAAGAAGAAAAAGCGAAATTCAATAAATAACGCCAATTGCAGTCAATCACTGATCATTGGTTCGAATACGAATTTAGAAAACAAAAAGAGTCGCTATTGCGACTCTTTTTTATGCTTACCACATTGGTCTTTGATCCTTGCGTTTCACGCCTGGAACGCTAACAAGGTGATTACGATGCCGAGCGCCACTCGTAGATCAAGTCATACTGTTCTCGGACAGGCTCCACAATCATCGGCTGAGTTGGCTGTGTTTCGTCACTTGCTTCTGCCACAACATTTACTGGTACTTCAGGCTGCGCTTCTTTTGGCGTCGCGGCGTCTTTTGCTTCATTACTCTGAACCAATGGCTCTTCTTCTTGAGTTGAAGCTGGGGCATCAACTTCACCTAAAGGATCTTCAAAAACCATTAATTGAGAAATAGAAGAAGCTTCTTTCTCAAAAGCTTGTTGTGATGCCAAAAGGTGGATGTTGAGCGTTAACTCGTCCCCTTGAACACGCTTAATCTCTGTACCCGCAACCGAATTAAGTTGTTTTAGCGCATTCTCTAAACGGAAGAAGTCCGTGGCAGAGGTTACATTAAGGACTTTCACTGCTAGCGCTTTTGAAGACTTTCCTGAAACCACAACTGCACTCTTACTTGCATAGTAGTCTGCGATGCCATCCACCATTTCTGCAATAGCATTAGCACCTGATGCAGACCCGCTACGCGGAGAACGTTGCGCCTCTACAATTCTCGTTGGCGACTGGTCGTAGAGTGTCCAACGAATTTGTTCACCTTGAGCGCGTACAACCAAAACGGCGTCAGCTGGGTAACGCTGGCTGGCTTGACCAATTGGCTCAATAAAGCCGCCCCAAAGATCAGAGACATTAACACCGGTCACATCATCAAAATCCCCAACCGGGATAGTGATTGGTAGGCCTCTTAATTTCGCTGCGCTACGAAGTGCTGCAACATTTGAAGATTCAGAATGCTCCCACGCGATGTTACGATCGTAACCCTGTTCTTCAACCATCCAAACTAAAATATTGGCACGATTTGGCGACCAAGATGGCAATTGTGCTTGTGTTAAAAGAGAGCTGATTTGGTCGTTGTTAAACAACATTTTTAGGCTCGCTTTTCCATCAACCTGCCCATAGCTCAGTTGAGAAATGTAACGCGCACTTGAGCTGAGTGCCTTTTTAATCACTGGATTGCTTAAAGAGGATTGAGAACCGGTCGCTCGAACAATCACATCCTGCATACCTTGTTGACGAGCCAAAGACTCACCGTCGTTCTGCTCACTGTCGATAACCACTTCGGCACGATAGATATCCACCTGAGTTAATGCATGTACTGGTAGGGACAACCAACCTATCAGTAAGAGAGCTAAATAGCGCATAGTTTTTATAATCCTCTGAACAAGAACCCGAATAATAAGCAACTATCAAATCTTGAGCAAGGTAAGTACTGAGTAAATTGTCTGTATTATGACCAGCTTTGTTAACTCGGGCCTCAACCAGCGCTTCAGTGCTATTTTTTATAATAAACTCATTGCTTATTAAGCTATCTCAACAAGTTAGGCTGTCTATTTTTCATCTTCACGCAAGACACGTAAAAGAGGAGAATTTGCAAGCAAGCAACTCTCAAAAGTGCTATTTATGAGAAAAATTCAATCGAAAGTTTGATCTATGCAACATTGCAAACGATTGCAGGATGATAGTATTCGCCGGATTTGTCTGCGTATCTTGAAAATAGGGAATTATTATGAAAAACGCGTTACAAGGCGCTCAAATGCTCTTTGTCGCTTTTGGTGCTTTGGTGCTTGTGCCGCTCCTAACTGGCCTTGATCCAAACGTAGCCCTCTTTGGTGCCGGTGTCGGTACTCTCCTCTTCCAATTAATGACTAAACGTTCTGTTCCCATCTTCCTTGCCTCTTCTTTTGCGTTTATTGCTCCTATTATGTTCGGTATCCAAACTTGGGGTATCGGTGCAACGATGGGCGGCTTGATGGCAGCGGGCTTAGTTTATGTGGCTCTAGGGGCGATGATCAAAGTGCGCGGTGTTGGATTTATCCATAAAATTCTCCCGCCTGTTGTCGTTGGCCCTGTGATCATGGTTATCGGCCTTGGCCTTGCCCCAACGGCAGTGAACATGGCGGTAGGTAAAACTGGTGATGGAGCTGCACAGCTAGTTAATGGTGATGCTGCGATCATTATCTCGGCGGTCTCACTGCTCACAACCATTGTACTCAGCGTTTTTGCAAAAGGCTTTTTGAAGCTCGTTCCTATTGTTGGTGGTATTCTTGCTGGTTACTCTGTTTCTCTATTCTACGGTGTGGTTGATTTCACTCCCGTAGAACAAGCGGCTTGGCTAGCCATGCCAAACTTCACCGCGCCAGAGTTCAATATCAACGCAATTTTGTTCATGATTCCTGTCGCTATCGCACCTGCGGTTGAGCACGTAGGTGACATGCTTGCTATCTCAAACGTTACAGGTAAAAACTACCTGAAAAAACCAGGCCTTCACCGCACAATCGCAGGTGACGGGGTGGCAACTATCGCAGCTTCGATGGTGGGTGCTCCACCAAACACCACTTACAGTGAAGTAACAGGAGCGGTAATGCTAACCAAAGCATTTAACCCTGTGATCATGACTTGGGCAGCAATCACCGCAATCGTACTTGCATTGGTAGGTAAGCTAGGTGCGGTTCTTCAAACGATTCCAGTTCCTGTCATGGGCGGCATCATGATTCTGCTGTTCGGCTCCATCGCAACGGTAGGCCTCAACACACTGATCAAGAATAACGTTGATTTACATAAGTCTCGTAACCTAGTGATTGTTGCCGTAACACTTGTGTTTGGCATTGGTGGTATGGCTTTCGGTATTGGTGAGTTCAGTCTACAGGGTGTGAGCCTATGCGGTATCGTGGCAATTATTCTTAACCTTGTGCTACCAAACGATTTAGGTGAAAACCACGTTGTGGATAACGCACAAATGGAAGAAGAAAGCGCGAAATAGTTCGTTTGCGCCGCTTTATTAGGTGGCGCGCCTTACTCTTCTCCTCTTGTAGATACAAAAAAGGCTTGGTTTTCACCAAGCCTTTTTCTGTTCAGTCATAGTAATACATCAAAGAATTACTTAGTACCGAAGATCTTATCACCTGCATCGCCTAGACCCGGAACGATGTAGCCTTTGTCATTAAGCTTCTCATCGATTGCCGCAGTGTATAGCTCAACATCTGGGTGTGCTTTTTCTAGCGCTTCAATACCTTCTGGTGCAGCAACAAGTACCAGCACTTTGATTTGGTTACAACCTTTCTCTTTTAGGAGATCGATCGTAGCAATCATAGAACCACCTGTTGCAAGCATTGGGTCAACAACAAGCGCAATACGCTCCTCGATGTTTGAAGCAAGCTTGTTGAAGTAAGGAACTGGCTCAAGCGTTTCTTCATCACGGTAAATACCCACAACACTGATACGTGCGCTTGGCATGTGCTCAAGAACTCCATCCATCATGCCTAGACCTGCACGTAGGATTGGCACTACGGTTACTTTTTTACCTTTAATCTGGTCTACTTCTACCGGACCGTTCCAACCATCAATGGTCACTTTTTCTGTTTCAAAGTCTGACGTTGCTTCGTAAGTAAGTAGGCTACCGACCTCAGTCGCTAACTCACGAAAACGTTTTGTGCTGATGTCACCTTCTCTCATTAGACCAATTTTATGTTTTACTAGAGGGTGCTTTACTTCAACAACTTTCATGTCCATCTCCGGCTATAGTTGGCAATATTTAAACAAACCTTCAGATTATACATGATTTTCACAGGGATATCAGGATAAATCACTAAAGAAAAAAACAGGCGCAAACGTTTGCTATCTATGTTTAAGCACTGTTAGAATAGCGCCGTTTTCATATCCAACTTAATACCGAGGACTTCCCTGTGAGTGGTAACAACTCTTCTCTTAGCTATAAAGACGCTGGTGTAGATATTGATGCAGGCAACGCGCTTGTGGATCGTATTAAGGGTGCGGTAAAACGTACTCGTCGCCCTGAAGTTATGGGTGGTATCGGTGGTTTTGGCGCGCTATGCGAATTGCCAACTAAATACAAACAACCTGTACTGGTTTCTGGTACTGATGGCGTTGGCACAAAACTTCGCCTAGCACTGGATATGAATAAGCACGACACGATTGGCATCGACCTAGTGGCAATGTGTGTAAATGATCTTATCGTGCAAGGCGCAGAGCCACTGTTTTTCCTAGATTACTACGCAACAGGCAAACTAGACGTTGATACCGCAGCGGATGTTGTTTCAGGTATCGCAGAAGGGTGTGTTCAAGCAGGTTGTGCCCTAATTGGTGGCGAAACTGCGGAGATGCCTGGCATGTATGAAGGCGAAGACTACGACGTAGCTGGTTTCTGTGTTGGCGTAGTAGAAAAAGAAGACGTGATTGACGGCACGAAAGTCGCTGCTGGTGATGCACTTATCGCTGTTGGCTCAAGCGGCCCACACTCAAACGGTTACTCCCTTATCCGTAAGATCCTAGAAGTATCTGGTGCAGATAAGAGCGAAGAGCTAGCAGGCCGCACTATTGGTGAGCACCTACTAGAACCAACAAAAATTTACATCAAGTCAGCACTTAAGATGATTGAGAAACACGACATCCATGCGATTTCTCATATCACTGGTGGTGGTTTCTGGGAAAACATCCCACGCGTACTGCCTGAAGGCACGAAAGCAGTTATCGATGGTAACAGTTGGGAATGGCCAGTTATCTTCAAGTGGCTACAAGAGAAAGGCAACGTCGACACACACGAAATGTACCGCACATTCAACTGTGGTGTAGGTCTAATCGTCGCACTACCGAAAGACCAGGCAGACGCAGCAGTTGCTCTTCTTAAAGAAGAAGGCGAAAACGCGTGGGTGATTGGTCAAATCGCACAAGCAGACGCGAACGAAGAGCAAGTTGAAATCCAATAATTTGCAAATCGAGCTCAAAAGATAAGAAGAATGAGGACACTAGATGACTAGGTCCTCATTTTGCTATCTAGAACACTACAAACCATTCTATTAGTAGGTAGTTTAGAAGCTACATAACTCCAACCTACAATACCAAGGCGCTCTCGACATCATGAAAAACCATACCCTAAAAAACTTTGTGGTCCTCATCTCGGGTAACGGAAGTAACCTGCAAGCTATCTTGGAAGCTTGCGAAGACAGCATGCCAAACGCACGAGTGGCAGCCGTGTTCTCTAACAAAGCAGATGCTTTTGGTTTAGAACGTGCAAAAAAGTTTGATGTAGACGGTCACTTTGTCGACCCTAAAGCATTCAGCTCGCGTGAAAGCTTTGATGCAGAGCTAATGAGTCAAATAGATGAATACCAACCAGACGTGATTATTCTTGCTGGTTACATGCGCATTCTGAGCAGCGCATTTGTTTCTCATTACATGGGTAAGATGATCAATATCCACCCTTCTCTTCTACCAAAATATCCTGGGCTACACACACACCAGAGAGCAATTGATGCTGGCGATAAAGAACATGGTACGAGTGTGCACTTTGTAACGGAAGAGCTTGATGGTGGCCCTGTCATACTGCAAGCAAAAGTTCCTGTGTTCGAAGACGATGATGCTAGTGTACTTGCGGCACGTGTTCAGGCGCAGGAGCACCGAATCTACCCTATGGTGGCTAAGTGGCTGGTAGACGAGCGGTTGATCATGAAGGATGGTAAAGCCTATTTAGATGGCGCAGAGCTTGGCGTACATGGGTACGCCTCAGATGAGTAGCCCTGAATAATAAACTCCAAGCACAAAAGAGCAGCCTGAGGGCTGCTCTTGGTTGTTTTAATACTTATAAACTTGATTCAAGAAAACCATGGTGAGACTAGAAACCTAAAACCCAACATTCTAAAAAATCCCATAACCACTTGAGTAACATAACACTCGGAAAGTAGATTCTGAATCTGGTTCGTTCTTCACCGTTCAGACTGACGAGGTGTTTTATGAGAAATTTCTATCAGTTACGTCTTTACAGCAAGCCTTAGCGAGACTAGGACTCTACTACCAGCACTCTAGAAAGTAAGAATGCTCATCCGTATCCGCCCTCGGTTTAAAACGCATAAAAATAAAGCTCGCGATTAAGCGAGCTTTATTTTTATATTCAGAGTAAGAGACCATCACTCTAACGGTTCGGTTGGCGCTTGATTGCCCGGCTTAGCCGCCGCAAACGGCACATTTACCAGTTCAGAGGCATTATTTTTGACTAGTTCACCTAGGTGAAACAAGCCGTATTCGCCAGGTTTCATACGCTGCCAAGCTTCGTTGCCCGTCAAAGGTTGAGTTGCGATCACAGAAACGATGTCATGTGGCGTGGTTTCTTCTTGGAAGTTAATTTCCACATCTTCATCAAGCAAAGCAGCTTTTCCAAACGGTGCGCGTCTTGTGATCCAATACAAATGATTGGTGCAATACGTCATTACATACTCACCATCACTCAGAAGCATGTTAAATACACCCTTCTCTCTTAGCTCATCACAACATTTAGCAACATATAAGAATACCGACTCCATATCCTTTGGTGGCTCAGGATATCGATCTTCCATTTGCTTCAATAACCAGCAAAATGCCAGTTCACTATCTGTTTCACCGACAGGTCGATGTCGACCTGTATGCAAGTCTTGATAGCCAGAGAGCTGACCGTTATGCGCAAACGTCCAATACCAACCCCACAGCTCACGTGTAAAGGGATGAGTATTTTCTAAATTAACACCACCACGATTCGCCTGTCGGATATGACTAACGACCGCACGACTTTTGATGGGATAATTTTGTACCAACTCTGCTATTTTAGACTCACAACTTGGCTTGGGATCTTTGAAGGTTCTAAAGCCCTTCCCTTCGTAGAAGGTGATCCCCCATCCGTCACGGTGTGGGCCGGTTCGACCTCCACGCTGCATGAGCCCAGTAAAACTGAAACAAATATCCGTTGGAACATTAGCGCTCATACCGAGCAATTCACACATGGTTTAAAAAACTCCCTAACAACACAGCTCGAAACGGTGGCCGTAAACGATTATTCCATCTCTTTTTCGATCAACTGAATGATGATATGAATAATCTTAATATGAATTTCCTGAATGCGGTCTGCATAACCAAAGTGTGGCACGCGGATTTCAATATCTGCAAGGCCTGCCATTTTGCCGCCATCTTTACCTGTTAGCGCAATCGTCTTCATGCCTTTCGCTTGTGCTGCTTCAATCGCTTTCAGGATGTTACCTGAGTTACCTGAAGTCGACAGACCAAACAGTACGTCACCTTTTCGACCAACCGCTTCTACATAACGTGAAAACACGAAGTCATAACCAAAGTCATTACTCACACAAGAAAGGTGGCTTGGATCTGAAATAGCAATACCAGCATAGCCAGGACGATTTTCTCGGTAACGGCCTGTTAGCTCTTCGGCAAAGTGCATTGAATCACAGTGAGAACCACCGTTACCACATGACAATACTTTACCATCTTGCTTGAATGAGTCAGCAATCATTTTCGCCGCTGCTTCGATTTGCGCAATGTTATGGTCATCGCTTAAAAATTTGTTGAGCACTTCAGCAGCTTCGTTTAATTCACTTCTAATCAGATCATGGTACATAAGACGTTCTCTTTATTATTTCGGCTTCAGTCAGCTCTTGACTCACTGAGCAAATTGTTCTGATACCAATTTGGTATCGGACATTTCATAAACCTGAACTCGGGTTTGATTACTCTGAGTTTACCCACAAACGAGAATTAGTGTCGATAGTGAACCAACAGATTTAGATTAGTGATGGTAATAAACTTGTCAACTTGCTCATGAAACCATCACTCAAATCTCAACTTTAGAATTTTAACTCTACTTAGATCACTTTTTATCCAATCTTATGTTTTACATTTCCTTAATATTTTGATTACACTTAAACCAACTGGTTAGACCTCTTACCTAACATACAGACGTACAAAACTTATAAAGTCTGAAAAGGAAAATACATATGGACATCTTGCTCTCAATCATCACGATGGCGATCGTGCTAGGCATTACGCTCTACCACCGCATGTCTCTCGTGAAATCTATTAGCTTACTCACCGCAGCCATGCTGGCTCTTACAGTAGCTGGTACTGTCGGCGTTATTGGTTGGGCTATTTACGTTCTCGCCGCAGCTGTGCTCGCGGTTCCTGGCGTACGTCAGTCTTTAATTAGCCGCAAAGCGTTAGTGCTTTTCAAGAAAGTGCTGCCAGCTATGTCTCAAACCGAAAAAGAAGCGTTAGACGCAGGTACCGTCTGGTGGGAAGCCGAACTATTTAAAGGCAAACCAGAGTGGCAAAAGCTACACGCAATTCAAGCACCTAAGTTAAGTGCGGAAGAACAAGCCTTTTTAGACGGCCCTGTGAATGAAGTGTGCGCCATGGTGAGTGATTTCCAAGTGACCCATGAACTCGCGGACTTACCGCCAGAAGTTTGGCAATACCTGAAAGATCATAAGTTCTTCGCCATGATCATTAAGAAAAAGTACGGTGGTCTGGAATTCTCAGCATACGCGCAATCTTTGGTGCTACAAAAATTAACGGGTGTTTCTGGCGTTCTATCGTCTACCGTTGGTGTTCCTAACTCTTTGGGCCCAGGTGAGCTACTGCAACACTACGGTACTGAAGATCAAAAAAATCATTACTTACCGCGTCTAGCTGAAGGTAAGGAAATCCCTTGTTTCGCCCTAACAAGTCCAGAAGCGGGTTCTGACGCTGGATCTATTCCAGATTACGGTGTGGTCTGTAAAGGCGAATGGGAAGGAAAAGAAGTACTGGGTATGCGCCTGACTTGGAACAAGCGCTACATCACCCTAGCGCCAGTCGCAACGGTACTAGGCTTAGCATTTAAACTTCGCGATCCTGAAGGTTTGCTAGGCGACAAAGAAGATCTTGGCATCACTTGTGCGCTTATCCCAACTGATGTCAAAGGTGTTGAGATTGGTAACCGACACTTCCCACTCAATGTACCATTCCAAAATGGTCCAACGCGCGGTAAAGACATCTTTGTTCCTATCGATTTCATTATCGGTGGCGAAAAAATGGCGGGCCAAGGTTGGCGTATGCTGGTTGAGTGTCTGTCGGTTGGACGTGGTATCACGCTACCTTCAAACTCAACAGGTGGCATCAAAACTGCGGCAATGGCAACCGGTGCTTACTCACGTATTCGTCGTCAGTTCAAACAGCCTATCGGCCATATGGAAGGGGTTGAAGAACCATTAGCACGCTTGGGTGGTAATGCTTACGTGATGGATGCAGCAAGCAACTTAACCGTTGCGGGTATCGACTTAGGTGAAAAGCCTTCAGTAATCTCAGCTATCGTGAAGTATCACTGTACGCACCGCGGCCAGCAAAGCATCATCGATGCAATGGACATCGTAGGCGGTAAAGGTATCTGTATGGGACCTTCTAACTTCCTAGCTCGTGGTTACCAAGGTGCGCCAATCGCAGTAACGGTTGAGGGTGCTAACATTCTAACACGCTCAATGATCATCTTTGGCCAAGGCGCAATCCGTTGCCATCCGTACGTTCTTGAAGAAATGAACGCGGCGTATTCTGAAGCAAGTAATGCTGTCGAGAAGTTTGATAAAGCGCTTGCTGGTCACGTGAGCTTTACAATGAGTAACCTAGTGCGCAGTATCTGGTTTGGTTTGAGCGACGGTCTGGGCTCTTCATCACCAACCAAAGATGCAACCAAGCGTTACTACCAACAATTGAACCGTTACAGTGCAAACCTTGCTCTGCTATCGGATATCTCAATGGCAGTGCTAGGTGGCTCTTTGAAGCGTAAAGAGCGTCTATCAGCACGTCTTGGTGACATTCTAAGCCAGCTATATTTGAGCTCTGCGACGTTGAAACGTTTTGAGCAAGATGGCCGTCCAGTCGAAGATTTACCATTAGTACACTGGGGTCTACAAGACAGTTTGAAACAAGCGGAAGTGGCAGTAGATGAATTCTTAGCAAACTTCCCGAACAAAGTAATTGGCCGTGCGCTACGCGTATTAATCATGCCATTTGGTCGCGTACGCAAAGCACCAAGCGATAAACTAGACAGTAAAGTGGCGCGCATTCTACAAACACCAAGTGCAACGCGCTCACGCATTGGTCGCGGTCAATACCTTGAACCAACCGAGCACAACGCAGCAGGTAAGATTGAGCTTGCACTATCAGTCATTCTTCAAGCTGAGCCTGTGTTTGACAAAGTATGTAAAGCGCAAGGTAAGCGTCGCCCATTCTTACGTTTGGATATGATTGCTCAGGAAGGGTTAGAGCAAGGCTTTATCACGCAAGAAGAAGCCGATCTACTCAGAGAAGCGGAACAGCATCGTCTAGATACAATCAACGTTGATGATTTTGAGCCGGAACTGCTTGCCGCAAAGCCGCTATACCCTCAGATGGATAGTGTCGCGTAACTCTAGAATCTGAGACCACAAACGGGAGTATCAGCTCCCGTTTTTTATTGCTTCCAGAATCGCATTCATAACACCACGAAGCCCCTGCGCAATCGCAATAAAAGCCACGCACTCCAATCTTTCCCCCGATTTCCAGTGATAACTAACTCACAGACGTTCCAACTAAGCGGTGTATACTTTAAGTAACTCACTCACATATATGGTAAATCCGTTGGCTAAAATATTACTCGCACAGTGGTTCCCAGGGCTTGTTCAGCTTAAGCATTATCAAAAAGAATGGTTTGTTAACGACTTTAGAGCCGCCTTTTCTGTTGTCGCGGTTGCACTGCCAGTTGCCATAGCTTATGCACAGTTAACTGGTGTATCCGCAATTGTCGGTCTGTATTCGTGTGTACTGCCAATGTTGGTTTACGCCATGATGGGCACATCTCGGCAACTCATTGTCGGACCCGATGCAGCAACCTGTGCAGTGATCGCTGCTGTTGTGACACCACTTGCCGCAGGTGACCCCACAAAACATTGGCAGTTGGTTATGACCATGACAGCGATGACGGGGATTTGGTGTGTACTGGCAAGTCGTTTCAAGCTAGGGGTGTTTGCAGATTTCCTTTCTCGTCCGATTCTTTTGGGTCTACTCAACGGTGTTGCTCTCACAATTATCGTTGGTCAGTTTGCGAAAGTAGTCGGTTTGAAATACGAGCAACGTTATTTACTGGAACGTTTATGGGAAGCTCCACAACGACTAACCGAGCTTCATTGGCCTACTGTAACTCTGAGTATCGTGACGGTTGTCGTTTATTTGCTCACCAAACGCTACCGACCAACTTGGCCTGCTGCCATGCTGGCGATCCTCGTAACTACTGCGTCAGTTTGGTTTTTCCATTTACAAGAGATGGGCGTATCGGTTGTCGGACTCACTCAAGGTGGCTTCCCTCAGTTTCAAACACCGGAGTTTGAGCTAGGTGAAGTTCGTGAACTAGTGGTCCCGGCTCTCAACCTTGCGATTGTCAGTTTTGTTAGCATGATGCTCACCGCCCGCAGTTTCGCTGCTAAAAACGGTTATGATATTGATGCTAATAAAGAGTTTCAGGCGTTGGGTTTTGCCAACATTGCCTCAGCGTTTTCGCAAGGTTTCGCGATAAGCGGCGCTGACTCACGCACAGCCGTCAATGATGCAAATGGCGGTAAATCTCAATTAGTTTCGATTGTCGCTGCAATCACTATTGCCATTATTGCGGTATTTATTTACGAGCCTTTGCAGTTCATCCCTATCGCTTCACTTGGTGTTGTATTGATCATTGCGTCCCTATCGCTGCTCGATCTTAAAGCAATTTGGAAATTAAAATCTCGTGACAAAGATGCATTTTATCTGGCCATCATTACTTTTATTTCTGTGTTGATCGTGGGTGTAATACCGGGGATCACTTTGGCGGTACTGCTAGGGCTGTTTCAATTTTTACGTATTGTCATGCGGCCGAGTGATCAGCTACTTGGCCTGGATGAAAAAGGTACCATTCGGACCATCGACGACTCAGGAAAAGCATCGCCTATTCCTGGAATGGTGATTTACCGCTTTAACTCACCGCTAACTTACTTCAACGCTCCTTACTTTAAACGTAGAGTGTTAGAGCAGGCAGAGCATCACAAAGACGCAAGTTGCGTTGTCATCGACGCCGTGTCGAGCTTTACTCACTTGGATCTCAGTGTGATGGCAACACTGGCAGATATTCACAATACTTTGAAAAAGAGAGGCGTACGCTTAATCCTAGCAGGAAGGAAACGACGTCTTCGTCAATGGTGTGAGCTTACTGGTATCAGCACCAGTGAAGGAGGCATCTTACTGCGAGCTGATATGTACCTTGCCATTAAACTTAGTGGCTGTTACATCAGTGCTGTGGGTGAGGGACAAATTCCTACTGTTCAAAAAGAGCCTGATTTAGAGCAGCCACCCAAACCAATTCCAGAAGTGGCTTAAATACAAATTTAATATAGAAAACAGGAAATTAAACTCCTGTTTTCTAGTGCTTATCTTCACAGCTGAATACGTGTTATGCCTTTGGCTTAAACTTTTTTGTCATCCCTTGGCTTTTAGGAGCCACCAGCCTATAACCAAGCTTTTCGTAAAAGACCGGTTCATCAGCAATCATAGAAACGTAAGAGCCTTCAAGTGCAACAGAAGAAAGATAACCGTCGATGTATTCCATGACTTTTCTACCTAAACCGTTACCTTGATAATCAGAATCAACGGCAACGTCGACAATTTCGAAGTTACACGCCCCGTCACCAACAACCCGACCCATTGCAATGAGCTTTCCTTCATCCCGAACAGATACGCCATATAACGAATTGGGTAGGCCAATTTCAGCAGCTTTCAACGATTTAGGTGATAGCCCGGCTTTTATACGCATATCACAGTATTCTTTCGGGCTTGGCACATGCTCTTCATATCTTATTGTCATTATGTACTACTCCTTTGTATCACCTTGGAGCTTACATAACTAAACTGTATAAATAAACAGTTATACGTTGGAAAGATGTTCCCATTAAGCACACAAAGTATCGGGTCTAGAAAAGAACCCGCCGACAACTCTGACGCCATAATAGATATAAGTTGCTCTGAAGCTAGACATTCCTTTTTCTAAACATGTTTCTCCCAACAACGTATCCGCATGCTTTCGAGCACTTTGAGGCAACACCTCTTCCCTCATGAGTTGGTAAAGAGCATCATGCACTAAAGAAGCTTTCATAATGTTTTTTGTGTCTAACGCTGGCCCACTCGCTCCATCCCATGCATAGCCCTTTTTAATCGTTAACACGCCTTGTTTGGACAAACTAAGAAAAGGGCTGTCATACGCCTGACTCACTGAAATGTGAGTCTCAATCTTTTCTTCAGAATGGAGAGTGTATTTATACTTCTGACGCTTTTTGTATTTCATCAGAGACCTCGCGTTTACTTATTCTTATTTATCACGCACAGCTGAATATTTATCCAGAAACCCTACAAGATCGGCTCTTGTTATTATGGCGTACTACCTATTACAAAGCCCAAATCAATATGAATAGAACTCCATGCAATCAATAAAGCCAGAACCCCTGACTTTATTGATCAAAATTCAACCAGAAACCCTTATTCTGAAGGAAGTCTACTCAATTTTTTATGGATATCTTCTACAAAATTGGCTTGTTCACTTGGAGAAACCTCTAGAACATAATGAAAAAACGGACTTGTATGCTCAGTAATTTTATACTCTTCACTTAACAGCTTAATTACTTGTTCATGATTAAATCGTGCGGAGACTAAGCCACTCTCGGTTTCTTGAGTTATAACTATATAGTGAGCGGTTGGAAAAACCGTAAACCTTCCTTCGACAGGAAACCAGGGAGCAAAAGAAATAATCTCGTCATCAATTATGTATGCTTGAGGTTTACTGACATAAGTGTAAGGGTACTTTTCATCTAAATAGGGTCTTGCTGTATCAAACAAGCCATCATAATAAGTTGGTATTTCTACTTTTTGGATTTTACTTAAGGGATCGAAAGTGAAGGTATCAAGTGATTTTAAATTATTACTTCCCGAATCTGGATTATTAACACCATTATCAATAGAAGAACAACCTACAATTATCACTGCACAAAAAAAAGCTAAAATTTTATTCATTATTTCTTTTATCTTTAATTGATTGTTTTGAAAGTTAGTCACATTAAAAATGCAACCAATTTAGAAAGTAAAAATGATATATTATTTATATAAAATCCCAAACATATATTTGAATACAGTAAACTTAAATATTCATAATTTATCCATTTTTCTTCTTCCAACTTGGTAACTTGATAAAAAAACGGAGCCGATTGGCTCCGTTTCTCGCTTTATGTGTTACTACTATTTCTTTGGTACTTCTAATTGCATCTCTGGCATGGCATCGCGCTTCGCTTTAATTTTGCGCCAGACTATCCATGCAATGATCACAATCAGCAGCATTATCAAATTACCCACCGCGATAATAATCATGCTGCGCTTACGCTCAGCCTCTCGCTCAGCGATAATTTGCTTTTCCATTTCAATACGGCGCTGTTCGGCTAATTCAGCTTCTTTTGCAATTCGAGCAGCTTCTAGATCAACTTCATCAACAACACTGAAGGTTTGCTCTGGGATAGGAAACACCAACGAGCGCTGGGTTGCAAAATCAGTGGCAAAGATCTCGCCGCGCCATGCGTACTTACCAAGCTCAGCATCGTTATTGAGGTTCAACGTAACTCTCATTCCATCTTTAGAGACCTGTCCTTGGCTGTAACTAATGAAACCATCGGGTGCGTCCTTTTTCACTGTGACTGCTATAGAGCCTGGTGCAATCATACCTTGCTCGCCACTCACCACTAATTGGTGTGGCTTATCGGAATTACGAGCCTGAATAAAAGTACGAGAGATTGGGTTCGGATAAACCAAGATGACTTGTTCTTGCGCTCGTAAGAATACGCCATTGCCAGACGTGATGCGCGCGCGGTACTTACCAGGCTCAACGTCTATCGGGAGCTGAACCGTAAACACACCATCCCCTGCTTTTTCATCCAAGCCGCGGCCGTCATCAGAAAACTCACCCACAACCATCGGCACTGGACGAGCTTCTTTGATCAGCTCATCTTCATTTTCGACAAACTTGGTAAATGTCACGCGCAGATTCACGCGATCAAGGAAGTCGCGCAATACAAGAGGTTTGCCGTCGGAGGTCAGGCGAGCTGTAAACTTAAGCGCTTCCCCATTATATAATCGGTTTGGGAACAGATCCGTACTGAGCTTTAGGTGAGAAATTAAGCGGATGTTATTTTT
The DNA here is from genome assembly GCF_033338855.1 of Vibrio sp. Vb0937. NCBI lineage: Bacteria > Pseudomonadati > Pseudomonadota > Gammaproteobacteria > Vibrionales > Vibrionaceae > Vibrio > Vibrio sp. Vb0937. Next base: position 286,178 of record NZ_JAWOTK010000004.1, on the reverse strand, counting down.
AGGCGTAACTTTCCCCACAGCCTGCCATGGACCTGGCATAGGGTTATCAACGGAAATAATATCGAGAGAGGCTTCTTGATACCAACGTACATTGTCGTAAGAGCCCCAAGCATAGTATTTTTTACCGTCAGGACGGACTAAAACAACTGGCTGAGAACTTTGCTCACGATAAACCAAAAACGTGATCTGCTCGATGGTTGGATCAACTCGAAAGCGATTGTCTAACAAAGACATTGTAGATTCACTCGCAGCACTCGAGAGACTACTCCATATCGCTAAAAACGCGACCAACAAAGCCCTCAACATAGCTTCTCCTATTGATGCCAAATACAGTCGTTCACCAACTCTAATCTTTTTTGGTGAGCTTCTAGTTCATCGGCACTTGCGCGCAAAACCTTTAGCGCTTTTCTTCCTTCAATACGACGAATGGTTTCTACTCCACCCTCTTGTTTATTCGCGTTAAATTCTAGACTCGTTTGACCACCCGTCATAAAGAGGTAAACGTCGGCTAGAATCTCCGCATCGAGCAAAGCTCCGTGGAGAGTACGGTGCGAGTTATCAATACCGTAACGTTCACATAAGATATCAAGGTTGTTTCGCTTACCAGGGAAGATTTTCTTCGCCATAGCAAGGGTGTCGGTCACCTTGCAGTAGTCGTCCGTTTTGCCGATGTTAGGATCGAGCATGCCAAACTCGTAATCCATAAAGCCGGTATCGAAGGGCGCGTTGTGGGCAACAAGTTCTGCGCCTTTAATAAACTCAAGAAACTCTTGGTGCACGCTCGCGTATTCCGGTTTATCAACCAAGAATTCATCCGTAATACCGTGAACTTCCACCGCTTCTGGTTGGATTTCACGATCGGGTTTTAAATAAACGTGGAAGTGACGACCAGTCAGCTTACGGTTGATGATCTCCACGGCACCGATTTCAATAATGCGGTGTCCCATGTAGTGAGGACCACCCTCTCGGTTCATACCTGTGGTTTCGGTATCGAGAACGACAATGCGGTTATATTCAGAATTGCTGCTGGTATTCATAAGGTTATGTATGTCAGACTATGCTTTATTAAATGTTTCGGCTAATAGTACCAAAAAATATGACCAAACACGTTGAGATTTTCACTGACGGTTCTTGTTTAGGTAACCCAGGACCAGGTGGTTACGGCATAGTATTGCGTTACAAAGACGTAGAAAAGACACTTTCCAAAGGCTATACGTTAACTACCAACAACCGCATGGAAATGTTGGCGGCTGTCGTCGCGCTGCAGACGTTAAAACAACCTTGCAAAGTCACTTTAACGACTGACAGCCAATATGTGCGCCAAGGTATTACTCAGTGGATCCATAACTGGAAGAAGCGTGGTTGGAAAACAGCGGATAAAAAACCCGTGAAGAATGCCGATTTATGGCAAGCTCTAGACAAAGAAACCGCACGCCACCAAGTTGAATGGCATTGGGTAAAAGGCCACGCAGGCCATCGTGAGAACGAAATGTGTGATGAGCTAGCCCGGACTGCTGCAGAAAACCCAACTGAGGAAGATACAGGTTACCAACCCTCTTAGCGAGATTCTTTCCTCATAGTGTTACCCTCTCGATTCATCACCCCAAGTGGTGTGAGCTTTTTCTTCAAGCGCCAATGCGGTTTGATAGGCTTGAGAGGGTATGTCCGTTTCCGCGCGACTATGTAATACAAACTCCCAGCGGGTGATGCCCAATCACCAAGACTATTTTCCAACCATGTCCACATCGTACGGTAACGTTTCATCGGAAACAGCGCATAACGATCACAATGAATCACTTGATAATTAAGTAACCCTAACCAATCTTTGATGCGGTTCGACGTAAACATTCGTCCACTCCAAGGCAAATTATGTTTACGCCATGGAAGCAAACTCGCTAATCCAGTCAAGCTTAATGGGTTGAATCCAGTAATAATTACATAGCCATCATCCATCATCACTCTATCGACTTCACGCAACAAACGGTGTGGATCGCTTGCATAGTCGAGCTGATGAGCGAGTATCACAACATCAAAGCTTTTTTCCAAAAAGGGTAATTCGTAACCATCTGCAATCACATTATGCAACGGGTTCTGGATATCTACGTTGACTTGGTGTTGAATGTTACAATTACAGCTGGTTAGCTCACAGCTCAACCCGCCCAGTTTGAGCATATGGTAGCCGAAGAGTTTCGGGCACCATTCATCAAGTCGGGTCTGGATTGACTCAAGCACCCACGGACCGTTGTTCATTGCTGACCAAGTCGACGGGTGTGGTATAGTTTTGTTGCTGAGTGCTGGTTTCATTAACCACCTGACTAAAATTGGTGACGGAGAACGAATCGTGTTAGAGATCAAAAGCATACCCGCATTTAATGATAATTACATCTGGCTGATACAAAATAGCGATAAGCGCTGCGCAGTCGTTGATCCGGGCGATGCGAAGCCAGTATTAGAATTTCTGCAGGCTAACGAATTAACTTTAGAAGCGATTTTAATTACGCACCACCACAACGATCACATTGGTGGCGTTCCAGACTTAGTGCGTGCATTTCCTAACGTCGCCGTTGTGGGCCCAAAATCAGAGCCAATTCCAACCCTAACGACACCAATGGAAGAAGGCGACAAGCTAGAGTTGTTTGGTGAGATTTTCTTAGTACTTGGGTTACCCGGTCATACTTTGGGCCATATCGGTTACGTTGGGGACGGAAAACTGTTTTGCGGTGATGTGCTCTTTTCTGCTGGCTGCGGTCGTATTTTTGAAGGTACGCCTGAGCAAATGTTTGAATCACTGAGCAAACTAACGTCTCTACCAGAAGAAACTCAAGTCTTCTGCGCACATGAATACACGGCGAGTAACGTGGCGTTTGCTCTAGCGGTTGAACCTGACAATGAGCAACTTCGCCAATATCGCGACGATGTAAACCGACTGCGAGCACTCAACATTCCGACACTTCCAACAACAATACGCAAAGAAAAGTGGATTAATCCGTTCTTGCGAACCTCTAACCCTGACGTGGTTCAATCTGTTGCTAGTCGCATTAAAAATAGCGATCCATGCTCGGTTTTTACTGCTTTACGCGAGTGGAAGAACGAATTTTAACCATTTTCTGCTTGTAAGTTTGCAAGACCCCAGTATTATCAGGGACTGATTTTTCGAGAAGCGCCACTGGCGCTTCTCTTACGTTTGGGGTTGATATAAATCTATTTGAATTTCTCCCCATTGCATAATTAGAAGCTCTTTGCCTCTATAAATTAGTTAGTGTTTAAAAGATGTCTATTATCTTGCGACTGCCACGCACATTACGTTGCGCGACAGGCAGGTGAAGATAAACAGGCCCTAAATAGGCTGAATCCATGCGTTTGAAGTATACTTGGGCGTTGGCGTTGTTATTATCTGGCTGTCAATTGACTCAGTCAGATTCAACGTCTTCTACACCAGAAACCAATAAATCTGAGCAGACTGCAAAGCAAAATGCAGTAAAAGCTCAACCGGGCAATAAATCGTCACTAGCAAAAAAATCCGCTAACGACGCGCCTAAAGTTCTCTCCCCCCAAGAACAAGAAGATGTGTGGCAACGTATCGCCATGCAGCTGGACATGGATATCCCAAACCACAAGAAAGTGGACTACTACCGTACGTGGTATTTAAAGCACCCAAATCACCTTTACACGGTATCTAAGCGTGCTACCCCTTTTCTATACATGATCACAAAACGTATCGAAGAGCGCGGACTCCCAATGGAGCTTGCATTACTTCCTGTAGTGGAAAGTTCATTCGATGCCTTTGCCTACTCACATGGTAGCGCGGCTGGGTTGTGGCAATTTGTCCCTGGCACCGGAAAAATGATGGGACTAGAGCAAAACTACTGGTATGACGGTCGCAGAGATGTGGCAGCAGCAACGGATGCAGCGCTGGACTACCTAGTACAACTAAACGAGCGTTTTGATGGTAACTGGGAGCATGCAATTGCTGCTTACAACAGTGGTGGTGGCCGTGTTTCTAGCGCAATTCGTAAAAATAAAAAGCTCGGTAAACCTATCGATTTCTTCTCATTAGACTTACCAAAAGAGACCAGTAGTTACGTTCCTAAGCTATTGGCCTTGGCTGACGTTATCGCAAACCAAGACAAGTACGGACTTAATATTCCTGCAATTCCAAACAAGCCTGTTCTAACGCTTGTTGATCCAGAAGAGCAGTTAGATCTGGCTATTGCCGCAGATTATGCCGGCATTGGCGTAAAAGAGTTGCAGAGTTACAACCCTGCATACAACCAGTGGTCGACAGCGCCTGAGGGGCCGCACCAACTTTTGATTCCCGTAGAGAAAAAAGAGACTTTTCTCACCAAGGTGGAGAAAAATCGCGGTAAAGGGATGAAGGTCGCTCGCTACAAGGTGAAATCTGGTGACTCTTTAAGCGTGCTAGCTAATAAATACGGCACAACCACGAAAGTCATTCGACGTGCCAACGGCCTATCGAATAACAACATTCGTATTGGTCAATACCTATTGATTCCGACATCAACAAAAGACGATGCAAAATATGCATTAACGGCACAAAACCGATTAAACAAGACTCAATCTCGTGCTCGTGGTCAACTCAAGCTCACCCATGTCGTTCAGTCTGGAGAAAGTTTGTGGTCAATCGCACGTAACAATAAAGTGTCGTATAAATCGTTAGCTAAATGGAATGGTATGGGCCCTAAAGATCCATTGCGTGTGGGTCAAAAGCTAGTGATTTGGAAGGACTCAGACAAAGGTTCTGTGATCCGTACCGTTTTCTACAACGTTCGCTCTGGCGACACCATTAGCGGCATTGCAAGCAAGTTCAAAGTAAAAACGAACGACATCGTGAAATGGAACTCGCTACACAAGAAAAAATACTTACAACCAGGTCAAAAGCTTAAGTTGTACGTTGACGTAACGAAGGTAAGTGTATGAACCCATCAAGCAATCCACTTGTGATGCTGTTGGACATTTTTCGTTCTCCAACATCTTGTTTTCTTGCGCTTTATCAACGCGGTGGATGGGGATGGCAACCGTTCATCTTCCTGATGCTTAGTCCGTTTTTATTCTGGGGTGCTTACTTTTCGAATGTCGATTTCACGTGGCTCAGTGACCAACTTGCTGCGCAATTTCAGCAAATCGACCCGAAGCAGATTGAGCTATTAGAACCAAACACGCTAATGGCAAGCGCGATCATCAATGATGTATTCAACCGCTTTGCCACCTTACTATTGCTCGCGCTTTGGTTCTTTCTTGCAACAAAGGCAAGCAAACAACAATACGGTTACTGGAAATGGTTTGCCGCATCGTGTGCTATCTTATTCCCAGCAGTATTGGGCGATGTAGCAAGCTACGCGAGCTTGCTACTCAAGCATGGTCAGGTAATGACTTACGCTGCCGATTTAAATAGCCTCAATGGTCTATTAAAGCTGCCTCTTACTAACGAATGGTCTCATTTCGCTAGCTCGTTACCTTTGCTTCTGCCTTGGTACATTGTGCTCGGCTACGGCGTTGTACTGACGTGGACGGAGTTTGAACGTGGCCAAGCTTTGGTGATAGCAAGCCTGCCATGGGTATTCTTCTACGTTATTTGGGCACTTTATATTGTGGTAACCTAAGCTAGTTATTTAACGTAAATGACAATAACAATGGGTTATGATCGGAAGCGTCGCTCTGCGGCGCTTTTGCGTACTTAAGCGTCAGACCTCGGTAAAACACATGGTCCAGTGGTAACCCTGTTATAAATTGGACTCGATGATCCGGCAAGAACGTCACCTCTTGTAAGTCCGCAGCCTTTAAGGCCTGCCTCATCGCATTAACGCGAGATTCACTCCAGCTATTGAAGTCTCCAGCAAATAGAATTGGCCCCACATGATGCTTTAAAAGCATTTCAAGCGCCGTTAACTGCGATACATACTCTTTTGTACCTACGGTGAAGTTAATCGCATGTACATTCACCACTGCGAGTTTCTCGCCATTACTCAAGTGATACTGGCTATATAATGCAGACTTAGGTAAGCGAAGCCACGGCTCTTTAGAGGTGTAAGCGCAGGCTTTTTCTGGTTGCCCTTGAGCAATACTAATTACACCGGCACCGCTACCCAGCGCCTTAAAAGCACTCACTTGATTACTAACCCAGCGACCATCCACCAACCACTGTTTAAATGATGGTGTCATGCTGGCTTCTTGCAATAACAGTAACTGCTTATCAGCAGAAAACTCATCGAGTGCACGTTGCCAATTAGCCCGGTTCTGTTTGTAGATATTCCAGACAAGCACATTGATTTTGCCGTCATGATCGAGAGCTTTTGAATCGCTAAATTCGATGCACCTGATATCTTGTGTCAGCTCGGTACCTGTTTGAGTAATAATTTGCGGCTGATCTGGTACGGTGAAAATAACCTGGAAGCCAACCAATACCGCCATTACGAGAAAAGCTAACGCCAGAAAAAAACGCTTAAACATACGACAAACCTGAATGTAGGCACCCGAAATCTAGAACAACAAATCTCGGGTTAAATGATTTCACTAATAAGCAAACAACAAAAAAGGAGCCACTTGGCTCCCTTTTAGCATAATAAATACGAAACAGGTGACAAGAAACCTTAGATCGCGTCTTCGTCTTCTTCACCAGTACGAATACGAACCACACGCTCAATATCAGTGACGAATATTTTACCATCACCAATCTTACCAGTTTGCGCGGTTTCAATGATTGTCTCTACACATTTATCAGCCACATCTTCCGTTACAACGATTTCGAGCTTCACTTTAGGTAGAAAGTCCACCATGTACTCTGCACCACGGTAAAGCTCGGTGTGACCTTTTTGGCGACCAAAGCCTTTCACTTCAGAGACGGTCATCCCTGTAATGCCAACTTCAGCTAGCGCTTCTCGAACATCATCCAGTTTAAATGGCTTGATAATCGCTTCAATTTTTTTCATGTTCATCCCTTAAGCTTCAATCGATTGCGCTTATTATCGTTTAGCGTTTCGCAACATTCAATGTTTGTCTCTGATCCACCAGCGAAAATCCAGATTGAGCAAATTAACATAGCGAATATCGTGAGTTGATAAAACCCCAGTGAGGACTGCTCAATGCCCAATCGTCCAAGCTTTTTCAGACTCACGTTTACTTCAAACTTGCGTAGTAAGCCGCTAGGTTAGCGATATCTTCATCAGACAACAATGAAGCTTGAGCTTGCATCACAGCAGCAAGCCCACCTGTTCGCTCTTTATTTTTATAAGCTTTAATTGAACTGATAATATATTGCTCATTTTGCCCTTTCAGATTTGGGTAACCCGGAATGACAGCAATACCATCAGCGCCATGACACGCCGCGCATACTCCCGACTTTGCTTGACCTGCTGCAGCATCTCCCGCAGCTAGAGCTTGCCCACTGAACATGGTTAACGCCACCATTGCACCCATGATTGTTTTCTTCATTGCTTCACCTAATCAATTATTATTTAAGGATTTTTATATTTTATAATCGACATTGTGGCATGAATTTTCATTACCTGCGCCAAATAAGTTCACAATCTTGACCATTAAACGCCTGATCAACGAACAGATCTGCCACAGCAACGACTCGGTCTTGATACATCAAAATCGGAATTTGACGACGCAGCCAGCTTGGCACATTGTATTCTTGGAACAACTTCTTCAGTTTTCGACTGTGATTACGCGTGGTTGGATGCGCTGATAAGCCTTCCGGATTAAAGGTCACGCGAAGCAATTCTGGCTGACTCGGAAGCGCAATCGTTGCGTTGCTAGAACTCGTCGTTAAGGTCAGCTCCCCTAGCCGCTCTGGAAGCGATAAAACGGTATCGACTTGAATCGTACTTTGCCACTCAGTGACTTCAGCGATTTCCGTTACCCAATAGAGACGATTTCGAAAACGGCGCACTTCACCTTGTTTAAGTTGTAGTTTGGGGTTGGCATCTTGCTGAGCTAATGCGACTTCATTCCAGATAAGATTGAGTTGTACCTGAGTCGGCATACTAGTATTAAGCTTAGCCAGCCACATACGAATCAAGCGCGCACGCGCTAATCCACTGTGCTTAGCCAGTTCTTCAATACTCAAACTTAGATCCGTTTGTAAAGCGCGTTCAAACACCGCGCTCAATAGTTCATCCAATAGCGCTTCTTGTTGAGCACATAAACTTGCACTGCGCTGAACCGCTTGATGGATACTCGGCCAGCGACCAGACAATTCAGGAATAACACAATGACGAAGAAAGTTACGATCATAACGGGTATCTTGATTGCTTTCGTCTTCCACCCACTCCAAGCCTAATTTAGTAGCGGCGTCTTCGATGGTCTTCCGCTTGATAGTAAGCAATGGTCGAACTAGAGATCCGCAAGAAAACGGCATACTCTCCGCCATCGAAGATAACCCTTTAGGCCCGCTGCCGCGCTTAAGCGCAAGGAGAAAAGTCTCTATTTGATCGTCGGCATGTTGACCAGTCAACAGTATATCGCCTTCTTGAATGTACTTAGTTAAGGCTTGGTAGCGAGCTTCACGAGCAAGAAGTTCAATACTTTCACCATTGCTGATGTCTAAGCTCACTCGCTCGATCGAGCACGATATCCCCACTTGTTGTGCCCAAAGTAAGCATTTATCGGCCCAATTATCGGCATTCGAGCTTAAACCATGGTGCACATACACAGCGTGACACTCTATCGAATGCGCTTGTTGGTAGCGACTGAGTAATTCGAGTAAAAGACGTGAATCCACTCCTCCGCTAAACGCCAAGACAACCTTAGTGCCTAATTGATAGTAGCGGCCGAGAACTTGAGCAAAATGCAGGTAAAGCGATTCCATAAACGATCCGATAGATGCAAAAAAGGGCTAGACTCTCATCCAACCCTTTCTATTTTAACTGTTATCAATTGAGATATCAGCTAACGCTTAACAGCAATCACCGAAATTAACAGTAACCGTAGCTCATTAGGCGCTGGTAACGACGTTCACGTAGCGTCTCTTCATCCAGTTGTTCTAGATCTTCTAGCTGACGAAGTAGTGTCGCTTTCATATTCGCTGCCATTTGAACATGATCGCGATGAGCGCCGCCTAGTGGCTCTTCAATGATTTCGTCGATCAGTTCAAGCTCTTTAAGACGCGGAGCAGTTAGACCCATTGCCTCTGCCGCTTGTGGCGCTTTGTCTGAATCACGCCATAAGATTGAAGCACAACCCTCAGGAGAAATTACTGAGTACGTAGAGTACTGAAGCATGTTCACATAGTCGCCCACACCGATTGCTAGTGCACCACCAGAACCGCCTTCACCAACAACGTTACAGATTACTGGCACTTTAAGACCAGACATCACTTTTAGGTTCTTCGCGATCGCTTCAGATTGACCACGCTCTTCTGCGCCCACACCTGGATACGCGCCAGCCGTGTCGATAAATGTGATGATCGGCATGTTGAAACGCTCAGCCATTTCCATCAAACGTAGCGCTTTACGGTAACCTTCTGGTTTTGGCATACCAAAGTTACGTTTCACTTTCTCTTTGGTTTCACGACCTTTTTGATGACCGATGATCATCACTGGACGGCCTTCAAGTCGAGCCATGCCACCCACAATCGCTTTGTCGTCTGCAAACGCGCGGTCACCCGCTAATTCATCAAACTCCTCAAAAGCGTGTTGGATGTAATCCAGCGTGTAAGGACGTAGTGGGTGACGAGCCAGTTGAGCTGTTTCCCATGCGCCTAGGTCGCTGAAGGTTTTTTTCTTCAGCTCTAAGCTTTTCTTCTCAAGCTGTTCGATTTCTTTATCCAGGTCAATCGCAGAATCACCACCGTGACGAGAGACATCACGTAGTGCTTCAATTTTCGCTTCTAGTTCTGCAATTGGCTTTTCAAATTCAAGAAAGTTTAGGCTCATCTATGAATCCTTGTTTACTCAGCGTCTAACATATTGCGCTGAATTTTTAGTTAAATTCGAGTTCTACCTGGCTTTTGCCAAGTAACTGTTTTAAATCGTCGAGTAATGTATCACTTGGCGTTACTCGCCACTCGGTGCCCAATGTTAACCGCGCTCTGGCGTCGGCACGCTGGTAGTATACATTGACGGGTACGGTTCCGGCTTTGTGCGGTTCTAAAATACGGCTGAACTGCTCAAAAAACTGATCGTTGATCTGAGTTGCATCTATCGATACCGACAAACCACGAGCGTATTTCTCGCGCGCACTGCCGAGATCCATAACTTCACGCGCCGACATTTTAAGGCCACCGTTGAAGTCATCAAAGCTGACCTGTCCAGAAACGACCAAAATTCTGTCTTTTTCGAGAAGTTCAGCGTATCGATCCAGTGCATCTGAGAACAACATCACTTCCATGCGACCACTTCGGTCATCCAGTGTCATAATGCCAATTCGTGTACCACGCTTAGTCGTCATTACACGAGCTGCAATAACCAGACCTGCCACCGTGACAGATTGGTCGCGGCGAGTGGGCGTTGCGTCTTTTAGTCGACAACTGGTGTATTTGTTTAGTTCCTTTACGTAGGCGTTAATTGGGTGCCCTGTCAAATATAGGCCTAGGGTATCACGCTCGCCCTCTAACCACACTTTTTCTGGCCAAGGCGGAACCTGCGTATACTTATGCTCTACTTCTTCAGGCGCATCCGTTAGCACACCAAACATATCCGTTTGACCAAACGCCTCAGCTTGGTGATGTTGACTTGCTGCTTTTACCGCATCATTGAGTGACGCCATCATCGCCGCGCGGTGTGGGCCTAGTCGATCCAACGCGCCCGCGTAAATCAGCTTCTCTATCACTCGTTTATTGACACGTTTTAGATCAACTCGAGCACAGAAATCAAATAGGTCTTTAAAGTGACCACCTTTATGTCTCGCCTCAAGAATCGCATCGATAGGGCCCTCACCAACCCCTTTTATCGCACCAATACCGTAAACAATTGCGCCATTTTCATCAACATTAAAGCGATATAGGCCAGAGTTGATGTCTGGTGGCAGCACGGTAAGCTTCATACGGAAACACTCATCGACCAAGCCAACGACTTTTTCCGTGTTATCCATATCGGCTGTCATTACCGCAGCCATAAATTCGGCAGGATAATGTGTTTTCAGCCAAAGAGTTTGATAAGAAACCAATGCATAAGCAGCAGAGTGCGATTTGTTAAAACCATAACCGGCGAACTTTTCTACCAAGTCGAAGATTTTCATCGCCAACTCGCCATCGATACCGTTCTTTATCGCACCTTCTTCAAAGATAGCACGTTGTTTTGCCATCTCTTCTGGCTTTTTCTTACCCATTGCACGACGAAGCATGTCCGCACCACCTAGCGTATAACCCGCTAAGATCTGCGCAATCTGCATTACCTGCTCTTGGTACAGGATGATGCCGTAGGTTGGATCAAGCGTCTCTTTTAGCGACTCGTGTTGCCACTTTTCATCTGGATAAGAGATCGCCTCTCGGCCATGTTTACGGTCGATAAAGTTATCTACCATGCCCGATTGCAAAGGACCCGGACGGAAGAGTGCTACCAATGCGATAATGTCTTCGAAACAGTCTGGCTGAAGTCGTTTGATCAGCTCTTTCATGCCTCGAGATTCAAGCTGGAATACTGCTGTCGTTTCAGAGTTTTGCAACAAACGGAAAGAGGCAGGGTCTTCTAACGGTATGGATTCAATTTGAACCGGTTCTTTCCCTTCTCGCTCTAGGCGTGGGTTAATCAGTCCTAACGCCCAGTCAATAATGGTTAAGGTACGTAAACCCAAGAAGTCAAACTTAACTAGGCCAGCGGTCTCAACATCATTTTTATCAAATTGAGTAACCGGAAAGTGACCTTCAGCGTCTGCATAAATTGGCGCAAAATCGGTAATTGTTGTAGGTGAAATTACAACACCACCAGCGTGTTTACCGGCGTTTCGCGTACAGCCTTCCAAAATATGACACATGTCGATGAGTTCTTTAACTTCCTCATCGGCCTCATACAATTCAGGTAGTGCAGGTTCAGCTTTAAACGCTTTATCTAGCGTCATACCTGGATCGGGCGGGATCAGCTTTGAAATACGATCAACAAAACCAAATGGGTGGCCCAATACGCGGCCAACGTCACGGATTACCGCTTTTGCCGCCATGGTACCAAACGTGATGATCTGAGACACCGCGTCACGACCGTACATTTCCGCAACGTGGTCAATAACCTGGTCACGTTTATCCATACAGAAATCGACGTCGAAATCGGGCATCGAAACACGTTCTGGGTTCAAGAAACGTTCGAACAGCAAGTCGTATTCTAGTGGATCCAGATCGGTGATTTTTAGTGCGTAAGCCACCAAAGAACCAGCACCGGAACCACGTCCAGGACCGACAGGAATTCCATTATCTTTTGACCACTGGATGAACTCCATTACGATCAAGAAGTAACCAGGAAATCCCATTTGGTTGATAACATCTAGCTCTATCTGAAGACGTTCATCATATTCAGGGCGGCGACGTTTTCTCTCTTCCTCATCTGGAAATAGGAACTCTAAACGCTCTTCCAACCCCTCTCGGGATTTCATGACTAGGAACTCAGTCTCTTTCATCCCTTCGGTTGGGAAAGCTGGTAGGAAGTACTCCCCTAAGCGCACAGTCACGTTACAACGCTTCGCTATCTCGACACTGTTTTCTAACGCTTCAGGAATATCAGCAAACAGCTCGCACATTTCTTCTTCTGTACGAAGATATTGCTGCGGACTGTAGTTTTTTGGCCTACGCGGATCTTCTAATGTGTAACCATCGTGAATCGCTACGCGTATTTCATGAGCATCAAATAGGTCTGGACTCAGGAATACAACTTCATTGGTCGCCACTACTGGCAAGTCTTGCTGCTCTGCCAATTCAACCGCAAAGTGAAGATAAGTTTCTTCATCTGGACGACCGGTACGAAGTAGCTCAAGATAAAAGCGATCTGGAAAATGCTGTTTATAGAAATCAACACACCCTTGCACTATTTGACGGTTGCCTTTCAAAAGGCCGCGACCAATTTCTCCGCTTTTACCGCCGGATAATACAATCAGGCCTTCAGACATTTCAGCCAACCAGGCTTTGTCAATCACTGGGTGGTGTTGAACATGTCCACGTAAGTACGCTTTTGATATCAATAACGTCAGGTTCTTATAACCTACATTATCCGCCGCAAGCAAAGTCACTTGTGTCAGCTCTTCACCAAACTCGTCCGACTGCATTTTAAAGTCAGCACCAATGATCGGTTTAACACCACTGCCATGCGCCGTACCGTAAAACTTCACCAAACCACATAGGTTGGTAAAGTCGGTCAACGCCATTGCGGGCATACCGAGCTCAGCAACTTTCTTTACGATTGGCGGAACTTTGTTGAGGCCATCCACCATCGAGAAGTCACTATGAACACGCAGGTGGATGAATTTGGGATCTGACATTAACAGGTACCGTGTAACTCTATTTTGTTGGGGATTCTAACCTAAAGAGGTTGGGTTTATAACACCAATTAGATCGTTTGATTATTCTATGCTTAACGCTTTTTTTACTGGCTTGAAACTCTTGCGGTGTTCACTGATCACTCCGTGTTGCTCAATCGCTTCAAAGTGCGCTTTAGTTGGGTAACCTTTGTGCTTCGCGAAGCCAAATTGTGGATGAAGTTTATCCAACTCTTCCATCTCTTGGTCACGCACGACTTTGGCAATAATGGAAGCCGCACTGATTTCGGCAACACGTAGATCGCCTTTTACTACAGCTTGAGCATCCATTGGCAGCTCCGGACAACGGTTACCATCAATCAACACCAAATCAGGTTGAACCTGTAACCCCGCCACTGCACGCTGCATCGCAACCATAGTCGCCTGTAAAATATTCAGTTGATCAATTTCTTCAGGAGAACAACGCCCGACCGCCCACGCCAATGCTTTTTCTTTGATTTCAGGAAGCAACGCCATGCGTTTCTTTTCGGTCAATTTTTTCGAATCGTTCAACCCTTCAATAGGATTGTGAGGATCAAGGATAACCGCAGCGGTGACGACGTCTCCCACCAAAGGGCCACGTCCGACCTCGTCGACTCCGGCCACAAGCTGATAACCTTGCGGATATTCAAACGGAGGGAGTTCAACTTTGGTTTTGGTCGCTTTTGGTTTAACAGCCATGATAAATCTCTATTTCTCAATCAGTTTTAGAACTGCGTTTGCGGCTTGTTGGTCCGCATCTTTACGAATCCAATGATGCATTTCCGTAAATTTATCTAACATCGGTTTATTGTCGCTTTCCAATAAGCGAGAAACCTCAGTAAACAAATTGTCTGGTGTGCACTCATCTTGTAGATATTCTTTGACGAGCTCATCATCCGCCAAGATATTCGGCAATGACACATACTTCGTTTTCAATAGACGTTTAGCTAAGAAAGCAGTAAATGCATTCACACGATAACCCACCACCATTGGACGCTTGAGAAGCATACACTCCAACGCTACGGTACCGGAGGCCAACATCACGGCATCGGATGCGGTGATAACGTTGCGTGCGGTGTCATCAACTAACTTGAAGTCCAACTCTGGCGCTAGCTCTTTCCATGCTTGTTCAAACTGCTCACGGCGTTTTTGATTAACAAGCGCGACAACAAACCCCAGTTCTGGAAATTTTTTATGGAGTAACTTGCAGGTTTCAATAAATGGCTCTGAGAGCATTTTTAACTCGCTACCACGACTGCCTGGCAGGACAGCAAGCCACTTTTTATCTTGTTCTAAACCAAGCAACTCACGTGCAGGCGCTTGTTCTGATTCTAGTGGGATGGCATCAGCCAAGGTATGACCAATGAACTCGCAAGGTACATTAAATTTGTCGTAGAACGCTTTCTCAAACGGAAGAAATGCTAGCACCAAGTTCGTTGCCGCTTCTATTTTAAAGATGCGCTTCTGACGCCAAGCCCAAACAGACGGACTCACGTAATGAACGGTTTTAATGCCCGCTTGCTTGAGGTCAAGCTCCAGGCGTAAGTTGAAGTCAGGAGCATCGATCCCGATGAAAACATCAGGCGGATTCTGAGTAAAATACTGAACGAGCTCAGCTTTCACTTTAAGAAGTCTCGGTAAGCGGCCTAAAACCTCGACTAATCCCATCACCGCAAGCTCTTCCATATCAAACAGAGACTCGCAACCTTGGGCTATCATTTTCGGACCACCAATGCCTACGAACTCTGCGTCTGGATATTGCTGCTTTACTGCTTTGATAAAGCCTTCACCTAGCGTATCGCCAGACAATTCTCCGGCAATGATGCCAATACGTAATGGTCTTTCCATATCTACTTCGCTATTTTTCCTGTGCGCTATGGATAACGGTTTGCCTTATCCATAAAACACAAAAAGATCGTAACCTCAAATTCGGTCACGATCTTTTTATTTATTGGTTCATTCGCCAATTAACGAATAATGCCACGTTCCGTCGTTTCCAGAATATCTGAGAAACGCTTCACTGCTGGCCACTCTTGAGCCATTTCAGCTAGAATAGGCTTCACTTCTTCTAGCGTCTTACCTGAACGGTAGATTTCTTTATACGCTTTTTGTAGCGCACGAATCTCTGGTTTCTCAAAGCCATTACGCTTCAAGCCAACAAGGTTCAAGCCGAAAGGTGTGGCGTGGTTACCTTGCGCGAGTACGTAAGCTGGGACATCTTGCACCACTGCTGAACAGCCGCCAATGTACGCGTAAGCGCCCACTGTACAAAACGGATGAATCGCAGACAGTGCCATCACACCGGCATAATCATCAACAGTAACGTGACCACCAAGAATCGAGTTATTACCGATATGAGTGTGGTTACCAATAACAACATCATGCGCAACGTGTGCATTCACACACAATAAGTTGTCATCACCAATGATCGTGGTTGCTTTGTCTTGCACTGTGCCGCGGTGAACTTGGACCGCTTCACGAATGACGTTACGATCACCGATAACCACAGTTGTGTCTTCACCACCGTATTTTTTGTCTTGGTTTTCTTCACCAATGACAGCATGTGGGAAAATACGGTTATCTTTGCCAATAGTTGTGTGACCTTTGATCACAACGTGAGACATCACTTCTGTGCCTTCACCAATTTCAACCGTAGAGGTGATGTACGTAAAAGGACCTACTGTTACGTTAGCACCAATTTTGGCGCCCTCTTCTACCACCGCTGCCGGGTGGATTTTAGCGGTTTCATGAATCATATTAAAACTCTCGACGAGCACACTTCAGTTCTGCAGAACATACCACTTCGCCGTCAACTTTTGCTACACCGCTAAATGCAGCAATGCCGCGACGTTCTTTCAGAAATTCTACCTCAATAACCAATTGGTCGCCCGGAACCACTGGTTTACGGAATTTCGCGCCGTCTACGCTTGCAAAGTAGTACAGTTCATTTTCTGTTGGTGCACCAAATGATTTAAATGCAAGTAAGCCTGTTGCCTGAGCCATTGCTTCTAAAATCAAAACACCTGGGAATACTGGTAGTTGAGGAAAGTGACCTGTGAACTGAGGTTCGTTAACCGACACGTTTTTAATCGCGTGAAGGTACTTCTCTTCTTGGAAGTCTATCACTCGGTCGATCAATAAGAATGGGTAGCGATGAGGTAGTAGCTCTTGAATTTCAGAGATGTTCATCGTTTTCTTTTCAGTAGTCAAAGTCGTCTTCCTATATCAATTTTTTGCCGCCAAGATGGCAAACGTGGCAACAGGTCGTAAAGCCGAATCGCTTTGCAATATACTAGCAAAATACGCACCATCTTGGAGTTAAATCTACTTAGAGCGCGTCATTATAGAAGAAAAAGACCCGCATTTCGCGAGTCTTCTTACAGAATATGGAACTAGAACTTGTTAGCTTTCACGTTAAATACAGAGCGAAAGATAACTTGTTCTAAATTTCTTCTTTCTGTTCCAGCTGTTTTTCAACCGCTTTCAGGCGCTTATTCATCTCATCAATACGGTGAACTCGAGTTGCAGTTTTACGCCACTCTCTGTTCGTTTGTAGTGGAATACCTGATGAGTAAAGGCCTTTTTCTTCGATACTGCGCATTACCATGCCCATACCTGTAATCGCCACACCATCTGCGATAGTGATATGGCCATTCAGAACAGACGCGCCGCCAATCTGGCAGTACTTACCAATTTTTGTACTGCCCGCGACAATAGTACCACCAGGCATCACGGTACCATATCCGATCTGCACGTTGTGCGCGATTTGAAGTTGGTTATCCAGAATGACATTGTCTTCAATGATAGTATCTTCGAGTGCACCGCGGTCAATCGTAGTACAAGCACCAATCTCAACGCGGTTACCGATACGCACTGAACCAAGCTGAGGAATTTTAATCCACTCGCCTTTGTCATTCGCATAACCGAAGCCATCAGAGCCAATAACGGTGCCCGATTGAACAAGACAGTCATCACCCAATGACACTTCATGATAGATAGTGACATTAGCCCAAAGCTTGGTGTTATTCCCTAGCTTGGCGTTCTTACCGATAAAACAACCAGCGCCAACGCTTACGTTGTCGCCGAGTTCCACGCCCGTTTCAATCACGGCGTTAGCGCCGATTGTAACGTTCTCACCCATCTTAGCGTCAGCGGCAATCACAGCACTTGGTGCAATATCGTTTGCCGGCTTTGGTGTGGTATCCATCGCTTGAACCACACGAGCAAATGCGACATAAGGGTCTGAAACCACTAACGCATTTCCAACGCATTGATCTTTATGCTCAGCCTTTACCATAACAACGGTAGCTTGGCACTCAGAAAGGTGTTTTGCGTATTTTGGGTTAGACAAGAAGGTTACGTCACCTTCTTGTGCTTTATCCATTGGAGCAACACGGCTTACAACGAAAGACTCGTCACCAAACAGCTCACCCCCGGTAATTGTCGCCAATTCGGCTAATGTTAATGTCTTCATAACTTCTTATTTTAGAGCTTTAATTACGTCTTCAGAGATATTGTATTCTGGCTTGCCGTACTGCAAAGCCGAGATATCAATCACAAGATCGTAACCATTTTTGTCTGCGACTTTCTTAACTGCATCTTGAATCGTTTTGAAAAGCTTCGCTTTTTCTTCAGCTTCACGACGCGCACTTGCTTTTTCAAGTGCTTGTGCTTTCACTTTGTACTCGCTGTCGAGCTTCGCGATATCGATACGTAGCTTTTCAACTTCGTCTTGACCCAAAAGCTCGCCGTCACGTTGTAGCTTCTCAATCTTTGTTTTAGCTTGTGCTTGGATTGACTTCAGTTCATCAGCTTTGCTTTTGAAGTCTTTCTGCATTTTTTGTAGTACAACTTCACGTTGAGGAAGAGCTTGAAAAACTTGAGCTGTATTTACGTAAGCAATTTTCTGTGCAGCTTCTGCCGCATTTGCAAACATTGAAGAGCTCAGTACAAGAAGGCCAATCCCAGCCGCTTTGATCATTTTATTCAAAATATTTTCCTCTTTAGAAAGTTCTACCGATAGTGAATGTGAAGAACTCTTCATCATCGCCATCAAATTTCTTAATTGGTTTCGCTAGTGAGAATACTAGTGGCCCCATTGGAGACATCCACTGCAACGCCGCACCGTAAGAAGAGCGGTAGTTGGTTGGATCTGAGTAATCGTAGTAGTAACGGTCACCATATTCCGCACCTGAATCGCGGTAGTCAAACTCCGTATCCCAAACACTTGCCATATCAAAGAAGATACTGGTACGAATTTGGTTTTGTACTTCTTCTGATGCAAATGGTGTTGGGACAATCAACTCAACACTTGCTAGCGCTACGGCGTTACCACCAACAGAGTCATCTGTTGCTGTATCTGCGCCATTGTTTGAACCAGATGTATCACGGTAAACCGCTTTAGGACCAACAGAGTTTGAGCCAAAGCCACGAAGCGATGTAAAGCCACCTGCGTAGTAGTTTTCGTAGAATGGGAACAAGTTATCGTTGCCATCCGTTTGACCGTAACCATTACCGTAACCTAAGCGGCCACGGAACAAGAGGGTAAACTCATGCTTTTTAGTCAATGGCACATACTGACGAACATCGTACTGCATTTTGAAGTATTGAACGTCAGAGCCAGGTACGGTCATTTTATAGAATGCACGCTGATGGTTACCTGCCGTAGGGAAGTAGCCACGGTTTAAGTTATTACGTGTCCAAGAGATATTGAAGTCGAAGTCGTTTGTGTTCAACGCTCCACTAGAATCAATGTTGTCTGCTTGTGCTCGTAAGAACTGCTCTACCTGCAAGTAAGGCGATAAGTTACCGATCTTGTTGTGCGTATAACCGACACCGAATTCAAAACGGTTCAACTCATCGAATGGGAAGCCCCACGTTAAGCTCGCGCCATAGCTTTCGTTGGTATAGTCAACGATATTGGCTTCTTTCGCTTCAAATTCGTTATAGAAAACCTTACCACCCAAGCTTACACCGTCTAAGTTCCAGTACGGATCACGGTAATCAAGACTGATGTTTTTCTGGTAGTCATTCATCATCGCGTTGATACCAACACGGTTACCGCTACCAATAAAGTTATCTTGTTGCAGGCCAACCTGGAAGCTCACACCCGATTCTGTACCGTAGCCAACACCGAAGTTAACGCTACCAGAGTTCGCTTCTTTGACAGAGTAAACTAGGTCAACTTGATCATCACTACCAGGAACTCGAACCGTCTGTACTTCAACATTTTCAAAGTAGCCCAAACGATTTAGACGAGTTTTACCCGTTTCAATCGATTTCGAGTTCAACCAACTGCCTTCCATCTGACGCATTTCACGACGAAGGACTTCATCTTTGGTTGAGTTATTACCCGTGAAGCGAATATCACGAACATAAATTCGGTTACCCGGGTCTACGTTAACGACCAAAGAAACTTCTTGATTCTCGTCGTCAAACTCTGGAATGGTATTCACTTGAGGATAAGCATAACCGGACTCACCAAGCACACGCTTAATCCCTTCTTCCATTGAAGTCACCAACGAGCCGTTGTATGTCTCATTGTCTTCAAATGGCACAAGTCTTTCGAACGTCGCTTCCTCACCAATCAAATCACCACGGAACTTCACGTCCTTAACGGTGTAAACCTCGCCCTCTTCTAGACCAAGAGTAATGTATACCCCTTTCTTGTCAGGAGAGATTGCAACTTGTGTCGAATCAACGTTAAATTTTAAGTAACCACGATCCAGGTAGAATGATTTGAGTGCTTCAATATCACCTGCAAGAACTTGCTTTTGATACTTTTCATCAGAAAGGAAATTCCACCACGGCACATCAACATTTAAGTTAAAGCGCGAAAGCAGTTCTTCATCACTGAACACTTCATTACCGATAAAGTTGATTTGCTGAATTTTTGCCGACACACCTTCAGTAAAGACAAACTTAAGATCAGAACGATTACGTGGTAGTGGAGTCACCACCGCTTTTACTGTTGCGTTGTATTTACCTACGCTGTAGTAAAAGTCTTCTAAGCCTTTTTCAATGTTGCTTAGCGTGGTGCGGTCAAGCGCTTCACCTTCACGAACGCCAGACGCGTTCAGGTTTTCTTGTAGCTGCTCGTCCTTGATTGCTTTGTTACCTGAAAAAGAGATGCTTGCAATGGTAGGACGCTCTTTGACTTGAACCATCAGAACACCACCGTCACGCAACACTTTCACATCTTCAAAGTTACCAGATGCATACAGGGCGCGGATAATTTCTGCAACATCGCCTTGGCCAATGGTATCACCGACACGTACAGGCATTTTCAACAATGCAGCACCCAGTGCTACACGCTGCAATCCATCGATTTCAATATCTTGAACTACGAAGTTCTCTGCTCCATTTGCAGATACACTGGTCGCCAGTAAACTTGCAAATAGAATTCGCTTAATCGCCATACTTGTTCTAATTATTCCTTGCTACTGCTTTTGTCTCTGAACTATCACAGACGAGTAAAATCATTAAATAGCGCTAACGCCATGAGCGAAAAGATGATCGCACCACCAATTCTAAAGCCCATTTCCTGCACTTTCTCAGGAACAGGACGTCGAATGACTGCTTCAATTGCAAAAAACAACAAATGACCGCCATCCAACATTGGTAAAGGAACGAGATTAATAATACCTAGGTTAACACTAATTAGAGCGAGAAAACCTAAAAAGTAGACCAAACCATAATCTGCTGTCGCGCCTGCGCCTTTGGCTATTGATATTGGTCCACTCAGATTATTCAGACCAACGTCTCCAACAATCAGCTTCTTAAGCATGCTGATTGTCAAACCAATGACTTGGCCAGTTTTGTCTACTGCTTTACCTATTGACTCGAATACACCAAACTGAAGATCGAAGCGATAACTTTCTGGCCATTCTGCGACTTTAGGTGCAATACCTGCAAAACCAACGACTTCTTTGTTAGCTAGCTCACGGCTACCGGGCGTCAGCGTCAATGTTTGCTCATAACCCTGACGCAACACCGTCAATTCAAGCGGTGTATCAGGATTAGAACGAACCGCTTCAACCACTTGCTTCCATTCGGTTACGCGTTGTTGACCAATTGCGACAACCTCATCACCTGGAAGCACACCGGCTTTTTCCGCCGCTCCACCTTGCGAGACCTGCTCGATAACTCGATACACCTCCGGTGTATACGGAGCAAAACCTAACGACTGCATCGCTGACTGAGTTTCTGGGTCGAACTTCCACTCACGTAAATCGAGCGTTTTCGTTACTTCTGAACCAACTTCATTCGCTGACGTTAGTGTTACCGTCATCAAATCATCGCCAATATGAGAAATCAATCCCATATTTACTGATTCCCAATCCGGAGTTTTGATACCAGATATCGATTTAAGTTCCATTCCAGATTCAATTCCAGCTTCCGCAACAATCGAATTGGGCGTAACTTCACCAATTACAGGCTTAACAGCCGGGATACCAATTAGAAATACCAGCCAATAGGCAAAAATTGCGAAAAGAAAATTAAAGATGGGGCCAGCCGCAACAATAGAGGTTCGCTTCCATAACGGCTTCTTATCAAACGCTAGGTGCTTCTCATGTTCTGGCACCTCATCGACACGGCTATCAACCATTTTCACATAGCCGCCGAGAGGGATCATTGAGATGCTGTACTCCGTTCCGTCTTTGCCTACTTTACTCCAAATAGACTTGCCGAAACCGATTGAAAACTTTTCAACTTTAACGCCGCAACGGCGAGCAACCCAAAAATGCCCAAATTCGTGCACGGCAACAAGAATGCCCAGTGCGACGATAAAAGAAATGAGATTCCACAATATACCAGTCATCAGCTACGCTCGCGTATGGTTTCTAGGGCAATAGTTCGTGCCATTCTATCTAGCTCGAGCAAGCTTTCCAAGCTATTCGCATTCTCAGCTTTGCAGCTTGCGTTGATTTTATTCAACACAGACTCATTGATGCGAGCAATATCGGTAAAACCTAGTCTGTTATTTAAAAATGCATCAACAGCGACTTCATTAGCTGCATTCAATGCTGTTGTTGCGTGTTGACCTTCATAACAGGCATCAATTGCGAGCTTTAAACATGGGTAACGAGCAAAATCAGGCTGCAAAAACGTCAGCTCACCAACTTTCGTGAAGTCTAGCGGCTTAACCCCAGCTTCCACTCTTGACGGGTATGACATGGTGAGCGCAATTGGCGTCGCCATATCCGCTTCTCCCATTTGTGCCAAGACCGAACCATCACGATACTGAACCATAGAATGAATTACCGATTGAGGATGAATAACCACCTTCAGTTGTTCGCGAGCAGCATTAAATAGCCACTTAGCTTCGATATACTCAAGGCCTTTATTCATCATCGTGGCAGAATCAACAGAAATTTTTGGCCCCATCGACCAGTTTGGATGAGCAATCGCCTGCGCGGGTGTCACCTGCTCCAGTTCTGCGATGTCAGTGTAACGGAAAGGACCACCAGATCCAGTCAACAAAATATGAGAAATGCCATGTTCTTGTAAATTGCAACGACCTAGATTGGTTTGTACTTGCTGTGGTAAACATTGGAAAATGGCGTTGTGTTCACTGTCGACGGGAAGTAGCTCTGCGCCAAATTCTTCTACAGCATCAATAAATAGCTGGCCTGACATTACAAGTGCTTCTTTATTTGCCAACAAGACTCGCTTACCTGCTTTCACGGCAGCCATGGTAGGCAATAAGCCAGCGGCTCCTACAATAGCAGCCATTACACTGTCGACCTCGTCCAGCGAAGCTATATGACATAGCGCATCAGTACCACCTAGCACTTCGGTACCTGGCGAAACCGAGTGTAGCTCAGCTTGAAGTTGAGACGCCGCAGCTTTATCTGCCATGACCGCATATTTAGGTTGCCACTGACGACATAGACCGATCATCTTTTCAACGTTAGTGCTTGCCGCTAAGGCAACGACAGAAAACAGATCTGGGTTTTGTTCGACCACTTTAAGCGTGCTTGCACCAATTGATCCAGTAGCACCAAGAATCGTTAACTTTTGCATGTTGTAAGACCGTTAGAAAGCTCAGGAGCGACGACGCCGCTCCTGATAAATTAGAATACGTAGTAAAGAAGAGCAAAAACTGGGAATGCTGCGGTTAGGCTGTCGATACGATCTAGCACACCACCGTGCCCTGGGATAATGTTACTGCTGTCTTTAATGCCTGAGACACGTTTGAACATACTTTCAACCAGATCACCAAGCACTGAAATAACGACAGTAACCAGCGTAATCAGCACCATATGGACAGGGCTAGTGAACTGGATGTCGAACCAATCAGCAAATGCCCACGCTACGATTAATGCCGTGATAATGCCACCAATTAGCCCTTCAATAGTTTTATTGGGGCTTACATGAGGAGCCATCTTACGTTTGCCTAAGCTTTTGCCTGCAAAGTAGGCGCCGCTATCTGCAGCCCATACCAAGAAACAAACGTACAACACAAGCTTTGCGCCGTGGTATGGATCTACAGTGATGTCATACGCTCTGAGAATAATCACACTCCAAAGGAATGGGATTAATGTCAGAAAACCAAATACATGACGTAAAACAAAATTACTTTGCCAAGATTTCGTCGTTTTGGGGTAAGTAATCGCCATTAAGCTAGCAATAATCCACCAAACAAAACCAATACCCAAGACGACATAATGAGGTGTCGTTAAGTGATTGAGGCTATATGCATCAGGCGAGATGTATAGAAAACTAAGTCCGGTAATAATGATTGCCGGCACAAGGGCAGCAATGCGAGAGTTGCTTCCTGTAAACTGAGTCCACTCCCAAAAACCTAATAGCGTTATTGCAGTTAAAGCGGCAATAAAGCCCATTAGCGGTAATTTAAAAATGCCTAAAATAACCAGGGGAGCTAAAATTAGTGCTGTTATTATTCTCTGTTTCAAACTAACTAGTCCTTATTGAGCTGCCATCAATGCCTTTATTTGTTCACCTGTACAGCCAAAACGACGTTCTCGGTTGATAAACCAAGTCACAGCTTCTACCAAACTGTCTTCATCGAATTCTGGCCAGTACTCTGGTGTAAAGTACATTTCTGCATAAGCCATTTGCCACAACATAAAGTTGCTGATGCGGCACTCTCCACTGGTGCGAATTAAAAGATCCACTTCCGGTAGGTCTGCCATGGTCAAATGCTCAGTGATTAGCTGCTCATTGATATCCTCTACACGAATTTCACCGTTACGTGCTTTTAGCGCTAACGTTTTAGCAGCTTCTGTGATGTCCCATTTACCGCCATAGTTGGCTGCAATGTTGATCACCATACCCGTGTTATCTGCCGTTAGGTTTTCTGCTTCTACAATTTTCTTTTGTAGACGCTCACTAAATCGACTGGTATCACCGATCACGCGCAAGCGTAAGTTATTTTTGTGTAGTTTTTTTACTTCACTAGACAGGACCGTGATAAACAGTTCCATCAAAAGACCCACTTCTTCCTCCGGACGACGCCAGTTTTCACTACTAAAAGCAAACAGCGTCATGGCTCTAATGCCTAGTTTTGAAGCAGCAGCCACGGTCTTACGAACGGCACTAACGCCTTTTTTATGACCAAATACGCGAGGTTTTCCTTTGGACTTAGCCCAACGGCCATTACCGTCCATAATGATGGCAATATGCTTAGGAAGGGAATCAGAGAAGGCTTGAGAATTTTGCATAGGGAGTTAATTGAGTTCCATCAGTTGGATAGACTAACATAAAAAAACGCTGAGCTGTGAGCACAGCGTTTTCCAACAGTGATGTGTGTGGGAGTATTAAACTTCCATCAACTCTTTTTCTTTTGCAGCAAGAACTTCATCGATCTTCTTAACTGCAACGTCAGTTAGCTTTTGAATTTCGTCTTGTGCTTTACGGTCTTCATCTTCAGAGATTTCTTTATCTTTTAGAAGCGCTTTAAGATCGTTGTTTGCGTCACGACGGATGTTACGAACAGCAACACGACCACCTTCAGCTTCACCACGAACGATCTTAACTAGGTCTTTACGACGTTCTTCCGTTAGCGGTGGAAGTGGAACGCGGATGATAGTGCCAGCTGACATAGGGTTTAGACCAAGGTCAGACGTCATGATCGCTTTTTCTACTTTCGGCGTCAGCTCTTTATCAAAAACCGTGATTGCAAGTGTACGTGCATCTTCAGCAATAACGTTTGCTACTTGGTTTAGAGGTGTTGCTGCACCGTAGTATTCTACAGAAATACCAGATAGTAGGCTTGGGTGTGCACGACCTGTACGAATTTTAGAAAGGTTGTTCTTAAGCGCTTCAACGCTTTTATCCATGCGCTCTTGCGCGTCTTTTTTGATTTCGTTAATCACAGTTTCACCTTAAAAATGTCATCTTTCCTGAAGAAAGCCTAAAACGGTTGAGCAAAGCAAGCACCACCCTAACGCTTTGGAGTGGCACCTTAAGCCAAGCTTATTCGTTGATGAGCGTGCCTTCTGCTTCGCCCATAACCACGCGACGTAGTGCGCCTGGCTTGTTCATATTAAATACGCGGATTGGCATTTTGTGGTCACGAGCTAGCGTAAACGCCGCCAAGTCCATAACTTTCAGCTCTTTATCCAGAACTTCTGCATAAGATAGCTTATCATACAGCTCTGCGTCTGGGTTTGCTACAGGGTCAGCAGTAAATACACCATCAACTTTCGTCGCTTTTAGTACGACATCCGCTTCAATTTCGATACCACGTAAACAAGCAGCAGAATCCGTTGTAAAGAACGGGTTACCAGTACCAGCAGAGAAGATGACAACTCGGCCTTGGCGAAGCTCACGGATCGCATCAGCCCAATTATAGTCGTCACATACGCCTTTTAGAGGGATCGCAGACATAACGCGCGCATTTACGTATGCACGGTGAAGAGCATCACGCATCGCTAGGCCATTCATTACTGTAGCAAGCATACCCATGTGGTCACCAACTACGCGGTTCATACCAGCTTCAGCTAGGCCTGCACCACGGAACAAGTTACCGCCACCGATAACTACACCAACCTGAACACCCAGTTCAACCAGTTCTTTAACTTCTTGTGCCATACGATCAAGGACCGCAGGATCAATACCAAAACCGTCTTCACCTTGAAGAGCTTCACCACTCAGTTTTAATAGAATACGTTGATACGCTGGTTTAGGGTTCGTAGTCATGGAGTTTACCTTCCAAAGAGAGTTGTTGATTAACAGTCATGAATAGACACAACTTCAGTTATGGCTATTCATCACGGCTAATCGTTCACTGCTCATAAAAAGACCGCAGCCTTGGCTACGGTCTAATCTTTATACAGTCTCTAAGGATTAACCTTTTTGAGCTGCTGCAACTTCTTCAGCGAAGCTCATTTCTTCTTTCTTCTCGATACCTTCACCTACTTCTAGGCGAACGAACGTAGAAACTGAAGCGCCTTTTTCTTTCAGCATTTCGCCTACAGTTTTCTTAGGCTCCATGATGAAAGCTTGACCTGTTAGAGAGATCTCGCCAGTGAATTTCTTCATGCGGCCAACAACCATCTTCTCAGCGATTTCAGCAGGCTTGCCTTCGTTCATTGCGATTTCAACTTGAACCGCTTTCTCTTTTTCTACTACGTCAGCTGGTACGTCTTCTGGGTTAACGAACTCTGGCTTAGAAGCAGCAACGTGCATTGCAACGTGCTTAAGAGTTTCTGCGTCGCCTTCACCAGCAACAACAACACCGATTTTCTCACCGTGACGGTAAGAAGCGATTGCAGTGCCTTGAACGTATTCTACGCGACGGATAGTGATGTTTTCACCGATTTTAGCTACTAGAGCTACACGTGCGTCTTCGAATTGTGCTTGTAGTTCTTCAACAGAAGCTTTTGAAGCTAGAGCTGCAGCTGCAACTTCTTCTGCGAATGCAGTGAAGTTACCGTCTTTAGCAACGAAGTCAGTTTGGCAGTTAACTTCAAGAAGAACAGCAACGCCGTTTTCTTCTTTGATGATGATTGCGCCTTCAGCTGCAACGTTACCAGCTTTCTTAGCTGCTTTCGCTGCGCCAGATTTACGCATGTTTTCAATTGCTAGTTCGATGTCAGCGTTTGCTTCTACAAGCGCTTTCTTACATTCCATCATGCCAGCGCCAGTACGCTCGCGAAGTTCTTTAACTAGAGCAGCAGTTACAGTTGCCATTCTGTCTTCCTCGTTTGATTCGAAATAAGGTAAAAAACAGGGGCCTAACATTGTCGGCCCCCATTGCTAACTATAACTTAGTTTATGCTACACAAAGGTTTCACATAGACCAAGTGTGACACAGAGCCGCTATTATTCAGCTTCTACGAAACCGTCTTTTTCAGCAACTGCAGCTACGTCTTTGTTACGACCTTCAGATACTGCTGAAGCAGCAGCGTTCAGGTATAGCTGTACAGCGCGGATCGCGTCGTCGTTACCTGGGATTACGTAGTCAACGCCGTCTGGGTTAGAGTTAGTATCTACCACAGCGTATACTGGAATACCTAGGTTGTTAGCTTCTTTAATTGCAATGTGTTCGTGATCAGCGTCGATTACGAATAGAGCGTCTGGTAGGCCGCCCATGTCTTTGATACCACCAAGAGATTTCTCTAGCTTCTCCATTTCGCGAGTACGCATTAGAGCTTCTTTCTTAGTTAGTTTGTCAAAAGTACCGTCTTGAGATTGAGTCTCTAGTTCTTTTAGACGCTTGATAGACTGACGAACTGTTTTGTAGTTTGTAAGCATACCGCCTAACCAGCGGTTGTTTACGTAAAACTGGTTGCTTGCGATTGCAGCTTCTTTAACAGCTTCAGATGCAGCGCGCTTAGTACCTACGAATAGAACCTTACCTTTCTTCTCGCCAACTTTAGCTAGTTCAGCTAGAGCGTCGTTGAACATTGGTACAGTTTTTTCTAGGTTGATGATATGAACTTTGTTACGAGCGCCAAAGATGAATGGCTTCATTTTTGGGTTCCAGTAACGAGTCTGGTGACCGAAGTGAACACCAGCTTTTAGCATATCGCGCATTGATACAGTTGCCATTTTAAAATCCTCTATGGGGTTAGGCCTCCACATTCCCCATAACTCCGACCAAGCTTCTGCTCAGCACCCCGGAATATGTGACGGAATGTGTGTGATTTAAAGATAAAAGGTTATTCGGATGAAGCTTGCTTCGCCGCTTAACTTTGCTAAACGAAGAGAACAGTCCTCTATTCCGGCGCGCTTTATACCATATTTTAGCTCACTGTGGCTAGTAAAAATTATTTCTTCACCGAGCCACTTTCTCCTATTTATAAGCAAAACTTTAAACATATGATCGAATTAAGAATGATGCATATTCCTATCTAACTTGGGTTAACGCCCCGATGTCTGATAGAATGCAGCCATTCGCACGTTTACGTGCTTAGGAATAAGTAGAGAAAGCCAATGTCAATCAAGATTAAAACTGCTGAAGAAATAGAACGCATGCGCATTGCGGGCAAGCTAGCCGCAGAGATTCTAGAAATGATCGAACCACACATCAAAGTTGGTGTGACGACAGAAGAGTTAAACAAAATCTGTCATGAGTACGCTCTAGAAAAAGGCGCATACTCTGCTCCGCTTGATTACCATGGTTTCCCTAAGTCGATCTGTACTTCAATCAACCATATCGTATGCCACGGTATTCCAGCGGAAAAAGACGAAATCGGTAGCAACGGCCAAATGAAGCCGGCGGTACTAAAAGATGGTGACATCTTAAACGTTGATATTACCGTAATCGTTCCAAATGATGAGAATGCCGATCTGAGCGTGCGTCCTCAGGGTTACCATGGTGACACTTCTAAGATGTTCCTAGTCGGTGATGTTTCGCCTGCAAACAAACGTCTGTGCATGGTAGCTCAAGAAGCACTGTATGTTGGTATGCGCACCGTTAAGCCAGGTTCAACGGTTGGTGACATCGGTACAGCTATCGAGAAGTACATCAAAGAGAACAACAAGAACAATCCTCGCAACAAGTTTTCTATTGTGAAAGACTTCTGTGGTCACGGTATCGGCGATGAGTTCCATGAAGAACCACAAGTGGTTCATTACAAGAACAAAGACCGCCGCGTATTAAAAGAAGGCATGTGCTTTACTATTGAGCCGATGATTAACGCTGGTAAATTTGGTTGCTCTGTTGATGCACAAGATGACTGGACTGTTTACACGGGCGACGGCAAGAACTCTGCGCAATGGGAACATACCATTGTAGTAACAAAAGAAGGTTGTGAAGTACTAACGCTTCGTAGCGACGATACGATTCCTCGCCTAATGAAAAACGCGTAAAGCTGACGACCACTCGTTGTTTACTATATCCCTGCTTCGGCGGGGATATTTTTTATCTGCCGCAAATTTGTTAGATTGTTATTAGATTAGCTTGCACGGATGGCAAATATGACACTTCAGTCCCCTCTTACCTTTTCCGATGAACAAATCAATATCGGTGAACTCAAACGAGAATTAGAGAAGTTTAGCTCTAATCAAAACCAAGAGTTTCTCAATCATCATCCGGTAACAAGCTTGGTTTTAGCCAGAGCTGAATATATGGATCTGCTTCTCAATC
Source organism: Vibrio sp. Vb0937 (assembly GCF_033338855.1). Taxonomy (NCBI): domain Bacteria; kingdom Pseudomonadati; phylum Pseudomonadota; class Gammaproteobacteria; order Vibrionales; family Vibrionaceae; genus Vibrio; species Vibrio sp. Vb0937. The sequence goes on along the minus strand of NZ_JAWOTK010000004.1, from coordinate 256,177 downwards.
GTTTGTGGCAACATTTTGGTTTCAAGGATATTTACAACATTTCCCTGGTTGCCGTTGGTGGCTACGGACGCGGTGAGCTGCATCCACTCTCCGATATCGATATTTTGATTCTGTCGAACAATAAACTGCCAACCGCGTTAGAAGCAAAAATCAGCGAATTCATTACGCTGTTGTGGGATTTAAAACTCGAGGTCGGACACGCTGTTCGCACCGTTACTGAATGTGCTGAAATTGGTAAAGCCGATCTAACGGTCGCGACAAACCTGCAAGAAGCGCGACTGCTGTGTGGAAGCGAGGACACCTTTCAGGCACTGAAGAAAGTCGTGTTATCAGACTCCTTCTGGCCAAGTGAGACGTTTTACCGCGCTAAAATTCAAGAGCAGCGCGAACGCCATGCACGTTACCACGACACGACCTACAACTTAGAACCGGACATTAAATCAACTCCTGGCGGGCTACGCGATATTCATACATTAAGCTGGGTCGCTCGACGTCACTTTGGTGCGACTTCATTGTTGGAAATGAGCCGATACGGATTTTTAACTGACGCAGAATACCGAGAATTGGTTGAGTGTCAGGACTTCCTTTGGCGAGTACGTTTCGCTCTGCACATGGAGCTTCGCCGCTATGACAACCGCTTGACCTTTGCTCATCAAGCACAAGTTGCGGAAAATCTAGGCTACGTCGGAGAAGGCAACCGAGGCGTAGAAATGATGATGAAAGAGTTCTACCGCACGCTTCGTCGTGTGGCAGAGCTCAATAAAATGCTACTCAAACTCTTTGACCAAGCGATCATTAATGGTGGGGCGACAGAAAGTGCCGAGATTCTCGATACAGACTTTCAACGTCGCGGTTCTTTAATTGAAGCGCGGAAACCCGCATTGTTCCAAGCTCGCCCAGAAACTATTCTGGATATGTTCTTACATATTGCTAACGACTCAACTATTGAAGGGGTGAGCCCACCAACGCTGCGTCAACTGCGCACCGCTCGCCGTCGGCTCAACAAGTTTTTGCACACTATTCCTGCTGCACGTGAAAAGTTCATGGCGTTATGTCGTCACCCTAATGCTCTGCAAAAAGCATTCAGTCTCATGCACCGATTAGGGGTTATGGCGGCCTATTTACCGCAATGGAGTCAGATTGTTGGTCAAATGCAGTTTGACTTATTCCATGCCTACACAGTTGATGAACACAGTATTCGCTTACTTAAACACATCAACACTTTTAGTGACCCAGAAAATCATGCGAAGCACCCTATTTGCTGTGACGTCTACCCACGGATGCAAAAGAAAGAGCTGCTGATTATTGCCGCTATTTTCCATGATATCGGGAAAGGTCGTGGCGGCGATCACTCAATTATCGGTGAAGGAGAGGCGTACGACTTCTGTATTGAGCATGGCTTATCGAAGCCCGAAGCGAAACTTGTCGCTTGGTTGGTAAGACATCATCTATTAATGTCTGTCACCGCACAGCGCCGAGACATTTATGATCCCGATGTCATTACCGAGTTTGCCAAAAAAGTCAGAGACGAAGAATCTCTCGATTATCTTGTATGCCTGACAGTTGCAGATATTTGTGCAACCAACCCAGAACTTTGGAATGCTTGGAAACGAACTTTACTTGCGGAGCTGTATTACTCCACACAACGTGCTTTACGTAGAGGCCTAGAGAACCCTGTCGATGTGCGTGAGAGAATTCGCCACAATCAACAAATGGCCTCCGCTATGCTGCGCAAAGAGGGGTTTGCCGCACGCGAAATTGAAGTATTGTGGCAACGCTTCAAAGCTGACTACTTCCTTCGTCATACTCATACGCAAATCGCGTGGCACTGCGAACACTTACTTCGCATGGAAGATCCGACTAAGCCTTTAGTATTGATCAGTAAAAAAGCCACTCGTGGCGGCACTGAGGTGTTTGTATATACGAAAGACCAGCCTGCTTTATTTGCGACGGTCGTGGCGGAGTTAGATAGGCGTAATTTTAATGTACACGACGCGCAAATCATGACCAGCAAAGATGGGCACGTGATTGATACCTTTATGGTACTCGATCAACATGGCGAAGCGATCGATGAGTCTCGTCACGCCGCGGTGATTAAACACCTCACCCATGTACTGGAGGCGGGCCGACCAACCAAGATTAAAACGCGCCGTACTCCGAACAAACTTCAGCACTTTAACGTGAAAACCAAAGTCGACTTCTTACCAACCAAAGGTAAAAAACACACTTTAATGGAGTTTGTCGCGCTAGACACACCGGGGCTGTTGGCCAAAGTAGGCCGTACGTTTGCTGATTTAAACATCAACCTTCACGGTGCTAAAATCACCACCATTGGTGAGCGAGCAGAAGACTTGTTTATTTTAACCAGTGATGCAGGGGGAAGGTTAAGTGAAGAACAGCAAGATGAGCTAAGAGAGAGATTGATCGAAAAGTTATCTGATGAGGTCGCAGCTTAGATCAAACCTTCCAATCTTTTCGGTTCAGGGCGAGAGCGATCTTGCCCACAAGTTAAGCATTTTGGCTAAATATCAGCTATCTAGCTCATACATAGGCTGCTACAGTTATATCAATATCAATTCGATGTAATAGAGGTAGCCTATGTATCCCCACCTCACTGGTTTGGGTATTCACGACCCTAAGCAGATTGAACGTTATTCCCTACGCCAAGAAGCACACAAAGACGTACTCAAGATCTATTTCCACAAGCAAAAAGGCGAACTATTCGCTAAAAGCGTTAAATTCAAATACCCACGCCAAATCAAAAATGTTCTTGTTGATAGTGGCAGTCACAAATATAAAGAAGTAACGGAAATCAACCGTAACCTCACATTAGTCATTGATGAACTGAATAAAATCACTAAGCCAACGAAACAACCTGAGGTTGATGTAAAAGAGAAAATTCTTTCAGACCTTCGTCATTTAGAAAAAGTCGTTTCGAGTAAGATCGCAGAGATCGAAGCGGATCTTGAAAAACTAAAGTAAACGTTAAGTCTTAAATTTTAAAAAAGGGTTAGCATTGATGCTAACCCTTTTTATTTGTACCCAATCATTATCTAGATCTAACTGCACCGATTATCGGTTAATCATCGATTCATCCCACTCAAATCGAGTGAACAATTGCTGCCAAGTTTCATCAAGATTAGCCGTCATGACAATCTCTTGATCGGTAAATGGATGGACGAACCGTAACTCTGAAGCATGCAGTAGCAAACGATGAGAATCAAACTCTGTGCGATACAGCTTGTTGTGCTTTCCATCCCCGTGCGTTGTATCACCCACGATCGGATGGCGTAGATGTGCCATATGACGACGAAGTTGGTGCTTACGCCCCGTTTTAGGTTTCATCTCAACTAAGCAATAACGCGTTGTAGGAAATTTACCCGTCGAATAGGGAACCTCCACTTTAGCCAACGGCTTATATTCCGTCACCGCTTCTTGCGCTTCTTTTTCTTGTGAAGCGAACTTATCCGCAATCTTGTCTAACTCGACTTTGAGCGCGTAATCCAAGACGCCCTCTTCCTCAATCCAACCACGTACTATTGCGTGGTATGTCTTTTCCATTTTATGTTCAGCAAACATCGGCATGACTTGTGATGCGACTTCACTCGACAACGCAAACACGAGCACACCAGATGTTGGACGATCCAGACGATGCAATGGGAACACATGCTGACCAATTTGGTCGCGCAAAGTTTGCATGACAAACTGAGTTTCGTGTTTATCTAACCAACTGCGATGCACTAACATGCCTGCAGGCTTGTTGACCGCTACAAAATATTCATCCTGATAAACGATCTCCAGCTCAAGTGGTTCTGAAGATCGCGTTAGTTCTTGTTCTAGCATTCGTTTACTTACACAGTTCGTCAATGGTTCGGATTGTAACGAGCAGCTCTGCGAACTGCGGTTCCTGCTTCCACGCTTCTGAAAAATAGGGCTCGAGAGAAAACCCTCTTGGCAGTGGTTGGTTATTTTTCACTAGTGCGTGCATTCTGGCTATAAAAATCCACTGCAACCATTCATGAGGATGCAACGTATCAATCGCAAATGGCTCCGCACTCTGTAAGGCTTGCTCTGAAGGCATAGTGTATTGCCACAATTTATGCTCTCTAAGCTGCGTTTCAAGTTGGTGAAGTAAGTCGACCAATTGAGTATTTGTTACCATTAATTCTATCTCGAACCTTGAATTAGCCGAGAATGATACCATTTCTTGTGAAAAGAACGTTAGGACGTCGTATTTAATGGAAAACATTCAAACCCTCACTCAACTGTTGAACAACAGCCACTGTGATTATCAAATCTTCGATCTTGGTCGCCGTATCAAAACCATCGCTAAAAAAGAGTTTACCGATGTAGAAAAAGGTCAAGCACCTTACCCATTTCCAATGCAGCGTAAAGCACACCTTGCCATCGCTTATTGGAATGAACAAAAGCAACCTTGGATTTGGTTTCTAAAGTTTGAATTGGACGAGCGTGGTTTGTTAAAGCAAGCGGATATCGGCAATTTCATTAAATACGTTGTAGAGGCTATGGGAACTCGCCTCAATGATGATATCACTGAAGAGCAACAACAAAAGCTGTCTAACAACCCATACACTTTCAAACCTTCCGAAGATAAAATGGCCGTGTTTCATAGCCAGGTCCGCGCAAACCTCAATCTTCCTACCAGCCAATATTACGAGCATACCCAGCATTACTTCTCTGGAGGTTTAGGCTGGGATAATTGGCAAACTGTAGGTCTGCAAGGTATCACAGACATAGCCGCTCGCCTGGAAAAAGAGCAAAACGGGGTAATGATACGCAAAGCGTTGAACCACCTACCAAATGAGCCACTTTATGCACTATTAGGTGCGCTTGAGCATGTAGAGCTTCAAGAGCGTTTAGCAGAACGTATCGCGGAAAAGGCACAGCAAGAAATCGCAAGTAGCGAACCTGATCTCTTCCTACTTTCAGCACTTATCCGAGCCCTTGCTGGTGCACCAACAGAAGTCGCCTCTCCAGTATTAGATGCGATATTGCATAGCCCTCGTTTAAGCCATCAGGAGGTATTGATTGGTGTGGCGGGTCGCGCTTGGCACTTACTCGCCAATGAAGAGGTAGCAGAACGGTTTTTGCTGCGTTTAGCTCAAACCGGTAATCAAGCCCTATTTAATCAGTTATTTGCCGATTTAGTGATGCTACCTGAGTTAAGAATGGTGCTATTGCCCCTGTTACATTCAAATCCATCTGAAGAACTAGCAAAGGCGCTAGTAAGCTTACAACAAGCAACAAAGGGATAATAAAGGTTCAGGGATGATTGGTGATCTTTTAGCAATTTTAGGGCTATGCTTTTTCTGTTACCTGTTTTGGCAACAGCGTCGCCAAGCCGAACTCGCAAAAGCGGCCATCACGCGTAAATGTGAGCAATTGGATCTCCAATTAATCAGCATCGCCTTTGGTGCCCATAAACTAAAAACGCCAGACGGAGTCTGGCGTTGGCATACGGTGTATCAATTTGAGTTTTCATCTCTTGGTGACGATTGCTACCAAGGAGAGTTAACCATGGTCGGTTTCAGGCCGCAGAACTTTCACCTACCACCGCATCGCTTGTAAATTCCATTTCAAAGTAAGGACCATATATATCCTTACTTTCTTTTGTTTTAACAAATCCCAGCTTTTTCAGTACTGCCATAGAAGCTTGATGATTGCTATTCACGTTAGCTTTCACCTTATTCAAGCCCAACTCACGGCACGCTTTGGGGAAAAATGCTTTTAGTGCTTCTGTTGCCAACCCTTTACCCCAATATGATTTATCAAAAATAAACCCTAATTCAGGTTCGGAATCGAGATTAGCAATGAACACGTGCCCCATATAGTCACGACTGGTGCTCTCTAGCACTGCCATACTATAAATGTTCTCATCATCCAGTATTTTCTCAAACATCTGTTTGGCAGACGCAACTGTATACGGACCATTCAATTCAGCACGGTTTTTCGCACAGCAATTCAGCATGACGAATTCTAGTTGCAACGACTCATTGTAGGGTAGAAGAAGCATTCTTCTGGTTACTATGGCCACATCTGTTCCTTGATTACAACAAACTTAATCTATCCGCAGATCACAAACTCGATGAGCTGAACATGCTCAATGATTGCGGGCATAACACCTTGTAGAGAAGCCGAAAGTTAAACCAACTGGTTGGAAAGGATATTGATCTGAGTTGTTTTTTATTAAGTGTTATTAGGAATTTATATATTTTGTGATATTGATATCCCCAAGTAACATCGAGATGCTTAATTCAATGAGAATACTGGATATCATTTTTATATAAGAAAGACCCCGACACATAAGTATCGGGGTCATGGTCTTACTCGCAGCAGTCCGGCTACTAAAAGTGCTCCATGCATCATCCATAATAGTGGCTGATTCCGTCAGCTTATTCCTTACGTCGCCGTCCTAGCGGTGTCCTTATCATCCTGACTGCTAACATTCCTCGTTAGCACACGTCACTTGTTCCTTGAGCGGTGTCCCTTGCATCTTCCTGATGCTGTCCATAACCTCAATCCTAGAGGGTCCATTGTCTATCCTTAGTCATCAACATCCTATTGATGATCGTATCCTTACAATGTCCTACGCTCCATGCTTGATTAATCATCCTGACCAACCAAATCGTCTTCCTGACGATAACCAAATCCTTGGTGCTTTCCTGTTCCATGTCTGCTTCCTGCTGACAACTCTCAATTTACGCCTTTTCCAAAAATAGACAATCTATCCAAGATAAATATTTGGCTCTCACATTGGTTAACAAGTTGTTAAATCATTATTTATCATAAACTTAAGCTCTTTATCTTCTCTTTTTCCGCTTACGAAATCGTTTTCTCTCACAACCTATGTAAGAGATCTCTCACACTACACTCTCCAAAATGCCATTCGCCAAATTAGCGCACTCAACGTATGATGATAGATATATCGTTGTTAAGGATTAAAAATGTTAACTCAAGACGTTACTAAAGAATTAGAAGCGGTAATGGAACAACTGCAACAACAAGGAAAAGAACCAACCGTAGCGTTAGTGAAAGCACGCTTGAAAACGCCAGTTCCAATGCCAGCGTTAATCACCGCAATAAAAAGTTGGAAGAGTGCTCAACGCGTACCCAAGGTTGAAATCGCAGCACAGCACCACACCGATAATGATCGCCTTGAAGCCCTAGAACACACCGTAAAAATGCTAGCCATTCGTATTGAAGAGTTAGAAGCGAAACTCAGTGAGAAATCATCATGAAGTTATGGGTAGATGCAGACGCGTGTCCAAAAGTTATTCGCGAAACCATTGTGCGTGCCGCCGAGCGTACGGGGATTGAATGTACGTTTGTCGCTAACCACGTTGTCCCTGTGCCGAAAAGAGACAACATCCACTCGCTGCAAGTCCCTGCGGGATTTGACATCGCAGACAACGAAATCGTCAAGCGTGTAGAAGCCAACGATTTGGTGATCACGTCAGATATTCCGCTTGCAGATGAGGTTATCTCTAAAGGCGCTCAAGCCCTCAGTTCTCGTGGCGAGCTCTATACAAAAGACACCATCAAAGCTCGCCTAAATATCCGCGACTTTATGGAAACCATGCGTTCAAGCGGAATTCAGACAGGTGGGCCCGCCGCGCTTTCTCAAACCGATCGACGCGAATTTGCAAACCATTTGGATCGTATTTTGGCGAAATTTAAGAAGTAACCCTCACTCTATTCATATTGAGCCAGCAAATAAAAGCCTGGCTCATTCCTGAAAATTCATTCTCAGCATTGCACCCAAAGCGTGCTCTTACTCCCATTTGTTTTGTTCTGTTTATTTTTCATCTCGCTCACCATAGCTTCAATATGCAACGTGGTTTATTTTGAACGACGTTTTTAATAAGTGTATAGAGAATAATGGGCTTTAACATCGTTTCCAGTGGAAGCTACCTGCCAACGAATCAATGGTCTGATCGAGAGATGGATCACTTCCTAAAATTAGCGCCAGGGACCTGCCGAAATAAATTCGACGTTGAATATCGTCATGTAGCCAATACAAAAGAGACCGCTATTTACATGGCGGTGCAGGCAATAGAGCAGTGTTTAGGAAACACACATACCTTAAGCTCCGTTGATCTCCTTATCTACGCTAGCGGCACACACCACCAGTCTCTACCCTACGACGCCTCAGCGGTTCTCGCCGCGTTAGACGCTCCAACATGGCTAGAAAGCTTTGATTTGAACAGCACCTGCTTATCCTTTCTCTCTGCGCTTGATCTTGCTCAGAGTCTATTCTTAGCAAAACGGTACCGTCGGATTCTTATTGTCACCAGCGAACTCGCCACTGGCATCACACTGAATCGAAATTTTACGCTCAAACCAGAAGTTGCAACCTTATTCGCGGACGGTGCCGCCGCATTTTTGCTCGAAGAACACGACGATGATGGATTGCTCACCAGTCACTTTGAAACGCATCATACCGGGTATTCATTTTGTCAAATTAAGGGCGGAGGTAGTCATATCAATCCGCATACCTCCGAGCATCAAGCCTATTTAAAAAGTTGCCAGTTTGAGATGGAGGGCAAAGCACTCTTTAAACATGTGCGTAAAGCCTTACCAGCGTTTCTAAAAAAAGGGTTTGACGCCTCTCCGGTAACACTCGGCGATATTGATTATTTTCTTCCTCATCAAGCCAGCGCGCATGGATTAAAAAAACTGCCTTCACTCACCGGGCTACCAACAGAGAAAACCGTTAATCACTTTTCGACTTTGGGAAACCAAGTCGCCGCCTCACTCCCAATTAACTTACACTGGCTGCGTAATCAGCCAGAAACCGCAGGAAAACATGTGTTATTAGCTGGCACCGCCGCAGGGTTGTCGCTAGGGATGGGAGTGCTAAAACTATGAAGATATTGGTCACTGGTGGCAGCGGGATGTTGGGTAGCGCAATTCTGAGAATGTTTCACCAGCAGCATGAACTGCATTTTATAGCACGAAATACAGTCATCGCTAAACAACTCGCCGAGCAATTCGATGTTATCCCACATATAGTCGATTTAAGAGACCACTCAGCAGTTCATGCGGTATGCCAAGGTATGGATGCAATCATCCATTGTGCCGCTCTCTCAAGCCCATGGGGAAAGTGGCAGGCGTTTTATCAAGCCAATGTAGATGCCACCAAAAACCTCGTCAATGCGGCTAATACCCATCAAATCTCGCGTTTTATCCATATTTCCTCCACCAGCGTCTACTTTGACCATCAAGACCGTTGGAATATTCGAGAAACCGACGCCATAGCTTCATACTGGTGTAATGATTATGCACACACAAAATACCTATCGGAAATTGAAGCCGTAAAAGGCCAAAGCAAAGCGATCATTTTAAGACCGCGTGGCATTTTTGGACCCAATGATCGCGCGATTGTCCCAAGAGTGCTTAAGGCGATAAAAAACAATACTCTGCTTCTGCCATCGGGTAGAAATCCTGTGGTTGATCTGACTTATGTCGATAACGTTGCCCATGCAGCGATGCTCGCTTGCACTCAGGCAGACCGACTTCAGCATGGTGATGTGTTCAACATTTCCAACAACGAACCAATGCCAATTGAGACTGTTCTGCAAGCTTTATGTGAGGGGTTAAACCTAAAAGTAACGTTACAATCATTACCATATGGCGTTGTATCACCATTATTAAAGCTCAGTGAGCAAATACGAAGGCACCTACCACATCAGCCAGAACCAAGGCTCACCTCATACAGCGCAGGATTGTTTAACTATCATCAAACTCTGGATATCAGCAAGGCTAAACAAACACTGAATTATCAACCGCTTTTTTCAATTCAAGAAGGAATACAGCAGTATGCAAACTGGTCTAAAAATAAAAATCTTTGAGGCTGGACACTGCGTACACCCAGGCTTTGTTGTCAAACCAGGTTCTGGTATCAAGCCTAGAGCATTTCCGGCAGCCGTTGCGTTAATTCAGCACCCAACACAAGGCAACATCCTGTTTGACACGGGATATCACGAGCATTTTTTTAGCGCGACTCGTCCCTTCCCTGAACGTTTTTATGCTTGGACAACACCTTGTCGCTATAACAAAGAACACGGAATTGTTGCGCAGTTAGCAAAAGAAAGTCTCAAACCTCATGATATTGAACACTTAGTACTCTCCCACTTCCATGCTGATCACATTGCTGCCGTGTCTGAGTTTTCCCACTCTCAATTGCATTGCCAACAAAAAGGGGTGGATGCAATTACTAAGAGTGGTCGAATTGGAGGCGTAAGAAAAGGATACCTAAAAGCTCTACTTCCTCCACAACTTGAATCTAACTTATTCATTCATAGTGACTTTTCCGTACCAATCAACCAAATTATTCCTCAGTGCCAAGGTGTTAATTTGCTCTGTAAAGACATGTTCGACGACGGATTCATTTATATGGTTAGCTTGCCAGGCCATGCTGCGGGTCAAGTGGGCTTGCTAGTTAAAAGAGACCAAAGTTGGCTGTTCTTACTCGCCGATGCATGCTGGTTAATCGAGAGCTTGAGTGAAAATATCGATCAACATTGGCTGGCGAACATGCTTTGCGATGATACAAAAGCCTATAAAAACACCCTCTCCGAGTTGAGAAGTTGCTACCAACAAACCCACCACTTTGTTCGCTTCGTGCCTTCACATTGTCAGGAAACTATCCAGCAGCTAATCAAAGAAGGATGGATGAAGTGAGAACGCTTATCTCAGAATTCTGGCGAACCCGCTACCGCCCCTTCGGCTCAAGGGAACAAGTCGAAACATGGCAGCAACAACACTTAACGCAACACTTGGATTGGGTATGCCGTCATTCACCGTATTACCGCTCACTTCAAGGTGCACCACTCAGTGATTTCCCTATCATGAATAAGCAAACCATGATGGAGAACCTCTCGGAGTTGAATACGAAAGGCTTAGATGCTGAACAGCTAATGCAACAAGCACTCGACGCAGAACAGTCACGCAACTTCGCCGCTTCGAAAGTTGGCGATGTTACTGTTGGGCTTTCTTCGGGCACATCAGGCATGCACGGGTTGTTTCTTGCTGACAAACAGGAAACACAACTATGGGCTGGCAATATATTGGCTCGCCTGTTGCCCAACCTATGGCAAAAACACCGAATTGCGCTAGCCTTGCGCGCCAACAGCCCACTGTATAAATCCGTCGCGAAAGGGCCTGTAACATTTTTTTATGCCGATTTAACCAAACCTTACCAAGAATGGATAAAAGAGCTGGATGAGTTCCAACCCACGCTTTTGGTTGGTAGTGCGCAAGCTCTTCAGCTCTGCGCCCAGTTCAGCGGTCAATTTGGTCAACCCGCAATTCAACCACAGCGGATCATTTCTGGTGCAGAAGTCCTAACCGAGAGTGACCGTCACTTTATTTCTCAACGGTTCGACAGCGAACTCCATGAAGTCTATCAATGTACTGAAGGTTTTCTTGCATGTACGGATCAGCATGGACAAATGCGCTGGAATCAAGATGTTGTTTACATCGAAAAACATTGGCTGAATACCGAACGTACTCATTACAGCCCAATCATTACCGATTTTCGTCGTAAAACTCAGCCAATTATTCGTTATCAGCTCGACGATATTATTGAGAATAAACAGGATAATGGCGTATTTGAACCTCTTGGCGCAATTGCCGGACGATGTGGTGATCGTCTCACGCTAAACGCAAACCACGTCCCAGTGACGGTGCTACCAGATCTCATCTACCGCGCTATAACACTATCCGCCCAAGGCCGCGTGGATTACCGAATCACCCAAACAGGGTCACAAGCCATTCAAATTGAAGCGGATGTTCACCACCATCGGGTTATACACCAAGCCTTGATAAAGTTGTTTGACCAATTGCGGCTTGATCCTGTCAGATTTAGTTACCGCCCTGCGCCTATTTGGACGCCAATGAATAAACAACGACGTGTGGTGAACATATGCGGGTCTTAATCACCGGAGCCCGAGCACCAGTTGCACTAGAGTGGGCAACCATGTGTATGCATCATGGACATGACGTAATTCTCACCGATTCGCTAAAAAAACCTCTAGGATCGTTTTTGCGAGGCATCAAGTCTTATATCCCCACCGCTTCGCCTCGATTTGCGTTTCCCAACTATCAACAGCAGATCCTAAAAATCATTACTCAGATGCGTATTGATATGGTGATACCCACTTGTGAAGAAGTGTATTACTTGGCTCATGTTGCCAAACAATGCCCAGAAGTAGATTTTTTTCTGCCCAATGTGGGACTACTCAATGCCCTGCACAACAAGTTGACCGTCTTTGAACAGCTTCAAGGTTTGCCAGAAATCACACTTCCAAAAACTCGTTTGGTCGCTGATAAAAGTGAGATTGAAATTAATAAGAGAACCGTTCTAAAGCCCGTTTACTCTCGGTTTGGCGGGCAAGTCATAAGAGATGTGACGACTCAGTCTATTTCTGCCGCCACGATATCGCCCCTTTTCCCTTGGGTTCAGCAACAAAAAATCCATGGGACTCCGGTGTGTAACTATGCCATTTTTGAACATGGTGACCTTAAAGCACACCAAGCTTATGTGCCGAAATACTGTGTAAACGGCTCGGCCGCCAGTGCTTTTCAGCCGATCTCGTGCGAACGACTAGATAGATTTATCGCAGCTTTTGGTAAACGTCATACTTATCATGGGCAAGTGTCGTTTGACTTCATCAAATCACAAGATCAACTCTACGTGATTGAATGTAACCCAAGAGCCACCAGTGGTTTGCACCTACTCTCGTCTCGATGCAACCAACTGCTTCCTAATATGGAGTTTACCAGTCCTTCCGAGCAGCGATTGCATCATTTAGGTCCAATAACACTCATCGCGGAAGGTGGATTATCCCTATTTAAGGCTCGAACTTGGCAAGATTGGTGGTCTGGAGTGAATGTGATGCAACAGCATAACTTACCGGTCGGGAGCCAAATCCGGAGTATGTTTGAATTACTCCGGTTAGCTAGGCAGAACAAGACGAAGTGGAGCGACGCTTCTACCGTTGATATTGAGTGGAATGGAGAGGCATTGAACCCATGACACTTTCCTCTCAAGAATGGCATCAAACCTTTATCACTCTTATGCAGTCAAATCCTATTGATGAATGCACAGCAAGCTTTGGTTGCTACTATATCGATGATGTTGCCATTCCTTACTCCGTAACACCAAAAATACCAAACAACTGTTATTCAGTCTCCCCTATGACACTGCTTAGTGGCTACGCCGCAGAAGAGCTTCACAAAGTCAAAAATATGGCTGTTCGATGGGTATGTAAGTTACTTATTAATATGACTAAACCAATCTTATCATTGGCTGGATTGGATCAAGTCCAAACGCTCAACAATCAGTGCTTGTCCACCAATATGTATAGCGAACAATGGGCAGCCTTAAATCTCGATGAACTGCGTCGCGTCGCACTCGATAAATATCCCACCTTTCCCTTGGTACTTCGCTCCATTAACCAACGTCAACAATCACGCTTTATTCAGCGATTAGAGCAGCAGCAATGGCAAAGCTTGGTAACACGACAAGTGTATTTACTTGATGATTGGCAAACGTTCAGCTTCAACCGAGATTTAACGAAAGACTTCAAACTGCTTAATGATAAAGATTGGCAGTTTAGACCACTTACCACTGATGAAGAGTTTCAGCGTGCCAAAGAGTTATATGACATGCTTTACCTTGATAAATACAGCATCAATAACATCCAGTTTTCAACCCAATATTTAAAACAGGCGAGCCAGAACAAATTAGTAAAGTTAGTGGGACTGTTTTATCAAGAAGAGATGCTGGCTACGTTAGGCATTGTAGAAATTGATAATGATATGACTTGCCCAATTTTTGGCTACGATACCAATAAGCCACAACGCCTCGCATTGTATCGTCGAATATCGGCCTATACCATCCGCCACGCAATGATATTCCAGCGTCGCTTTAATATGAGCTCAGGTGCTCCGGCTTTTAAACGCAACAGAAAAGCCCAGCCAGAAATTGAATTTAGCTATGTGTATATTGCGCACTTACCCTGGTACAAACGCATAATTTGGAAAAGCTTGTGCTGGCTCACTCAGCACTTTTATCGCCCTTTGTTGATACGTTTTCAGCTATAATCCGACATCTATAATCAGGTAAGCCTGCGTACACAGTCTCAATCGATAAAAAAGCCTGCGACGTTCGCAGGCTTTTTATAATGGAGCTGTGTGAGGTAACCGTTTTCTACGGTGTGTAGTATGTTGCTGCGCCAGGGCCTACTGGTAAACCAAATACGAATACCCATAGGTAGAACAGCACACTCCAACCTACAATGAAGCAGATTGAGTAAGGTAGCATGGTCGCGATCAGCGTACCGATACCTAAGTTCTTCATGTAACGAGTCGCTACGGCAAGAATCAAACCAAAGTAGCTCATCATTGGAGTAATGATGTTTGTCGTCGAGTCACCAATTCGGTAAGCAGCCTGAATCGTTTCCGGTGCATAACCAACAAGCATCAACATAGGAACAAAAATCGGAGCCGTTACTGCCCACTGTGCCGATGCCGAACCAATCATTAGGTTGATAAAGCCACACATCAGGATGAAGGCAAAGAACAACATTGGACCAGTTAAGCCAATTTCTTGCAGGAAGCTAGCGCCAGCAACCGCGAATACCTGACCGAAGTTAGTCCATTTAAAGAAAGCAACGAACTGAGCCGCAAAGAAAACTAATACAATGTACATGCCCATAGAAGACATAGATTTCGCCATTGCATCAATTACATCGCGATCCGTCTTCATCGTGCCAACAACTTTACCAAACACAAAGCCTGGAATAGCAAAGAACACAAAGATGAATGCCACGATACTTTTCAGGAAAGGTGAACCTGCAATTGTACCTGCATCAGAACGTAGAATGCCGTCTTCTGGAACAACCGTCCAAGCAAGCAGCGCTGAAACAACCAGTACAGCAACACCTGCTAGTTTTAGGCCTTTCTTCTCAATGTCTGTTAAGCCACCCATTTTGTCGTTCGACAAATCTTCTGAGGCTTCTTCTTCACTGTATTTGCCAAGCTTTGGCTCAACAATTTTTTCAGTAACAAACGCACCTGTGATTGCAATGAAGAATGTCGACACAAACATGAAGTACCAGTTAACTTCTGGACCAACAGTGTAAGTTGGGTCAATCATTTGCGCCGCCGTTTCAGTAATGCCTGACAACAGCGGGTCAACCGTACCAATAAGTAGGTTTGCTGAGTAACCACCAGATACACCAGCGAACGCCGCAGCAAGACCGGCAAGTGGATGACGACCTAAAGAATGGAACAGCATTGCAGCCAGTGGAATAAGTACCACATAGCCAAGCTCTGATGCCGTATTTGAAATGATACCCGCGAAAACGACCGTCACTGTTACCATGCGTTGAGATGCACCCATGACTAAGCCACGCATTGCTGCAGATAGCAAGCCTGAGTATTCAGCAATAGCAACACCCAACATCGCAACCAATACCGTACCCAAAGGTGCAAAGCCGACAAAGTTTTTCACTAGATTGGTAACGATTAGTTCAAGGCCATCAGCGTTAAGCAAGCTAACGACATGAATCATGCCATCCGCGGCACGACCTTTTGCACCCTCAGGACGAGGATCAACTACGGAAACTTCGAAGTATCCTGCAATACCCGACATCACCAGAATGGCTAAACAGAAAATGGCAAATAGTGTGATCGGGTGGGGTAATAAGTTCCCCAAATATTCGACAGTATCCAAAAAGCGCGTAAACAGCGGCTTCTTAGGCGAGTTTTGTTTAATTGAATCAGATGAACTCATCTGTTCCCTCCTTGTTTTTATTCCTATGCAAATGTGACAAAAATGTCAAAAAGCGTGCGAAGGGTACTTGAGTAGAAGGTCAAATAAAAGCCCTAAATGTTACAAATTGTGACGAACAGAGGCATTTATAACCAACATTGAATAAAAATGTAGATATTTCATCCATGTAAGATAATTAACTCAACATTATCAATTAAACAAAACCATAAGTTAGATATATGCAGGCTGATTACTTTTGCACAGCTTTGAATCTCGGGTTCGTTTTACAAATGACATAAAGACGCCCTCTCCGTTTTACAATCTGACAATCCGGATGACGACTTTTTGCACTTTTTAATGATTTTACTACCTTCATGATTTATTCCTTTTCGCTCTTAAATTGACCAAAACGACGGTTGAAGTTCGCAATGCGACCTTCGGTTTGTACAACGCGCTGTTTACCGGTGTAGTACGGGTGAGAAGCTGACGACACATCTAACGTAAAGTAAGGGTAAGTTTTGCCATCTTTCCATTCGATGGTTCTCTCCGTTTTCAACGTAGAACCAACGACAAAGTACTTATCTACACTCGTGTCGTGGAACACCACAGGACGATATTCAGGGTGGATTCCTGGTTTCATAATACTTTTCCTTTCAATTAAATTGTTATGTTATAACATTTTAATTAATAATCATTATCAACAAGAAAAGCAAGAGAAATTTGTGATACTTTTCATCTCAATGAATTCTTAAAGATGTCCACCATGTATTCCATCGAACCCATCGGCGTCATTGAGACACCGTACAAAGAAAAGTTTGCAGTTCCGCGCCAACCACGCTTAGTACCAGAGGCTAAAGCACGCGTAAAACTGTTAGGTGCAGCAAATAGCCCTGAAGCAGTGCGTGGGCTAGAACAGTTCTCTCACGTTTGGTTGTTGTTTCTATTTGATCAGAATCTGGAAGCTGGTTGGAAACCAACTGTACGTCCGCCACGATTAGGCGGCAATGAACGAATTGGTGTCTTTGCCTCGCGCTCGACTTTCCGTCCAAACGGAATCGGAATGTCAGCCGTTGAAGTGAAAGGAGTCACTAAGCAAGGCGATCAAATCTATCTTGATTTAGGCAGTGTAGATCTCGTGGATGGGACACCGATTGTGGATATTAAGCCTTATATCCCCTATTCGGATTCTATTTCGGAAGCACAAGGCGGATACGCAGACCAAGAGCCAGAAAAGTCACAAGTCACCTTTTCTGCTCAAGCATTAGCAACGATAGAAAATCGATCCGATACTGACTATGTAAGATCAGTCATTGAACAAGTTCTGGCACAAGATCCTCGCCCTGCATATAAGAAAAACAAGCCGGACGACAAAGAATATGCGGTAAATTTGTTCGACTTGAACGTAAAGTTCACAGCAACATGCAACTTAATAACGGTTACCGCTATTGAAAGCTTTTGACAAACGCAATTGGCTGATATTATAGACGGCTAACAAATTTCCCTTTAGGGAACTCCCATACTCCTGCTTATTCAAGCTTGAGTATCTAACTTAAATAAACGGATAAATTTAATGCGTACCAGTAATTATCTTCTTTCTACTCTGAAGGAGACTCCAAACGACGCAGAAGTAGTGAGCCACCAGCTCATGCTACGTGCAGGTATGATCCGTAAGCTGGCTTCAGGTTTATACACCTGGCTACCTACTGGTCTACGTGTACTGCGTAAAGTCGAAAACATCGTTCGTCAAGAAATCGACAATGCAGGCGCAGTCGAAACTTTGATGCCCGTTGTTCAGCCGTTTGAACTATGGGAAGAGACAGGCCGCAGCGAAAAGATGGGTCCTGAGCTACTTCGCTTTACTGACCGTCATGTTCGTCCGTTTGTACTTAGCCCAACCGCTGAAGAAGTGATCACTAGCCTTGTTCGCAATGAAGTGAGCTCTTACAAACAGCTTCCGCTAAACCTGTACCAAATCCAAACTAAATTCCGTGACGAACGACGCCCACGTTTTGGCGTAATGCGTTCACGTGAATTCTCAATGATGGATGCGTACAGCTTTGACATTGACAAAGACGGACTACAAAAGTCATACGACGCAATGCATGATGCTTACTGTAAAGCATTCGATCGCATGGGTCTGGATTACCGTCCTGTACTTGCAGATAGCGGTGCTATCGGTGGTAGCGGCTCTCAAGAGTTCCACGTACTGGCTGAAAGCGGCGAAGATATCATCGCATTTTCTAGCGAGTCAGATTACGCGGCAAACATTGAAAAAGCAGAAGCACTAGCTCCAGCCTCTGAGGCTGCGGCACCAACACAAGAAATGACGTTGGTTGATACGCCAAACGCGAAAACAATCGCTGAATTGGTTGAGCAGTTCGAACTACCAATTGAAAAAACAGTGAAAACACTGTTTGTGAAAGCATCTGACGAAGTTGATACGCCAATCATCGCGCTTATTATTCGTGGTGATCATGAACTGAACGAAGTGAAAGCAGAAAACCTTCCTCAGGTTGCAGCTCCATTGGAAATGGCATCTGAAGAAGAAATTCGTGAGCTTATCGGTGCAGGCCCTGGCTCACTAGGCCCTGTTGGCCTTAAACTGCCGTTCATTGTTGACCGCAGCGTTGCGGTAATGAGCGACTTCGGTGCGGGCGCGAACATCGATGGCAAACACTACTTCGGTATTAACTGGGGTCGTGATGTAGAGCTTGGTCAAGTTGAAGACCTACGTAACGTTGTGGAAGGTGACCCAAGCCCATGTGGCAAGGGCATTATCCAGCTTAAGCGTGGTATCGAAGTTGGCCATATCTTCCAACTAGGTAACGCTTACTCCGCAGCGATGAACTGTGGTGTACTGGGTCCTGATGGTAAGAACGTCATCCTAGAAATGGGTTGTTACGGTATCGGTATCACTCGCGTAGTAGCGGCTGCTATTGAACAAAACCACGACAAATACGGCATCATCTGGCCAGATGCAATCGCACCATTCCAGGTAGCGATCGTTCCAATGAACATGCACAAGTCAGAAGAAGTGAAAGAAGCCGCTGAGAAATTGTACGCTGAGCTAACGGCAATGGGCATCGAAGTGCTATTTGACGACCGTAAAGAACGCCCAGGCGTAATGTTCTCTGACATGGAGCTTATTGGTGTACCGCATACCATTATTATCGGTGACCGCTCAATGAAAGAAGGCAACTTCGAATACAAGAACCGTGCTACTGGTGAGAAAACAGCAGTCGCAATGACTGACATTGTTGAGCACGTAAAAGCTCAACTAAAGTAAGCACTCGACGAGTTCGCATTTGAAGTAGTTTCAAATAGTTAAAAAGGGTTGGCTTCGGTCAGCCCTTTTTTATTACAGCTCAACATCCTCCCTCCTCCTTTTTCGAACTATTCACTTTGTTAATCTTTGGTTCAGCTTCTTGCTATTAAACTGATTTCATCATCTAAAGGAGGTCAGTTATGGATTTAAAAAGTCTTCTAAACCAAGCACTCAAATCAGACTTACTTAAGCAAGGTGCAGATGCATTGGGCAAACAAACCAACAACATCAAATCCTCATCAAATTCAAGTAGCCTAAAAACGCTAGGAGCAGGTGCTGTAGGCGGAGGCCTCATCGGTATGCTGATGGGCTCAAAGAAAAGTAAAAAAATGACTAAAAAAGTAGGGTCAAGCGCATTAAAAGTCGGTGGCGCAGCTGCGCTTGGAGCCTTGGCCTACAAAGTGTATAACGACTGGCAAGCCAAGCAATCCGGTCAAGGTGTTCAAGAAACCTTTGACCCCGATGACAGTAAACACAGTGTCTTAATTTTAAAAGCAATGATTGGAGCTGCAAAAGCTGATGGTCACGTTGATGAAGAGGAAATGGCGCGCATTGAACAAGCTCTCGCGGATATGGGCGCAGATGAGCACGTTCGTCACCTCGTTCAGCAAGAGTTAAACAAACCGCTTGATCCTGCTGAAATTGCTAATCAGGCGACCTCTCCTCAACAAGCGTCAGAAATTTACCTAGCGTCTTTGATCGTCGCTGATGAACAAAACTTTATGGAAAAAGCGTATCTGCAAGAACTAGCAAAACAACTTCAACTTTCACCAGAAGTCACTCAGCAGTTAGAAGCACAAATGCAGTGATTAAATCTCGCTCAAGCAAACCTTCAACTTGAGCCAAAACAACTCTGTACTTTGAGTTTCAAATCCGCTGTGTGTATATTGAGATAAGTTATCATTTAGTGGAAAGAAAACATGCAAGTATACGGCTGTTGTGAACTGGTTCGTGAGCTTTATGCTCAGATTGGTAGTGGCGATCAAGCTTATATTCCCCAAGCAATTTCATGTGCAGTTAAAGCACTGAACGATGTTGCAGCGGATGAGTCCCTGCCTAAAGAAGTGCGTGAAAAAGCGGCATTTGCTGCGGCAAACCTACTGATTTCAGATTTTGAGGATAAGTAATGAATCTAGCGAACTTTGAATCCATGGATCCTGTCATGCTGATGAGCATTGTGAATATGAAGCTACGCGACGACTTCGGTGGTGACTTAGATAAACTGGTGGCTTTCTTCGATATCGAACGCACAGCACTGGAGACAAAACTGGCTTCTGCTGGTTTTGACTTTCTTCCAGAAGCAGGACAATTCCGTTAACCCACACCATTCTTGGCGGATAACCGAAACGAGAATAACCAACATGAAAAAGGGCTTGATGAGTTACCATCAAGCCCTTTTCTTTTATTCGATAGGCGTCTCGGTTAGCCAAATGAAGCCCAGATGACCGTCGCCACAAGAATTGGACATACAAACTTCACATACACTGGCCATAACTTACCAAACCAACCTTGCGTAAACTCCGGGCAACCTTGCTCAAGCTCTTTGATTTTTGAGTTGCGATTCCATACCCAACCACCAAATAAGCAGAATAAGAGCGCAGCGGTTGGTTGTAGATACTGAGTAGCAACCGTCGCGACCATACCAAATAGAGCACCAAAATTATAAACAATCACCACACTGAACAAAGCAATGAGACCACCTAAAACCCAGCTCGTTGCGCTGCGCTTAGTATTGAAGCGCTCACTCACTAAAGCCACTGGACACTCTAACATTGAAATGGAAGACGTTAGCGCCGCAATCGTCAGCAATAAGAAGAACACAATAGAGAATAGTTGACCAAGCAAACCTAAACTATCAAACATTAGTGGCAATACCGTAAACACTAACGTATCTGAGCTTAAGAGAGAGCCATCTTCTGCATAGATTTGAACGCCCTTTTGCATTGCTACAAACATCGCTGGCATCACCACTAACCCTGCAATGAAAGCAACGGCAGTATCTACCATGGTCACGTTCATCGCCATCTTTGGTAGGTTTTCTTTCTTACTCAAGTAAGACCCGTAAATCAGCATTGAGCAGCCACCGATCGTAAGCGAGAAGAAGCCCTGTCCCATTGCAGCAAGAATCAACTTGCGGTCCCATACCTTTTCAAAATCCGGCACTAGGTAATGTTTCAGACCTTCCATCGCACCGTTTTGCGTCATGATGTAAGCAAATAGCAGAGCAAACAGAACAAACAATGCTGGCATCAAACGTGTGGACCACTTTTCAATACCTTGTTTTACGCCACCTTGTACGATGAGAATCGTCAGTACATAAAAAGTAATGGTTCCGAACAAGTTACGTTCAACACTAAAGCCCTTTAGCCATTGAGTTGCAGCTTCTAACCCCATTAGATCTGTGATTGCACCCAGTAAAAAGCAGATCAACCAACCACCAACAATTGAATAAAACGCTAAGACAGCGCTTGGTACGCTTAAACCAATCCAACCCACAATGCCGCCGAGCTTTTTACCGGTAGGGTTATCTGTGATTGCACGCATACTGTCTACAGGGTTGGCTTGACCATGGCGACCAATCGCCATTTCAACCACCAGCATCGGAAATGCGACGATAAGAATCATCACCAAATAAACTAACAGGAAAGCACCGCCACCATTACTGGCTGCTTGAGTTGGGAAGCCCCAAATATTGCCAAGGCCAACCGCGGCACCTGCGGCAGCTAAGATGAACCCGAGACGAGAGCCAAAATGCTCGCGAGGCTGAGAAGAGGTTTGCTGTGTCATACTACTCACACAAAAATATCATTGAACTAGCTAACTAGTACACTATAGCAATATTCACTATTCAACAAGAGTACCTCGGTTAAATCCTCGACAGTTGAAATAATTTATAGTCATTCAGCTTGTAAATTTTAACGTACATCTCATATTCATCGCTCAAAAGCCTCGTGACTGTTACTCGTTTCACGTGGCTGAATTTTACCAATCCTTCTGCCGTGAAGTGAGCCGAAAAATAATGAGCTCTGGTGTAAGGGACGAACTGTTCCTCGTGATACTGTGTCGAAAAGCAGAATATTGTGCTTCGCTTTTTCCCCCTTAATGTCTATTTATCAGCTAGTTATTACTCTGTTCTCATTTATACCCATGATTCAAGGAGAGGAAAATGAAGGTCACCCTACTTCACGGAGCGATGATTGTAGCACTCAGCGCCAGCTACCAAGCTCAAGCCTATAACTGTCAAAGTCTACCCGACTGGGACAGCACTGCGACTTATACATCGGGCGCTTTAGTAAAAACGCAAGGAGCCACTTATGAGGCTGCATATTGGACGCAAGGCAATGATCCCGTGACCAACTCAGGATCTTGGGAAGCATGGAAAGCGTTAGGGCAATGTGATGGTGGAAGCAACAATTTATCACCAACGGTGTCGTTCTCCTCTCCAATAAACAACGCACAAATTCCCGAAGGCAGTGCGATCACTTTGTTAGCCAACGCAACTGACGAAGATGGCCAAATCACACAAATTGAGTTTGTTGCAGGCAACCAAACCGTTGCTGTGGTAACTCAAGCACCATTCGAAGCTTCTTGGACAGCTATTGAAGGGATCTCGCAATTGACCGCAATTGCGACAGATAATGAGGGAGCTGTTAGCACCACGACGATTTCTATCCAAGTTCAACCACAAGTCGAATTACCGCCACCAAGCATTTCATTGACAAGCCCAGTAGGCACAGAAGTGCTTAATGTAGGCGATAACCTAACCGTAGCCGCTCAAGCTGACGATATTGATGGAGTGGTCACACAAGTTGAGTTCTTCGTAAACAATCAATCTGTCGCCATTGATACTAGCGCACCTTACGAATATCAATGGACCGCTAGTCCAGGTACATACTCGTTCAAAGCACAAGCGACTGATGATACAAACCTCGCAACGATGAGCCAAGAAGTAGCGCTGGTTATTAGTAATTCAGAAACCGGAACGGGCGGATGTGCAGATGCAGTACCTTATGTGGCAGGCACAAGTTATCAAGCTGGCGACCTGATTTCTCACTTCAACCAAAAATATCGTTGTGATGTTGCTGGTTGGTGCTCCTCGGATGCGACATGGGCTTACGAGCCTGGTGAAGGGCTATACTGGCAAGATGCTTGGAGTGGCCTAGGTGCTTGTTCGACACCACCGCAAGTTACCATTACGGCACCAACGGATGGACAAGTCGTGCTCGCTGGCAGCAATAACGAAATCACGGCAAACGCAAGCGATGCTGATGGCACAGTCACGCAAGTTGAGTTTTTTGCGAACAACACCAGCTTAGGGGTCACCACTCAAGCGCCATATTCCGTTACTTGGAACGCCACACTTATTGGCGCTAACCAGCTTAAAGCCGTCGCAACCGATAATGATAACAACACGTCAGAGTCCCTGGTTGGTGTGGAAGTCAGCGATAAAGATTTGGTCGTCTCTCTGACTTCACCAAGCAGCGGTCAAACCGTCGGATTAGGCAAAAGTCTCGCATTAAGCGCCGATGCAACGTCTTTAACTTCAGGCATTAAACACGTTGATTTCATGATCAACGGCTCTATTGTTGCAACCGATACCACAGCACCTTACACAGCCAACTGGACACCAACTGCACTTGGTAACTTTACAGTTAGCGCCCAAGCTGTGGATTTGTCAGGAAGCAATGCACTGTCTGACGCCGCAGCAATAACGGTGGTTGAGCAAGTAGAGAAACGCCATAAACTCATCGGTTACTGGCACAATTTTGTAAATGGTGCGGGCTGTCCAATTCGTCTAGCAGATATGGCAGATGCTTGGGATGTGATTGATATTGCCTTTGCTGAAAATGATCGCAACAGTGATGGCACTGTGCACTTTAATCTATATTCAGGCGATATTTACAGCGATTGTCCAGCACTCGATCCAACACAATTCAAGCAGGACATGGCAGCGCTTCAAGCTAAAGGTAAGAAGTTTGTTCTCTCTCTTGGCGGCGCAGAAGGCACGATTACGCTGAATACCGACCAAGATGAAGCCAACTTTGTCTCTAGCCTAACAGGTCTTATCGCTGAGTGGGGCTTTGATGGTCTAGATGTGGATTTAGAGAGTGGTTCTAACTTAGTTCATGGCTCGCAAATTCAAGCTCGCCTTGGTCGTGCTTTGCTTCAAATAGAGCAAAACATGGGTGGAGATATGTACCTAACCATGGCGCCTGAGCACCCTTATGTTCAAGGCGGCTATGTGGCTTACAGCGGTATTTGGGGAGCTTACATTCCTGTGATAAACGAGACACGCAGCACGCTCGACTTGCTTCACGTCCAGTTATATAACAACGGCGGTTTGCCAAACCCATACCTGCCAGGCAGTGCACCAGAAGGCTCTGTGGATATGATGGTAGCGCAATCTAAAATGCTTATCGAAGGTTTTGAGTTGGCCGACGGCACTCAATTTGCACCATTGCGCGATGATCAAGTCGCAATCGGTTTACCTTCAGGTCCTAGCTCGGCAAATTCAGGGCAGGCTCCAACACAGAATATTATCAACGCACTAGATTGTTTAACCAAAGGCACTTCATGTGGCACCGTTAAACCAGCGTACCATTACCCGAATTATGCAGGAGTAATGACATGGTCTATCAACTGGGATCAGCATGATGGCTTTAACTTCTCAAAACCTGTCGGCGATAAACTCACCGAGATGAATGCGCAATAAGCTATCAAAGAATAAGCGAGTAAAACGCAAAGAGAGCACAATAGTGCTCTCTTTCTTTATCTCATCGAGTTTTTGCTTTTTAATGAGTAATTAAATCGTAAATACTCGGTAATCTTTTAGCTCAGGGATTTTCTTCAACAGATCGTTTTCTTGCCCTGCCATGTCATCCAGCGAATCGCACAAGTCTTCTGCTTGTTGTTCTACCTCTTTCGAATGCTCGGCTAAACGCTCTTCTACTTTCGCGCTGAGTTCAGCCATACTCTCTGATAATGCAGTGAGGTTTATCCCTCCCTCTTCCTTCATTTTTTTCGATAAAGCATCCAACGAACTGGCTAAAAACTCTTTATTGAAGATCTCTTGTGCTTTTGCAAAGTCTTCAGTCCACCCTTGTGTCATAGACTCAAAACTCTCCGCAGGCAGGATGAAATCACCATCTTTGTAGTAACGTGATTCAACATCAGCGAAAAAGTCCTTTACTGCGACTTTTACATTATCAAACGCACCAGGTGCATCGAGGCTTTCCGCAACATCATCAATAATATCATTCGCAAGCGCTAAACCATCACTCGCCAATTGCTTTGCTTGTGGAATATACGCGTTCATTTTTTCGCGATAGTCTTCAATTGCCGCTTTTTGGTCGGCATTGAGTTCAATTAGCTCACCTTTGATGAAGAGGTTGTTATCCTCATCCACGACAGCTTTATCACCTGTCGTTTGGCGAATTTCCAAGCTTTGCCCATCCATACGGACTTCATTATTGATGTCCACACGACACTGCGCTGCATAACCAGTAGCACTGACCATCAGCAATGAGAGTGTAAAAAGCTTTTTCATGTCATTCTCTTTTATTTAACATTACTCGTGTTAAACATAACACTGAGTGATACATGAGATGTCAGCAAATCGTCACGACTTCGTAACAAGTTGTTTTATCTCCTATTTTCACGTCAACCTCATCACCCTCTTCTTTCCCGAACAACGCTCGACCCAGAGGAGATTTGGCTGTTAAGACAAAGACTTCCAGAGTCTGATATTGAACAGTCAAACCACCAGAGCAAGGGCCTACAAAGAAGTGCTTTTCGATCAAATTCTCATCTGCGAGAACAACGTAAGCACCAACACCAACAGGCGCATTCTTAAAGTTACGAGTCACTAAAGAACGATATTGACGCAACTCCTCTTCACTATCTTGAATTCGCATGGCTTGTCCATGAGCAAGATACGCGGCTTCAAGTGCCAATGTATCGTACTTGTGCTCGGGAACAGTTTCTTCATCTGTGGCGGCATCGATAGCTCGCTGAGCCGATGAATGGGCAACTTGAAGTTTTTCTTCCAGATGTTGGATGATAATTTGGACTAAGTCAGCTTTGTTCATACTTTTAGGACGCGCGTTTAGTATTCGGGGTGTGTTAATGTAGCCAAGTTTACCATCAAAGAAAGGTTTCCCTATTATGCAAAGTGACTCGCTGCATCAAACACTTCAATCTGTATTTGGTTTTGACTCATTACGCCAAGGTCAGCAACCCGTTATTGAAGCCGTTATGAATGGTTACTCTGCTGCGGCAATCTTTCCTACAGGCTCGGGGAAGTCACTCTGTTATCAACTACCTGCAACCATATTACCCAACCTTACGTTGGTGATCTCTCCGTTGTTGGCGTTAATGAAGGATCAACTGAGCTTTTTACAAAGTAAAGGAATCGCGGCCGCTTCTATCGATAGCAGTCAAAGTAGAGAAGAAGCACAACAGGTCATGGCTGGCGTGAAGAATGGACAAATCAAAATCTTGATGATTTCTGTTGAGCGACTAAAAAATGAGCGTTTTCGTGAATTCATTCGCCAAGTACCGATTTCTTTGATGGTCATTGATGAAGCGCACTGTATTTCCGAATGGGGGCATAACTTTCGTCCAGATTATCTCAAACTACCGCAATATCAACGTGAACTGAACATCCCACAGTCTTTACTTCTCACCGCAACGGCAACGCCTGCAGTTATTGAAGACATGCAAAAAAAGTTCGATATTTCCAGTGAACATATTACCGTTACAGGCTTCTACCGCTCTAATCTGGATATCTCGGTGATCCCGTGTGAGGAAACAAAGAAACAAGAACAGCTCAGTGAGATCATCGCCTCTTCACCTAAGCTTCCGACCATCGTATACGTGACGCAGCAGCAAACAGCAGAACGAGTAGCAAAGTCATTAATCCATATTGGCATTAACGCTCACGCATACCACGCTGGCATGAAAAGCGACGTTCGTGAACAAATCCAACAGCAGTTCATGGATGGCCAAATTGACTGTATTGTTGCAACGATTGCATTTGGTATGGGGGTCGATAAATCTGATATTCGACGCGTCATTCACTTCGACTTACCCAAATCAATCGAGAACTACGCACAAGAGATTGGACGTGCAGGCAGGGACGGGCAACGCTCGGAGTGCATTCTGCTAGGCAATACGTCCGGCCTAACGGTGTTGGAGAATTTTGTCTATGGTGACACACCAGAATTTACGTCAATTAACTATGTAGTCGAGCAAGCGAAAGAACATGCTCCACAATGGGAGGTAGTGCCACTGCGTTTGTCGCGTGAAAGTAATATCCGCCAATTGCCACTCAAAACCTTGTTGGTTTATTTGGAGCTACATAACGTCATTGAAGCAAAGTACAGTTACTTTGCGGAATATCGGTTTAAGTTTTTGCACGATCAGCAATTTATTGTGAATCAATTTCAAGGCGAGCGACGTCAATTTGTGGAGGCTATTTTTTCCTGCTCACAAAAAGCCAAAGTGTGGTGCCAAGTTGATCTAGAAGCGCTATGGATGAACTATCAATCGGAACGCAGCCGAGTTGTCGCAGCGCTCGACTATTTTCACCAGAACGGCTGGATAGAACTAGAGAGCAAACAACTGACGGACGTGTACTCAGTTATGCCAACCAAACAGAGCTCGGATGTTTTAATCCAACAACTGTATGAACTGTTCCAATCCAAAGAAAGCAAAGATATCGAAAGAATCCACACCATGCTGCACTTGTTCCAGTCCGAGCACTGTTTGAGCTCACAATTGGCGAACTACTTTGCGGATCACGATGCACCAAAGCAATGTGGTCACTGCTCCGTGTGTCGTGGTCACGTCGCCACATTCACAGCACCAGAACCTGAAGATATTGAACAATCTCAAGTATCGATATGGGCGCGGGAGTTTATTCAGCTTTCCCCATCGGCCATCAGTAATGATGCCGTTGCTCGCTTCTTGTGCGGAATCAGCACTCCTTTGATTAGCCAGCTAAAAGCCTCAAAGCTAGCAGGTTATGGTGCAATGGCAAATGTAAGTTTTGAGCAGGTATTAACGCAGGTAGAAACGGTAAGGGCCTAAAAAAAGCTCAATTGACGCGCTTGGTATTCGGGCTTGAGCATCACGTTCAAGCCTAAAAGGCGAATTTCCCGTCCATTTTGGCGTTTAAGAATATCTCTTAGCAAGATCTTGAAGTCCTCAAGCTCTAATTGCGGATGGATGTGCTCAATTGTTGTCAGTTGAAAGTCGGCAAATTTGACTTTAATACCTTGTTTAATAATCGACTTATCTGGGCTTGCACGCTCTAAACGTTTCTCGAGTTCAGGATAAAGTTTCTCCTCAATCACTTGCCAACATTCATCATAGGTTGCGATGTTCTGGCTGAATGTCCTTTCCACACCGACGGACTTTCTCTCGCGCTCAACAACGACTTCTCGATTATCAATTCCATGGCTTCGCTGCCATAAGGAGGCACCCTGACGACCAAACTGCCTCAACAACTCTCGATAGTCACTGTTTTTAATGTCCTCACATCGATAAAAACCGGCTTGGTGGAGCTTCTCAAGACTCACCTTCCCCACACCAGGAATGTTCTCTAGCGGAAGACTATCGATAACCTCTTGGACTTTCTCTGGCGGAATCACAAACTGACCGTTGGGCTTGTTCATGTCTGACGCGACCTTGGCAAGAAACTTTATCGGAGCAATGCCCGCCGATGCCGTCAACCCAAGTTCACTCCAGATATCGCGGCGAATTGACTCTGCGATCAACGTAGCGGAGCCACGGCAAGCTGTCGAGTCCGTGACATCGAGGTATGCTTCATCCAATGAGAGAGGTTCAATGATAGGCGTATAACGCTCAAAAATAGCACGAATCTGCTGAGAGACTTGCTTATATACATGCATTCTACCGGGCACAACCAACAAATGAGGACAGAGTTGCAGCGCGCGCGCCGTTGACATTGCACTGCGAACACCATATTTACGCGCATCATAATTACAGGTGCTAATCACTCCACGCTGCTTTTCATGTCCGCCAACAGCGAGTGCAATGCCACGGTAACTGGGGTTATCTCTCATCTCTACGGCAGCATAAAAACAATCCATATCGACATGAATAATTTTTCTAATTCGATCTGACATAGCCATCAAAGCACTGTTCAAAAAAACAGTATAAATCAAATCTACCTGAAGAGAAATGGGCGTGTTTAAACGAACGTCAATCTCGAAGCATTACGTCCAATTGATCGACCAATTCGGCCCAATCTGCATCTTCTTCGATGGCTTGTTTTAGAAAGTTCGCCTGTGACATCGTCCAAAAGCTAGCTTCATGTAAAGGCGCAGAATCTCTTTTGTGTCGATGTTGATTAATAAAATCTTTCATTTCTTGAGGAGAGCTACCGAGGCCCAGTTGTTGAAATAGCTCAGCCATACCATGTTGATGCATTTCCATACTACTTTCTCCCTACGTTAGCTAAACATAATTATATAACTAAGACAGGAATAATGATGTGATGTTAACGGATGCGTGTCAAACATTTGAGTAGTTGTTCTACTTTTGGTTGACATGTGTTTTTTGATGGCGATAAGTTTAATTTTAGTTATCATTGATTTTAAACAATTAATTTTGGGGACTGCGCTTGAGTAATAAGATTCTGGTTGTTGAAGATAGTCGTGCATTTAAAAACTTTCTTTGCCAAACAATAAGCCAAGCTGGTTATGAGGTCATCGCAGCGGAAAGCTACGCGGAGGCAAAGAACTTGTTATCTTCAGCACAGGACCTCTTCTGTGCGGTTTTAGACTATTGTTTACCGGATGCTCAAGATGGCGAGATTATTGATCTCGTTTTGGAACATGGTCATCGTGTCATTGTTTTAACGGCTCGATTTCAAGAAGACACTCGCGAAAAGATGCTTGCAAAAGGTGTCCTCGACTATATTTTGAAAGACAACATGGCGTCCGTTTCCTATCTATTACCACTCCTCAAGCGACTAACCAACAATCAACAACACAAATGCTTAGTCGTTGATGATTCTCACACCGTAAGAAGACACATCGCCCAACTTTTGGAACATCAATATATTCAAACGTTGGAAGCTGACAATGGGCAAAAAGCCCTAGAGCTTGTCGAGCAAAATCCAGATATCACTCTCGTTTTAACCGACCATGACATGCCCGTTAAAGATGGCATTACTATGGTGCGTGAATTACGTCGGAAGTGGGATAAAAATCAATTAGCCATTCTCGGCTTGTCAGGTAGTAACTCTAAGACCATGACGGCTAGGTTTCTAAAAGCAGGGGCCAATGACTTTTTATACAAGCCATTTAATCAAGAAGAATTTTTTTGCCGTATTCACCAACTGTTAGATATCAAAGACGCAACATCTGAACTGTTTAAAATGGCAAATCAAGATGCGCTAACGGGCTTATGGAACCGCCGCTTTCTGTTTGAGCAGCCCCATGTAGAAAACGCTCAAAGAAACATCGCGATGCTTGATATCGATTTCTTTAAGCAAGTAAATGATACACACGGACATGAGGGCGGCGATGCAGTGCTAGTCATGATAGCGAATATTCTAAAAATCTATTTTCCAAATGATATTGTCGCTAGGCTTGGTGGCGAGGAGTTTTGTATTCAAGCCAGTGGCGACTATGACGGCTTTCTAACACGCTTAGAACAAATGCGACAGCGCATAGAAAAAACGCCAATAACTTATTTGGACAAAAACATTCTTGTGACCGCGAGTATTGGTGTAAGCAACATCGTGGGGGAGCTAGAACAACAAATAAAAGCGGCGGATGAGCGACTTTACATGGCCAAAGAGAACGGACGTAACCAAATCATTGCTTCGTCCTAATGATTATCGATGTAGTCTTGCTCTATAACATGAGAGAAAGAAACAACAAAACACGGTATTAGGCTCTTTCTCGGATATCTGAGTTTTGGTTAGCTGCCTAAAAATAAAGCTCAGCAGAACGCTGAGCTTTATCACTTTCTTAGTACGATTAACCAATACTAAGCAATTCTATCTTTTTCCCACGCCGCCAATTTCTCAGCACGCGCAGCCTCGCGCGCTTCACGTTTTTTACGCGCATCGCAGGGTTCTGGACAATTACACACTTTTTCGATGCCAACTGCCCCTAGGCCACCGCAGCTACCTTTCACGACTTTCTTTTGGAAAATGTATCCGACAGCCATTGCAGTGATTACCGCGACAAACACAGCAAAGGTAATTAGAAATGTATTCATAAAAACATGCTCACTTCTGTTGTTATTTCTTCATGAATGGCTTGTATGCTTCCGAAGCCAACTCTTTAAAACCATCTTCCGTTTTCACAATCATGAAAACAGGAATATTATTTTCGTTCGCAATTGCCATGCCTTTGTCTTCACCTAGCACCATAAGACCAGTTGCAAGACCATCAGCAGTCATCGACGATTTATCTAATACCGTTACAGACACCACTTTATGATGAATTGGTTTGCCTGTTCGTGGATTAATAATATGAGAGTATCTCACACCATTACTCTCAAAGTAATTACGATAGTCACCACTTGTTGCAATTGCCATGTCGCCTGGTTCAATAATTTCTTGAATTGAACGTTCATCAACGGTCGGTTTTTCAATTGCGATACGCCAAGGCACACCTTCACGATTGACACCTTTGAGACGCATTTCACCGCCAACTTCGACCATAAAGTTCTGTACCCCTTCAGATTGAAGGTAGTCAGCAACCACGTCAACCCCCCAACCTTTCGCAATCGTCGATAGGTCGACGTACAAGTTAGGAAGATCTTTGGATAGTGTATTACCATCAACAGATAGGTGGTGAATACCGGTATTTGCTTTGCGAGCAGCGAGTTCTTCATCGGTTGGAACTACATCTGGACGAGCTTCTGGACCAAACCCCCACAGATTAACTAGAGGGCCGACCGTCACATCCAACGCGCCTAAAGTAAGACCGTTAAGACGAATTGCTTCTTTCACTACCGTTGCTGTTTGTGTCGAAACTGTAAATGGCTCGCTCGTTTGATGCTGGTTAAAACGACTTAACTCTGAGTCGTCACGATAGGTCGACATTTGGTCATTAACCTCTTCCAATAAGCGATCAATTTCTGTCTGCATCGCTTTTGGCGTTGGAATACCATCTTGCTCGATATACTTGATGTTGTAAGAAGTCCCCATGGTAGGGCCACTTAAATGAATTTGATCGGCAGGCTGCTCACAGCCAGCCAAAATCAATAGAGAAGCGAATGCAACAAGCCACTTTTTCACTTGTTAACTCCCAATGTTGTTGAATTGATATGGGAAATAGGACCAATCCTTTCAATCCGATTACCTATATCAACTGTTGAGTATCAGTTTTATGTCTATAAAAAATAATGGCTAGCTCTCTTGGAGAGCTAGCCATAGATTCAATCACTTGGAGGAATTAACCACCGAAGTCATCTAGTAGGATGTTTTCATCCTCTACACCTAGATCTTTTAGCATGCCGATTACAGCTGCGTTCATCATAGGTGGACCACACATGTAGTATTCGCAGTCTTCTGGCGCTTCGTGATCACGTAGGTAGTTCTCGTAAAGAACGTTGTGAATAAAGCCAGTGTAACCATCCCAGTTATCTTCTGGAAGTGGATCAGACAGTGCACAGTGCCATACGAAGTTGTCATTCTCAGCTTGTAGCATATCGAAGTCTTCTACGTAGAACATTTCACGCTTAGAACGTGCGCCGTACCAGAAAGACATCTTACGCTTAGAGTGCAGACGCTTAAGTTGGTCGAAGATGTGTGAGCGCATTGGAGCCATACCAGCACCACCACCAACGAATACCATCTCTGCATCTGTATCTTTCGCAAAGAACTCACCAAATGGACCAGAAATAGTACACTTGTCGCCTTCTTTTAGAGACCAGATGTATGAAGACATGATGCCTGGTGGTACGTCTGGGTTGTTCGGCGGCGGAGTTGCGATACGAACGTTAAGCATGATGATACCGTGCTCTTCTGGGTAGTTAGCCATAGAGTATGCACGAATGGTCTCTTCATTAACTTTAGACTCGTAACGGAATAGGTTGAACTTCTCCCAGTCTTCACGGTATTCCTCAGGAATATCGTAGTCTGCGTATTTCACGTGGTGAGCAGGAGCTTCAATCTGGATGTAACCACCAGCACGGAAAGGTACTGATTCGCCATCTGGAATTTGCAGCTTAAGCTCTTTGATGAATGTCGCTTTGTTATCGTTAGAGATAACAGTACATTCCCACTTCTTAACGCCGAAGATTTCTTCAGGAAGCTCGATATCCATGTCAGTTTTCATTGCAACCTGACACGCTAGACGCTCACCTTCACGCGCTTCACCTTTAGTAATATGGTCAAGCTCGGTTGGTAGGATGTCGCCACCACCTGATTTAACTTTTACGCGACACTGACCACATGAGCCACCGCCACCACAAGCAGAAGATACGAATACGCCAGCACCTGCTAGAGCACTCAGTAGCTTACCACCTGGTTGTGTAACGATCGCCAGAGAAGGGTCATCGTTCACAGAAATTGTAATGTCACCTGTTGGTACAAGCTTAGACTTAGCGAAAAGAATCACTAGTACTAGTGCAAGTACGATCAGAGTAAACATCACTACACCAAGAATAATGTCCATTGACTATTCCTTAATTGTTGCGGTTTACCCGACTTACAGTTGAACACCAGAGAAAGACATAAAGCCTAACGCCATAAGACCTACAGTGATAAATGTGATACCAAGACCACGTAGACCTGGAGGTACGTCAGAGTACTTCATCTTCTCACGGATACCTGCAAGAGCAACGATTGCTAGCATCCAGCCCACACCAGAGCCGAAACCGTAAACGATCGATTCAGCAAAGTTGTAGTCACGTTGTACCATGAAAGATACACCACCGAAGATTGCACAGTTTACAGTGATCAGCGGTAGGAAGATGCCTAGCGCGTTGTACAAAGGTGGGAAGAAACGGTCTAGGACCATCTCTAGAATCTGTACAAGTGCTGCAATTACACCGATAAAGGTGATGAAGTTTAGGAAGCTAAGGTCCACGCCCTCAACTAACGCGTTCTCTCTCAGAACTAGGTTGTATACCAGGTTGTTCACAGGAACAGCGATAGTCAGTACTACCACAACTGCAACACCTAGGCCGAAAGAGGTCTTAACCTTCTTAGATACGGCAAGGAAAGTACACATACCTAGGAAGAAAGACAGAGCCATGTTTTCGATGAAAATCGATTTAACTAACAGACTAATGTAATGTTCCATGACGTCCTTACTCCTTCGCTTCTACTTGTTCTGGTTTCAGAATACGGATTACCCAGATAAGGAAGCCGATTAGGAAGAATGCTGATGGTGCTAGTAGCATTAGGCCGTTAGGCTGGTACCAACCACCGTTGCTCACTAGAGGTAGAACTTCTAGACCAAATAGTTTGCCTGAGCCAAATAGCTCACGGAAGAAACCTACAGTGATAAGAACGAAGCCGTAACCTAGACCGTTACCAATACCGTCAATAAGAGATGGTACTGGCGCAGACTTCATTGCGAATGCTTCAGCACGACCCATTACGATACAGTTAGTGATAATCAGACCAACGAATACAGATAACTGTTTAGAGATATCGTATAGGTAAGCTTTTAGCACTTGGTCTACCACGATTACTAACGATGCGATGATTGCCATCTGAACGATGATACGCACACTGTTAGGAATGTGGTTACGGATCAATGAAACAGAGAAGTTAGACAACGCAGTTACAAATGTTACCGCTAGTGTCATTACAAAAGCTGTTTCTAGTTTAGTTGTTACTGCAAGAGCAGAACATACACCAAGAACTTGTAGCGCGATTGGGTTGTTATCCAATACTGGCGCTAGAATGCTCTTTTTAACGTTTTGTGCACTAGACATTAGTTAAGTTCTCCGTCACGAACTTTTGCTAGGAAAGGACCAAAGCCCATATCACCTAACCAGAAGTCAAATGTGTGTTGAACACCATTACTAGTGAGCGTTGCTCCTGATAAGCCATCAACACCGTGCTCAGAACCTTGCGGTGCGCCGCCTTTCACGACCTTAATCGCTGGCTGGTGATCTTCATTGTACAATTTCTTGCCAATGAATTGATCGCGCCATGAAGGGTTCTCTACTTCACCACCAAGTCCAGGAGTTTCACCTTGCTCGTAGTAAGTAATAGCAGACACAGTGTTACCATCAGTTTCAACGGCTACAAAGGCATACATCATCGACCATAGTCCTTTACCGTGCATAGGCAGGATAACTTTTTGGACTTCATCTTGATCTTTTACAAGGTACACCACTGCTGTATTCGCGCGACGACGGATATCAGCTACGTCTTCTTCTGGTGTCAATGCGATTGAACGTTCTGCATCTTTTGATGCTTCACGTTGATCGTACGTAGATGCATTACCCTCAGTAAAGTTACCTGTTTCAAGGTCTACTAGACGAGGTTCGATGTACTCAGCAAATAGCTCTGGTACTTTCTTACCGTTTGCGTCAATGCCTGCAACTTCAACGATCTTTGATTGCTTATCTAGGACAGCGTTAGCTTTTTGCTTATCACGCAGACCTACTGCTGCTGTTGATACGATGATTGAACAAACAAGGCTCAACCCGATAACAACACCCAGCGTCTTTTTAATGCTGTCGTTATTACTTGCCATAGCGTGCTAGTCTCCGCTTGATGTTCTTCTCAATCACTACATGGTCGAACAGAGGTGCGAATAGGTTCGCGAATAGAATCGCCAGCATCATACCTTCTGGATACGCTGGGTTAACTACACGGATCATCACACACATTGCACCAATCAGGATGCCGTACCACCATTTACCTTTGCTAGTAAATGACGCTGATACTGGGTCCGTTGCCATGAAGAACATACCGAATGCAAAACCACCTAGAACTAGGTGCCAATGCCATGGCATATTAAACATTGGATTAGTGTCAGAACCGATCACGTTAAACAGAGTCGATACTGCGATCATACCGATCATTACACCCGCAATGATGCGCCATGAAGCGATTCGCATGTAAACGATCATCGCCGCACCGATCATTAGAGCTAGAGTCGATACTTCACCAATAGAGCCAGGGATGTTACCGATGAACGCGTCCATCCAAGTGATAGGAGCGCCAGTTACTGTGTTAACTAGAGCACCGTTACCACCTTGAGCCCATTGGCTAAGAGCAGTTGCACCAGAGAAGCCGTCAGCTGCAGTCCATACTACGTCACCCGAAATTTGCGCTGGGTAAGCGAAGAATAGAAATGCACGACCTGCAAGTGCAGGGTTAAGGAAGTTACGACCTGTACCACCGAAGATCTCTTTTGCTACAACAACACCAAATGTGATACCTAGTGCCGCTTGCCATAGAGGTAGCGTTGGTGGAACGATAAGTGCGAATAAGATAGAAGTTACAAAGAAACCTTCGTTAACTTCGTGTTTACGCACCATACAGAACAACACTTCCCAGAAGCCACCAACAATAAATACTGTTGCGTAGATTGGCAGGAAGTAAGTCGCACCTAGTAGCATCTTACTGCCAACACCCGCTTCCGCACCGATAGTGCCGCCAAGCATTTCTGTTAGCCAGTAGTGCCAGTTACCTGCGATAACTGTCGCTAGTTGGTCACCAGCGTACATGTGGTTAAGTGCTGCAATAGCTTGGCCACCTGCGTTGTACATACCCCAGAACATTGCTGGGAATACCGCAAACCAAACCATGATCATGATACGTTTTAGGTCAACGCTATCACGAACGTGCGAGCTTTTATTTGTTACGATACCTGGCGTGTAAAAAACTGTTGCTACAGCTTCGTACAGGGCAAACCATTTTTCGTGTTTGCCACCAGGCTCAAAATGATGCTCGATGTCTTCAAGAAACTTTTTAAGAGCCATGAAAATTACCCTTCCTTCTCGATAGTATCTAGGCATTCACGAAGTAACGTACCGTACTCGTACTTACCTGGACATACAAAGGTACACAATGCTAGATCTTCTTCATCCAGTTCAAGCGCACCCAGTGCTTGAGCACTGTCTGTGTCGCCGGCACACAGATCACGAAGCAGCAAAGTAGGCTCCATATCTAGAGGCATTACGCGTTCGTAGTTGCCAATTGGAACCATTGAACGATCACTACCATTGGTCGTCGTTGTCATATTGAACAACTGACCTTTGAATACGTGACCAAGGAAAGAGCGAGTTACCGAGAACTTATTCTTACCAGGCATTGCCCAGCCAAATAGTTCTTTTTCACGGCCTTCACGTAATACAGAAACCTGTTGATGGTAACGGCCAAGGTATGCGTGTGGACCAGTTGCATGTGTACCTGTTAGTACTGAACCAGAGATCACACGAACTTCGCCAGGCATCAGCTCGTTATCTGTTAGGTCATCTAAGCTTGCACCCATTACGGTACGAACTAGACGAGGGTTATTCACAACTGGGCCAGCTAGAGACACAACACGATCTGTGCATAGCTCACCAGTTAGGAACAGCTTACCGAACGCGATAACGTCTTGGTAGTTGATGCTCCATGCCACATTCTCTGCATTTACTGGGTATAGGAAATGCATGTGGGTGCCAGCAAGACCTGCTGGGTGAGGGCCATCGAAGACGTGTTCTTCTACGTTAGACTGTGAAGAGCGTGGCAAGCTAGTGCCAGATTTACATACGTAAACCTTGCCTTCTGTCAGGGCTGAAAGAATGTCTAGACCAGCAATGAATGCTTCTTGTTGCTCATTAATGATCAACTCAGGCTTAGCTGCTAGTGGATTAGTATCCATTGCAGTTACGAAAATAGCCTTAGTAGAAGACTCGATTGCAGGAACCTTGCTAAACGGACGAGTACGTAAAGCGGTCCATAAGCCAGAGTCAACCAACTGAGTCTTGATCACTTCACGATCTAGACCTGAAAGTTGAGCGGCTTCGAACTTATCAAATGTCACCTGCTCTTCACCTGCCACTTCAATCACTACAGATTGAAGGACACGTTTAGCGCCACGGTTAACTTCGATCACTTTACCGGCTGCTGGTGCAGTAAATTTCACGCCTGGGTTCTTTTTATCTTCAAAAAGAACTTGCGCTTTTTTCACTTCATCACCAACGCGGACATGCATGGTAGGTCGCATGCCAACGTACTCTTCGCCAAGCAAGGCGACTTTTTTGATGGTCTTACCATCATTAATCACCTGGGATGGAGTTCCTGCGATAGGAAGATCCAAGCCCTTCTTTATTGTAATCATACGCACTTGCACTACTTTTATCGGGAAAAAGATTCTTTTGATTGCGTAACTTTTAGACACGACATCAGTGTCCGGTTTTGATGTTGTTTTAAACATCAAAATCGCAACATCCTATTAAAAATCTCGTCACAAGGAATACGCGAGATTTATCAGGTGCCGTAGTCTAGCATTTTTTAGGAACTTGATGCCATGATCAATCATTAGAATAGAGGGGTTATTTCGGTAGAATCAGGTCTAAAAGGTCAAAGAATAGTCATAACTTTGACCCATCGCACAAATGCCATATTCCATACATATCTTATGGAAAAGTGATATTCATCGCCTGAAATATTCTGCAATTTCCATTCATTTGTTGAAACACTGTTAACACATTTTTTAACCAGAATTTGTGCCACGTTAACGTCCCTAAAGAATGTAAAACGAAAAAAGATGGCCTTAAGCCACCTTTCTCTGCACCTTTATATCTTGCGTTTTTAGTGACCGCCACCCATACACATCGGGCTATCAGGGGCGCCATCTTGTTCACGCTTCCACTCTTCATCAGTGTATGTATGAATAGCTAATGCATGAATCTGGTTATCCAGTTCATCTGCCAAAATTTGATGAACTTGACGATGGCGCCCAATCAAACGCTGTCCCGCGAACGAATCACTCACAACAATCACTTTGAAGTGACTCTCTGAGCCTGGTGGCACATTATGCATGTAGCTCTCATTAATGACTTTGAGATAGCTGGGTTGCAGCTCACTGTGTAGTTTCTTCTCTATGATTTCTTGGATCATATTCGTTCCTCATTGATGCGAATTCCATAAGTATATACCTAAGTAAAGCAGACATGCATCACTCAAACGTCACTCTCATTATTGACGCACTTTGTAGACATATTGTCTCAAGGCGCTCGACTCCATGAACATGCCTAGAGAGCAGCCATCACTGAACTCGTAAAATTTGACAGCTTTTTGTATCTCGACACGTCATCATTTGCGACAATAACACTTAATTTCTAAATCAACTTACATTTAGCTATGAAAACCGAACTGAACCTTCACGAGCGAATCTTAACACTTCATCGTTTCCCAAAACGTAGTAACGAAACGCTACAAGCGTGGGATGCCGGTGATGAGTATCTTATTAATCATGTTGAAGAGCTTGCTTTGCCAGACAATCAAAACATCCTCGTGATTAATGACAGCTTTGGTGCCCTCTCCTGCTGGTTTTCGGAAAAGCACCATGTAACGCTAATGAGTGATTCATTCATCTCACATAAAGGTGCACAGCAAAATCTCGAGCAAAACCAGTGCAATAAAGTAGCGTTTGCCACCACGATGGACCTCGTTCCTGCCAATATTGATCTCGTCTTGCTGCAACTGCCCAAAAGTAACCGCCATCTAGTGTGGATACTAAGCCAATTAAGAAAGGCGCTACCGGCTTCCTGCCCCGTCATTGCAGTCAATAAAGCGAAAGACATTCATACTTCGACGCTAAAACTGTTTGAAAAATACTTAGGCGAAACAAAAACATCTTTGGCCTGGAAAAAGCACAGATTGGTGTTTTCTCAAGCAACAGTTGAGCCTCCGATTGAAGTAATGCCTTTCACGACTTGGCGCGTTGATGGCGAAGATATCGAACTCAAGAACATGCCAAATGTCTATTCAGGAGAAAGTTTAGATTTAGGTGCACGCTTTATGCTGCAGCACCTGCCTCAAGACCCTTCGATAGACAATGTCATCGACCTCGGCTGCGGCAATGGTGTTCTGTCTGTTAAATTTGGTCAGTTGAATCCAAATGCTCGGCTAACATGTGTTGATGAAAGTTTTATGGCGCTTGAATCAGCAAAACAGAACCTACGCGACAACCTTGGTGAAAATAGAGACATACAGTGTATAGCGAACAATTGCTTGGACGGTTTTAAACACAGCAGCAGCTCTATGGTTATGTGTAATCCACCGTTTCATCAACAACAGGCAATCACCGATCATATTGCTTGGCAAATGTTCTGCGATGCTAAACAAGTATTAAGTGAAAATGGCCGTTTACTGGTTATCGGAAATCGTCACCTCGGGTACGACGCAAAACTCAAACGTCTGTTTGGCGATAAAAATGTGAAACTTATCGCTTCCAACAATAAGTTTGTGATTTTACAGGCTACAAAAAATCCTGCTAAATTAAGCGCAATATAAGCTTTAGCAAAATAGTTAAAAGGAATAATAAAATGAGAAAATTGGTACTTGCGGCTTCGGTTGCGTTGCTTGCTGCGTGTTCAGCCCCTCAACAACCTCAGCTGAACCTGATGCCAGAAAGCACATTGAGCACCAATCCAATTGTTCAAGGCAAGACTTACAGTTTGACCAGCAAAGATGTACGTGCAGCGCAGTACGTGGCGTTGGTGGATAACGGCCGTTCGAACATTCTTCCTCTTCATGCTAAACAGAATTTACGTATTGCGTTAGAAGAAGCATTAGAGAAGCAATTCTCATCTCAAGGTTTCCATGCGGATCTAAACAGCAACAACGCGATTGAATTGAGCGTTCAAGAAGCGTTGGTCAACGTGAAGCATTCGGTGATGGAAAATGAGATGGATGCTAAAGTTGTGCTGGAAATCACAGCAGAGACACCTGAGGGCAAGCTAGTCAAAACTTATACAGGTACAGCAAAGCGATCTGGCACATTGAGTGCTTCTGATGCCGATATTGAAGAAACATTGAATGATGTGGTGACATTAACGCTTAAAGAGATTGCCAATGACCCTGAGCTTCGTCAATACATGCAGGAGCGTTTCTAATGTTACGCAAAGCGATTCTGTCTTTAGCATTACTCAGCTGCAGCGTTTGGGCTGGGCCAAAAGTAGCGTTTGAAACGACCCTTGGTTCATTTACGGTTGAGTTAAACGAAGAGAAAGCACCTATCACTGTCGCTAATTTTCTGAAATATGTAGAAGATGGGAGCTACGAAGGTACTATTTTTCATCGTATTATCCCAGGCTTCATGGCACAAGGTGGCGGCTTTAACCAAGATATGCAGATGGTGAAAACATACGCGCCAATCAAAAACGAAGGAAATAATGGTCTAAACAATGACCGTGCTACCATCGCCATGGCACGAACCAATGCACCAAACTCTGCAACTCGTCAGTTTTTCGTCAACTTAGTCGACAATGACTTTCTCAACTATGGCGCTCGACCACCAGGTTATGCTGTATTTGGTGAGGTTACTGAGGGGTTCGACGTTATCCAGAAAATGGCTCAGCAGCCGACCACGACGGTAGGCCGAATGCGTGATGTACCAGAGACGCAAATCGTCATCACCAAAGCTACACTACTTAAATAGCCAAAACGATAAGCCCTTTGAATAATCGAAGGGCTTTCTCTTTCAACGGCTTCATTTTATTGGATTGATTTATGTCTTCATTACCTTCCATCACTTGGTTGGAAACGGTAAAAAGTTACCTCGATAAACGACTCATGTGGGTTTTCATGCTGGGCTGCTCTAGCGGCTTTCCGTGGGTTCTTATCGGTTCAAACATGTCAGGTTGGCTAAAAGATGCCGGCTTGACCCTCTCCGCAATTGGCTATTTTGGTAGCGTTTTTGCGGTCTATGCGATCAACTTTCTGTGGGCACCTCTGGTTGACCGCGTGAAGCTGCCAGTCCTCTTTAGACTGCTGGGGCAAAGACGTAGCTGGATTTTCTTTTGCCAAAGTATCGTACTCGTCGCTACCCTATTTATTGCCGGCGTTAATCCAGCGGAAAACTTGGTGTTTGCGTCACTACTCGCCTTGTGCATTGCAACGGCTTCAGCGACACAAGACATCGCAATTGATGCTTTTCGTATTGATACTTTCCCAAAGTCAGAAGAGTCTAAACTGCCTCAAGCTTCTGCAATGGCGGTCATTGGCTGGTGGACAGGTTATTCACTACCGGGTTATTTAGCGTTTGTTAATGCTGACAGTGTCGGTTGGAATGGTGTGTACTACGGGATGGCGGTGATAGTCGGCATTCTAATGGTCTTTACGATTTTAGTCGGTGAACCGAAGACTCAACGCGAACAACTTCAGTCTGCCGCTGAACAACGCCACAAAGAAGTGGTTGGTTCAAAAGTCGTAGCTTGGTTTACCGTGACTGTTGTAGAACCTTTCCTTGATTTCTTTAATCGCAATGGCGTCCGTGTCGCGATTACTCTGTTGCTGTTCGTTTTCCTATTTAAAATTGGCGAAGCGTTTTTGGGCAGGATGTCGATCGCGTTCTATAAAGATATTGGTTTTAGCAATGAACAAATTGGCTATTACTCCAAACTGATCGGTTGGGGAGCCACCATCTTCTTTACTTTTGTCGGAAGCATGTTCAACGTTAGGTTTGGTATTGTACGTGGATTAATGATCGGCGGTATTGCGATGTCTGCCAGTAACTTGATGTTTGCTTGGATTGCTTCGGTAGGCCCAAACGAGCACTTGTACTTAGCCACGATTATTGTCGATAACTTTACGACTGCTTTCTCAACTGTCGCTTTTGTTTCATTTTTGACGATTCTAACCGGGCAAGCATTTTCGGCAACTCAGTATGCGTTGCTTGCCTCTCTAGGAAACTTCGGACGGACGACTCTTGCTTCTTTCAGTGGCGAGCTAGTGGATTATCTCAATGATTGGAGCACATTCTTCGTGCTTACCGCTGTCATGGTCGTGCCAAGCTTGATTATGTTGTA
Source organism: Vibrio sp. Vb0937 (assembly GCF_033338855.1). Classification (NCBI taxonomy): domain Bacteria; kingdom Pseudomonadati; phylum Pseudomonadota; class Gammaproteobacteria; order Vibrionales; family Vibrionaceae; genus Vibrio; species Vibrio sp. Vb0937. Next base: position 213,068 of record NZ_JAWOTK010000004.1, on the reverse strand, counting down.
CTCGCTACGACATTACTTTGATGCTCTATTGGAAAAAGCACGTCACAAGCATTAACGAAACATATAAAAAACCACCGAATTCGGTGGTTTTTGTTTTGCGAGATATAAGATAAGAGGTCTATGGGTATAACCCTTTACCAAACATATTAAATATACGTGCCACGCCTTGAGTAAAGATCATCGGCTCAGTCAATACAGTTAAACACAAGCAGTCTTCTCCGGCCTTAGTGTAAGGGCTGTGCTTCACTGATGCGTCTCTAATCATCAAATCGCCCTCTTCATATTGGCCATCCTCGTCACTAAATCCGCCATGTAGGATCAATGTAGACTCCAGGCCTTTGTGCGTATGTTGAGGGATTTGCACATCTTCCCCGATGTACATTAAGCTGACACGAGCGTCTTCCCCTAGATCAATCTGAGCACTGAAAACCTTGCCTCCGTAACTTCTCCATGACCCTACGAGGTCAGAGAAACGCGCTAAGGTTTTAGGAAGAGCGAAGCTTTTTCCTGCCACATTAACAGCAGCAGAGTCGCGGATCACGATGTTATCAGTCGCTGGCTCCGCGTTGATGATGTCATTGAACATGTCGTCAAATTCAGAAACATACTCAGAAGGTATGTCACTTACGATGTTCGCTTGACTTGCTTCGACTTGGTTCACATAAGCTCGGCACTTGGTGCATGTTTCTAAATGGGTTGCGACCACAAGACCAGAAACTGCATCAATGCTTCCCGAAGCGTATGCTTCTAACAAGCTGTTATCTGGGTGTTTGTTCATAGTTGCTCCGTATGCATTGAATGCCTTAGCTTTTCTACTGCAAGCCTCAGCCTGGATTTTACGGTACCGAGGGGTATATCAAATAATTCCGCGACCTGTTGATGAGGTAGCTCTTCAAGATATACCGCTTGTAAAACATCTCTTTGGTTTTTCGGTAATATATCTAAAAACTTAACCACCTGTTCTTTCAACATATCTTGCTCTGGTGAATAGTGATCAACAAGATCTGGTGGATAATACTCTGACGGCCAAATGTCATCAGAATGAATGTGTAATTCCTTACCTTTCTGTTTTCTCAGCAGATCAAAACAAAGGTTTCGGATTATGGTATATATCCAAGTCGATAACGCGCTCTTTTCACCATCATAGAGGTGCGCTTTCTGCCAAACTGTCGCCATGGTCTCTTGCACCATCTCCATAGCAACTTGCTCATTACCAACATGTTTGTAAGCGAATTGCTTCAGCTTGGGTGCGTAAAAACGGAATACAAAAGCGAACGCGTCTTTATCTCGAGCTTTCACTTTGTCCATGTAATCGTTCCAATCACTGCGCCCCAGTTTTTTTGGGCTATCACTCATCATAATCGGCCTTAATTTTAGGGAGGAGTCTCCTCCTCCCATTCGTCCTAATCGGTCACGTCATCGACCAACAAGTTGAAACCACCGTTGTTCCCATCATCAATGGCAACGACTTGGTACACAACACCGTTCATTACATTGACTGGTGCTGAGTCAACCGCAACAATACTTGGGTTACCAGCCACTGTTACCGTTACATAATATGTACCTTCAGCGACATATAATCCTTGTACGCTATTTTTATACGCAAAATTAGCAATAGTTGGATCACTTCCATCTATTCCTGCACTCGTAGTGAGGTAAATATCCACCATTTCCGCTATAGGATTAGCCGCCGCGTGTGTCACATTCAATGTCGCGCTAGTCGCCACAGCGCGTCTCATATCTTCAACAACCAGAGCTTCGATATCAATCGCTGGGCTAACAACACCGACTGCATAAACACTGTAATCCATTCCACCTGCAACCATTAACCCGTCAACATCTATGATCGGATTGGTTGTTGTGCCATCCACGTAAACGTCAATATCGTAAGCGCCAGCAGCAAGATCCAAATAACCACGAATCTCTTTGAACGCTAAGTCGGCAAGAGGAGCGAAGGCCGCCCCGTTAACGTTAACATCGACGACAGGCGCTCCATCGACAAGGTGTCCGACTCTTACTTCAGCTTGGCTGCCCATATCTTCAATTATAGAAGAGCCCGAACCGTCCAACACCAAGAGTTTGACAGGTGACGTGCTATTCGAATCTCCTGTGCCGATAGCGGCAATCGTCAAGTTGGAATTAGCCGCAAGAGGTACTGTGCCGGAGTCAAAAGCAACGCTGTCTCCTACGGCAAGTCGAACTTGATACTCACCATCTGGGATGTTCAATACGTCGGTAGAAGCTTTGTAAGCAAGGTTAGTTATTGGAGTCGCGCTAGCAAGAGCAACACCTGGCTCAGTGACATAAAGATCAACAGCAGGAACGCCTGAAGCTGCATGAACAACTTGAACATCTAGACTATTGGCATCAGCCATTGAATCGGCGCTGCGAGTCACAACTAAAGGCTCAACTGGGTTTGGCGAACCATCGGCATCGCCAACAACGAACACGTTATAATTGAGGTCGGAATCAAGATCTAGTTCTGTTTTAGGTATTACGGTCGCGGTTTCGTTACCTGGGAGCTGAACATCGACCTGAATCGAATTCATCCCCTCTCGCAATTTAACGTAGCCAGATCCCACACCATAATCAACATTCGTTAATGATGGTTTATCGTTGATCCACACATTTGCAAGCGGCGCATCAGAAGACGCGTGCACTGCCTGTAAATTGGAATACTCGATAGTGTCACTGTCGGAGCCACACGCCGCCAGTCCTAATGCCGCCACCATAGATAGCGCAGCTCTGCCAAATCCTTTCATATCCTTGCCTCTTTGTTAGTCGGGGCTTCTATGGCTTCTGTCAGAAATTGCAACGCAGGAATGCAGTTCTCTGCGCCAACGAGCTGTTCGAACAGATTGCAGTCTAAAGGAAGTAATTCAAGCCAGCGCTGGGTCACCCAAGCTGAGTCATCGTAAAAACGATGCTGGTAGAGGTTTCCAAGTTGAGGAAACTCTTCATAAACATGGGATAACTGCTGGCTTAAATAGAAGAAATCTGGTGAGTTGTCTGGATGTTGCCAATTGTCTAACCATTCGACCTCTGCATGGCGTAAGCCGTCCGCATCTGCACGAACTCGTTTGACAACAAAGCGTTTCTCACCAGCGACTGTAATACCAAGAAGACCATCACTGAGTGTTTCAAAATCAACGATCCTGACCAAAGTTCCGATAGATGAAACGTTACCCACGTCTTTAGGGTCACCTTCACTTCCTACTAGGCAAACTCCAAAACCCACATTTTGTAGGCTGCATTCCTTTACCATTCGCTTATATCGTGGCTCAAAAATGCGCAGATTCATTTTACCTTCAGGGAGTACAACTGAAGTGAGTGGGAATAACATGACTTCTTTCATTCAAACGTCCTCTTTGATTCACGGATACATACGAATCCCTTATCACTCCGATCACTAACGATTTATGTTGGTTAATCGACTGGCTTAAAAAGTCATAAAATCGCTCACGCAAACGATCCAAATCACACATTTATTGCAATAAAATGCAACAAACAAAAAGTTCCGTAAATAAAGATAATTTCGTGATGCAACTCACCAAAAACGTTTCATTTTGCACCCTTTATCACTTTCATTTGGGATTTTTATCGCTATTATTCCCGCCAATTGGAAAGCGCAGCACAGATTGCGTGTTCTGAATCATTACAAACATAGAGAGTCCCCTTATGCGTAAATCACTTTTAGCTCTTAGCCTTCTAGCGGCTACTTCAGCTCCAGTTATGGCGGCAGATTACTCTGACGGCGATATTCACAAAAACGATTACAAGTGGATGCAATTTAACCTAATGGGTGCATTTGACGAACTTCCAGGTGAGTCTTCACACGACTACCTAGAAATGGAATTCGGCGGCCGCTCTGGTATCTTCGACCTTTACGGCTACGTTGATGTATTCAACCTAACTTCTGATCCAGGTAGCGACAAAGCTGGCGCAGAGAAGATCTTTATGAAATTCGCTCCACGTATGTCTCTAGATGCCGTAACTGGTAAAGACCTATCTTTCGGTCCAGTTCAAGAGCTATACGTTGCAACTCTAATCGAGTGGGGTGGTAACTCTGGTGTTAACTCTCAAAAAATCGGTCTAGGTTCTGACGTAATGGTTCCTTGGTTTGGTAAAGTTGGTGTTAACCTATACGGCACTTACGACGGCAACAAAAAGGATTGGAACGGTTTCCAAATCTCGACTAACTGGTTCAAACCATTCTACTTCTTCGAGAACGGTTCATTCATTTCTTACCAAGGCTACATCGATTACCAATTCGGTATGGATGATGATGCTGGTAACAAGTTTGGTTCAACCGCGTCAAACGGTGGTGCAATGTTCAACGGTATCTACTGGCACTCAGACCGCTTCGCAGTGGGTTACGGTCTAAAAGGTTACAAAGACGTGTACGGTATCAAAGATACTGATGGGTTCAAGTCAACTGGCTTTGGCCACTACCTTGCTGTAACTTACAAGTTCTAATTGAACCACTAAGTTTGCTCAAAAATGGCGCCTTTCGGCGCCATTTTTATTTGCTTTCCTTTTTTCCCTCATTATCCTTGCAGCAAACCTTTTTAATGAGAGCGTTTGGTGAATATCCTTATCCTCGGTCCAGGTGCGGTGGGCTCACTCTGGGCAACAAAATTTAAGCTTGCCGGGCACAATGTTTCATTGTGGGGAAGAAGTTCTGAAAGCCAACAATCACTTCAGTTGGATGACACACCCGCAATCGTATTCAGTAATCAAGATATTTCCTCCGTAAATAAAGCAGATCTCATTTTGATCACGGTAAAAGCTTGGCAAATGGAAGACGCCATTCAGCCTTTACTGCCTCATATCAACGCAGACACGATTATCATGCTGATGCACAATGGTATGGGTACCGCCTCTGGCGTGGAGAAGGCTCTGCCAAACAATCCTATCGTGCTCGCCACAACGACGCACGGCGCATACAAACCAGATAACCAACACGTACTGCATACCGGTCACGGAACAACGCAAGTGGGTGGTTATAATGACAAAGGAATGCAGTGCGCTTTTCTGCAAGATGTTATGCATCATGCCCTTCCAGAGGCCATTTGGAATCCACACATCCAATCTGCGTTATGGACTAAGTTAGCAATTAACTGCGCGATTAACCCACTGACTGCGATTCACCAGTGTAAGAATGGTGAGCTTGCGCAGCCCGAGTTTAAGGTACAACTTGAAAGCATCACTCAAGAACTGGTTGAAGTAATGAGTAAAGAAGGTATTGCTATCGAGTTTCGCTCTCTTTTCGATACGGTAATGCAAGTGGTGAACGCCACAGCTGAGAACTATTCTTCAATGAGACAAGACGTATTCCATCAGCGTCGAACGGAAATTGATTTTATAACCGGATACTTGTTAAAGGCTGCCGAGAAACATCGCATCAATACGCCTGAGAATTTAAAACTTTACCAACGCATCAAACAAATAGAACAAAGCTGGACAGAACAATGAGTAAGAAAATCTTAGTGCCAATCGCTCCAGGCACCGAAGAAATGGAAGCCGTCACCGTTATCGACATGATGGTTCGCGCGGGTTATGACGTTACGGTAGCGAGTGCTGCTTTTGATGGCTCATTGACGATGAAAGCTTCTCGCGGAGTCACACTAACAGCCGATTGTAAACTGGTCGATATCGCTGATGATGAGTTTGACGCCATAGCGCTTTCTGGTGGTGTTGGTGGTGCAGAAATTTTTCGTGATAGTACGGTGATGATAGAAATCCTTAAGCAGCACATCTATGAGGGAAAATTGGTCGCAGCTATCTGCGCAGCACCGGCGTTGGTATTGCAACACCATGATCTTTTCCCACAATCACTGATGACCTGTCACCCGAGCTTTCAGTCACATATCCCGGAAGAGAAGTGGCGCAGCAAACGCGTGACCTTTGATATCAACCACAACCTGATCACTAGTCAAGGTCCGGGTACAGCTTTAGAGTTCGCGATGGAAGTAATCATTCAACTCTCAGGTAAAAAACACGCATGGTCAGTTGCTGAACCAATGATCCCTCTGCCTACTCTGCACTACCACAAGCTTGGTGAAGAATAATGTTTGACGTAAATGCTGTACGCGAGCAATTTCCTGCTCTAAACCAATCCGTCAACGATACGCCCTTAGTGTATTTAGATAGCGCAGCGACAACGCAAAAACCGCAATGTGTGATTGATGTCATCAGTCATTACTACAGTGCGCAAAATGCCAATGTTCACCGTGGCAGCCATAGTTTAACGGCTAATGCCACCAGCCAATTTGAAGCGGCACGAAAACGAGTGGCAAGCTTTATTGGTGCAAACAGCTCTAAGGAAATCATTTGGACACGGGGCGCAACCGAAGCACTGAACTTAATTTCTCAAACCTACGCCCGTAGCACGTTACAACCAGGTGATGAGATATTAATTAGCGAGATGGAGCACCACGCCAACATCGTGCCCTGGCAAATCGTGGCAGAGCAAACGGGTGCTAAAGTCATTAAAGTTCCGATGACATCAGATTGTCAGTTCGACATCAGTGCATTTGAGGCGCTTCTGTCTGACCGCTGTAAAATTGTTGCTTGCGCACAAATAACCAACGTAACAGGCACACGCCAACCTATCGAAAAAATCACTGAACTGGCGCACAACGTTGGCGCGGTTGTTGTAGTTGATGGCGCGCAAGGCATCGTACATGAGCAACTTGATTTATCGACATCAGATATCGATTTCTACGTTTTCTCAGGTCACAAACTTTATGCACCAGCAGGCATTGGGGTTTTATACGGCAAACTTGAACTTTTGGAAGCCATGCCACCATGGCACGGCGGCGGTAAAATGGTTGAACGCGTTTCTTTCGAAAAAACGACGTTTTCTGCACTTCCTGGAAAGTTTGAAGCGGGCACACCAAACGTTGCGGGCGCGATTGCTCTAGCGAAAGCCATTGAGTGGTACCAAGGTTTTGACCATCACGAAGTAGAGACTCATCTCCATGCGCTTCAGGATAAGGCCTACCAAGCACTAAGCGCTTTGGATGACATTCATATTCTAGGCTATCAACCGAATGCCTCTGTACTGACGTTCGTCATGGACGGCGTTCATCACCAAGATATTGCGACGCTGCTCGATCAACAAGGCATTGCGGTACGAGCAGGACACCACTGCGCTCACCCATTGATGGATGCGCTAAATGTGAAAGGCACGGTTCGCGTTTCTTTTGGTATTTATAACACGGCTGAAGATGTGGATAGACTCATCGCCGCCGTAGAAAAAGCCGTCGACATGCTATAACGCCAACGGTTTGATTTGGAGTAACCAACAAGGTTACTCCATCTGCCTATCCAGAGTCGCCACGCAATTTCTGCCATTTCTTTTCGCAGCATAAAGCGCTTTATCTGCATGCGCATACAAACGTTTGGTGGTTTCATTTCTGCCTATTTCCACCACGCCTACACTCACCGTGACCGGAATTTCAATCTTTTCAAATTCGAACTGACAATTTTGAATGTGGGAACGTACTTCCTCTCCTACCTCTTTCGCCGCCGACAGAGAAGTTTCTGGCAAAATAATCGCAAACTCCTCCCCTCCGACTCTTGCAAAAATTTCGTCTTTGACGAGTAAGTGAGAAACCAAATCAGCTAAGGTCTCTAAGACATAATCCCCCGCATCATGACCACGTTTATCATTGATGACTTTAAAAAAGTCCAAATCAAACAATAACAACGCGGAGTGATAATCTGGAGCTTGGGATTTAATAACTTCTTCTGTGAGCTTTTCGAAAAAAACACGTCGATTGTAGATGTTGGTAAGAGCATCAATTTGGCTTTGATGGCGAAGAAGGGTTTCAACTCGGTGGCGATTGGAGATGTTGCGTGTAAGAATAAGGACAACGCGACGACCCCGGTATTTTATAGCGAGTGGGCAGATCTTGCCTTCGTAGTATAGGTCGCCTCTTGGTCCACTGTTGGCATCTATTCCCTGAATGCTGTCGGCGCACATCTTGTACTCGATCGTCACAATACTGTCTTGTTTCAGTGATCGACTGATCTGCTCGATAAACCAGTCGGCTTTATCTTTTTCAAGTACGCTGTGAAGTGTCTTACCTATCAAATTGCTTCCATCGTGATAGGCTTTTTTATCTGTTCCTCCAAAAACATCAATATAGATACCATCTTCACTCAGAATAAAAGTGGGGTCTGGCATTCCGGATAACACGTCTTGCGCATGTTCCAAGGTGAATTGCATATAGGGAGGTTCCTAGCATTTGTATCTAAGTAACCCAATCGCTTCCAAGTGTGTTTCCACATTGGGGAATAGGAGCGAATGGGGCATATGTCTATTATCTAATATAGACAAATTTTAAATACAATTGAGTTTATAAAAACCAAGTGGGCAATATAATGAACCAGGATCAATAGAATGGTTAATTAACGCTAAAATAGTCGACCATTTGCATATTTTTTATCCATATGCAAAAAATGTCTCAACTCAGATACAAAAAAGCGCCAAACAGCTAGGTTATTCGGCGTTTTTAAGAATTGGGAAAATGACTCGTTACACGGCGGTTTGCTTAATCTGCTCTACAATAGCTTTCAAGCCATTACCACGTGACGGGCTTAAATGGGAGACAAGCCCCAGTTGATCAAAATAAGCATCAATATCAAATGCTTGAATTTGATCGGCCGTTTTTCCGTCATAAGCCGCCATCACCAAGGCAATCAATCCACGGACGATACGCGCATCGGAGTCCGCACAAAAATGCCAAACGCCATCTTGCTCTTGGCTCACTAACCACACCAAGCTTTCACAACCCGAAACGGTAACTTGTTCTGATTTCAGCTCTTCTGGCATTTGTGGCAGCTTTTTACCCCACTGAATAACCTGACGGTAGCGATCTTCCCAGCCTTGAAATTGCTGCATAGTCGCTACAATGTCTTCGCTGGTGATATCTGTACCAAATGGAGAAACGGGAAAATCTGTCATGATGCGCTCTTCTTCTAGTTTACTTCTTATATTTTGAAATCAACTTCTCAACGATTCGCGATACCGCGACAAAGCCAAACGTTGCAGTTACAACAGTCGCCGCACCAAAACCGCTAGCACAATCCATACGTTTTGGGCCTTCCGCTGTCGACTTCACACCACACACTGAACCGTCTGCTTGAGGGTACTTCAGCTGCTCGGTTGAAAACACGCAATCAATACCAAACTTACGAGCCGGATTCTTAGGGAAGTTATGATGACGACGCAAGGTGTCTTTGATTTTCTTCGCTAGAGGATCTTGGATCGTTTTCGTTAAATCAGCGACCATGATCTGCGTTGGGTCAACCTGACCACCAGCGCCCCCCGTAGTGATCACTTTGATCTTGTTGCTGCGGCAATACGCCAACAAAGACGCCTTCGCTTTTACGCTGTCAATCGCATCTAGCACGTAATCAAACTCTTTGCTTAAGTACTCATGTTGATTGTCTGGCGTGATGAAATCATCAATCAGATTGACTTTACACTCTGGGTTGATCAATTTGACACGCTCGGCCATAACTTCAATTTTGCTTTGGCCAACGGTGCCCGTCATCGCATGAATTTGGCGGTTAATATTCGTGACACAAACATCATCCATATCAATCAGAGTCAACTCACCGATCCCAGTACGGGCCAGCGCTTCGACCGCCCATGAACCCACGCCACCAATACCAATAACACAAACGTGTGCAGCGCGAAGAATGTCCACTTCACTGTTGCCATAAAGACGACGAGTGCCGCCAAAGCGTTGATTGTAGCTGTCAGATGCTGGGGTATCGAGTTCACGCATATTGAAGTCCAGATGATCGATAGAAAAACAAAGAGTGCGATTTATACGCACTCTTTGATGAAATGTCTAGATAAGAGGCGGTTCCTCTTTCTTGGGTCGCTATTGTAGCTTTTCTGGCGGCAAAGCCCAAGGCGCTTGAGTTGGTGAGTTTTCCAGCCCAAGTTTCCAAACTCGACCAAAATGCTTGTAGTGCCCTGCTTCCGTTCCTGCTCTCGCACCAATGCCATGATACAGATCCAAATGGTTCTGTTTTACCGCACCACCAGTGTCTAAAACGATCAGCATTCGCAGTTGATGAGCACCGCTCCACGTACCATCCGCATTCAGCAATGGTACTTCCGCCAAGATTGGTGTGCCCATTGGTAAGATAGAACGGTCACCCGCGACCGCGGCCATTGGTAACAAAGGAATACCAGCCGATCCCGTTACTGGCGCTTCCGCTTTTGGCGCAAAGAAGACGTAAGAAGGGTTTTGCTCCAACAACTCGCGTACTGTTGCGTCGTCGTTGTCCATTACCCACTCTTTAATCGCTTTGAGAGACATTTTTTCACGCGGCACTTCACCACGTTCAATCAAAATGCGGCCAATACTAACGTAAGCTTTATTATTTTTCCCTGCGTACGCGAAGTACTCCAACGTATCATCATCTTCAAAATGCACATAGCCACTGCCCTGCACTTCCATCATAAACGGGTCAATACGGTTAGGCGCATAACCTAGCACTAAACCTTGGCCATCTAATGCCCCGTTGTAGATCTCCGCACGAGTCGGACAATCTGATGAGCAGTTTGGCTTGCCATAAACTGGGTACTTAAAAATGTCGTTTGGTGTATGACGCAGCTCCATCACGGGAGAAAAGTATCCGGTAAACAGCACATTACCTTTTTTATCACCACCACCCAATTGCGCGGCTTGAATGCCAAACGCACTCAACGCACTGGTATCTCCGCTCTGTTGCGCCCACTCACTTAATCGTTGATATAGCGGTTGGTATATCTTCGCCATGGATGGTGACTTTATCACCACTTGCTCAGCTTGCTTGTTAAATTCAGTAAAATCGCGTGGTTTGTTAGACTCAACTACGTCCACTTTATTGAGGATCTGAGGAAACTCACCATCAAGATATTGCTGAGCACGATCATTTTGTTGAGCACAGCCAAAGAGTAGGCTCAAAGAGATAATAGGAAGGAGTTTTTTTAACACGTGTCTTTTCCGTAAAAGAGAATAGCAAAAGGATGGCAAACAAATGCATACGGTGCAATTGAAAAGCAACGACAAAATGTTTCAACGCTAAGCCAATCCGTTTACTCGTTGTGAATTCATTCAGTTAATGCAACATGATAGCAGCGGAAGAATTACGGAATTGTCCGGATTATGTTTGAAAGTAAGATTTACTGATTGAGAGATGAAATTGTGATCATCCATGTGACTCACAGACGCAAGAGATCTCTGCTTAACAGACAAAGATAAAAACGACTATCTTACCGCAATCCTTGCACGCCCCTCTAAACGGAATACAGGTAGATAATGTGCATTAGCATCCAGCTTCATTTCTGCATGCTGCTTACCCACAAAATTGAAGTGCCGCTCATTTGAACCCACTCGATACGAAAACGAATCCCCATCGAATTCAAAACTGGTCGCCACTGTAGAACCATTTACGGTAACACCGCGCTCACTCAACACAAATTCTTCACGAGCATAAGGCGCAACATCTTGCTCAACCCAGCGACCATAAATAGTCGATTTGGGAATGGGCGGATTAATGGTTCGAGTAATCAAATCACTATACAGCATGCACACGACAACGGTTCCAACTATCGCTATAAGCATGAGAGAACGCTCTAGCCACTTACGAAGCATTGATTTAGATGACGTTTTTGACAGATTTGAAGCAGTGATCGCAGCATTCTTATTAACAGCAGAAGACATGAGGTTCACGTATTGAGGAAAGACGCCACCATTGTAACCTTCCCTCTTAACGGGACCAAGAACCTACCTCAATATGTTTGTGCTTTATTCCAAAATTTCACCTTGCCACCAAGTGAATAAAAAGGCATTATTTTAACATAATTAAACAAAGGAATGGCTGTAGTGAAAATTCGTAGTACTGCTCTCGTAAAAGGATTCCGTCAATCAACACCTTATGTCAATGCTCACCGCGGAAAAACCATGGTGATCATGCTGGGCGGAGAAGCCGTCGCACACAAAAATTTTGGCAATATTATTAATGATATCGCACTCATGCACAGCCTCGGAATCAAAGTCGTGGTGGTGTATGGTGCACGTCCTCAAATTAATCAGCTGCTAGAAAAACAAGACCTCACTACGCCTTACCACAAAAATATCCGCATTACGGATGAATCGGCTTTATCTGTTGTTATGCAAGCTGCCGGACAACTTCAACTTGCGATTACTGCGCGCCTATCAATGAGCCTCAACAACACTCCGATGGCAGGCACCCAGCTCAATGTCGTTAGCGGAAACTACATCATTGCCCAACCACTCGGCGTTGATGATGGTGTGGACTATTGCCATAGTGGACGTATTCGCCGCATTGACACCGACGCGATTAATCGCACGCTCGACCAAGGCTCTATTGTGCTACTTGGCCCCATTGCGAGCTCTGTGACTGGCGAGTGTTTTAACTTACTTTCTGAAGAAGTCGCGACACAACTGGCGATAAAGCTGGGTGCGGATAAGCTGATTGGTTTTTGCTCCGAACAAGGTGTCATTGATGACAACGGCAATGCTGTCGCCGAGTTACTGCCAATTGAAGCGGAGCATGTCATCAAAACACTCTCTGAAAATACGTCTCCTGACCTAGATTACAACACTGGGACACTGCGCTTTCTTAAAGGCTCTATTGCCGCTTGCCGTGCCGGAGTACCTCGTAGCCACTTGATCAGTTATAAAGTAGATGGCGCCTTAATTCAGGAGTTGTTCTCTTTCGACGGTATCGGTACCCAAGTTGTTATGGCGAGTGCTGAACAAGTGAGGCAAGCTAATATTGACGATATTGGCGGTATCTTAGACCTCATTCGCCCTTTAGAAGAACAAGGTGTACTCGTTAGGCGCTCTCGAGAGCAGCTAGAGCAAGAGATTGGAAAATTTACCATCATCGAAAAAGACGGCTTGATTATTGGCTGTGCTGCCCTTTATCCATACCCAGAAGAGCGCAAAGCTGAGATGGCTTGCGTAGCGATTCACCCTGACTATCGTGATGGAAACCGAGGTTTGTTACTGCTCAACTACATGAAACATCGTTCTAAATCCGAGACCATTGATCAAATTTTTGTCCTCACGACACACAGTTTGCATTGGTTCAGAGAGCAAGGTTTTTACGAAGTCAGTGTCGACTATTTGCCTGGAGCCAAACAAGGGTTATATAACTTCCAGCGTAAGTCCAAAATCTTAGCGTTAGATTTATAGCTTAACCTTAAATCAGGGAGCGAAACTTGACGTTCCACTATACCAACTAACGTCAAAGGGCAGGATTCAGTTCATTCACGCTCAACCCTGCACATCGAGCTTGTTTAGGAACGAGTTTGTTGAGGAGTAAGGCCACACATAAACCCTACTCCGGACTAGCGGGTCATCATGTAAACCCAACTTAGAAATACGCAAACCATTGCTTGATTTTTGTTCCAATTTTATCTTTTAAATATACATTTGGTTGGCTATACTCTGCTCGCTAGTGATTGGTTTTTAACCAATACGAATGGATCTAGGTGATGTAATGTAGCCTTCACCCTAAAATACTGGGCAATTGAAAAACTAGTTAGCTCCGTATTGCACACCAAGGACAGTTGTTAATCTGACTTTAAATAAGCCGAGACGAGCACTGTTATGAGAACAATCATTTGTAATTCGCTTCAAAGCTTCTGGGATATGGCTGACAATCAGTTTTTAGAAGGCCTAGACGTCCACTGTGTTTTCCCCGTAAATGACGCTATCCGAGATTTTATTCTTGCTTATCAACAGCAATACAAAATACGCAGCGTGTCGTTTACCAATGCGTTTGCAAAACATGCATAAAAGAAGACCGAGCCATAAGCTCGGTCTTCTTGTTTTAGTTAGTAAGCCGCTGTACTAACCCACTCGCACGAGTGGTTTTCACCTTAATGCCTCGCTTCAGAACATTAAGTTCGGCGTAAAGAGCTAAACGCTTTTTCGCGCGGGTAATGCCTGTGTAAATCAACTCACGGGTTAATATCGGGCTAAAGTCTGGTGGCAAAATCATCAGGGTGTAATCAAATTCACTGCCTTGCGATTTATGGATGGTCATAGCGTAAGCCGTTTCATGTTCAGGTACTCGGCTTGGCAAGACCCATTTCACACTGCCGTCAGGTAACTCGAAAAAGACTTTCAAACGCGGTTCTTCTTCACTGTCATCTCGCATGCAAATACCAATATCACCGTTATATAAACCTAAACCGTGATCATTACGCGTAACCATGACGGGTCTGCCGTGATACCAAATTTCATCCTGAACTTGAATGAACTTGCGCGCTGCGAGCGCTTTCTCGATACGTTGGTTTAGCCCAGCCACACCGAAGTCACCTTCACGGATCGCGCACAGCAGTCGGCATTGGTTGAAGGTATCTAACACCGCTTTGGCTTTGTGCGTTAGCGACTCTGGCTCTCCGGTTTTAGGATCAGTTTCCTGTTGTCCAATGCGTTTGAGGTAACGACCGTATTCCTGCACCAACGTCTGCATCATTTGGTTATAATGCTGACTACTTAGTGCGAAATGTTCGATATCGGAAAAGTCACGCGCCCAGACGTTATCTACGCTCGCAGCAGAACCTGAGTTAACCGCTTTTGCCAACTGACCAATGCCTGAGCGAGCGTCAAATCGGTAGCTCTTTTGCAGCATACATAAGCTATCGGCAATGCTGGAGGCACTGTTCCCCGTATGGGCTAAAGTATCGAAGCCCGTCAGTTTTGCGATGGCTGACGCCTGCTCTTTGCCATAACCCAATGCATGGAATGAACAGATATCCCCCAACACTGCCCCTGCTTCAACTGAGGCAAGTTGGTCTTTATCACCTAGCAAAATCAGCCGCGCATGTTTCGGTAAGGCATCGACCACTTTGTACATCATTGGTAAATCGACCATCGACGCTTCGTCGATAACTAAAATATCCAAATGCAGTGGATTTTGCTTGTTGTGACGAAATTCTGCGCTATTAGGAATCGCGCCCAGCAACCTATGTAAGGTGCTCGATTCAGTTGGAATTTTGGCTTTTAGCTCCGGAGAAACTGGCAGCTCTTGCACTGCTTTACCAATGGACTCGGTTAATCGCGCCGCCGCTTTCCCCGTCGGGGCCACCAGCTTGATGGTTAGATTTTTCTCTTGCGTCGCCTGTTCAATCAAAGCAGCAAGCAATTTGGTTACTGTCGTCGTTTTACCCGTACCAGGGCCACCAGAAATCACAGCAAATCGACGGGTTAACGCAACTGCCGCCGCGACTTTTTGCCAGTTCACGCAAGCCGAGAGTGGTACGAGTTCATCCAGTATTTGCAAATCTTGAACCTTGCGCGCATTGCTAAGCACGGAATCAATGGCGTGCCAATCCAACGATTCGCTTGCGACCACATCAAGGTGGTCACACACCAATTGCTGACGCAACACTTGGTTGCTGCTTCCCGCTTCTACTACTTTGCCTAACGCGTTAAACAGAAAATGGTATTGACGTGCAAACAAATGGTTGAGTAACTCGGATAATCGCGCAAACTCTTGTGGTTGCAAGTTAACTGCGGCGCCCAACTGATTGAGCTTTTCCGCCAGTGTCACTTCATAATGCCAATAGCGGTGCAGATACAGACGCTCGCCATCGAACATCAGCGGTAAGGCTTCTCCTTGCGCGCCGACCACTGTGGAATTTTTTAATACTTGAATCCAGTCTATGCCTTGCAACTGTGTGTTGAGCGCCAATGCCGACTCACCAAACAGCCCTAGCTTACTGGCTAAATCCGTAGATTGCCCTTGTGCATCGAACAGAGACAGACAGATATGTCCTTTACCAAGCTCACTACTGACAACACCCGCGATAAACGCCAATGCTTGACTGTCCGACTGTTCATCATGCGTTTGAGAATCAATAAAGCAGGCGAATTGGTAGTCGAGCTGACGAATAGCACCTTTGTGCGCCAAGCGTTCCAGCACTACCAATAGACTATCTTGGTCAGAATGAAGATTGTGATTTGTCGTCATTAAAGTAGCTCCATCTGCCCGGCTTGAGTTGAGCGCGTTTCAAGTGCTTGACCATCAATCAAACGATCCATCTCTTGTAAGAAGTCTAAGGTTGGTTTCGCGGCAAAAATGCCGTGGTCACTCTGCCCATCCATGCCGCGCAAGAACAAGTAATACACGCCACCGAAGTGCTGTTCATAATCATAATTGGCCAATCGGCTACGTAGGAAACGATGCAGGGCTAACGCATAAATCTGGTACTGCAAATCGTAGCGGTGATCTGCCATCGCCGATTTCAGAGCCTCACCATGGTAGTGCGTCACATCGTCGCCAAGATGATTCGATTTCCAGTCAAGCACGTAGTATTTACCTTGATGTTCAAACACCAAGTCGATAAAACCTTTGAGCATGCCTTGCACGGTTTGGAAACCTAAATCCCCCGCTTTCGCCGACAACGGATCGTGACGTTGAATAACTCGGTTTAACGCCGGTGCAGACAAAACTTCAATCGGCAACAAGAATTCCATCTCCACCAAACGCTGCGACGGTGCTTTTTGATTCAGCAGTAAAGACTTACCATCCAATGGCGTTGCGAGTACGGTATCAATCAATTGCTGTAAAATGGGCAACCACTCTTCATCGA
This sequence comes from Vibrio sp. Vb0937, assembly GCF_033338855.1. NCBI lineage: Bacteria > Pseudomonadati > Pseudomonadota > Gammaproteobacteria > Vibrionales > Vibrionaceae > Vibrio > Vibrio sp. Vb0937. The sequence continues at coordinate 196,423 of NZ_JAWOTK010000004.1, read as the reverse complement.
GCTGTTCGCTTTCCATCAAGCCAAGGATGATTTGTGTATTCTCTTCCGTCGTGGCTAGCTGAGTAAATTCAATTTCCTCAAACAGGCTGTGCAGGAACGTACCCGGACGCGCACCACGAGGGAAGGTAAAAATAGAACGCTCTGGCTCCACCAAATCCGCTTCGTCTTGTTCTTCAGATGAGTCGATATCAAAACCCGTAACCTCAATCGTGGCATCATGCTCGGCGTGATGAGAGCCTTGCTTGACCAAGCTAGAATAACTGGTGATGCGCCAGTTTCTATCGATAGGGTTTTGCAGCTCATTCGCGCTAAGATCGTGTATTTCTTCTTGTGGTGCTACGTACTTCTCTTCGAGTTGCTGCGGCGGATCGGCCACAACGACACAATCAAGCTCGTCTTGTTGCTTTGTTAAACCTTGGTGCAAATCGTTAATGCCACCTTCTTGACCATTCTGAATCAAATAGCCAATCGCACTGCGGTGTACGCCAGTTGGCTCTTTGGTCGAACGACCATTGCGCAAAGGCGAGGCTCCAATAAAACACGCATACACAGCACGCGTTAGTGCCACGTATATCAAGCGTAAGTCTTCCGCCAAACGCTCTTTATCCGCTTGCTTCATGGACGCATCGTTGCCAGTGATATCCAGTACCGTGCGGTCATTGGCTGCATCGTAATATTTGGCTTCGCTGGCTTCTCGATAGCTGAACACAAACGGCAGAAATACGAGGTCATACTCCAAGCCTTTTGATTTGTGAATAGTTACGATCTGCACTAAGTTACGTTCCGATTCTAAACGTTGGATTTGGTCATCACTGCCACCCAAACCATTTTCCGCATCACTGATAGACTGAGCGAGCCAACGCAGCAGACCGTGGTCGCTATCCAGTTCATTACTGGCTTGTTGAAGCAGTTCACCGATGTGCATTAAATCGGTAAGTACTCGCTCACCATTCTCACCCTGTGAACTCGCGCCTTCTTCTAGTAATCGCTCGGCAATATGGCGTTTGCTGATCACCGCGCGCAACATCGGCAGCACACCACGTTGAACCCAAAGTTTGCGATATTCTTTGAATTCGTTTACGGCGTTTTCCCACACAATTTCATCGTTATTAAGTGCATCCAAACTTGCTGCGTCGAGGGCAAACAGCTCAGAAGCAAGACTTGCACGCAGCGCACGGTCATTTTCTGGAGTCAGCACCGCTTGCAGCAAACGCTGTAAATCCTGCGCCACCGAACTGGTAAACACACTGTCTCGGTTAGACAGGTACACGCTGGCAATGCCTTGGTCTGCCAGCGCTTGTTTGATCATTCGACCTTCACTACCTGTTCGAACCAACACCGCAATATCGCCCGCTTGAACCGCTTTCTGTTTTTCGCCATTCACCAGACACGCTTTCCCCTGTTGAGCCTGCGTCAAAATAGTTTGGATTTGGCTTGCAGTCGCCTCTGCCATTCGAGTCAAATACTCGCCTTTTGGTAGCGGTTTATCGTCCGCTTCTTGCAACCAATAGGTCAGCGCGGGTTGCTTTTGGCCACCCATAGTCCAAATGCGTTTTTCGGCATTGGGACTGTACTTAACGGGTAAGAACGGAATATCCGAATCATAGATAAATGGACTGTCTGGTAAAGCAAATACTTGGTTTACCGCCTGCACCATATCTGCGCTAGAACGCCAGTTGGTTCCTAACGTGTAGTGGGCACTTACTTGGTTACGCGCTTTGATATAAGTGAAAATGTCTGCGCCACGAAAGCCATAAATCGCCTGCTTGGGGTCTCCGATCATAAACAAACCACATTCCGGGTTGTTCAGATAAATACGGCTGAAAATACTGTATTGAATCGGGTCGGTATCTTGGAACTCGTCAATCATTGCGACAGGATACAAAGTACGAATACGCGCCGCTAAAAGCTCGCTTTCGTCCGTATCGATAGAAGCAAAAAGTTGTGTCAGCAAATCATCGAAAGAGAGCCACTGTTTTTGATTTTTCGCGTTGGCCAGCATCACACGACAATGCTCAATCGCATGAGCAAGCAGTGGCGCTTTTAAGCTGATTGGGTTAGCAAGAAATGTTTCAATGGCTTCAAATACCGCGTGCTGCGGCGCACTGCCTTTCGGTGTTTTTTCCAACAAGACGTTTTGCGCGAATTTCTCCAGCTTGTCTGGATAATCGTAACCTGTGGTTTCCGTTGCTGCCCAAGCGTTTACCGCCTCCAACGACGTCGGCAGAGACTTTTTGGTGTAGCTGCGTTTGCTAATATCTGAATCTGAAATCAGCGTCAAGAAGTCATCTTGGCTTTCTCGCCACTGTGCTTTTAATTCATCAATTTTTTTCAAATTTTCAGTATGAAGATCAGCCAAACTGCCTTTCATTGCTGGAACAGAAAGGCTTAACGGCGCGCCGGTTAAGTAATTGCTGATGTCAGACAACAACGCAGATGGAGAGCTCCATAGCTGGCGAATTTCCCCAGCCAAGGTAAATGGCAACGGGTAGAAATTGCGGCGCCAGTAATCGGCTACAACTTGCGCTTTTAGGTGACTTTCATCGGTCACAAACTCGTTATTAAATCGGCTGCCAGATTCAAACGCATTTTGCGTTAGCATACGTTGGCAAAAACCGTGAATGGTGTAGACCGCCGCCTCGTCCATCTGACGCTCTGCCTGCAATAAAATTTCTGCGGCTTGCTTGTGATCGTCAAACTCATTAAGCAAAGGTTGGATCACCGGGTCGGAACTCTGTCCACGCGCAAACGCGATTCGCGCATCATGGATTCTTGCCCTGATACGATCGCGTAATTCCGCAGTTGCCGCTTCGGTAAAGGTTACAACCAGAATTTGGTCGACCGTAAGCGGTACGCGATGTCGAGTTTCCGCGCTGCCATGACCAAGCAAAAGACGCAGATATAAACCTGCAATAGTGAAGGTTTTACCTGTACCTGCTGATGCCTCGATTAACCTCGCACCGTGCAGAGGAAACGTCATCGGTTCTAGTGGCGTTGGTTGAGGTTGCTCTGTGCGGTCTAACGTATGTAGAGGACACTCTGCACCTGACATTTGATCCATAACGCTGAATCTCTCCGGATTATTTACTAGGACGTATCACCTAATAAATGTGATCTATAGTTAAAAATTCTATTAATATGTTTAACAAGTTGGATAATTTAGAGCTTTGTGAGATCTTTCTCACGGTTATCCATAAGACGTACCGTTAGTATGCGCCCCACGAGATAAGCCAAACCTTTTTGGCGGCACAACTCAAATGAATTAAACAAAAGTATCATGGTCCCTCTGACCTTGTGGCCGTACAGCGAACGCCCTACAAAAAATAATGATTTTCTGGCGGCCACCCTACTCTTCCTTCTCTTTATCCAGCTGTCTTTATTACGCTTTTACATCATCAGCGTCTTGAACCGCTAAGCGCGCACCTTGCAGTACTAATGCTGTCAGCAAACGAACTTCTGAGGCCAACTCATCATTCCAAGCAGGCCAAATTCGAGAGATGTACGCATTACTGCCTTCGCCCGGGCTCATGAAGCCATCATTGAATGCGTCAGCCATTTTCTTCAAAGATTTCTCTTCGTCATCGACCCACTGACCGCGGCTAAAGCCCGCTTCAACACAAGCCAACGCCGTTTTCGGGAAATAAGGCAAAGGCTTAGTCATGCCTTCGAAAAATAAGCGAACTAATTCAGTCAGTAGCTGTTTGGCATACTGCACATCGGCAATTTCTGGGTAGATCAAATGCAGCGCGCCTTCTTTACGATCGTAACCAATGATGTGAGTTTTCTTAGCATGACCCGACGCCGACATGGCAAGGTGATCGATCCACGCAGCAAGGTAATCCTGCGAGCGAATCTTACCGCTTCTATAGCGAATCAAACCGGATTGGTAGCATTGAGTCAGCCAACCTGTTAGGCGAACGTTTTTCTCTTCGCCTTCATTTCGCTCAAACAAGGAATCAAACGTCAGGTCGATTTCCAAATCGTCTTGAGGCGCACCAGATAAAAACGCCAGTTTATCCACCAGCTCTTCCGCCTGAACTCGGTTAGTTTCAAATTCGATATCACCAAACGCCCCCACCGGCAGTTTGCCTTGCGCGCGCTGTTGACTCATAAAGTGTTTAAGTACCTCTGTTTTTTTCTCTGGCTGCATCAATGTCGTTTCAAGCAAGGTTTCTAACAGCTCATCACGCATTTGATAGCTCTCCAAACCACCTAAAACAAAGGGTTCGTCGTCCTCCATCACCGGTAGTGGCGGTTCAAAGATTACTTTTAAACGACGATTGAAAAAATACTGCACAGGTAAGCGCCAGAAACGTTGCAACTCGACTAAGTCGAGCTCAAGTGGGAACGTCGCTCCTAACAGATAGTCGTCTAATGCCCGATTAAAATCACGACGAACATAGCCTTGCGATTGACTACTTTGAGTTAATGCCGCTGGAATCCACTCTTTCGCGTAGCTGGCGTGCATGCCTTGGAACGCACTTGGGCTAAACGGCACCATGGCGTGGGTATTCACCAACGCATTTAATAAGTTGTCGCCAGACTCATCAACGGGCAACGCTTCATCACCACTTAAACAATAGTTTTGGTGGCAGTATTCCATCAGCTCAGAAACCAGAACCGAAGGCACTCGCTCGGTATTGTCTTGGATTGAACGGCCAACATAACTGATGTAGAGCGTTTGCTGTGCCGATAGCATTGCTTCGAGGAATAGGTAACGGTCATCATCTCGGCGCGAACGGTCGCCCGGTTTGGTTCTTCCTGTCATCAAGTCAAAGCCTTCTGGCGGCATGGAGCGTGGGTACACGCCGTCATTCATCCCCAGTAGACAAACGGTTCTAAACGGAATAGAGCGCATCGGCATCAGGGTACAAAAGTTCACTTGACCAGCAAGGAAGCGCTGGCTGACTCGTGTGCCAGATAATTTGTTTTGAAGGTATTGGCTGATGATCGACGGCGATAACGCATCATCAAATGCGGCATCAGCTAATTGCTCTTTGAGTTGGCTGAGCGTATCGCGAATGGATTTGAGCGCCATTTCGCCTTCTAACTCAACTGAGAAGAAGTCATCCAGCAGTAAAACTAAAGTCTCTCGCCAACCATCAATAGTCTGAACATGAGAAAGTTTGCTTCGATAAGTGCTAATTTGTTGGATAAAGTGTGCCAACTTGCCCGCCAGCTCTGCGCCCATGCCTTGTACTTCGTTGTACGGAGACAAACTGCCTTGCTCGGTTTCAAACAAACCTGCGGATTCTGGCATCGCGTAGCCAAGCAACATTCGTTGAATACCAAATTGCCATGTGTTTTGACGGGTTTCCGGCAGTTCAAATTCGCGTCCGGTATTGGCATCCAATCCCCAGCGAATCCCCGATTCCTCAACCCATTGTTTGGCTTGTAAAAAATCATCTTCGCTGAGTTCAAAACGCTTTAATATCGCTGGAGTTTCCAGAAGTTTGAGTAGTTCTGATGCCAAACAGCGCGTATTGGGTAAGTTCACCAACTGCATAAATGCGGCCAGAATTGGGCTCTCTTGATCGGCGGTTCGGTCAGAAATCGAATATGGAATAAAACGCTCACCCGGCGCGTTACCAAAGACCGCCTGAATCGCAGGGCTGTAAGCGTTGATGTCCGCGACCATCACGATAATATCGCGCGGTTTTAAGGTTGGGTCAGCATCGAACATCGCCAATAGTTGATCATGCAGCACTTCCACTTCGCGCATCGGGCTGTGACAAGCGTGTAGGCTCAGTGATTTATCACCCAAGCTAACCACTTGTTTGTGATGACTGTTTTCAATCTGTTGGTCATCTTGATGTTCTTCAAGATTGAGAATATCCGCTTGCAATTGATGGAGCAGACTGTCGCGCTCAACATCAACAAAGGCTTCAATTTCATGAGATTCCAGCTGAGACAACAGATACATATTGTCGCGCCCGAGTTTACCCATGGATGCCAACAGACTGTTTCCGACCACATCGGTGTGCAGCTCATCGATCACATTATCTTCCAATGAGCCTTTCAGTTGCTCAGTTTCACCTTGCACTTCCGAGTGATCGTCCTGCCACACAACGTGCTGACGATGTTTCGCCGCCAAACGAGCCAGATACTTGCGATCTCGAACTTCACCCCAGTAATAGCGACACGGGTTGGTGAACATCAGATGCACGTCGATGTGTTCACCAATTGCTTTTAGCGCATCCATATAGCGAGGCGGCAACGAAGAAATGCCAAAAACAAACAAACGCTTGGGTAAATGGTCAAAATTGCCGTTAAAACTCTCTAACGTGTCGATAAAGTGCTCATAAAGGTTGGCACGGTGATATGGAGACTGCCCTAACGACACAGTGTGATCATACAACGCTTGCCATAAGATCGGCTGCCACGGATGCTCATCTTCCAGCTCTGGCACACTCTGCCCTGCTTCCCAACTTGCGATCCACTCCGGACGATACACCAAGTAACCATCGAAAATATCGGCAATTTTCTCAGCCAGTTGATACAGCTTAGAGTGATCACTGTCATCTTTGAGGTACTGCGCTAACGGCGAAAACACCTCTTGGTTGAGAAGCCCCGGTAGCAGATGCATCAACTTCCAAGTCATCGCTTCTTTGTTAAACGCACTGCGTTTTGGCACGTCTGGCAACACCTGCGTAAACATTTCCCAAATGAAGGTAGCAGGAAGCGGAAAATCAATGTTCGCGGCAACACCAAACTCTTTGGCCAATTCCATTTTTAGCCACTGGGACATGCCCGGACTTTGAACCAGAATTTGTTCTTTTTCGAACGGGTTTTCCAGCGGACTGATTCGAATCAGTTCGACAAGGAGTGATTTAAGAACGTCAACTTGGTTGGAGTGATAAACAGTAAACAAATTGGGAATACCGAGCGCCGATTGAAACTGTTAGCTAGCTTAGCACAGCCCCATTTAAACCCGCAGTGATCTCGCGTTCGGAAAAAACAAAAGGTTATATATCACTCAAATAGAGTATGAATCTTCTGAATTTTCACATGTCAATCAAGTCTGACACTTCCATACAAAATGTGACATTCGTCGCAACTATTCCATAATAAAAAACACTGTTTTATACTCCCTCTACCCATAATTTATAAACAAACAAAAAGTATGTTTCGCAAACTGTCTTCCAACAGCGCTTGGCTGATTGCTTTTTTTGCTTGCTTTGCAGTGTACCTGTCGATCGCTTGTTATCCTTTTGTGTTGTCTAACAATCAGAATGAACCGCTAACCTTGTTGCAAGGTTACTATTTGGTTTCGACTCAATATGGCTGGCTGGGCTTGATCGCTCTTCCATTTATGTTGTTGAGTTTATTGCTCTCTTTTCTACCGACTCGAGCATTCAAAGGTATCGTGATCGCTATCGCGATCTGTCTATTGATCATGTTTAAAGTCGATATCCTCGTTTTTCAGCAATACAAACTTCACATCAACGCTCTATTAATCCGTATGTTTTTCGAAGGTGGTGGTGATGTCTTCGATATTTCGTGGATGAGTTGGCTAATCTTCATCAGTGAAATTGCCGTTCTGGTGATCGGGCTCGCTTGTACCGTTTGGGTAAGTAATCAACTGGCACAAAGCCGAGCTAAGTTCGTTTTGATCAGCGTCTGGTTTGCTGTATTGCTTAGCACGCAGATGATTCATGCGTACAAAAACGCACTTTACGACGATGAAGTCAGTCAGTTTTCGAATAACTGGCCACTTTACTACCCGCTGACGGCTCGTAAATTTATTTACAAACACGACCTAGTGGATGAGAACATTGCATCGAAGAACCGCGTAGAGTTAACCAACATTGAACGTAGCTCACTCAACTACCCGCTTGCGCCGATTCAAGTGCAAAGCAAAGAGAAACAGCCCAATGTTTTGTTTATCTTGGTTGACGCGTGGCGCTACAGTGATGCGACGCCGGAAGTCATGCCAAATGTCAGCAAGTTCGCCGAAAAAACGGTGAATTTCACACAACATATGAGCGGTGGCAACTCAACTCAAGCGGGTATTTTCAGCCTGTTTTACAGCTTGCCAGCGACCTACTGGGAAAGCTTTTACGCAAGTCAACGCTCTCCTGTGTTTATGGATACGCTGCAAGCAGAAGGCTACCGCATGGGCATTTTTGGCTCGGCACCGCTCACCAGCCCGCCACTTTCTCGCACGGTATTCAAAAAAGTGTCGGACTTGACCCTGAAACAAACTGGGGAAACAGCTGTCGAGCGCGATCAGCAGATAACAGACAAGTTCATCGAGTTCCAAAAGCAGGATAGCGACAAGCCGTACTTTGGTTTTCTGTTCTACGATGCCGCCCACGGCACAGTATTTCCCGAACCTGAATTTGCGAAATTCAAACCATACTGGGAACGCGTTGACCACATTTTGCTCAACAACGATTTTGACGCTTCGCTTTACCACAATCGATACAAGAACTCGTTGTACTACATCGACAGCTTGATTGGTGATGTGCTGAAAAATGTCGACTTAGACAATACCATTGTGGTGATTTCATCAGATCATGGTGAAGAGTTTAATGACCATAAGATGAACTATTGGGGCCACACGGGTAACTACAGTGACGTTCAAGTACATGTGCCTCTTTACGTGTACATGCCAAATCGTCAGCCAGAGCAAGTTGATTACCGCACGACCCATTTTGACGTCGTGCCAACCATGATGAATACGCTGTTTGACGTTCAAGGCACAACGAGTTCATACAGCGTTGGTCATAACTTGTTTGATAGCTCTGCCTCTCGCGATTGGTATATTGCAGGCAGCTACTACAACTATGCATTGGTCGGCAAAGAACTGATGCTTGTGGTCAACCCTGGCGGGCACTCTCAGCAACTGAATCGCCAGTTAAAAGTCGAGAAAGAACAGAAAGTTCCTGTCGATATCATTCGTCATTCTCTGGATGAGATGTCGCGATTTTACAAAAAAGGCTAGCGTCCAACATCGACGCCGATTGAAATAAAAAAGCCTCTTGGTTGTAAGACCAAGAGGCTTTTTCCTCTCTGCTATTTAAGCGTGATGAGCGTGCATCAAGCGTGGCTGAATCAATAAGTTGTTGATGTATTGTAAAGCCACATAAGAGACAACAAATGTTGCCACAATCAACTCAAGACCAGCTAAGCCTCGTACTTGTTGAACATAGTGCGCAGCCAATCCTTGCAACTCCATCCAATTCGCCATTTTAAACAGCGCCGTCGCACCGATCACCATCGGGAAGGTAAACGCTGCATAGCCAGGGCTGAATGGCAGTCTTAGCAATTTAAAGAAGGCTAAGTAGATGATGGCTGTCATCAATACCGCGATACCAAATAGCATAGCGATGATCACTGGTGATGGTGTCGCAGTGACCGTTAAGTACCCTGCCAATGATAGACTTGCTGGCGCTGCCATGATTGCCATTGTTGGTTTCGCTGCATCCGGAATTTCATGGGTGAACATGAAACGGTAGATCATCATTGGCAACATCACCGCGTAAGCCACCATACCGAAGATCAACGCACCGTGTGCAATAGGTGCAAGCACTGGGTTACCTGAGAAAGACACGTCTGCAACGATAATACCCACTGGTGGTACGAACCAGCTTGGCACCATGTGGTGTAGTTCAAAATCTTTGGCGCGATGGTAAACAAAGCTCACCAAGAACACGATGTGCAAAACCACCGCAATCAGCCAAAGCGCATCGCCAGCTAATGGGTAAAAATGGCCGAGAGAGTTCGATACCACCATAGTGCCCATCGCAAATGTCGGAACCACGCTGCCCACAACCGGATGAGCAAGATCTTGCCTCAATAGATGATTATGTAGCAAAAACTTGGTTGCCAATATAGCCAATAATACGCTCGCGATACCCGCACTAATCCACTGTCCGTAGCCATGTAATTCGGCGAAGTTCTCCCAACTCCAGCCCAAGCTTGCAATACCAAGAGCCAAACCCGCCATTGGAGTTGGCGCTCCCATTACTTTTGCTTTTGTTCTTTGAATCATGATGACCTCAACCAGACTCACTCTTGATGGGACGTATAATACGCTTGCACTTCGTTCCGATATATCTAATTATTTAAAACAAACGTTCAGAATTACTTAACGGTGGGGTATGGCAAGTCACATTTCTCTTAAACAACTGAAAGTGTTTACGACGATCACGCAGCACAAAACGCTCACAGCAGCTTCTGATAGTCTCTTTTTATCGAAAGCCGCAGTGAGCATGGCACTCTCAGAATTAGAAAAACAGATCGGCCATCACTTGTTTGATCGTGTTAATAACCGACTGATTTTGAACCAAGAAGGTCAAAAACTGCTACCACTGGCGGATGAGTTACTCAACCGAGCCAAAGACATCGAGAGCATTTTCGATGGTGACCAAGCGCTATCGGGCCAACTTCGCATTGGTGCCAGCGACACCATTGGCAACCAAGTCGCGCCCTATTTGCTTAGCGAATTTCGTCAGCAAACGAACCATCGATCTCAAAGCCTGTTCATTTCTAACTCCGCACAAATCTGCGACATGCTGACCGATTACGAGTTAGACATAGCCCTCATTGAAGGCAAAACACTTCACCCTGAATTGCAGTCCACCCAGTTTAGCGAAGATGAAATGTGCGTGATTTGCGCGCCCGATTCCCCAGCCGCGCACGAAGGGCCAGTAAACTTAACCGAGCTAGAAAACAGTGAATGGATATTGCGAGAGGCGGGATCTGGTTCACGCGAATTTTTTATGCGCGTTGTCGCGCCGCGCTTGGAACATTGGCATGAAGCTTTTCAGCTCAATACCACCGAAGCGCTGATCAACTCAGTATCGGCAGGGTTAGGCTTAGGTTGCTTGTCACGTTTGTCTGCAGAACCTGCTATTCGTGACGGCCGCGTAAAACTGCTCGACATGCCTTTAGATATGAAACGTCGCTTCTGGTTACTGGTTCATAAAGAGAAATATCAAAGCCCATTGCTCAGAACGTTTATCGAATTTTGCCAAGATTGGGAGCGACCAACAAACCTTCCTTTGGGGAATAAATCCGCAAAGTGAAACCAAGATAGTTTAAATGCTAGTCAGTTAGTTGTACGTGTCTCTCATTCTGAGGCTTGTCGCTAGACTTGATTGGTCAAAAACTGTATAAAAAGCCAGTATCAATACACCAAATTAGGGGACCAACCATGGCTGTAATCGTCAAGTACGTGGTAGAACGCAATGGAGAAGAGAAAATGACTTTTACCTCTAAAGCGGAAGCTGACGCATACGACAAAATGCTGGATATGGCAGACGAGTTATTCTCACTGCTGGGTAAAAGTGAACTTCTAGAAGACGAAGGTAAGCAAGAAGATCTTGCAATGTACCTTGCGCAAAACAAAGAAGAAGTGCTTTACGCTCTGGGTGCAAAACGTAAACCTGCACCAAAAAAAGCAAAGAAGCTTGAAGCTGTTGAAGAAGATAGCGAGCAAGAAGACGCTGCATAAACCTCTCATTTGTTTAGAAAAAACGTCGCATTATGCGGCGTTTTTTTATTCCTTCCGTTTATCTCCATATATCTCTGAGAATATAAAGAACCGATTTAATATCCCAAATTGCTCTAAATTTCATGTTGCAGATTAGTGTGACTTAGATCTAGTCTAAATGGGTTCGGTGATGGGGTACCACCGGAATCGAAAGATTCGAACCGCTTTAAAGCTAATGACTCCTACAGAAACGAAAACAGGTCAGCCCTGTTGGAAATGCTTTCGCCTGTGTTGTGAAAGCAAGAGTTCTGTAGTGAGCAATTCAACTCTTCTCCAACCCCGCTCCTGTTTTCTCAAAAATTAAAAAGATATCCAAAATAGTTGTTAACTCAACAAGGCGACAAACGCATGAACCTCCTGAACATAGTTTTCTATTTGATGGAGCGAATAAGAGCAGTCAACGCCGTTGAGTCTGACAAATAGGCTGGATATCGTACACTGGGAAAACACTATGCAATACTCACACGAAATCCAATCAATGTGCCCGATTCAACGCGGCGATCTTCATGCATCTGCACCGATCCCTGTTGAAGGCGCAATGATCAATCCAAAAGACGTTATCGCGATTTCTGGTCTTAGCCACGGCGTTGGCGCTTGTGCTCCTCAACAAGGCGCAGCAAAACTGACTCTTAACGTCAAAAACGGCATCATCGAAGAAGCTTTGATCGAAACGAGCGGCTGTTCAGGCATGACTCAATCAGCAGCGATGGCCGCAGAAATCCTAACAGGCAAAACCATTCTTGAAGCACTGAATACCGACTTGGTATGTGATGCTATTAACGTCGCGATGCGCGAAATCTTCCTTCAATTTGTTTACGGTCGTACTCAATCTGCTTTCTCTGAAGGCGGCTTGGAAATTGGTGCGGCACTGGAAGACCTTGGTCAAACTCAACGTAGCCAAGTGGGTACTAGCTACTCAACTAAATCGAAAGGCGTACGTTACATGGAGTTGGCTGAAGGCTATGTAACAAAACTCGCGCTAGACGAAAACAAAGAAGTGATTGGTTACCAATATCTCAACCTAGGCAAGATGATGAAAGCCATCAACGAAGGCGTACCTGCAGCAGAAGCTGCAGACCAAGCAACGGGGACTTACGGTCGTTTTGACGAAGCCGTATCTACCATCAACCCACGCCAACAATAATTGCCACCAAGAGGAAAGAGATTATGAACACTCCAATTACTGAATCTGTACGTCGCACTTTAGACGAAATGCAACTTTCTTCTCTGGAAGAGGCTTACCAATACTGTATGGATCGTGGTATCGACCCTAAAGCGCTAGTGATGGACACTCAACCTATCGCGTTTGAAAGCGCTGCCGATGCCTATACACTGGGCACTACTTTGGCGATTTTCCGCGGTGCAAAAACAGCAGAAGAAGCTGCAAACATCATCGGTGAAGGTCTTCAGGCGTGCACAAAACCAGGCAGCGTCGCAGAGCAACGCCAAGTGGGTATCGGTCACGGTGCATTGGCGGCTCGTCTATTGAATGAAGAAAGTGGCTGTTTCGCTTTCCTTGCGGGCCATGAGTCATTCGCAGCGGCAGAAGGCGCAATTAAAATCGCATTGAACGTGAACAAATCACGTAAAAATCCGTTGAAAGTTATCCTAAATGGTTTGGGTAAAGACGCCGCTTACCTAATCTCACGCATCAATGGTTTCACTTACGTACGCACTCAATACAACTACCAAACTGGTGAGTTAGTGGAAGTAGAACGTCGCCGTTTCTCCCAAGGTCCACGTGGTGAGATCCTTTGCTACGGTGCAGACGATGTGCGTGAAGGCGTGGCTATCATGCATAAAGAACAAGTGGATGTGAGCATCACAGGTAACTCAACCAACCCGACTCGCTTCCAACACCCTGTAGCAGGTATCTACAAAGCGGAACGTAACCGTGAAGGCATGCCTTACTTCTCTGTGGCATCAGGCGGTGGTACTGGTCGTACTCTACACCCAGATAACGTGGCGGCAGGCCCTGCCTCTTACGGCATGACAGACACTATGGGTCGCATGCACGCCGATGCACAATTCGCGGGTAGCTCTTCAGTACCAGCACACGTAGCGATGATGGGCTTTATCGGTATGGGCAATAATCCAATGGTAGGGGCAACGGTTGCACTTGCAGTAGAGGTCGGTGAGCTAAGCCTCTAAGTCGATTTATCGCTTTACTATCCAAAGCCAGTAAATCCAACAAACCCAGTGTAGGGGGAGTGACTTCGGTCCTCCCCTTATTTTTGCTATGCCCCCTTCTCCAACTTCACTGTGTCTTTACCCCAAACCGGTCTGAGAAGGCTTTTGCGACACATTTCTCATCAGACAAACATATCTCTAAAAAGACAAAAGGTATCCATCTACAGACTTTCTCCATTTCCCCTCTTTAAACTCCCCAATACTCTCTTTATGATGGCTGACAACGTAATTATTTCTTGTCAGTGAACAGACGAGACACAAGACTCAACACATGGAGATCAACTATGGCTTTCTTCTCTCTAGCCTTTGGTACGGCAACTAAAAACCGCGACGGCAAAATCATCGAAGCGTTTTTCCCAAACCCAGTTCTTAACCCAAGCGAAGCGCTTGTTAACGCACTAGCAGCAGTAGCAGGTTATGAGCAAGGCAACCAAGCTATCGAGATCTCTGCAGCACAAAGCGCAGAACTGGCAGCAGCATTTGAAGCAAACGGCGATGCGGCAAACGCTTCTTTCGCAGCAAAAGCAGCAGAATCAGCACAACCACTTGTACTGGTAATCCTTGCCACTGACGAGCAGCCACAAAGCGTTGCTGAAGGTTTCCTAAAACTTCAACTTATCTCTAACCGCCTAGTTCAACCGCACGGCACGGTACTAGACGGCATCTTCGGTCTACTACACAACATCGCATGGACTAACGAAGGTCCAATCGACCTACCTGAACTAGCAGAGCGTCAAATCGAAGCTCGCCTAGCGGGTCGTGCACTAAGCGTAGATTGCGTAGACAAGTTCCCTAAAATGGTGGACTACGTGGTACCAACTGGCGTTCGTATCGCTGACACTTCTCGCGTACGTCTTGGCGCACACGTTGGCGAAGGCACAACGGTAATGCACGAAGGCTTCATCAACTTCAACGCGGGTACAACAGGCGTGAGCATGGTTGAAGGTCGTATCTCTGCTGGCGTAGTGGTTGGTAACGGCTCTGACATCGGCGGCGGCGCATCTATCATGGGTACGCTATCTGGCGGCGGTAAAGTTGTGGTTTCTATCGGTGAAAACTCTCTACTAGGCGCGAACGCAGGTCTTGGCTTCCCAATGGGTGACCGTTGTACTATCGAATCAGGTCTGTACGTAACTGCTGGTTCTAAAGTACGCATGCTAGATTCTGACGGTCAAGAAGTCGAAGTGGTGAAAGCACGCGATCTTGCTGGTGTTTCTGACCTACTGTTCCGTCGTAACTCTGTAACAGGTCAAATCGAGTGTCTTGCAAACAAGAGCGCGGTTGAACTGAACAGCGAACTGCATAAAAACAACTAATAAATAGTTAAGAAAAATCCCCCAGCAGGAAACTGTTGGGGGACTTTTTAGCTTAAAGCAAAATGCGTGAGTGCTGATTACTGATTTAAAAAGCTGACCGCTTTATCTGGGAAATCTGTAAACAAACCATCCACTTTTACTTGGTTGTAGTACACATCCATCATGCCTTCAAAGCTGTCAGTGTACGCTGGAATGCGTCCTGGATCGGCGCGGAACGTGTATGGATGCACTTGCAAGCCAGCGTCTTTTGCAGCCTTCATCAACGGCTTGATGATGATATTGTCTTTGGTTGACTTATCATCTACCAGCATCGGCTTCCAAGGTCCAATTCCTTCCGCGTAACTCGCTACTTTCTTCATTCCGTCGGCTTCGAACATCCAGTCATAACTGTATGGTGTTGCCTTGTCGCCTTTGTACACCATAGTTTCGTTCCAGTCCGTGTAAGCCATAAGCTGAACGAGCTTTAAGTCCATGTCCATTGTAGGCATGAGTTCACTGTTGATGCGTTGAAGTTCATTCGCATCAAAACACTGAAGGTAGACTTTGTCGTCTTGAGAGCCATAACCGTACTGCTTCAAGACTTTAAGTACTGCTTTAGAAATGTCCTTACCTTCATGACGATGGAACCAAGGCGCTTTAATTTCTGGGTAAATACCTATGTCATAACCCAGCGTTTTGTTTAAGCCTTGGATCAGCTCAATCTCTTCAGCAAATGTCGGCACGGTGAAATCAGATTTCCACATAGGGAATCGGGTTGGATAGCCCGCTACTTTGTTGCCTTTCTCATCGATATTAAAG
Source organism: Vibrio sp. Vb0937 (assembly GCF_033338855.1). Lineage (NCBI taxonomy): Bacteria > Pseudomonadati > Pseudomonadota > Gammaproteobacteria > Vibrionales > Vibrionaceae > Vibrio > Vibrio sp. Vb0937. Next base: position 180,619 of record NZ_JAWOTK010000004.1, on the reverse strand, counting down.
CCTTCAGTTACTCGCAAGGATTTGATTTCCGCCAGAGTAAAATCAATCGCGTAATAACGACCATCTTTACGTGCACGATCAGGAAAACGCTCCGCAACATCCGTTACGCGATCGAGATAATGGTCATGCAACACGACCAACTGGTCATCTTTCGTCATTACCACATCTTGCTCTATGTAGTCAGGTTTCATTGCGTAAGCAAGTGCTTTGGCTTCTAGCGTGTGCTCAGGCAAGTAGCCCGATGCACCACGATGCGCAATGACAAGCGGCTTCGCAATCGCACCAGCAGAGAGGCTAAGTGCTAAAAAAGTAAGACATACTGACTTTGTTTTCATTGTTATTTCCTTGATAAAGCGAAGAGGCAGTATTCCACTGCCTCTTTAAATAAATATTACGCTAGCGCTTCCTTCTCGCGCTCTTTTTGCTCGTGGTGCGCACGTTCACCTAAGAAGGCGTACATCAAACACACGATAGAAGTAATACAAGAACCCACTAAGATGATAAAGCCACCATCCCAGCCAAAGTGGTCTACGGTGTAGCCCAAAATCGCGTTTGCGGCAACTGCCCCACCTAGGTATCCAAACAAACCAGTAAGACCAGCGGCAGTACCTGCCGCTTTCTTCGGAGCGAGTTCAAGTGCGTACAAACCGATCAGCATAACCGGACCATAGATTAGGAAGCCAATTGCAATAAGCGCCATCATATCTACTGTTGGGTTGCCCGCAGGGTTAAACCAATAAACCATCACTGCAACTGTCACTAACACCATAAATAAGATACCAGCAGGTGCACGACGACCTTTGAACAATTTGTCAGAGATCCAACCACACAATAGTGTTCCTGGAATGCCAGCCCATTCGTATAAGAAATAAGCCCATGACGATTTATCTACCGAGAAATCCTTCGCTTCTTTTAGGTAAACAGGTGCCCAGTCCAGTACGCCGTAACGAATTAGGTAAACAAATGCGTTTGCAATTGCAATCGACCAAAGAAGTTTGTTATTGAAGACGTATTTGAAGAAGATTTCCTTCGCTGTCATTTCTTGTTCATGGGACTTGTCATAGTCATCTGGGTAATCGTCTTTGTATTCTTCAATAGGAGGCAGACCACAAGACTGAGGGGTATCGCGAACCGTCATCCAAACAAACACAGCAACCAACGTGGCGAAAAATGCAGGAACATAAAATGCAGTGCGCCAATCATCGTTAAATGCCCACAGGCCAAGAATAAATAGTGGACCAATCAAGCCGCCACCCACGTTGTGCGCCACGTTCCAAACCGAAACGATCTCACCACGCTCTTTACGTGACCACCAGTGCACCATGGTTCGGCCACAAGCAGGCCACCCCATCCCTTGGAACCAACCGTTCAAGAAAAGCAAAATGAACATCGCAGTGACGCTACCAGTCGCCCATGGCATAAAGCCAAAGCAAAACATCACTAATGCAGACATCAATAGGCCGCCACTAAGGAAATAGCGAGGGTTGGAGCGGTCTGAAACGCTGCCCATTAGAAACTTAGAGAGACCATATGCAATGGAAACAGCTGCCAAGGCGACACCTAAGTCTCCGCGGCTAAAGCCTTGCTCGATAAGATAAGGCATCGCCAAACTGAAGTTTTTACGAACTAGATAGTAACCGGCGTAGCCAACAAAGATACCGATAAAGAGTTGCCAACGGAGGCGAGAGTAGGTGCTATCGATGCTGCCAGGGGACAGACGATCAATGTGCGCCTTAGGTTTGAATATTCCAAACATAGGAACCTCATTATTTTGTATGCGATGGTAAAAACACAAAAGGAGCGAACGAAACAAAATAAATCTTCGTTCGAAAGTTCATAAATTGTATGGAGTCAGGATTTTATTTCTGTGACAAATGTTGCACATGAATTAAATATAAGTAAATACAGTAAATTATATGAGCATTAATTAGATCATCGTTCAACTTTACTCAAGATTCGTTAATATTAAACTGATGTTCAAACCCCTCACTTTAGCATTCCAATTCGAAACCTTTGAAACAAAGGCTCGAATTAGAACATAAACTAACCGTAAAAAGGGCGATTTACGCCTGCCCTACTCGCTCCGAACCAACTAATAACTAAAAAGCTGAAAAACGATCACGTTTAGCATCAAACGAAATAAAAAAAACAATTTTTTATTTGAATACAAGCCGAAGCAATGATTCACAAACACAAGACATTAACAGCGTTTATTCTCTTCTCAACTCATCCTATTGGTATCAATGGGATGACGATTTTTTCTAAAAGTCCAAACATGACTGCGTATTTTTATATCACTGCTAGCCCTTGATACATTTGACATCCTCCTACTCCTTTAGGGTTAACTGCTACACAAGTTCTGTGTAATAAATCTCCAAGCACGTAGCAGCTTCACAAAACTCCTCTTACCAGTTGTGCATTCTTTTTCACATCGGTAATTTGAGCGCTCTCAACACTGGCCTCGTGACAAATAAATTATTTTCGTTGTGTTCTTTTCCGGTTAAAAGATGCGCCATTTAACAAAAACGAAGACTTTGATTAACAAATTTATGCTCAAACGCTCATTTTTAGCGCTCGTTTGTTTTCGCAAACGTTTATATATGCACAATAGTATCGTGCTAGACAGGCAAAAATGATCAAAGGACTTTTAACATGACAACGAACAAACACCCCTCTCTGCTCGGAGAATGTTTGGCCGAGTTTATCGGTACAGGACTACTTATTTTCTTCGGCGTAGGCTGTGTTGCAGCCTTAGTTCTAACAGGCGCATCATTTGGACAATGGGAAATCAGTATTGTATGGGGCTTCGGTGTCGCCATCGCTATTTACTGTACGGCTGGCGTCTCTGGTGCACACATCAACCCTGCCGTTACCATCGCACTTGCTATGTTCCATGGTTTTGATAAGGCGAAAGTGGTGCCATACATTATCGCTCAAATGCTTGGGGCATTCTGTTCTGCTGCATTGGTATACAGCTTATACAGCAACCTTTTCACCGACTACGAAATCGCTCATAACTTCGTTCGCAGCAGCCAAGATGCACTAGCAACTGCTGGTATCTTCTCAACCTATCCGCATGCCTCCCTCTCTTTCTTTGGTGCTTTTGCTGTGGAATTCGTTATCACTGCTGTGCTGATGTTTGCGATTCTGGCTCTGGGCGATGAAAATAACGGCGCAGCACGTGGCGCAATGAACCCTCTATTGATCGGTATTTTGATTGCCGTCATCGGTGGTTCACTTGGCCCACTAACAGGCTTTGCGATGAACCCTGCTCGTGACTTTGGACCGAAGCTGTTCGCTTACTTCGCAGGTTGGGATTGCGCTCTGACAGGTGCTAAAGACATTCCTTACTTTATCGTGCCTTTACTTGCTCCGATTGCAGGTGCGTGTTTTGGTGGTTGGTTGTATCCAAAAGCGATTGCCGCTTACCTTCCACAACAAGGCCACGGTTGTACGATTCCAAACCAATGTGAGACGGAAGAAGAAACAGAAGAAGCTAGAGCTTAAAACTGACGTAACTCGAACATTTACTAAAATATAAATAACGAAACAAAAGGATTCTTACCATGACTGAGCAAAAATACATTGTTGCCCTGGACCAAGGTACAACAAGCTCTCGCGCAGTGATTCTTGATCACGATGCGAACATCGTAAGCGTCGCGCAACGCGAATTTACTCAGATTTATCCAGAAGCTGGTTGGGTTGAACATGATCCAATGGAGATCTGGGCAACACAAAGCTCTACTTTAGTAGAAGCTCTAGCTAAGTCTGGCATCCGTAGCGACCAATTAGCGGCTATCGGTATTACTAACCAGCGTGAAACGACCATCGTCTGGAACAAAGAAACAGGTAAACCCGTTTACAATGCGATCGTATGGCAATGTCGCCGTACTGCTGATATCTGTGAAGATTTAAAAGCACGCGGTCTCGAAAACTATGTACGTGACAACACTGGTTTGGTGCTTGACCCTTACTTCTCAGGTACCAAAGTTAAATGGATTCTGGACAATGTTGAAGGCGCACGAGAAGACGCAGAAGCAGGCAAGCTGTTGTTTGGTACTGTCGATACTTGGTTAGTTTGGAAGATGACTCAAGGTCGCGTTCACGTAACCGACTACACTAATGCATCGCGTACCATGCTGTTTAACATCAACGATCTATGTTGGGATCAAAAAATGTTAGATGAGCTTGGCATTCCAGCATCTATGATGCCAGAAGTGAAGCGCTCATCGGAAATTTACGGTAAAACCAACATCGGTGGTAAAGGCGGTACTCGTATTCCTATTTCTGGAATCGCAGGTGACCAACAAGCGGCGCTTTACGGCCAAATGTGTGTTGAAGCGGGTCAAGCGAAAAACACTTACGGTACGGGTTGTTTCTTGCTAATGAATACGGGCCAAGAAAAAGTCACTTCGACACATGGTCTTCTAACAACTTTGGCTTGTGGTCCTGCAGGCGAACCAGCTTATGCACTTGAAGGTGCCGTATTCATGGGTGGAGCTTCTATCCAATGGCTACGCGATGAATTGAAAATCCTAAACGGTGCAGAAGACTCTGAATACTTCGCGACAAAAGTGGATACATCAAACGGCGTTTATGTCGTGCCTGCATTTACTGGTTTAGGCGCTCCATACTGGGATGCCTACGCACGTGGCACGATTGTCGGCCTTACTCGCGGTGTGAATTCAAACCATATCATCCGTGCAACATTGGAAGGCATCGCTTATCAAACTCGTGACGTACTGGATGCGATGCAAGCTGACTCAAGCATTAAGCTTGCGAACCTTCGAGTCGATGGTGGTGCAGTAGCGAACAACTTCCTAATGCAATTCCAATCCGATGTATTGAACACAGAAGTACACCGCCCTCAAGTAACTGAGGTTACCGCTCTTGGTGCAGCCTACCTTGCCGGCCTTGCAGTTGGTTACTGGGATAGCATTGATGAGTTGCAGAATAAAGCGGTACTTGATCGCACCTTTGAGCCACACGATGATGAAGAAAAACGCAATCGTCGTTACAAGGGCTGGAAACGTGCAGTGAAATGTGCACAAACCTGGTCTGAACTTCACGACGAAGAAGATTAATCTCATCTCCATAAGAAAAAAAGAGCGCCATTTGTGCGCTCTTTTTGCGCTTTATCCCCGATTCCTGAACTCGCTTACTTCTCACAACGAGCAAATTCGAGCACAATAGAGCTTCGAATTTGAAGCATTGGCCGTTACCAATGCACAAGGGAGTGGTAAGTGAAGCAAATACCTCGACACCAGCAGATTGTTGAGCTGGTGAAAAAACAAGGCTATGTCAGCACGGATGAGTTGGTAGAAAGATTCAATGTCAGCCCACAAACCATCCGACGCGATCTCAATGAACTCGCCGATGACAACAAAATTCGTCGTTATCACGGTGGAGCCACTATTCCTCTCAGTTCTGAAAACACATCTTACAACACGCGTAAAGCGCTCAACTTCAATGAAAAAGATGTCATTGCAGACGAGGTAGTCAAACACATTCCAGATGGTGCCACACTATTCATTGATATCGGCACCACACCAGAAGCAGTTGCGCGAGCGCTCAATAAAAACCATAAACAGTTGCGTGTTGTCACCAACAACATCAATGTTGCGACCATTCTTTTCCCTAACCCTGAAATCAAAGTCATTTTGGCGGGTGGAGAAGTCCGCAGCAGAGACGGCGGTATTGTTGGCGAGGCTACCCTCGATTTCGTTAAACAGTTCCGTCTCGACTTTGGTATTCTCGGCATTAGCGGTATCGACTTCGATGGCTCGCTATTAGACTTTGATTACCACGAAGTCCGGGTAAAACAAGCGATCATTGACAATAGCCGTAGTGTATTTCTTGCCGTAGACCACACCAAGTTCGGGCGCAATGCTATGGTGAAACTAGGCAATATTGCACAGCTCAACATGATCTTTACCAATAAGCAGCCACCAGAAGAAATCTTGTCAATTTTGAAGGAAGCTTCTATCCCACTTGAAGTGGTTGAAGCTAACGAATCAAACTCCGAAAACGAGTAACGTCAATCGTATAATTCCCCCTCAAATGACCTCTGTCTTAATTAGACAGAGGTTTTTTTGTGTCTAAATCACACAAAACGCTCACAAACGAAAATAATAGATGATCACAAACGAAACCTGAGCTAGGATTACATTATGTTCTAAAATGCTCGTTCGCTCACCAAGAGGTCAAATTTATGAGTATACAAAATAATGCTTCCACTACTAGCTCATCCACTACCTTAGACTTGATCGTAATCGGTGGCGGCATTAACGGAGCTGGTATTGCGGCAGACGCAGCAGGCCGAGGTTTGAGTGTTGGCTTATATGAAGCAAATGACTTCGCATCTGCGACTTCTTCAGCAAGTTCTAAACTGATACACGGCGGTTTACGCTACCTTGAACACTACGAGTTTCGTTTAGTTTCGGAAGCGCTCGCAGAGCGTGAGGTTATTCTTCGTAAAGCACCACACGTCGCACTACCAATGCGTTTCCGTTTACCGCATCGCCCATTCCTACGCCCAGCTTGGATGATTCGTTGTGGCCTTTTCCTTTACGATAACTTGGGTAAACGTACGACGCTGCAAGGCAGTAAAACCGTCAACCTTGCGAAATCTGGCTTGCTAAAACCAGAAATGAAAACGGGTTTCGAATACTCTGACTGTTGGGTTGATGATGCGCGTTTAGTATTACTGAACGTTCTTGCGGCTCGCGAAAACCATGCTGAAGTGCGTAACTACTGCCGCGTGGAAAAAGCACACCGTGAAGGTGGTATCTGGCACGTTACTATTCACGATGTGATGACAGACCAACGTTTCGAACGTAAAGCGAAAGCGTTAGTCAATGCAGCGGGGCCTTGGGTAAAACAGTTCTTTGATGATGGATTAGAGCAAGCCTCTCCTCGTAACATTCGCTTAATCAAAGGCTCGCACATCGTTGTTCCTCGTATCCACAACGAACCGCAAGCCTACATCCTTCAAAACAAAGACAATCGCATCGTATTTATGATTCCTTACTTAGATAAGTTCTCAATCATTGGTACAACAGATGTGGAATACAAAGGTGACCCTCGCGAAGTGTCGATCTCAGATGACGAAGTCGATTACCTCATTGATATCGTAAACCAACACTTTGTCCACCAGTTGACTCGCGAAGATGTAGTTTGGACATACAGTGGTGTTCGTCCTTTATGTGACGATGAATCTGACTCTCCGCAAGCAATCACACGAGACTACACGCTAGAGCTCGATGCGGAATACGACCATGCACCTCTGCTTTCTGTTTTTGGTGGTAAGTTAACGACCTACCGTAAGTTAGGTGAAGCAGCAATGAAAAAGCTAGCTCCGTTCCTACCTGAAATGGGTAAAGACTGGACTGCCAACCAAACCCTTCCTGGTGGTAACTTCAGCTGTAGTCGTGAACAATTAGCTAAACAAATTCACGCTAAATACACCTGGGCGCCAGAAGCATTGATTCTTCGTTATGTCACACAGTTTGGTACCCAAACGTGGAACTTAATGGAAGGTACAACAAGTGAAGCTGACTTAGGACAAACGTTCTCGGCACAAGCAGGTGGTGTTTACCAACGTGAGATCGATTACTTAATGAACCATGAAATGGCAATGACCGATGAAGACATTTTATGGCGCCGTACTAAGCTTGGTCTTTACATGAACGAGGAAGAAAAACAGGCCTTAACGGACTATTTAAAGAAAAAGCTACAACAGAAAGTGGTTAATCTTTCTCAAGTTGGCTAACAGCTCCCCTCCCTCCCCCACAATAAAGCCTGCTTAGTTGCAGGCTTTTTGTTTTGTTGTTTAAGCACAACACCTTGGTGCGCTCCACTCGATTGCAAATAAGAACAACTATTCATAGACATTTGGCGTTAAATACAATCATACTCATTTGAAAAATAATGCATCAATGACTTCAGAGTACCGTACTCAGAGTATTGCCTCTGTATGGCAATGCAATTCTCGCGAAAGAAGTATCTTGAGGTTATTTTGGTATCGGCTCAAACAAGGAAAAGAAAATGGGTTTTATGATTGAACATTGGGACTTCTCAACCCCAGAAGCAACTCAACAATCCACCACGGCAGAGCAAATTCAAGCTAAGCATTGGTACCATTGCGAACGGCTGCATCCTGATATTCGTGGTTGGCTGGAGCAGAACCAAGTACCTCGAGCTACGGTTGATCATCTATTAGCCGACGAAAGCCGACCATCTTTCCATCCTTTGGATGACGAGAACTTCATGTTGATTTTACGAGGCGTCAATATGAACGGCAATGCATCACCAGAAGATATGCTTAGTATTCGAATTCTCTACTTTCAAGGCGCACTCATTTCAACTCGTAAAATTCCATCACGCGCGATCATGGAGATTCGCCAAGCATTAGCGGAACACAAAGGCCCAAAAAGTCTTGCCAGTTTACTTCATCAGATCATTGAAGGATTAAACAGTAAAATAGACATTTACCTTGATACGATTGAAGAAACACTAAACCAGTTCGATGTGAATGATGAGTCGACGTACAAACATATGGCTACTCAAAAAGCACTGATTTCTATCAAGCGTTTTATTCGTCCTCAGCAGTACGCTATCCGTGATCTTGTGGAGTCAGAATCAGAATTGATTGCTTTGAGACCTCATCAATATCGCTTCGCACACAATAATATTACGCGCATAAATGAAACACTTGAGTTTTATCTTGGAGAAGTGGCGCTTTTCCAAGAAGAGATCAAACATCATCGTGATGAGAAAACCAATAAAAACAGTTACCTGTTTACTTTGGTAGCAACGATTTTTCTACCAACCAGCTTCTTAACAGGTTTACTCGGTATCAATGTTGGTGGAATGCCAGGCGTGGATTCCACCATGGCATTCACCTGGTTCTGCATCGCCTTAATTGTCATTTTTGGTCTAGAGTGGTGGCTATTTAAACGCTTGGGGCTCACGAATAAAGCGGACGACGAAGACGAATAAACACTAAACCTATAAAGAACAAAAACCAAAAGAGGAGCACGCGGCTCCTCTTTTCTCTACTCACATTAGAATCTTATCCGGGGTGACCATCCACACGAGGGGTCACAAGCATCACACCAAAGCGCCACACAAATAGCCCAAACGCAACAATCCATAATCCACCGCTGATATCAATCCACAGTATCATGTTCGCTGGATCAAAGATCACGGCGAAACTGCGAACCAAAGCTGCCGCGGTAATCGCTGCAAACGCAAGGCTCATGTTTGGCCCTTTGTAGATCATGCGACCAGTATGTCCCATCGTCACCCGTGTAATCATCGCTAAAATCAAACCGCCTAACGCACCTATCGCAAACAGGTGAATGAGGTTATGGCTGGCAAATGCATCTCCCCAGACGCCTCGCAAAATTAAGCTTAGTGGTAAACACAAATACGCAGCATGCAGCGACCACACTAAAGGCTCGCTCAGGGTTAACCAAGGTTTCCAGCGAACAAAACGCACCAACTGAGCAACACCTGCAAACAGCATCAAAGGACTACCTAGTTCTGCAAACGTCACAGGGAAAAAGCTCAGCACAAATAGCATTACCAACGGCAAGTTCGCAAACCACTCTAACCAAGCCAATGGTTGCGCTTTTTCGAAATTAAATCGACGCGCAGTAAAAAATGGAATCACACGTCCGCCCATCACTGACAACAGCAAGGTAAACCACCACAGCATTGCTTGCCACACCGCTGAAGAGCTAAAGGGCGGCATACCTTTTATCGTTGCGTAGCTTGCAAAGTTCGCAAAGATGGCTAAAAGAAACAGTGGAACGAAAAACAAATTACGCCAACCTTTGGCTCTATACACACGAATGCCCACCTCATAGGCGACAAACAGTAAAAATACCGCTTCGATACTGCTGGTTAACCATAACGGTGCAGGTGTCCAAAGCAAGATGCGGGGCACTAACCACAAGCCAAATAAAGCCAGAAGCATGTAATGCTTGGTACCATTAATGCCAGTCCAGTTTTGTACCGCGGTCAGTACAAAGCCAACTACAATGGCCATCGAAAAACCGAACAACATTTCATGTACATGCCACCACAATGCAGGCACAGCTAATGCGTTTGGCTGTCCGTCTTGGAACATCCACACCCACAACGCAATCGCAACAATGGCGTAAATCGCCCCAAACAGAAAAAACGGCCGAAAGCCTAATCGCAGCCATGCGGGGATTTTTTCTTCTACTTTTTTATCGGTGATATTCAGCATTATCTTGCCCTCAAGCGTCTCTCGATGCTGGTTAACTCAACTACATATTGATGCTACCACAAACATGTATAAAAAATACATGTTTATAGTTGAGATTATACTTAAGAGGTAAAGTTGTGCTTCAGATGCGGGTTAGGTATAAACATGAGAGGCACAACTATCAGTTAAGGGATGCAACGGCAATGTACATATTTGGCTATGGCAGTTTGATTAATTCTGCGTCGCGTAAGTTAACCGGACAAACGGGAGAAGCCATTCCCGTCATTGCTCATGGACTGGTGCGCTACTGGGGAAAGATTGATGACAGCTATACTCTGTCTCCTCTGGTTGTGAACCAAGGCGATGGGCAGGTTAATGGCGTTTTACTCGAAGTAAATGAAGAAGCGCTCGCAGAATTCGACCGCCGTGAGCGAGGTTATCATCGTATTCAACTTCAGCCAGATCAAATCGAAACAGATGCGAGTTTTAACCAAGAACATGACATTTGGGTTTACGTAAAAGACGAGCCACTACCACCATGCGCAAAGAGCCCAATCATGCAAAGTTATGTTGATACCGTGCTGGCAGGTTGCTTGGAAGTTTCCCACGCGTTTGCAGAGCATTTTGTGCGTCACACCATTGGCTGGCAACACGCGAAAGAAAATGACCGCCACCAACCCAAATATGGCAACCTTGCAGGCGTACAAGAGCACCATTATGAGTTGATTGATAATCTGATCAAAAAAGGAGCCTAGCGGCTCCTTTTTAGTATCTATATTTTTGCTTACGCGATCTTAAAACTTGTAATCAACGCCAACGTACAGGCTGTCAAAATCAAAATCTTCGCTGCCACCGTTTTCGGCATCAATACTTACCGAAGAAGCACGGTAGCCACCAGATACAACCAAACCTGAAGAAAACTCATAACCAGCCTCAACACCGTAGTTAAAGCCTACATCACGACCATCATCGGTAACAGTGCTAGATGATTTCACTTCATAAGAAACACTCATTACACCAAGGCCAGCAATCGCACCAACATAGAAGCCTGTACCTGCAAATTGGTATTTAGGCTTCGCATTGAAATTGAACGCAGAAGCATCAACACTAAATTTAACCGGCCACCCCATGTAAGAAAATGTTTCTTCAAAGTCGCCAAAGTATATGTACTCACCTTCAAAAGCTAGTTTGAAGTTTTCTGAATATTGAAGCTCTTTACCTACAGCCAGGCTAAGACCTGTCGCAGAAAAATCTTTTGACAAGCTTTTAACTTTAAGATCTGAATTTACCAAATCAGCACCAACATACCAGTCACCTTTTGCTTGAACTGATGCTGAAGCAACCACTGCACCTAAAGCCAATAATGGCAATACTTTTTTCATTATAATTTCCTAATTTTTCATACTGTTAGACAGCTTTTAAAAGCGCGGAGATTATAAATAGAGTTGAATACTTTCCTATTGATTTGTTTATAAAATGAGACACAAAACATAAACATGAACAATAAAACGTTTGCTTGATTAAACTCTAAACGGCTCGAGTCCTATTAAGTACTAGAGTTACCACAAGTAGCAAGTTTCCAAACCAGTCGCATTTTTCAGTATTTTTACAGCAATATAATCCTTACGTTTACGGCTTTATTTATTACTCAATAGAGTCTATTTCATGAAAACAAGTTGGCTTGATATGATGATTTAAAGTGTTTAGGACTGTCTTACTAAAGGTTTGTGCATCTCTAAGTAGCTGTTTAAAATAGTCAGATTATTGAGCTCACACTTGGGCAGTGAGCAGTGCCGACGGGAAATTTACATGGCAAAGCTAAAAGATATCGCCATTGAAGCGGGCGTCTCACTTGCAACCGTATCGCGGGTTTTGAACAAGGACCCAACGTTGAGCGTTAAAGAAGAAACCAAATACCGCATTTTGGAAATTGCAGAAAAACTGGAGTACCGCACCAGTAGCTCGAAGAAAGGCATCAAAGAAGTTAAGCAAAAACATCACTTTTTAGCCTTATATAACTACAAACAAGAAACAGAGGTGAATGACCCTTACTACTTATCAATTCGTCATGGGATTGAAACGCAATGCGACAAACTAGGTATTACGCTAACCAATTGCTATAACAGTGAAATTGATGTTGAAACGAAAAAGATAACAGGTGTCCTTTTAGTCGGAAATGTCGACCAAAAGATAGTAGATAAATTACCTAAACGTCTAGCCGATAGCATCTGCTACATAAACTTTTCAGATCCAACCTGCCCTTATGATTGCGTTGATGTCGACCTTATTCGAATCAGTAGGCAAGTAGTTGATTTCTTTGTACAACGAGGCCACCGCCGCATCGGTTATATTGGCGGTCAAAACAAGCCCGACGCAGCTGACATTCGTGAAAATGTGTTTTTGGACTATGGCTATCTAAAAGGCGTGGTCGCAGAACAAGATATACACTATTGTTCCTGCTCTAGTTTGTCCGGTTATAACTTAGCGAAAGAGATGCTAGCCAAAGGTGACTTCCCGAAAGCAGTATTCATTGATTCAGACTCCATCGCGATTGGCATAGTACGTGCAATCCATGAATTTGGCTTAAAGATACCAGAGGATATTACGTTGATTAGTATGAATGATATTCCTACTGCTCGCTTTACCTTTCCGCCGTTGTCTACAATTCGTATTCACTCTGAGTTGATGGGAACTCAGGGAGTGAACTTACTGGTGGAAAAATACCGAGATGGACGCTTACAACCTCTTCATGTATACGTGCAAACAGAGCTTAAACTACGTGGTACAACTCAATGATACCTTTTCCATTAATCTCTTTTATGAATTAAATCTGGAACATCCCCCCCCCCCAACCAAAGACATTCATTTTGCTCAATCAGTACTGTTTCGGTATAACGCCGATAACTCAGCGGGTAGTAAGAAGTTCAACAACAAATCACTCTAAGCACCATGAGTGCCCCAAATGTTTATCATTTAGAGGTGATGGTCGAAGAAACCAACTCGCGTAGCCAAATGCCTTTGTCTTCATTGTTTCGGCTGGAATGCCACAGCATAGCAATATCAAAATCCGCAACGGCGATCGGCGGCTTAACGGTAACGAGATCGTCCGAAAAGCCCTCCGCCAACGCCATTTTTTCTGGCACGATGGCAATGAGATCGCGCTTTTTCAATAGATGCCGAATAGTGAGAAAGTTGCGCGACGCCACGGTGACTTTGCGGCTCAAGCCATGTTCTGCGAGCTTTTGGTCTACTTGTGTCTTTAAGCTCCCATCGGGACTTACCAGAGCTTGCTCGATGTTCGCGAACGCTTCCAGAGACAGCTGTGTTTCCCCTTTCAACACCTGTTTATCACACATGCACACGTGTTTTTCGGTGTACAAGTACAAGCTCTCAAAGTTGTCATCCAACACCGGCATGCTGCCAATAATGACATCGAGCTTTTCATGCTCAGTTAGTGCCACGTAGTTGCTACGATTGACGTTAATAAAACTGATCTGCGCCTCTGGGGCGCGCTGGCGTATTTCGTCATAAAGCCGAGGAGCAAAGATAAACTCGGCATAATCCGTTAACCCGATGCGACATACACCCGCGTAATTTTCAGGTTGGAAGGCAGACTTAGTGAGCAAGTCTTTGGCGATAGAATCCAACAAGTGATGCACAGTTGGCGCGATGTGGTGAGCGTGCTCGGTGGGCTCCATCTTGTGCCCTTTTCGCTCAAAAAGCGGGTCGTCAAACAACAACCTTAAACGAGACAAACTATGACTCATCGCCGACTGGCTAACGTAACTTTTCTCTGCCGCGACGCTAACGCTTCGATAGCGATACAAGTAGGAAAACGTCACCAATAAGTTCAAGTCAATGTTGCGCCACTGAATGTCCTCTTTCACTCCAACATCCTCATCCCATTTCATTCATAGATGAAATTAAAATCATCAATTTGAGTCATTTTAGAGCATTCGATAAATTAGCAACAATGCTTTTTAGATAAACAGGCTCGACATGTTCACCATATTCAAAACTTTTTTCTGGCTGGGTTGGTTCAGCTTCGGCGGTCCTGCGGCTCATATTGGTTATTTTCGCCAAACATTTGTTGAGAAACTGAAATGGCTTGATGACAGCGAGTACGCGCAAATTGTCGCGCTCAGTCAGTTTTTGCCGGGACCGGGCTCAAGCCAAGTTGGCTTTGCTTTAGGCTATAAACGTGGCGGTTTAGGTGGCGCATGCGCAGCATTTGTCGGATTCACGCTTCCTTCAGTGGTCATCATGTTGGCGCTGGCAATGGTGAGCAGCCAAATCACCGACACCGCAGTGTTCCAAAACATCGTTCACGGCCTAAAACTGCTCGCAGTCGTCGTCGTGGCGGATGCGACTTGGGGCATGTACAAAAACTTCTGCCAAAGCAAACTGACCGCGGGTTTGTGCATCGCGACTACGATTGCGTTGCTGGTGGCACCAAGCATCATGACGCAAATGTTCGTGTTGATCGCAGCAGGTTTTGTCGGAATGCGATATCTAAAGAAAGACTCCGCGCCATCAGCAGAGCCGTTTAAACCGTCTATCGCGCCATTGGCTCTATTTGCGGTGCTTTTACTCGGCTTACCGTTAGTGGCTCATACGTTACCTTTGCTTGGGCTGTTTAGTGATTTTTTCCAAGCTGGTAGCTTAGTGTTTGGTGGCGGTCATGTGGTTCTGCCGCTTCTGCAAAACATTGTTGGCGACCAGCTCAGCCAAGATGCATTTTTAACAGGCTACGCCGCTGCACAAGCTGTACCAGGGCCAATGTTCACCTTTGCGACTTTTATCGGTTATGAGCTTTCGGATACGCCAATTTTAGGCGCTCTGATCGCAACGCTTGGCGTATTCCTCCCAGGGTTTCTTTTACTGCTTGGCGTTCTTAAAAACTGGCAAGCACTGGCAGGCAAACCGCTGGTTTCCGGCGCCATCAACGGTGTAAATGCCTCGGTAGTAGGGTTACTACTCGCGGCACTTTACCAGCCAGTATTTAGCAGCGCAGTTGTTGCTCCCATCGACATGGCGTTAGTGGTTGCAGGTTTTTATCTACACAAAAAGCTCAACCTATCGGTTCTGTGGATGATCGTGTTTTTTGTGGCGGCAGGCCTTGTCACGGGCATGATTTAGCCTGCTGATACGCCAACGATTGAATCCAGATAAACCACGGGCACTCAAATACGAGTGCCCGTTTTCTCAACTAAGCTTAATGATATTGGAAGGATAGAGATGACGGATCATCAATGGAACAAGACAACAATTACGAGCTCAACCTTAGCTGGCAGCAAAAAGCATCGGCTTTACTCACATCAGTAAAGAATGAGTTATTGAACGATAGGATTTTCTACACCTATTGCTTTATCTCGACTGCTGTCATTTATCTTTGTTCTTTGTATCTCGATTTCCCTATCGATTACTCTTTTACCACTTACCTTGAAACACTCATACAAGCTTTGTATGTCACAGGTTTAAGCTGGTGTATCTACTATTATTTCTATCTCATACTGCGCAAAGAAAAACAGCCAGCAAAGCGCTTCATACGAAAACTGAAGCATCTTATTTTTCCGCTGTACCGACCTGTATCAGTGTTTGTTTCGATGATGGCACTCAACCTGATTTTCTCTAACCACACGTTTTTGAAATCGCTGATTCCAATCATCAATCCATTCAAGTGGGATCTGACCTTTGCGAATATTGATTCGTTGCTACACTTCGGGTTTGCTCCGTGGGAGTTGACCCATGCATTATTCTCCAATGCTTGGGCCTCATTAGGGCTAAATGTAGCCTACAACGCATGGTTTTTTTGTATGTGGGGCATACTCATCTTTTTCCTTATCTACAAAAAATACCCGTTGGTAAGGCAACAGTTTTTACTCACGTTCGCATTGTCTTGGATGATTCTTGGTGTCTTCTTCGCCACGTTGCTTTCTTCAGCAGGCCCATGTTATGTGGAGCTTATCACTGGAGATGAACAGTTTGTTCCTCTGATGAAAACGCTCGAAGTCCAAAGCCAATATCTTACCAATGTAGACGCTGGGCAATTGTGGGCATTGCCTACACAGCAATATCTTTGGGATGAGTACATCGCGAATGCCAATGGTATTGGCTCTGGCATTTCGGCAATGCCGAGTTTGCACGTTTCCATTGCTGTTTTGATGGCGCTATCAATTTATAGACTCAACAAAACCATCGGCTACTTTGCTTACGCTTTCGCAGTCATCATTCAAATCGGTTCGGTACATTTAGCCTGGCATTATGCGATTGATGGCTACCTCGCAACACTCTTGACGGTGATGTTATGGAAGATAGTTGGCTGGGCTTTACGGCGCTATGCTTCTTACCCTGAAAGAAGCGAATGACGGCTAATTGAACAAACACCTTTGCAACGGACTACTCCCCATAAATGAAAAAGCCACTCTATCTTGCAGAGTGGCTTTCTTTTAAAAGGGTCTTCAAATTTATTGGAGAAGCGCGGTAGAGGTATCCCCTCGCTCTCTCACCATTGCCAATGCTCGTTCTAGGTTTTTATTTGCCAGTTCATAGTAGGCAGGGTTCTTATCAATAGCCTGTTGTAAATAAGGAATCGCCTCTCCTGGTTTGCCTTGAAGGATCAAGAAATAGCCAACATTGTTGAGCGCTTCGGGTTCTGTCATGTGTCGACTAAAAATACTCAGAGCTTGTCGTGGCTGATCTTTAGCTAAAGCAATGAGACCTAAATTATTGATTCCTCTCTCATCTCCTGGCTTGATACTTAGTGCGGCTTGAGTAAAGTGCGCCGCTTTTGAGTAAGCTTTTTCCATGTAGTAGGAGTAGCCAAGGCTGACCAAAGCGTTTACGTTTCTTGAGTCAATATCCAACGCTTTTCGAATTAACGCCTGCGCAATATCGTGGTCGCCACGAATGTCGTAAAGCACACCTAGACCGGAGTAAGCAGAGACTGGTGATTTATCATCATAGCGATATGTTGCAACGCTCTCTGCAGTAATGTTGTCTTTAGTGATGGTAGGATCGCCATCCATGCGAATTTGGTCAGCATTCAAAGCGCGTATGTAGTAGCTTTTCCCGACGTCCTTTTCTCCACGCTTCGTGTATAAAGTACCAAGCTCAGTCAGGGAGCCAATATGATCGGGGTTCTCAGCCAAAGATGCTCGAAATGATTTATCGGCGAGTTCTGAATTCTCCCTAGCTAAATGGATGCGCCCCACGGTGTACAAGGTTTTATCTTTATGGACCGCATTCGGGAAAGAGAGCGAGCGAATATATTCATACAAGGCTAAGTCGACATTTTTGTTGCTTAATGCAATATCCCCTCGTGAGATTGCCTCTTCCTCTGTTTTGGGAGGTTCATCATTAGTGAGAGACTCAACGGGCTTACCTGAGTACAGCGTTGAATCGAAATCTGATGACTGTTCAGTTGTTGAACATGCGGTAAGCACCAACAACGAGATGATGACGTATTTCTTAATCCACATAACGATCCCTATTTTGCTTTTTAATTAGAAAATGCCTCAGCCAATGAAATTAACGCAGGTCCGATAGCCACTATAAAAAAGCAAGGCCAAATAAATAGCACCATTGGAAACATCATTTTGACTGGGATTTTTGCAGCAATTTCTTCTGCTGCTTGTTGACGCTTATCCCTGTAGTCTTCGGTATATTCACGCAAGGAGTTGACTAAACTCCCCCCTATTCGAGAGGCATGGCTAAGCATACTTACCAGCCCCATTAATTCTTCTAACCCTGTTCTTAATACTAGCTCCCTCAGCGCTTCTGGCATTGGTTTGCCCGCTTTAATTTTGTTGCACACCGTATCGATTTCATCGGCAAGCTCTGGGTGAGAGATAACCAGTTCATCAGCAACCCGACGCAACGCTGCATTAAAGCCAAGCCCTGATTCGGTACAAACCACCAGCAAATCAAGCATGTCGGGCACACCTGCACGAATCGCTTGCTGACGCTTGTTCACCATTCGACGCAAAATAAAATCAGGAAATAAAAGCCCAATAAATACGGATAACGCCATATACGTGTACAGGTATTTAGATTCCGGAACCGAGAAATACACCAGTGCCGCCACCATCACACCTAAGATCGTCGTGACCGATTTAATGGCATAAAACATCGATAATGCATTGCTTTCATGAAACCCAGCATGCATCAGCTTATTGCGTGTCGTTTGGCGCTCTTTTTCACTGGTTGGGGAAGTTAAAGGCGCTAACGACTCCAAGGTGTCTGACATTTTTTTGTTGTGATGAGAGACTTCTTTCTTATCACCAGACAATTCGGCTAACTTTCGTTTAATTGGCGAGTTAACCCCGATAATTATCGAGCCTAACGTCATCACAACCAACACTGTAGTGATGAGGATCAACCCCATAAGCAGTGTTTCTTGGCCGACAGCAAAATCGTTTAACCATCCTTGAATACTTTCCATGGCTACACCTCAATATTGACGATTTTACGAATCCAAAGCGTACCGATAAACAACGCTACCATCCCACCAATGACCATTTTGATCCCCATTGGATGCGTGTGGAGTAACTCAATATACTCAGGTCGAACAAGGGAAATGATGACGTATAAACCAAAAGGCGCTAATACTAATACCCATGCCGACATTCGAGATTCCGCCGAAATGGTTTTTATTTTTCGAGCAAGTTTGAAACGAGCACGTAGGATATGGGAGAGCTTCTCAATGTTTTCGACTAAGTTACCACCCGTTTCCTTTTGCAGTAACACAGCACTGGAAAAAGCAAGCATAGATACGGTAGGAGTTCTCTCCGACATTTGCATAATCGCCAAACGGAGGTCATAACCATAGTTGAGTAAGTTAAAGGTATTCATGAACTCAGGACCAAGCGGAGCACTAACCTCTCTGCCTACTTCTCCAAACCCCTGCGTAATTGGCTGCCCTGCCTGCAAAACTCGCTTGATGATATCGAGAGCCTCTGGCAGTTGCTCTTCAAATTTCATTAAACGATCAGCAATCCTTTTCTGTATGTAGAAGTAAACAGACACCCAGCAAGCAAAAGCAACACCAGCACAGAGGTACCAAACTTGCCCGAACAAGAACAGAAATAGACCAACCGCAGTCCCTCCGAGGAATGTGAGGAAAATAAACCGACTGAACCCCATGTGTATCCCAGCCAGTTCCAACTTCTTCTTAAAGTTATCGAACAGGCTAAACCTCACAAGCCATCGCTCTAATGGCGATAGATTCTTGAGCGAGTTTTCCCTTAATAAAGAAATACTCTCTTGATCAATATGTTTATGGCTTTCGTGTATCCGCTTGATTAATTGCTTATGCTTAACCTTTTTACCCGCAGAAGGCAGAATTAACGCTTGGCTAATAAAGAATACGGACAAAAACAGCAGTACAAGAAAAAGGGGGAATTGACTATCCATAGCAATCTCCTAACGGGCTTTTTCATTGAATATTTCAAATGGTACGTCTAAGCCTCGTTTTACTAATTGGTCATGGCAGCTTGGTACAATCCCTGTAGCCATGTAATCACCTAACACATTGCCTTCTTGATCGACCCCTCTTCTTTGGAAGGTGAAGATCTCCGACATGGTAATAACGTCACCTTCCATGCCATTAATTTCTTGTACGCTAACCATGCGACGTTTACCGTCTTCCTGACGATCCATTTGCACAACAATATTGATGGCAGACGCGATCTGCGCTCTCAAGTTTTTTGTCGACACATTCCACCCTGCCATCGAGAACATATTCTCAATCCGGCTCAGCGCATCTCTTGGTGTATTCGCGTGGATAGTAGCCAAAGACCCATCATGACCCGTGTTCATTGCGGATAGCATATCCACCGCTTCTGAGCCACGAACCTCACCAACAACTATCCGATCGGGACGCATACGTAGTGAGTTTTTTACTAAATCACGCTGAGAAATTTCACCCTTACCCTCGATATTGGAAGGACGTGTTTCCAAACGGATAATATGTGGCTGTTGGAGTTGTAACTCTGCCGAGTCCTCAATGGTTACAATGCGTTGGTCGCTAGGAATAAAGCTCGACAAAATATTTAGCGTGGTTGTTTTACCAGAACCTGTACCACCAGAAATCAGGATATTCATTTCCCCCACAACCGCCGCATTAAGAAACTTCGCCATTTCAGGAGACAACGATCCAAGTTCTAATAAGTTATCCATGTTCAAACGTTCAACCGCAAAACGTCGAATAGAAACTGAAGGCCCATCAATAGCAAGAGGAGGTATAATCGCATTAAAACGTGAGCCATCTTTGAGTCGAGCATCCACCATGGGTGAAGCCTCATCGATCCTTCGACCCACTTGGCTTACAATACGGTCGATAATGTTGCGCAAATGGCGTTCGTCTAAAAAGGTGTGCGGTGTTTTCTCCAACTTACCAAAACGTTCGACGAAAATATTTTTCGGGCCATTTACTAAGATATCTGAGATTGTTTGATCTTCAAGAAGTGGCTCAAGAGGCCCCAGGCCGAACACTTCATCTTCAATTTGATGTATTACGCGGTTTCGCGCTTCTGAACTCAATGGGTGTGTTTGATCTTCCGCAATGAGCTGAACAACCGCTTCGCGCAACTCCTCTTTCGCGCGATCTTCTTGCAAATGCGATAGAAGCCCGAGATCCAAGGTATCCAGTAGTTTCTTGTGGTAGTAGTGTTTTATCGAGAGATCTTGTTCTAATTGCTTTTTCTGCTCCTCGATCGCTTTCATCTTGGCTTCTACCGGCGACAAAGACTTTTGCTCATCTGACGTGTCTTCATCAGATTTTGCCAACTCGACATTCACAACCTTGGATTCTTTTGTTTCATCTACGGAATTGAAAGAACTCCCGACGCCTTTCCGTTTGAAAAACATAACTCCCCCTTACTAAGAAAATAGTTTTTTTATCCAACTTTGATTCTCTTTGGTCGGACTTTCTAATAAGTGCGATATTTCAGCCAAAGACGCTTTCAGCGCACTATTTTTCTTAGATTGAACAATTGGGTTGCCCAAATTAGCGCTCTCGATAGCAATAGCAAAGTTATTAGGTACTAAGTGTATTGCATGTCCACTAACCGCATTTTCAATGTCTTTCAACGATATTGTCGATTTCTTTTCAAAACGATTAACAATTAGTTCAACCTGATGACTACTTAAACCATAGTCTAATTCTAAAGAACGTATATAACTAACAGCATGCTTCACCGAGGTAACATTCTGTTGCAGAATCAAAAAAACATGTGTTGCCGGAGAAACAATTTGTTGATAAACGTGCTCAACGCCATGAGATAAATCCACAATAATATGTGAGTAAAACTGCCTCAAAATAGGTAATAATTTACTAACTTGAACCGCATGCTTGTAATTACCTTTAGGATCATTTTGGTTAAAACACAAATAATTCAAACCTGAAGGATGCTGGTAGACTAGTCCTTCTAGTGATAATTCATCTAAATCATTAACAGAATCAATCACATCATTAATATTGTATTTAGGCTTACAGTTTAAATAATCAGCGGCATCACTAAACTGCATATCCAAGTCAACGAGCAACACTTTACTCTTAGCATAGCTTGATAATTCTATTGCTGTATTAATAGCCAAAGTGGTTGCTCCAGAGCCACCTTTTGTATTAATAAACAATGTTAGATCGCCCATTTTCTTATTAGCAATCTTTTCATCCGCGGTAGATTTTAATAAAGGATATAGCTCGCCAAAATCAACCGAACGAGACAAATAATCTGTTGCCCCAAGCCTTAATGCCATTTTAAGGGATGCAGTATCGTTCTCGTCGCCAAATACAATCAAAGCGGTATGATTATGCTGTAAACTGCTGTCACTAGAATAAACATGAGCCACTTTCTGAGCCCAGCTTTCACCGGTTTCAATATAAATGAGATCAGGAACTTGCTTATTTTTCACAAAGTCCAAGTTAAAGGTATCTAGCTCTATCCAATCAATATTTAGATTTACACACCTTGATAGTTCATCAGCAATGTGAATTTTAAAATTTGATGTAGAATAAACTATCCAAATAATCAAGTTAGTTTTTAAACTTTTATGTGTTTCATTATCCATTTTGACTGGTTTCAACATAAAGCTACTCCGCGGAACAATCCGAATAAACAGCAGGGTTATCAGCTTCAGGCTTTAATACACCTAAGCTTTCTGCCGGCAATACAGTTTCAAAAGCAGGCGTTTTTCCTACTGCACTAATAAGCGCAGCTAACACAAAAAACTTAAATTCATAATCAACTGCTCTTGCTTGAACATATTTTATTTTTGAAAACTGAGCATCTAACACTGTAGATGCTGCAGGTGGAGTACTCAAAAAATCCGACACATCAACAGTTGCACCTGTATCGTCTAAATATTCGATTTGTAAATTATTAGCGGTAAAACCTGAAGGATATAGACTCTCCAAAGCTTGATGATTAGGTATTTCATCACGTTCAGAAATAAAACAAACCGTGGCAAGTCGTGCCGCTCGCCTGGTAATTTCGTTGACCATTTGCACTGAATAAAAGTAGATTGCAAACTCAATAATCATGAACAGTACTAACATTACCGCAAGTGCAATTAACGAAAACTCAACTTGGGTCAGTCCTTTCTGTTTCCTTATCCATTGTTTCATGGGCTAGTCCTCATTGACGCAGAAGAGCCAATACTGAAAGCCAAAGAGGTTCCGGTAAAAGGTAAGGTTGAGAAAATAGGCTCATAATTATAAGTAGCCGATATGGTGACAACCTTATTGGTGTCCGTTGGTTGAGTCACAATAATGTCAGCAGCTTCAATATAGTCGATTACCGGCGTACCAACGCCACTCGGCGTGCCATAGATCACCACATTTTTAATATCAGATTCTTCAGCTATACCTTCAAAATCTAACGTGCCATAAGTATCAACCACGGCATACCGTGCGCCATTTTGCAACGCTTTGTTGACCTCTGTGTATTGAATAAAAGCTCGGCTCACGTCGATAACTAATACGGTCAGCATCAGTAGCACTGGCAATGCAAGAATAAACTCTATAATTGCCAGTCCTTTCTGGTTAGCCATCTTTTTCATCTGATGCTTTCTATTGGAGTACATCATATTAAGACCCTCCACTTGACGGGTCTTTGTATAGAACGATTTTGTATGGCCCAACTCCATCTTCATCCGGATCTACCCCAGACGACGCATTTTTTACCGTACAATCCTCTAGAAACTGACCGAATATTTCCGATTCATTCCCCTTGTTTTGCACTTCCTGAGTAACAAAAAAGCATCCTAGGCCCAGTACTTCTAAATCCATCTTGCCGCCTTTTTTTGGAGCTTCATCACAACGAACGATCGGCACTCGTAATACCCTTCGATCGGTTTTCCCATCCGCTCGGTAATATTGCGACTTGCACGCGCCAGGCCCCCCCGTACAAGCGGCTAACCCTTCGACATAATCGGCATAATAAAACGCATCGTTATCAACGGCCGGATCTTCCGCATCCTGATATTGTTGTTGGTAATTGTCGTATGTTACGTTGGACTCTTCGATGTACTTATCTGAAGTAATGCCTTCATCTGGCTTACCCCCATCAAATCTCGTATTTAGACCTTGAGCTACTGGTCCCGTACCTTTACCAGTCTCTGTTGTGACTAAATCACCGACTGTTATGCACTCCTCAGTATCCCCTGCCAGCATTTCTCTTACTGTATTTTTACCGGAACCAAAGTCTAAAAGGTGGTAGTTACCCGAACCAATGCCACCATCCGTGTGCCCTGATGGTTTCAATACATGAATAGTGTCAGCATCTCGATCTTGTGCGCCATTGTAGTTTGGGTTTGAAGAAGGAATGTATCCCCACGCCAGATCAGCTGAGCCTACATCGCCACACATAGCAATAGGCGACACGTTACATGTAGTAATGCTTGGCGCACTTGGTCCTGCAACAGCACTTGCTGACACCCCTTTGTCGAGCCCAAACATGCCACTTAAATACTGTGTCAAAAGAACATTACTAACGGCAACACGAACATAGATGTCGCTGTCACTGCCCAAAGAGAACTCTCCAGCTTCAACAAATGAGCCTTTAGCGTTCGAATTTGAGAAAGTTACATCTATGTTTTCCCCCGTGTAAACTAATTCTTGGTTACCATCAGACGCAGCAGAATGAGTCAGAGCATCATTCGCCGCTTGCGTCGCTAAACTAAGCCGCTCAGCCAAATCTGCCGCGTCGGTCCTTTCATCGACGACAACCGCAGCCGCTAATGCAGCGGAGTCGACCGCGTTTTGTAGTCTTGTTTTATTGAGTACTTGGTGATTCAAATCAATACCAAAGGCTGCAACACCAAGTAAAAATAATAAAACTAAACTAATTAATACCAAGGTAATCCCTTTCTGAGCTCTCCTTGGCGCTATATGCATATTCCTTCGCATAGCCCCTCCTAAGTGAACGTATCACTTAATCATCTTTGGCTACCCCATTGTTGTTATATACCTCTAAGCTAACTTGTGTGCGCTCACCACTACCTTCCGGTAAGTAGCCCAAATTCTCATACCAGGCTTCTGGATTCAGAGTTTGTTCAGCGCGCAGCTGGCTAACCGAGATACCAAGCTCGGGGTCATTCGCACAGCCAAACAAGCCGAATGATGTGAAACAAATGGTCATTATCATTATGCTTTTCATCTTGTTCTCCCACTTATAGACTGTGCCCAAACTTGCCCTCAGAGCCACCTTCTGACGAACCGTATTGAATAAAATTGTTGTTAGTATCTTCTTCACTAATGTCGTTTAGCTGGTACCTATCGAAATCCAACTCAGCACCTTTACCAAGCAAATAGAACTCCACATCGTTTGGAGCAACAAAACCATCTGTTGGTAGAGTGATTCGACGTCGATCAATTGGGGTTGCTAATCGAGGAGTAACCAGAATGACTAGTTCTGTTTCCCCAGAGGTAAATTCTTCACTCTTAAACAAGCGGCCTAACACAGGTAGATCACTCGCACCAGGTATACCATTCGCAACGTTACGCGCGTTTTCACTCAATAGCCCCGCAATACCAATGGTTTGACCATCTGCTAGCTCAATCGTTGTACCAGCACTTCGTTTTGTGATTGGTGGAATAAAGAAAGTGGCATTCACTTCGTTTGGATTAAACGTCAACACACCAGAATTGGAAATTTCACTCACATTGACGTTCAGTTTGAGATTGATTCTCTTATCGCTCAAAATAAACGGAACAAAGTCGAGTTGAACACCGTACTCTTTGTAGTCGATGGTAATGCCATCTTCATTTGGTACTGGAATTGGGAATTCACCACCAGCGACAAACTCGGCTTGCGTACCACTTAATGCGGTAAGGCTAGGCTCTGCCAGCACTTTCGCTACGCCATTTTGCTTCGCCACATCAAGCGCAAAGGTAAACAAGGTATTACTGTCGATAAACGATCCGAGAAAACCGAAATCTTCGACTGTTGGGACGTTCAAAATCGGTCCAATGCCATCAATACCGCCACCAGCAGTCGTACCACCCCAAGTAAAATCCCCACTTCTTTGGAAAAAGTGGAAGTTTGAGTCGAAGCGTCTTACAAGTGTGCGCTGTACTTCGGCAACGGTAACTTCTAGCGTCACCTGCTGAGCACCACCAATAGAAAGTAGATTGATGACCATACTTTCATCATCTTTAGAGCTATCATCTTCTTCATCTGCCGCTTCACCCAAAGCAAAGGTTTCAGCAATTTTGACCGCAGTGTCCATGTTTTGCTGACTGCTGACCAAGCCTCTAAGTACCACTTTTTCTTGCGCACTGTGCACTTCGATATTTTCATCCGGCAAGAACTGATAAAGCTTCGACTTAAGCGTATTTAGATCATGCGTGACTTCCACGTTAAACTGCTCAATTAACCGGCCTCTGCGATCCCACACCGACACATTCGTGGTACCTAACTTCTTACCAATAAGAAACAGCTCGTTCGATCTGAGCACTAAAATATCCAAGACTTCTGGATCCCCTAACGTCACTTTCTTTGCTTGGCCTGATATCATCAATTGAGTTGATTGGTGATGTGCAACGGTTACGACTTTTCCTGACTGCGCCGTAGCTGCGTTAACAGACAAGCTGACGAAAAGTAACTGGCTAACAAGTAATATTATTGTTTTCATAATTCACCTAATTGCTGACTCGGACACTGGATGCCTGAGATCCCTTAATAATGGTCACACTAGGTCGTGGCGTGTATTTTCTTGCTACAACAGGTTTATCCACTTCATGAGGGTTGCGCAGAGCAAGCTGTATATCGCCTTTGCTGTTCGCCGATAAGAGCTTTTCTGCCTCTTTCGGTGTTACTTCTAAAGTCACAGCGCGTACAATCACGGGTTTGTTATCATTCGTTTTGGCTGTTTGGTCCACCGCAAGAACATTGATATTTTTAAGCACTGTTTTTGTTGTGGCGTTTTTACCTTGTCCATAACTCACTGTATTCAGGACATCGACCTTGTTGCCTGGTAACAAAAAACCTGCCACACCGATAACGTCATTTACGCGAATAGTGATTGCTCGCTTGTTTTCTGGAATTAATGCAGCAAGTGTTGCGCCTTCACCAGGTAGGGCAAGGCGATGAGGGTTAACAAGTTCACCCGCGTAAATAGTATTGGCAACGATTCTTCCCAATGCCTGTTCTTTTACTTTCAATGTTTCATCATCTATCCAGTCCACTTCCATGAGCTTAGTAGACAAATGTTTCTCAGAGAGAATAGTTCCTGGTTCTAGCTCCATGGCGGCAACTAAAACGGGATGCCTTTCGACCTCTTCTAACTCGACTGTTGGTTGGTTTCTGCCATCCATCCATTGTTTAGCTATCAACACGGCAGCAAGGCCGAAAACAATGGAGAGTAGCAATAGCATGATGACTTGAGTCCGACTCATAATTTAGATCTCCCTATTCATCCACTGTGAAATACAGTCCCCAGGCACGAGTTAAAATGTCTGATGAGACGACTTTTCGTTTTCCTTCAAAAACGAGAACGTCTCTGCTAATGCCCAAAAGATCTTTAGGTAAGCATGGATAATTAGGCATTTTATTTTCACGGTGCAATTGATTTAATGTGTCAAAAAATTCAGGCGACAACGCGAGTTGCAAGTCTTTGGACAGCGATAACCAAAGCGCTTTATAGTCATCATCACCAAGTGGCTTAAACTCAATTTTGTACCCCAGACGGCGTAAAAAAGCAGGGTCAGCAATTTTGCTTGGTGCAAAATTGGATGAGAATGCCAAAGTAAGCATAAATGGCACCGTTACTTGTTGACCATTTGGCAGCGCCAGATGGTCAAATAAGTATTCCATTGGAACGATCCATCTATTTAGCAAGGCATCAACAGGCATTGACTGACGACCGAGATCATCAATCACTAAGATTCCGTTGTTAGCCATCATTTGAAGTGGCGCAATCCATACACGATTATGCTCGCTGTGGTTTACCTCAAGCATCTCCAATGTCAG
Organism: Vibrio sp. Vb0937; assembly: GCF_033338855.1. NCBI lineage: Bacteria > Pseudomonadati > Pseudomonadota > Gammaproteobacteria > Vibrionales > Vibrionaceae > Vibrio > Vibrio sp. Vb0937. The sequence continues at coordinate 152,908 of NZ_JAWOTK010000004.1, read as the reverse complement.
CTCACCGCCCACTTGAATGTTTGGTCTTTCACAAAGAACCCAGCGTTTGTCGTAATGGGTTTCCAACTTAACGAAAACCTGAGAATGGGAGTTGTCTAAACGACGGTGATGATGCTCTGAGAACACTTTGATGATGTTGCCATCGGCATATACGGCGTAAGGAATAAACACCGAAGTGTTCATTGCATTGAGCACTCTTGATGCAACGTAACTTTTACCAGTACCCGCGTGGCCGTAAAGCAACAAAGCTCGTCCAGAGTTGATAGCAGGTCCGAGAACAGGAACTAAGTGATCCGAGCCAAAAACATCAGATAATGCACGCTCTACATCGATACGGGTAACAGGGTTTTTGCGTAGATCTTGTCCTTCAACAACGGTCCAATACTCTTCCAAAGAAACTGGAACAGGACCGATATATGGATCTTTTCTATATGCAATGTCTGCTTCCGCAAGTCCTAATTCCGTTAGACTATAACGAATGTTCGAGTACGAATGGTTTAGCTTCTCAGATGTAGGCTGATATACCTCAACCCAGCTTCGTTTCCTCAACTGCGCCAAAGCAAGTTCAACAATATTTGAAACCACACATAACCGCTGTGTTAACTCGATCAAATCACATTTCGGATAAGCTGACAGGTGTTTCAACACTAAGTTTTCAACGACTGAAGCCGGTATGCCAAGACCTTCTACCGATGAAGGTACTTTTGGTGGATTTATTTGTGGCACGAGTTTTTCCCAATACACAGAGCCCATCACACTTCCCCTCCTTGAAGTTGCTTAGCCAACTGATGCTGCATGCCATTTATTATTTTTATTTAGTGGGTATAGGAAAAATAAGCTAATCCAATTACGATTATCGGCGCGAATGGAATGACTAACGGCTTACTGGACCTAAAACCTGGTGTTACTTTTTCTAAGCAATACCCTTTAATCTGATGTGATAGAGCAACACTAGTCGATGACACATGTAGCATTAGATAAAAAATGCCGACAATGCCTCCAGCGAGTATTATCCCGGTAGACGCTTCCCCAAGGTTACTCAATCCCAACCATGCCCCTATGACGGCGAGTAACTTAACGTCTCCTCCAGCCATTACTTTGAAAAGATACAGCGCGAAACACACCGCAAACGCAACCAACCCACCATATAAATGATCCAAACCAGTTGTGGCTGGGTTGTAAATTACGTTTGCAGTTACTGCAACCAAAAGCATAAGCACCGCTTTATTCGGTATTCTGTGTTTCTGTGCGTCTGAAACTCCAATCGCAATAAGTAATGACCAAATAATTAACTCGCTAACCATTACGAAGAGCTAATACGACCAGCTACTGAAGTGAACTTGTTAGACAAGGTTGTCCAGAAGCCTGAAGTCAAGAATGCAGTAACAATTAGTGCCGCACCTAGGATGTACTCCAAAAGTGTTAGCCCCTCTTCGTCTTCCATGAAGTCCTTGATTAGATTGCGAAAGTTATCCATAAGATTATCCCCTTTATTTAACCAAATCTCGCTTGTCCATGACGCAGGTATCATATACACCCGAATCATGCTTAAACATTAGTCATCAAGAATTAGGGGGGTTAGGACTTTTTTGCCAAAGGTTAGTACTTTCTTGCCTGTCTGCGCTTCAGAGGCGAAATGTATCATAAATAAGACACATCACTGTAAGCTATGTGACACATTTCACACTTGCAGTATGACTATATAAGCCTAAGCTTAATAAACGAAAGGGTGAGGTCTGAAGCTCAAGGAATGAGGCTCGACTGACCTCAATGCATACTAACATTGGTGTAGTACGTACTGAGCAGGATTCATATGGATAAACAGACCAAAGCTTACTGGATAGGAGAGACCCTTTGCTCGCTGCCGGAACAATTTCGTTGTGAGTTTGATGGGTGCTTTGACATTATGGACTGCAGTAAAGATATCTCAGTCCTCAGTGATAAAGAACATAGCTATTTCTTTTACTACATAACCTGTGATCATCAAGAGCACTTGAAAGGTGTTATAACGCTCTGTAAAAACCTCGACAAAAAACTAATCGTCGTATCTCCAAAAGATACGGCTCCTCACTTGCCGCCCAAGCATATTTGTGCGGAATATTATAAGTTGAACGAGCTCACTCTTCCTATCTGGCTTTCACAAATAAAATTGAAATACTTTTTGCATAGTAAAGTAGACGAAGAACAAATCTCGGTAGATAAACTTTTCTCTCGAAGCGGCAAGTCAAACTTTTCAGACGTAGTCCATTACATCGCCAATAACGTTCATAAGGACCTAAGAGAAGAGGAAGCAGCCGCTCTTTGTCATTACTCGCCGAACTACTTTTCCAAAGTTTTCCACCGTAAAGTGGGTATGTGCTTTCGTGATTATGTCACGGCGAAACGCATTTCATTAGCTAAGAAAATGCTAATTGAAAATGAATCGATGAAAATTGCTTACATTGCTTATCAGTGCGGGTATCGAGACGTTTCTTACTTTTCTCGAATTTTTAAGAAAAAAACAGGTCTGTCTCCAGCAAATTATCGACAGCAGTTTTAGGCTTTATTTGTAGCAACTGTCAGAACAACTAACGCTATCTTCCCCACATATTTCATCAAAATGCATTCCCGTGTCGCGATTTAACATGCTAAAGTTAACAATGCGTTAACAATTATAAATACAATGAGAAGACATGGAGTCACTTAAAATGAATCAGCCGAATCTAAATAGCGCTGCTGGTTGCGCTCTCCCACCACCAAATGAAATGATCCTCAAATGGGCTCAAGAGCGTCCAAATGAGGTCTACCTAAAACAAATTATTAACCGACAGTTTGTTGAGTACACATTCTCTGATGTTGCAGATCAAGCCTTAAAACTTGTCAGCGCACTACGCTCGCTTGGTGTAAAGCCTGGCGACAAAGTCGCGTTAGTATCTAAAAACTGTGCAGAATGGTTTATTTGCGATCTTGCTATGATGCTTGGTGACTATGTCAGTGTGCCAATCTTTCCTACCGCCGGTGCAGACACCATCGAATACTGTGTGACTCATAGTGAAAGTAAAGCGATCATTGGCGGAAAACTCGATGATCCCAAAGCAACTCAGCAAGTCATTGATGCTATGCCTGAACTCATTAGCATCGCTCTACCTTATGACACGGCACCTAAGTGTAAGCACGAATACCAAGCGCTCATTGCTGATGCAGTGCCAAGTGAAGAGCGTCCGCAGCATTACGATGACAAGCTAATGTCGTTGGTGTATACCTCAGGCACATCAGGGTTACCGAAAGGCGCGATGCTAACTTACGGCGCATTCAGTTGGTCTGTTCAGCAACTTATCAATCATATTGGTATCCAAGAAAACGACCGATTGTTCTCTTATTTACCGCTCGCTCATATTACAGAGCGTGTTTATATCTTCGGTTCATCGATTATGGGTGGCGTGCCAACAGCATTTCCAGAATCACTGGACACTTTTATCGAAGATGTGAAGATGCACCGACCAACTCTGTTTATCTCCGTCCCACGATTATGGACGCTATTCCAGCAACGTATTCAAGACAAACTTCCACAGAAGAAGCTCAATATTCTGTTGAAAATCCCATTCGTCAATTCTTTGATCAAGAAAAAGCTAGCAGATGGTCTAGGTTTAGATCAGGCTCGAGTATTAGGCTGTGGCTCCGCACCTGTATCGCCAGCGCTGTTGGAATGGTACCACTCAGTGGGCCTTGATATCACAGAGGCTTGGGGGATGACGGAATCATTTGCCTACAGCACGCTCAACTACCCATTTAGAGCTGACAAAATCGGTAGTGTCGGTAATGCAGGGCCAGGCATTGAGTTAAAAATCGCAGCTGATGATGAAATCATGGTGCGTGGCAAAGGGCTATTTTCTGGCTACTACAAAAATGACATTGCCACCCAAGAGTCTTTTGATTCAGAGGGCTGGCTACACACAGGCGATATCGGCGCTATCGACTCAGATGGTTATCTAACGATTCAAGGCCGTAAAAAAGATAACTTCAAAACCGCCAAAGGTAAATTTGTCTCTCCGGTTCCTATCGAGAAAAAGCTTTTCGAGTACAGTCGCGTAGAGATGATGTGTCTCATCGGTTTAGGGCTACCCGCTCCGATTCTTTTGGTTGTGCCACATGACTTCCCTAACTTTGATCGAGAGCGATACGCACGTACCACACGTAAAGTTATTGCCAGGATGAATCAAGAACTCGCCTCTCATGAGCAAATCAAAGGTGTGTTAATGATTAAAGAACCTTGGAGTATAGAAAATGGCGTACTGACGCCAACGCTTAAAATTAAACGTCATGTGCTCGAACAAAAGTATCATGAGATAGGCCACAATTGGCCAAAAGATGAATTGGTCGTGTGGGAAGAAGACTTGTAATTTTGCTTGCACTCCTCAACACCATTGGGGAGTGCAACTTAACTTTGAGCTTGAATCAAACTCATAGACTACTCTCTCCAGAATGGCTTACTCACTTCACAACTAATCTCCCTTTCACCTAATCCAATATCGTCCCAAAGGTGCTTTGGTAACTCTCTCAAGTGACGACGTGTCTTATAGTTCCTTCTCCAAGCCGCCAGTTTAGAATAAATTAACTGTAACCCGCTCTGATGGGCAGTAGGTATAGTACGCTCACAAGTGTGTGTCATGTTTTCCATTTCAAAGATCCCTATACAATGTTGACCACTTAATAATCAGCGACTACGCTGATATCCTCAAACGATAGAATCTGCCATAGAGTTAAGGAAAACTAATGTGAAAGATCGAATGCCTCCCTTACAGGGCTTGTATTACTTTTTCGTTGCAGCAAAGGAAGGAAGCTTTAAAACGGCAGCAAAAGAACTGTTTGTTACGCCAGCGGCCATTAGTCAGCAAATTCGTCATTTAGAAGAGTTCTTAGGCACGGACCTATTTGTTCGTCAGCACAGAAAAATCGTGCTCACACCTGAGGGAGAGCTACTGTTTACTCAGGCAGAAAGAGGGTTTGCTCATTTGCAGCAAGGGGTTAGATTAGTCAATCAAGATCCAAACCCGAACCACCTTTCGATATCAACACTCCCCTCTTTCGCTCATCATTGGTTGGTCCCGAAAATTACGGCTTTTCGCCAGCGTCACCCTGATATCGCCTTGCTATTAGAACCAACCAATGATTTGGTGTCTTTTCAAGATAGCCAGATAGATTTATGTGTTCGTTACGGTTTAGGAAAATATCCCAATTTAGAATCACAATGGCTGATGGACGAAGCTTTTTATCCTGCTTGTCATCCGGTGTATCAGAAAGAGCACGGGATCTATAACATCGAGGATTTAAGCAAAGCTGAGCTGATTGAAGATGTTTGGCCTGATCTTGATTGGAATATGTGGTTAGCAGCCTTGGGTCACAGCGCAGCAAAGCCTACCTTAAAATACAGTGGATCACATCTCGTGCTTGAGGCTGCACTATCACTTCAAGGCGTCGCATTGGTAAAACACAGTTTAGCTCATCAATATTTTCGTTCTGGCAAATTGGTCCGAATTGGAGATATCGCTATCAAGCCCAACTTTGCGTATTACTTGTGTGCGCCAAAAGGCTACTTAAAAAGACCTAAAGCTCAATTGTTTGCGCAATGGTTGAAGGAAGAAATAGAAATATTTGAAAAGTCAGTGGTACCAGACTTTAAGACCATTGACCTAAAAGGCAACAGTACTAGAACGGCATCATAACAATCATCAAAACAAACACGCTCTGCGTATAAGACTGCTAGATACAAAAAGCCCCGCACTAAGCGGGGCTTTCAAGTTATAGAGTTAACTTAAGAATTACTTCTTAGCGTTACGCTCTTTAACGTCAGCAATTACTTGCTCTGCAACGTTTGTTGGACATGGTGCGTAGTGTGAGAACTCCATAGAGAACTGACCACGACCAGAAGTCATAGTACGTAGAGTACCGATGTAACCAAACATTTCTGATAGAGGTACATCACCCTTGATACGTACGCCAGTAGACGCTGCTTGTTGGTCTTTGATCATACCACGACGACGGTTAAGGTCACCGATTACGTCACCAACGTGATCTTCTGGAGTGAACACGTCAACTTTCATGATTGGCTCAAGAAGTTGCGCGCCAGCTTTAGGCATAGACTGACGGAATGCACCTTTCGCTGCGATTTCGTAAGCGATAGCTGAAGAGTCAACTGCGTGGAAACCACCGTCGAATAGTTCAACTTCAACGTCTAGAGTAGGGAAGCCAGCTAGAACACCGTGCTCCATCATTGACGCAAAGCCTTTCTCAACTGCAGGCCAGAATTCTTTAGGTACGTTACCACCAACAACTGTAGATTTGAACGTGAAGCCAGAGTTTGGCTCACCTGGTTTGATGCGGTAGTCGATCTTACCGAACTGACCAGAACCACCAGACTGTTTCTTGTGCGTGTAGCTATCTTCGATTGCTTGAGTGATAGTTTCACGGTAAGCAACCTGTGGAGCACCAACTTCTAGCTCAACGCCGTAAGTACGCTTAAGGATATCTACCTTGATGTCTAGGTGAAGTTCACCCATACCTTTCAGGATAGTTTCGCCTGAATCTTCATCAGTCTCAACTTGGAATGATGGATCTTCTGCAACCATTTTACCGATCGCGATACCCATCTTCTCAGAACCGCCTTTATCTTTAGGCTTAACTGCGATAGAGATTACTGGATCTGGGAAGATCATTGGCTCAAGAGTACATTCGTGCTTAGGATCACATAGAGTGTGACCAGTTTGAACGTTCTTCATACCAACTACAGCGATGATGTCACCAGCTTGTGCTGAATCGATCTCGTTACGCTCGTCCGCGTGCATCTCAACCATACGGCCGATACGCTCTGTTTTACCAGTTGCAGAGTTAAGGATTGTGTCACCTTTCTTCATCTTACCAGAGTAGATGCGGATAAAGGTTAGAGCACCGAAGCGGTCATCCATAATCTTAAATGCAAGAGCACGTAGTGGCTCGTCTGCAGATACAGTCGCAACTTCACCAGTTGGCTCACCAGTCTCTGAATCAGTTAGAGGCTGTGGATCAACTTCTGTTGGAGATGGTAGGTAATCAATTACCGCGTCAAGAATAAGTTGGATACCTTTGTTCTTGTACGCTGAACCACAGTAAGTTGGGAAGAATGCTAGATCACGAGTACCTTTACGGATACAACGTTTGATGTCTTCTAGAGATGGCTCTTCGCCTTCTTCTAGGTAAGCCATCATTAGATCTTCGTCTTGCTCTAGAGCAGTTTCGATTAGCATTTCACGGTATTCAGCAGCTTTCTCTACCATGTCTGCTGGAATATCTTGAACTTCGTAGTTCTCTGGTTGGCCAGACTCATCCCATACGTAAGCTTGTTGGCTTAGTACGTCTACAACACCTACGAAATCTTCTTCGATACCGATAGGTAGAGTCATAACTAGAGGTGTAGCACCTAGTACGTTCTGTACTTGATCTACAACTTTGTAGAAATCTGCGCCCATACGGTCTAGTTTGTTAACGAAGATCAGACGTGATACGTGTGATTCGTCAGCGTAACGCCAGTTAGTTTCTGACTGAGGCTCAACACCACCAGAACCACAGAATACACCGATACCACCGTCAAGTACTTTTAGAGAACGGTAAACTTCGATAGTGAAGTCAACGTGTCCAGGAGTATCGATGATGTTTAGACGGTGATCGTTCCAGAAACAAGTTGTTGCTGCAGACTGGATTGTGATACCACGCTCAGCTTCCTGCTCCATGAAGTCAGTAGTAGTTGAACCGTCGTGAGTGTCACCGATCTTATGGATCTTACCAGTTAGCTTTAGGATACGCTCTGTAGAGGTAGTTTTACCCGCGTCTACGTGAGCAAAAATACCAATGTTTCTGTATTTTGATAAATCAGTCATTGTCTTACTCTGTTAATAAGGTATAAAGTGCGCGCAGAGTATATCACATTCTGTCAATACTGATACCCTTGCGTGCGGATGGAAGAAAAAAAATTTTAACGTGAAATTTCCGTCCCCAAAGCATAGTCAAACACAGCAATTTATGTACTTTATTCGCATTTTATTGAGGACGGATAGAACGGTTTGTGATTGCACAAATACCATTCTTATGAGCATTACAGCTCGTCAAAAGCCTCTATAGCTTCCGACAATTTCTTAACGCCGTGAATTTGCATGCCAGGGATGCCACCTTTCGGCATGTTGGCTGCTGGCACAATGGCTTTCTTGAAACCATGTTTGAACGCTTCATTCAAACGCTCTTGCCCACTTGGCACTGGACGGATTTCGCCCGCAAGCCCTACCTCACCAAAAATCACCACATCTTTAGGGAGTGGACGGTCACGAAAACTCGATAAAAGCGCCATAACTAAAGCAAGATCAGCGCTCGTCTCCGTCACCTTAACACCGCCAACCACATTAACAAAGACATCTTGGTCTGCCATTTGTAAGCCACCATGCTTATGCAACACAGCGAGCAAAAGTGATAGGCGGTTCTGCTCCAAGCCGACCGCAACACGACGAGGGTTGGCTAACTGCGAGTAATCCACCAGCGCTTGAATCTCTACTAGCAGAGGGCGCGTACCTTCCCAAACCACCATGACGGAAGAGCCTGATGTTTCTTCTTCACCACGAGAAAGGAAGATCGCTGATGGGTTACTCACTTCCTTCAATCCTTGGCCTGTCATTGCAAATACACCAAGCTCATTCACAGCGCCAAAACGGTTTTTATGACTACGCAAAGTGCGGAATCGGCTATCCGTTCCACCATCGAGTAGTACCGAACAGTCGATAATGTGTTCAAGAACTTTGGGGCCCGCAAGGGTACCATCTTTTGTTACGTGACCAACAATAAATACCGCAACATTATTCTGTTTTGCGTATCGTGTCAGAGCCGTCGCAGATTCACGTACCTGAGCAACACTGCCAGGCGACGATTGAACATCAGAAACGTGCATCACCTGAATCGAGTCTATTACCATTATACGAGGCTGCTCTTTTTCGGCGATTTGGCAAATTTTGTCGACGTTCGTTTCCGATAGCATTTTTAAATGATCTTTCGGCAAGCCCAATCGGGAAGCACGCATTGCCACCTGCTGTAATGACTCTTCACCGGTTACGTAAAGCGTTGGCATTTGCGCAGATAAACTACACATGGTTTGCAACAGAAGGGTTGATTTACCTGCGCCAGGGTTACCGCCAATCAAAATTGCGGCACCTGGCACAACACCACCACCCAACACGCGGTCAAGCTCTTTAAACCCACTGGTGAAGCGAGGTACTTCTTGCAGATCAATTTCGGATAGCGTTTGAACCGTAGCTTCTGTTGCGGAACCAGCGTAGCCGCTTAAGCGTTCATTGCGAGCAACGGTTGGCGATGCAGCGATACGTACTTCTGTTATCGTATTCCATGCACCACATGCGTTACACTGCCCCTGCCAACGGGGAAAGTCCGCGCCACAATCATTACAAACATACGCTCGTTTTGCTTTCGCCATGATGCCTCAATTTTTTCTACAAATGTGACTAAGCACAGCCAAGTCAGACCTGAACTGAAATGAACTATTGATATACTTAAGTATTACTTCGCTTAGCCGATACAATTTAAAGTAACGACATACTCTAACAGAAATAATGCAGCAATCTGAAATTCTCTCGCTCGCAGAACGACTCATTCCCGTTTACGGTACGAATGACTTTGACTTTGTCCTTGGCCAACTGACCGAGGAAGAGCCGCCTTCGGCCAAAATTTTGGTTAAAATGGAACTTAACCGCTTAATGGCTCCATGCAAAAAAAGCATTGATTTGCGAGGTCGCGTTCAAGGCGAATGTCGCGAGTATATTTTGGATGGTATTCCACATTGGTTGGATGATGTTGCTTTCAACGCTTACCATAAAAACATCAAAAAGTTTGGCTGCTACACGGAAGGAATGTGGGAAGCATTGGTCAACACGCGAAATAACTTTCGCGTAATGAGCAAGCGCCTTACTCAGCAAAAAACGCAATCGTTAACGGATCCTAAAAGCCCGTTCTTAGCAGAACCCGTTCACCTAGGCTACGATTTAAAGCGCCAAGAAAAACGCTTGAAAGTCCAATCTCAAGTTGAAATTTGCCGTTCTAAAGGACAGCTTCTTCATGGATTAAGCATTGATTTATCTAGCTCTGGCGCAAAGTTCAAAGTCCCGAGCGCATTTAAATATAACCTTGGGGAAATTATTCAGGTCACGTTTACTGAATTTGCCAGCAAATCTAACGTTGCAGGTATAGAGAAACCGCTTGCATACCGCATACTCGCGGTTGATGACTGTTACGAAAATGACTCAGTTCGATACCTCAGAACCATACGCTTAACTGATACCAATGTCGTCACCAGAGTGATAGATGAAGCGCTCAACAGTGCTGCTAAAAGGGCTCGTCACGACAATCAAGACAAGATTATTCGAGCTCGAACTCGCGGTTATGAGCACATCGCACTAAAGCACACTAGCAGCTTGCCTCTATTCTTTGATGGTAGTGACCTAAAATTAGCAATGTTAACGCCAAACAATCAAAAGCTTTGGCAATACTGGCACGATGAGAGAAACCAGCAAATGTTTGGTTCCTTATTCAACGAGCAACGCATCGCGTCACTCATTAAGCCTGGTGTTAAAGGAACAACCAATGTCCTTTATTCATTTACTCACGAGCACGAGAATCGAACCTATTTCTATTCGATGTTTCGCCCAGAAGCAACTCGCGAACAGCGCCAGCTATTTTGGCATTTAGGTGGCAAACGAGAGAGTTGGCGCGCCTTTAGAATTTCAATCTTTGAACTATCAGAGCAAGAACAGGAAGACCTAGCAGCATTCTCTCCAGAGTTGGCAGAAACGTCTCAATCACTGACTCATATTGGTATTTTGCAAGAAATTGCTGACGAAAAGTCAGGGCAGGATTACCTGCTAACTGAAAAGCCGCGCTTACCCGCTAATACATTAAACGCGTTTCGCCATCCGAGAAGAGTTATCGGCAATCCAAAGGGCATTTATTTTGATGCAAAGTCTCGTCGAAAAGAGCCTCGTTATCGTTTTAAAACACCTTTAGAGTTGTACTCAGGACAGACTAAAACAGGCGGCAGTACTGTTGACCTTTCCAAACGAGGACTCGGAATTAGGCTAAGTGAGCCCACAATGTTACGTTCTGGGCAAGAGGTAAGAATCAACTTTCGAGAATTACAACTCTACGATAAAAAATTGCCGTTAATGTCGGTGCCATACCGAGTAATTCGTGTAAGCCCAGACGGTTGTAGCGTGCAGCTAGTTATTGATGAAAGCAGCCAAACCATGAAGGTAATCGCTTTTTTCAACAGCATTATCGAGCACAATCAAGACAAGCTAATCCCGCAAAAAGAGACGCTACCAAGTAATGCTCTACTTGAAAGGCTACACTGCATGTTGCTCTCGCGTACGCTGAGCACGCCCATTTTTATCAGTAAGAGTACGTCATCTTCAATCAAAACCCCCGTTATCGGGGTGAACTTGCCGCTACCTAAACACATTGAGCTTTTTGCCCGTCTTGGGCATGACCAACTGTTGTCACTTGAACCTATCTTTAAAGGCCGGACAAGCACATTAATCGCAGAGCCAATAAAACGTGTAGAAGGTGCTCAAGCCAGACATCAGGATATCTACATAAGCGCCGCAAAAGTAGGCAATAAAATTACAGGCATTGAGTCAAAGCTTCATCAAGAGTTCAACAGCGTAAAAGAGCGGATTCAATTTATAAAGAAAGCCCGAATGATGGGTGACTTTTACGTGATTCGCCTTTCTACTGCGCCAATTTTCGATCCGATGACATCATTACTGCAACAAGATTTAAGTGACTTAACCCAATTTGGCGTACATCAAGCGAGCAAGTTAGAAAAAGAGTTAACAGCGCTCGTTGGTTACAGTGAATTTGAAGACATTACTGAAGAGGTTGTAATTAGATTGGAGTTAACCGAGTAAATTCAAAGTCATACCAAATTGAAAAAAAACACCGCCTTTCTGGCGGTGTTTTTGAATGGATGGTTAAGGTTTAGCTTTCCAGCTGACCTTTTGCTGCTTCACCAATGCGCCAGATAAAATACAGAGCACACCGCCCAACCCTGCAAAGCGAATCGCTGATTGCGCTTGAGCTTCCACTTTTGGTTTTGCGTGATACGCAATCCCTAATCCTGCCACCGACATCATCACAAGATCATTAGCGCCATCACCGACAGCAACCGTGTTGTGCTGCTCAATTTCATATTCATCCGCCAGTTCCACTAGAATGTCAGACTTCATCTGCGCCGTTACCACATCGCCAAGTACTTTACCCGTGAGTTTGCCGTCAATAATTTCTAATTGATTGGAGCGAGCAAAGTCTAAGTCGACTTTATCTTTGATGTAATCAGAGAAGTAAGTAAAACCACCGGAGGCAATCGCTGTTTTCCAGCCCAAGGCTTTCAACGTCGCAATTAGCGCTTCAAAGTCCGGCATGAATGGTAACTGGGCACGAACTTGTTCAAGAATTGATTCATCGGCACCTTTGAGCTTACCAACTCGCTGACGTAAACTTTGCTCAAAATCCAGCTCACCTTGCATGGCACGTTCAGTGACTTCAGCGACCTCATCCCCTACTCCTGCCAGTTTCGCGATTTCATCAATACACTCTATCTGGATCGCCGTTGAATCCATATCAAATACAATCAACCCTTGGGTTGATAGATCGGGCACTTCATTAAGCGAGGCGTAATCTAGGTTGAGACTTTGTAAGATCGTTTCATGTTGAGGAGTCAACTCTCCGGCCATCAGGGCTACTTCATATTGGCCAACTTTCCACGTTTCTAGTATTGGGTTGTAAAAGCCGGTGAAGAAATCAATGTCTTCGAAGTGACTTGGCGAAAGGTACTCAGCAAATACGATCCAGTTTGCTTTTGCTTTATCTAATTGGGAGGCAAATCGAGTCTCGGGTAATCGTTTTAAAAGTGTCGTATGTTTTCTGATAGGCAAGCTTTTTGACGCGTCCATGTATATAATCCCTTATGACTTTGCTAAAACGTTACCTCAACAAACTAAAAAGGCAAGTCTTTGTTTTATTTTAAATGGATGAGTAAAGAGCATGAGTGAATCTTTGTTCTCAGTAAGGAATGCCCTAAGAATTCTGGCACTAATCCTACTGTGTGTGATGTTGTTTATCACAATAAAAAACAGTGTTGTGATCAGTAAGGGTAATGAGAAAATTCAAGCACAACAGCTTGAAACACTCACCAAAGTTTTGATTTCACAGGCGTCTCTTTCTGCCAGTGAGATGATTTTAACTAAAGATCAAGAACGATTACTTCAGCTAACAAACCAACTAGCACAAGACCGTTTAGTGTTTGATGCAACAATCTACGATGCACAGGGTGTACGTTTAGCGTCTAGTGAAGAGGCATTATCGGTACGCGAAGTTCTTGGCCTGGATACGCCTTTGGCAACAGCTTCCATTGGTCGCCAGCAGTTGGTTGAACCAGTTTTTGCAGATGGTGCGCTTATCGGTTTTGTTCGCGTGACTTTTGAGACGGGCCGGGTGACGGCTATTTCTGACCACCACTATCGCAAGAGCGATCGTTATATGTACATGATGGTCTTAATGAGCTTTGTCTGTGGTATGTTGTTCATCTTGATTTTACGTCGACAACCGATACGTCGTAAAAAAGCGCCAAACCTGCTGCTAACCAAGTAACTAGGTAGCGCTAACAACTCATATAAAAACAGCCCGCAATGTGTGGGCTGTTTTTTTAGCTCTTGAGAGCGAAAAATAGAATGACTCTTCGTCGCTTACTCTTCGTCACCAAGCAATACTGAATCTAGTGCGATTAGCATCATGTCGTTGAATGTCGTTTGACGCTCGTCAGATGTAGTCTGTTCGCCAGTCTTGATATGATCAGAAACCGTACAGATTGTCAGAGCTTTTGCACCGTATTCTGCCGCAACACCGTAAATACCAGCCGCTTCCATTTCAACACCAACAATGCCGTACTTGTCCATTACATCGAACATTTCTGGATCTGGCGTGTAGAAAAGCTCTGCTGAGAATAGGTTACCAACTTTAACGTCAATACCGCGAGCTTTTGCAGCGTCTTCTGCCGCACGAACCATGTTGTAGTCTGCGATTGCCGCGAAGTCATGACCTTTAAAGCGGATACGGTTCACTTTAGAGTCAGTACATGCACCCATGCCGATCACAACATCACGCACTTTGATGTCTTCATTCACTGCGCCACAGCTGCCAACACGGATGATTTTCTTCACGCCGAAGTCTTTGATTAGTTCAGTCGCGTAAATCGAGCATGATGGGATACCCATACCGTGGCCCATTACCGAGATCTTACGGCCTTTGTATGTGCCTGTGTAACCAAACATATTACGAACGTCACACACTTGAACGACATCTTCAAGGAAAGTCTCTGCGATGTATTTTGCACGTAGTGGATCACCAGGCATCAGTACGACGTCTGCAAATGCACCCATTTCAGCATTGATATGTGGAGTTGCCATTTTCTTTTCCTTAACCTTTCTCTAGCGCTCCGCGCTTAAGGCGATATAAGCCAGAGTATTCTCATTTCCGACAAGCAGCATTTACATACTGCAAACATAAAACTAGGAGCAATCAAGCTCCTAGTTTTCAAAAACCTAACTAATTATAGGAAGTTCTTACCGTAATCCATTGGAGAAGTACCGAAGTAACTTGCCAATGTTTGACCGATATCTGCGAATGTTTCGCGGCGGCCAAGAGAACCAGCTGGTACTTTTTGACCATAAACCAATACTGGGATGTGCTCACGAGTATGGTCAGTGCCTGGCCATGTTGGGTCACAGCCGTGGTCTGCCGTTAGGATAAGCACATCGTCTTCTTCCATAATCTCTAGCACTTCGTTGATACGACCATCGAAGTACTCAAGTGCCGCTGCGTAACCCGCTACGTCACGACGGTGACCGTAAGCTGAGTCGAAGTCTACAAAGTTAGTGAATACGATCGTGTTGTCGCCCGCTTCTTTGATTTGCTCTAGCGTTGCTTCGAACAATGCAGGGATACCTGTCGCTTTCACTTTCTTAGTGATGCCGCAGTTTGCGTAGATATCAGCAATCTTACCAATAGAAACCACGTTGCCTTGCTTCTCATCAACGAGCTTCTGAAGAACCGTTGCTGATGGTGGCTCTACAGAAAGATCACGACGGTTACCTGTACGCTCAAATTGACCTTTACCAGCACCAACGAATGGGCGCGCGATAACACGACCAATGTTGTAATCTTCTAGCTCTTCACGTGCGATTTGGCAAAGCTCTAGTAGACGGTCTAGACCGAAAGTCTCTTCGTGACATGCGATTTGGAATACAGAGTCAGCAGACGTGTAGAAGATTGGTTTGCCAGTCTTCATGTGCTCTTCACCAAGATCGTCAAGAACTTGAGTACCAGACGCGTGACAGTTACCTAGGAAACCGTCAAGACCTGCACGCTCAAGAATGCGGTCAGTCAATTCTTTCGGGAAGCTGTTTGCTTTGTCAGTGAAGTAACCCCAGTCAAACAGAACAGGAACACCTGCGATTTCCCAGTGACCAGACGGCGTGTCTTTACCTGAAGAAAGCTCTGCTGCATGACCGTATGCACCAATGATTTCAGCGTCTGCGTCTAGTCCAGGTGCGAAGCGACCTGTCGATTCTTTATGCGCCATTGCCAAACCAAGTTTCGATAGATTTGGAAGGCGAAGTGCACCTTGGCGATTGTCGTTATCTGCTAAGCCTTTTTCACATTGGTCAGCGATGTGACCTAGTGTGTCTGAACCTACATCACCAAATTCTTTAGCATCGGCAGTTGCACCGATACCGAATGAGTCTAGTACTAAAATAAATGCTCTTTTCATTGCTCGTTCCTTAGGCCCACTCGGCTTTTTATTATGGTTGAGTAGGCCTTGTGTAATTACTTGTTCTATTAGATATCTTCTGCACGAATTTGGCGGTAAACCTCTGGAGTTGGTGTGTATTCACCACCTACTTTGATTGCACTGCGCAGTGCTTTTGCCGCTTCTTCCCATTGCTCTTCAGTGCGAGCGTGGATGACCGCAAGAGGTTTATCACTGTCTGCGACCTCACCTAGGCGGATGAACTCGTCGAAACCAACTGCGTAGTCGATTTCATCAGTAGCAACTCGACGACCACCACCCATAGCAACCACAGCCATGCCGATAGCACGTGTATCCATTGCAGAGACAATGCCCGTTTCTGTTGCGTAAACTGGCTTGATGATTTCTGCTTTTTCTAAGTAGTTGTCGTAGTTTTCTACGAAGTCTGCTGGGCCGCCTAAGCCGGCAACCATCTTGCCGAAGCACTCAGCCGCTTTGCCGTTATCCAGCACTTCCATCAGTTTTGCGCGTGCGTCTTCTGTGTTCTCAGCAAGCTTGCCAAGTACTAACATTTCAGCACATGAAGCCATGGTCACTTCAAGTAGACGAGGGTTACGGTATTCACCCGTTAAGAAACGAACCGCTTCACGAACTTCCACTGCGTTACCCGCTGAAGACGCCAATACTTGGTTCATGTCCGTAAGAATTGCCGTAGTCTTAGTGCCAGCACCGTTTGCTACCGCAACGATTGATTTTGCTAGCTCTTCAGACGCTTCGTAAGTTGGCATAAATGCACCTGAACCCACTTTTACGTCCATCACTAGCGATTCCAGACCCGCCGCCAGTTTCTTAGAAAGGATCGACGCCGTAATCAGGGAGATATTGTCTACCGTTGCGGTAATATCACGAGTCGCGTAAACACGCTTATCCGCAGGAGCAAGGTCACCAGTTTGACCGATGATCGCCACACCAGCGTCTTTGGTTACTTGACCAAAAACATCGTTGCTCGGCGTAATGTTGTAACCAGGGATAGATTCAAGTTTATCCAGCGTACCGCCTGTATGACCAAGACCGCGGCCAGAGATCATAGGTACGAAACCGCCACACGCTGCCACCATTGGGCCAAGCATTAAAGAAGTTACGTCACCCACACCACCGGTTGAGTGTTTGTCGACAATTGGACCACCGAAGTTCATGTGGCTCCAGTCGATAACCATGCCCGAATCACGCATTGCACACGTTAAGGCGATGCGCTCATCCATGGTCATTTCATTAAAGAAAATCGTCATAGCAAACGCCGCAATCTGACCTTCAGATACCGTGTTGTTCGCTACGCCTTGAATAAAGAAGTTGATTTCGTCGGCGGTTAGGACTTCGCCGTCACGTTTTTTACGAATGATTTCTTGTGGTAAATACATTAGTGCCTCCCAAGCTCTTTTGAGCCATGGTTGTAGTAGGATAGAAGAGGTTTGGTAGCACCCGTTTAGGTGCTACCGTTCAGACGCATTATTGGAATTAGTACGCTGTTGGATCAGCGACGTCGTCCGATACTTCTAATGTATTTAGTAGGTTGGTTAGCAGGCTAGACGCACCAAAACGGTAGTGACGAGCATCAACCCAGTTGTCACCTAGGATTTCGTCAGCCATTGCTAGGTATGCTGCTGCGTCTTCAGCAGTGCGCACACCACCTGCTGGTTTGAAACCAACAGTTTCTGCAACACCCATGTCGCGAATAACTTCAAGCATCATGCGAGCGTATTCTGGTGTTGCGTTTACTGGCACTTTACCAGTTGAAGTTTTAATGAAGTCAGCACCTGCTTCAATACAGATTTGAGATGCTTTCTTGATTAGTGCTTCTTCTTTTAGTTCACCTGTTTCGATGATCACTTTAAGAAGAATGTCACCACAAGCTTCTTTACATTGCTTAACTAGTTCGAAGCCTACTTTCTCATCACCCGCCATTAGCGCGCGGTAAGGAAAAACTACGTCAACTTCGTCTGCACCGTAAGCAACCGCCGCTTTTGTTTCAGCAACTGCGATTTCAATGTCGTCGTTACCATGTGGGAAGTTCGTTACTGTTGCAATACGAACCTCTGGCGTACCTTGCTCACGAAGTGTCTTCTTAGCAATAGGAATAAAGCGAGGGTAAATACAAATTGCA
This sequence comes from Vibrio sp. Vb0937, assembly GCF_033338855.1. Lineage (NCBI taxonomy): Bacteria > Pseudomonadati > Pseudomonadota > Gammaproteobacteria > Vibrionales > Vibrionaceae > Vibrio > Vibrio sp. Vb0937. Next base: position 134,879 of record NZ_JAWOTK010000004.1, on the reverse strand, counting down.
GCTGTGTTGCCTACTGCTGTTTTCGCGTCATGACATAGTGAGATCACTTTTGCATCAGTGTCATCATCATTCAACGTAGTTAGGTCCATAAGTTTAAGTGCACGTAGCGCTGCTGCTTTTAAATCGCTCATTTCTATCTCCGATCAATATTCAAAAAATTCACTACTCAGCCTTACATCACGTCTTTAACTATAATCAACAAGTCGAGACAATGTGAGTAAATGGCTAAACAGTCTATTAATGAACGGACTTGGTTCCCTGAAGACTCGGCATATACAGCGAAAATTTATCATATGCCAATTGCTATCCTTGTCACCGCACAGTACCAGTTTGGCCTATGGCACAACAATCTATGATTGCGGTGTCTTTAATATCACATCACAAAGCAAAACGCCTATTAGATCTGATATTGCAGGGCAATTCATTTGCCCATCGATTATGTAATATTCATTACGTGATTAAGAATCAAGCTTAACCACTATCCTGTGATTAATACATTATAGAGTTTCACCGCAAAACTGTAGCACCAAATGGAGCGCAAACGGTTTGTATCTCAAAATTTCCTAGCCCCTATTCCATTGACTGCGTAATACCTCGACTAAGGCAAACACCCGATGAAATTTTGGAGCCCGAAAAACGAAAAATGCCCCGCAGCAATCTCTTGCTACAGGGCATGATGTAAAACGGCGTCTATATATTAAGAACCGATTCTAATTATAGTGCTGCAAGGCTTAAGCAGAAGCCTGCAATTGTCGCTGCCATAAGGTTAGACAACGTACCTGCAAGAACTGCTTTAACACCCATGCGAGCGATGTCACTACGACGGTTTGGTGCAAGGCTACCTAGACCACCAAGTAGAATCGCAATAGAAGAAAGGTTCGCGAAACCACATAGTGCGAATGAGATGATAGCTGTTGTCTTCTCAGACATTACTTCACCAGTTGCCGCGATTACTTGAGCGTTTTCACCTAGGTATGGTGTGAAGTTCAAGTAAGCAACGAATTCGTTCACTACGATTTTCTGACCAATGAATGAACCAGCTGTTACAGCTTCTGCCCATGGAACACCGATTAGGAATGCTAGTGGAGAGAACGCGTAACCTAGAATTAGCTCTAGTGTTAGTTCTGGCATGCCGAACCAACCACCGATGCCACCTAGCATACCGTTGATTAGCGCGATTAGACCAACGAATGCGATTAGCATTGCACCTACGTTAAGCGCAAGTTGTAGACCAGAAGCCGCACCGCCCGCAGCTGCGTCGATTACGTTAACTGGTTTGTCGTCACCGCCGTCCATCGCTTCTTCGATACTTTCGTGAGGCTGGTCAGTCTCAGGGTGAAGGATTTTAGCGAACAGTAGACCACCTGGTGCTGCCATGAATGATGCCGCAACTAGGTACTCTAGTGGAACACCCATAGATGCGTAACCAGCTAGTACACCACCAGCAACAGAAGCTAGACCACCACACATTACCGCGAATAGCTCTGATTGAGTCATTTTTGGAACGAATGGACGAACAACTAGAGGTGCCTCAGTTTGACCTACGAAGATGTTAGCTGCAGCTGACATTGATTCCGCACGCGAAGTGCCTAGCGCTTTTTGTAGTGCGCCACCAAGAATCTTGATAACCCATTGCATAACGCCAATGTAGTAAAGAACTGAAATCAGTGCAGAGAAGAAGATCAGTGTAGGAAGAACACGGAATGCGAAGATGAAACCGCCGCCGCCGAATACTTCGAACATCTTGTCAGAAACAAGACCACCGAACAGGAATGATGAACCATCGTTACCGTAGTTGATAACGTTAGAAACACCTGAAGAGAAACCGTTTAGTAGATCACGGCCCCAAGGTACATACAGAACAAATGCACCTAATGCGAATTGGATAGCGAATGCGCCACCCACAGTTCTAAAGTTGATAGCTTTTCGGTTGTTAGAAAATGCCACTGCAATCGCAAGAAGCACTACCATACCGATTAGGCTCATAAACAGGCTCATAGTTTATGACTTCCTTATAAGTTATTTATTGGCGTGTTACAAAATGGAGCTATAAAGCGGGGGCAATTATACTCATGCAGAATCAATTAAAGTAATGCCAGCCTCACACTTTCCTATAAGATTCATGATTGATTCAACCAGCTTTGTGAGTTAATTCACAATAAGCAGGAAAACGTTTTCGATTTCAAACCACATCTTTAGATTTTATTCACATATCGAGAAAGCAAAATTGCTATTTTTCCACAGTTGAGAGGCAATCGATTGCTTTCGGCCGTTATGCAACTCTACGAGCTCATTAAAGACGTGAATGAGTTTGGCTGGGTGATTTGACTCCCCTTGATATCCAAGTATAGGCATATCTGGTGCGTCTGTTTCGATTACTAGGTTTTCGAGTGGTAATTTTTGAATTGCGTCGCGTGTTTTCTTGGCTCTTGGGTAGGTAATCGTTCCTCCTACACCGATAAAAAAACCTAATTTGACCCACTCCATGGCTTGCTGATAACTCCCAGAAAAAGCGTGTAGCACACCACCTCTAGGAAGATTCGCCGCTTTCACCATTTGAATGAGGCGATTGTGCGCTTTTCGGCTATGTAAAATAACTGGGAGTTCGAAGCGTCTAGCCAGCTCAAATTGAACTTCAAGTATCTTTTCTTGCAACTGTGGATCAACATCAATGGCAAAATCTAAACCACACTCTCCTATTGCCACGCACTGTGGCCCTTTTTGATTTAGATAGCCTTCTAGCTCTGTAAGGTGCTGCTCAACGTTATCTTCAAGAAAATACGGATGAAAGCCGAGCGCATAATACAAATTGGCATGTTGCTCTGCCAAAGTTTGAATACGAGCCCAGTTTTGCGGACCGACGGAAGGAATCAAAATTCTTGCGACGCCTTGCGTTTGAGCAAGCTCAAGTTGATGCGCAAAGTCATCTTGAAACACATCAAAATCAAAGTGGCAGTGCGTATCAAAGAGCTTCATCTTGACGCTTTTTATCTGTATCTGCGGGCAGAAAATCAGAGGATGGTTGGGCTTCACTCTTCTCTTCAGTTTGATGGGCAGGGTCTTTTCGATATGGGACACAACTGCGTTTCTGATCGGGAGTTAACCCCATATCTTTACACCAGTTGTCGTAACGCTTTAGCCCACGTTTAAACCAATTCATATCTTATCCTTATATAAAAACGCCCTTGGCTAAGTTTATAGCCAAGGGCGTTTTAAAATCTAGTTTGCGTTAAGGCTTACCCTAACCGCGCAAATTAGTGCTCGCGCGTCGCACGGAAATCAACGTCAGGGAAACGCTCTTTCGCTAAGTTTAAGTTAACCATTGTTGGAGCGATATACGTTAGGTTATCACCACCATCCAATGCTAAGTTCGCTTGATTCTTGCGTTGGAACTCATCCAGTTTCTTCGCATCACCACACTCAACCCAACGCGCAGTTGCAACGTTAATGCCTTCATAAATCGCTTCAACGTTATACTCAGACTTCAAACGAGCCACAACAACATCAAACTGAAGTACACCAACGGCACCAACGATCAGATCGTTGTTCTGTAGAGGACGGAATACCTGTACCGCACCTTCTTCTGATAGCTGAACCAAACCTTTGAGAAGCTGCTTCTGCTTTAGTGGATCTTTCAGGCGAATACGACGGAATAGTTCCGGAGCGAAGTTCGGAATACCAGAGAACTTCAGTGATTCACCTTGAGTAAAGGTATCACCAATCTGAATAGTGCCGTGGTTATGTAGACCAATGATGTCACCGGCGTAAGCGTGTTCTGCACGTGCACGGTCACCAGCCATAAAGGTTACTGCATCAGAGATACTCACTTGCTTGCCAAGACGAACGTGGTTCATCTTCATACCTTGCGTGTAAGTGCCAGATACAATACGCATGAATGCGATACGGTCGCGGTGTTTTGGGTCCATGTTCGCTTGGATCTTAAATACGAAACCAGAGAACTTCTCTTCAGTCGCTTCAACTTCACGTTCAACCGCTTGACGAGTTTTCGGCGCTGGAGCCCATTCAGTTAGACCGTCTAGCATATGATCCACACCAAAGTTACCTAATGCAGTACCGAAGTAAACTGGCGTCAGATCACCTGTTAGGAACATTTCCAAATCAAACTCAGGGCAAGCACCCATAACAAGCTCAAGCTCTTCTCGAACACTTTCCGCAAGGCCTGCACCAACTTTTTCATCAAGCTCTGGGTTATCGAGACCTTTGATGATTCGAACTTCTTGAATCTCATGACCGTGACCTGATTCGTATAAAATCGTTTCATCACGGTGAATGTGGTACACACCTTTAAATTCTTTACCACAGCCGATTGGCCATGTAATTGGCGCACACATCATGCCCAACTCGTTTTCTACCTCGTCCAATACTTCCATTGGATCACGAACGTCACGGTCAAGTTTGTTCATGAAGGTTACGATTGGCGTGTCACGCAGACGCGTTACTTCCATCAGCTTACGTGTACGATCCTCGACACCTTTCGCCGCATCGATAACCATCAAACACGAGTCTACTGCCGTTAACGTACGGTATGTATCTTCCGAGAAGTCTTCGTGTCCAGGCGTATCAAGTAGGTTTACCAGACAGTCATTGTAAGGGAACTGCATTACAGAAGTGGTTACCGAGATACCACGTTCTTTTTCCATTTCCATCCAGTCTGATTTTGCGTGCTGTGCGTTACCACGACCTTTAACCGTACCTGCTTTTTGGATCGCGTTTCCGAATAAAAGGACTTTTTCAGTAATGGTGGTTTTACCCGCATCCGGGTGAGAAATAATAGCGAACGTTCTGCGCTTAGACACTTCGCCTAAAAAAAGGGGATTTGACATTAGTTAATCTTCTAAATTACTTTCATGCTCACAAAATAGGCAAGCATATCTACTATTCGATATTGTGCGGTATTCTCGCTTATTATCGCTGTGCTAGCAAACTGGAAAGACATGAACTGAATTTACTCGGCTCACCAGCCTTTACCTGCAACTAACAAGGGAAAGCCAGCTCCACACAAAGAGATGTAAAAATTCAAAAAATTATTATTACATATTCAAAAGCCTCGAATCCGGATACGCATTTAAAGCATAAGTGTTGATGAGGTAATTAGTAACGGCCTAAAACTAACTCAAAAATAAGTAACTCATGATAATGGCGTCTTCCTTACCATTTCCCGATTTAGCTGGGTAATAGTTGTAACGACGGTCCACTTCATTAAAACCTGCTTGCTCATAAATATGGATAGCTGGGTGATTACTTTCACGCACTTCTAACCAAGCACTCTCTGCTTTGGCTTGTTCACAGTGTTCAATAAACGCGTCCAGCAATTTTTGCCCTAGCCCTCTGCCCTGTTGAGAAGGCGCTACTGCAATATTTAATAGTGTCACTTCTCCAACAATATTCTGTCCATAGAAGTAACCAACCACTTGAGAGCCTTCCAGCATCACATGATGGCAAGCACCGCGACTGGATAAGTCACGAACCAAAGATTCGGCCCAAGGGTGAGAATGTGCTTGCTGCTCGATTTGCCAAACTTGGTCGAGGTGCTCTGCACGCATCGGCGTAATTTCAATTGTCACGCATTAGCTCCGTTAAGAGTACGAACAGATTTGTTGCCACAATGCGCGGCGCTGTTCGTTATTACCATCAATATCTTGTAATAGTGGCGAGGTCAGGTGCTTTGCCTTGATGCTTTGATCAGCCTCACAGCCTGCAAACCACACCCACTCTAGCTGATGTTCACCCAGCATGGATAAGCGCTCAGGCTCTAGGTGTAGCGCATCATCAAGCGTGAGCTTAATGCTTTTTAATACGCGCTCAAACATCAATGCCGTCTCGTTTTCTGGACATATTGGCGATACCAATAGGAGTTTACATGAACTTTGCAAATCCAATAATGGCGATTGATAGCCTTCCAGTCTTTCAGGGTGCACCAGCTCCCATGTGCTGATCCCCATTTCACGTAAATACTGTTTCTCGTTAATTGACATTTTCCGTCACCTATTTGAACGAGGGCAATCCTATCAAATTATCGCGATTATACCTAAAGGACTTCAAGGAACACCTGAACACAATGAGATGATTTGGATATTCCTGAACATAGCGTTTTGCCAACAGCCACACATTGGGTATGACATATGAGGTACATTATGAAATTCTTAAATACGCTACTACTTTGCACACTGGTAGCCGCCACCAGCATGAGTGTTTTTGCTAATAACAGCGATGAGTGGGAGCTGATTGCAACGAAAACCGTTAACTTTCATACAGAAACAGATACCGTGACACCAAATAGCCTATTCCGAAACCGAAGCTTCAGTAAAATAAAACTAAAATGTGTGCAAGGAACGGTAGACATTAATGGTTTAAAAGTCGTCATGACAGATGGTAGTGAGAAAAAACTTTCCTCTATGGGCGTACTAACAAGCGGATTGTCGACTCGTGCCTGGAGCCTTCCAGGTACAAAAGAAGCCAAGCTAAAACAGATTGAAATGACTTACAGTAGCTGGGGAAGCACAAAACTCAGCCTGCTAGGGGTAAGTAAAAAAGCGAAAATAGAGGTCTGGGGCAAAAAGAAAAGTAACCAGTCATCCTAACCTCCCTATCTCAGTTTTCAGTGAATAAGAAAGAAGCCCACTTAGTCGTGGGCTTCTTTCATTTACAGTTCAGAGAACTCTGGCGCATAGTCTATGCGTCCGGAGCGTCCAGCACATTGACCTTCGACCAACTCTGCGACTCGAAATGCACCTTTAGGGACATCCCAAGCACATTCAAAGCCCATCTCGTCGCATGATTGAAAACCCTGGCGCGCGTAATAATCAGGATCGCCCAACACCACACACACTGGGTAGCCAAAATCACGCAGTGAATCAAAACCTTCTTTGATCAACTCTGCAGCGATGCCTTGGCGACGGTAATCTTCATGAACAGCTAATGGCGCTAGCCCTTGCCATGACAAATCTTCACCATTTAAGGTCACAGGGCTAAATAAAGCATGGCCTATCACCTCTCCCTCATCTGTACACGCGACTAAGGAAAGCGTGAATTTGCTGTTTTCGCGCAAACGCATCACAAGCTCAGCTTCAGCTTCCGTCGGGAAGGCGTGTTTCAATAAGCGGTCAATGGTAAGAATGTCCGCTGGGGCTTCAGTTCGAATAAGCATTCGCTACTCCGGTTGGTTGTGCAGGCGCTTGAACTCCTTTCTGAACAAAATCAGCCAATTGATTCAAAGCGACTTGCATTGCTTTCGGTAACTGCTCTAAGTCGACACTGTCCATTAAGTTTTTCACTTCTAAGCCAAGCTCAGTATCACCTTCAATTGAAAGGCGACGTTGGAAGAACAGTGTGTCAGGGTCTTCTTTACGACCAGCAATCAGTACTAGGTCGTTTAGATTACCACTAAAACTCACATCTTCCTGAACTGGTTTTTCAGCTACCACCAATTTTTCGTCTTGATAGCTGATGTACCATGCTAAGTTCAAGTCTTTAATCGCAACTTTTAACCACTTGTCTTCAAGGAACTCAAAGTCACCATCTTCCAAGGCTTCTTTAAACACCATTTTTAGCCCTTCCAGCAACGCTTTTTGCTGAATTGGCTGTGGTAATAACTGGACTGGAGAACGCAAAATATTAGCTGCGTTCTTTACTAGTTGACTGCGAATCTTGTTTAACACGTTCATTATCCGTTACTTTGTCATTAGGTTGCTTATATTAAGCAATCGTGGCGATGAGATTACTGTTATGTATCAATAAAGTGCCTATTTTAGATTGGTGGTTTATTGCTCACTAACGCTTCTTTTTTTGAACTTACGTGTATTATTGATGCGAACAGGTGGATAAACACTTTTACAACCGTATTTTCAAAGTTATAGTTATCTGAGCGTATCCATGTGATTGTCGACTGCACAGCTAAAACCGCGAGCCCTTTAATGGCAAGTAACACTTTGGCTTGGTGGTAGATCGCCGCAGGCTTATCAGGGTGTCGCTTTTTATACACGGACGAATAATCTGGCTCATTGGAGATCGGTAATACCCTAATGCCTTCCCAGCAATTAAAACATTGGTTTGCCACGCTAACCTCAAATAGCCCTTTCTTCTTTGCCATTCTTGATAAAAAACACAATTATCGAATGGTAAGTGACCGTTACTGCGATATCGCAGGTTTAAGTCATGAGGAAATCGTCGGCTTAAACGATTGCCAAGTGCTGGGTGAACAGTTTTATAAGAAGCTTGCACCATACTATCAGCGCGCGTTCAAAGGGGCACATGTCGAAGCCGAAATCACGCTCGATGAAACCGACCTTGAAACCAGTCTTCACTTTAGTCTTTCGCCAGTTTTTGAAGGTAACGACATTCGCTTTGTTGTTTTTCACGCTGTCGATACTTCAGAAAAGCAGATACTCGTTCGCTCCTTAGAAGAGTCCGAAAGTAAGTTTGCGAAGTTAACACAACTGCTACCAGACGGCTTACTGCTTATCGAAGATGATATTGTCATCTCTGCGAACCCCGCATCAGCGCGCCTTCTCGGACTTAACTCTCCTCATGAATTGTTGGGCGAAGAGCTAAGTCGTTTATTCATCGATGAAAACAGTAAAAAGGTATTTAGTCATCGATTGAGTACATTAATTTCTGACAAACCTTTTGTCTGCTTAACCAGCGCAAGATGCGGCTTTGAACGGAAAGTTCAGCTACACGCGGATTCCACGGCGATATTAGGTAGCGAATCTCAAATTATCCTAATCCAAGATGCTGATGATGCGCCCAAAAACCTGTCTTCTGCATCGAATGAAGACATACACATTGACTCGCTCACCAAACTCTACAACCGCTTTGGCTTCACCAAACGTTTGGAACAGCTGATCAAAAAGCAAACACCGCTTCTGGTGTTCTATTTGGATATCGATAACTTCAAAAACATTAATGACTCACTTGGTCACCATATTGGCGATAAAGTGATTCAAGAGGTATCGGCCCGTCTTAAACGGTTACTACCAAACCAAGCGATTATTGGTCATTTGGGTGGCGATGAGTTTGGCGTCATTCTGCCGGAGCCAGAAAATACCCGCATGGCTGAAATTTTGTCCGATCGCATTATCTCGTTGATCAACCAACCTTTCGACTTGCACCACTTCAGTAAACGCCTTGCCTGTTCAATTGGTAGCGTTCGATACCCTGAAGACGGACAAGATGCGCGAATCCTACTCCAAAATGCCGATACTGCGATGTATGAAGCCAAAGATCGTGGTAGAAATCGTCTGATCAAATTTAACGATCAAATGAACAAAGAAGCGCGTATGCGTTTGTGGCTCGAAATCGAACTGCAAAAAGCATTGCAGCAGAACGGTTTGGAAGTGTGGTATCAACCTAAGGTTAACGCGCGAGACTTCAGTATCAACGGCGCAGAAGCGCTCGTTCGTTGGAAGCATCCAGTCGAAGGGTACATTAGTCCTGGCTCATTCATTCCTGTCGCCGAGCGCGCTGGGTTAATCGAACACCTTGGACGTGTCGTGATGCGTGATGTTTTCAATACGGTAAAACGTTGGAAGCAACAAGGCATACTGCCAGGCCGTGTCGCCATCAACCTCTCTCCCGAGCAATTTGGCAACCCACAGCTGATCGACTTTATGGAAAAGCTGCTTCGCACTACCGAGCTTGATCCAAGCTGCATTACCTTCGAGCTAACCGAAAGTGCCGTGATGAGTGATAGCGAACATACACTGCAAATGTTGAATGCGATTAAAAAGCTTGGCTTCGCTCTCTCTATCGATGACTTTGGTACCGGCTACTCTTCTCTTTCCTACTTAGCGCGTTTCCCTATTGACGAGCTAAAAATCGACCGCGCTTTTATTAATGATATCGACACACTACCGAAACAAGTCACTGTGATTGAAAACATCATTAATCTGGGTAAGTCGCTCGACTTAACTGTCGTTGCCGAGGGGGTGGAAACCCACCAGCAAGCTACTTTGCTCTCTAACCTTCAATGTAATGCGATTCAAGGATTCCATTTTTATCGCCCGCAGCCAAAACATGAAATTGAAGAGCTGTTTGTACAGAATCGTCGTCACAAGAACTAACCCCGACCCGATCCCCTTACTCGCAAGGGGTAAATATCGACTTTATTGAGCTAAACCTAACTTAGGTCAATTTCGCTATTCATAATTCTTCATAAAATGCGGACACCTTTTTATTCTCAATGATTGTGAGCATATGGAACTCTTGTGTCCCGCGGGTAACCTGCCTGCGTTAAAAACTGCGATTGATTGCGGTGCCGATGCCGTCTACATTGGTTTCAAAGATGATACCAACGCCCGTCACTTTGCTGGCCTCAACTTTAACGGCAAGAAATTAGAAAAAGCGGTGCAATACGTTCATGACCGCAATAAAAAAATTCATGTCGCGTTGAATACCTTCGCTCATCCCAATGGCTTCGAGCGCTGGACGAACGCAGTAGACAATGCAGCGGCACTGGGTGTAGACGCGCTGATTGTTGCAGACATTGCAGTGCTGGAGTACGCGGCTCGCAAATATCCCGATCTGGAACTACACCTTTCAGTGCAAGCATCAGCGACCAACGTCGCAGCCATTGATTTTTACAAACAAAACTTCAACGTAAAACGGGTAGTATTACCTCGCGTTTTATCGATTCATCAGGTCAAACAGCTTTCACGCAACATCACTAGCGATGTCGAGTTAGAAGTCTTTGCTTTTGGTAGCCTTTGCATCATGTCTGAAGGTCGCTGCTACCTATCGTCATATATGACAGGCGAGTCTCCAAACACTGTGGGAGCATGCTCTCCAGCTAAGTACGTTCGCTGGCAAGAAACAGAAAATGGTCTGGAATCCCGCCTTAACGACATTTTGATCGATCGCTACAGCGCCGGTGAAAATGCGGGCTACCCTACCTTGTGTAAAGGTCGTTTCGAAGCTGAAATCGAAGGCGAGAAAAAACGCTACCACGCACTGGAAGAACCAACCAGTTTGAACACCCTCTCTATGCTACCAGAACTATTTGCTGCAAATGTGGCGTCTGTAAAAATTGAAGGTCGCCAACGTAGCCCTGCTTACGTAGAACAAGTCACTCGAACATGGCGAGCCGCGATTGACCGTTACCAAGCAAACCCAGAAGCTTACCAAGTCGAAGCGGCTTGGGATGCCGCATTGGCAAACGTGTCTGAAGGTACGCAGACCACACTTGGTGCTTATCACCGCAAATGGCAGTAGAGGTTAAGATGGATAATTCAATGAAATACGCGCTTGGCCCGCTGTTGTACTTCTGGCCAAAACAAGACATCGAAGCGTTTTATGAACAAGCGAAATCAAGCTCCGCGGACATCATCTATCTTGGGGAAACCGTATGTTCAAAACGTCGAGAAATGAAGCCTTCGCATTGGCTTGAAATCGCAAAAGAGCTGTCCGCATCTGGCAAGCAAGTGGTGCTATCAACAATGGCACTACTGGAAGCTCCGAGTGAAGTAAACATAATGAGGAAGTACATCGACAACGGTGACTTCGCGATTGAAGCAAATGACGTATCTGCTGTTCAATTGGCATCAGAGCATAAAGTGCCTTTCGTCGTTGGCCCTGCAATCAATACTTATAACGCACACACGCTCAACTTATTTTTGAAGCAAGGTATGATGCGTTGGTGCATGCCTGTCGAGCTCTCTCGCGAATGGTTAAACGATACTTTGGTTCAGTGTGACGAGCTTGGTATTCGTAACAAGTTTGAAGTTGAGGTATTTAGCCACGGTTATTTGCCTTTAGCGTATTCCGCTCGCTGTTTCACAGCCCGAGCTGAAAACCGAGCGAAAGACGATTGCGAAACCTGCTGTATCAAATACCCTACGGGTATCCAGGTCAGCAGCCAAGAAGGACAAGAAGTCTTTAACCTTAACGGCATTCAGACACAATCAGGGTATTGCTACAACCTCATCAATGACTTACCAAGTATGAAAGGACTGGTTGATGTGATCCGATTAAGCCCTCTTGGTATCGATACTTTTTCAGAGTTAGAGCGTTTTCGCTCAAACGAATACGGCGATAATCCTGAAAAGCTCGAAAGCCGCCAATGCAATGGCTATTGGCATCAACTAGCGGGCTTAGAAGTAAAAAACATTTAATCCTTAAAGAAAAAAGCGAGGTCTACCCTCGCTTTTATCTGTTAGCTTTTGTTAGCAGGCTTGCACCCTTGGTTCGACAGAACTCTCATTAAGCAGCTTTTTCACATCTCGCCACAACATACTGATCACGACCAAACTCAATGCAATGTTAGACAATGGGAAAGCTAACCAAATACCTGTCACGCCGAAAAGTTTCGGCATAATGAATAAGAATGGCAACTGGACCAGCATGTTGCCTAGTGTTACAAACATAGCTTTGCTGCCTTTGTTTACTGATTGATAGTACGCGGCCGCAACAACTAAAAAACCATCTAAGAACAACGCAAACATGTGTAAACGAATCCCGATCACGGTGCTATCAATCAACTGTTGGTCAGCATTATTAAACACCGCAACCAGTTCGTACGGGAAAAGGTTCATCAAAACAACGAACGCCACCCCACCAAGCACAGATGTCCCCATCGCGACCTTTAATAACTTTCTGATGTTCTCCTGATTACGTGCACCGTGGTTGAAGCTCACTAAAGGCTGCATACCATTCGCAATTCCTTCTGCTATCAGATAGTAAACCGTCACGATGTACCCCAAAATGGCGTACGCTCCGATCAACATTGCACTTCCGTATTGAGCAAATAACGCGTTGTGCAGTGCCACCATCACAGAGCCGTAGGCGTACATAAAGAAACTTGATGTACCTATCATGATAATCTTTGGTGCAGCATCAACCTGAACTTTGAAGTCGCGGATACGAAGGCGTAATGTTGCTTTTGAAGTAAAGAAGTAACCAATACCGAGCACAGTGACCACTAATTGTGCAAGTGCAGTGGCAATAGCGGCTCCGGTTAACTCCCACTCCAACCAAGCAATAAATACGTAGTCTAATACAATGTTAATAACGGCACCGATGACCATCAAAATCGTTGCTAAGTTCGGGCTGTCGTCATTGCGTAATAAAAACGGAACTGCGATAGAACCCAACGTGAATACGCACGCGACAATCAGAATATGCAAATATTGCAGCGCAAGTTCAAACACTCGCCCTTCCGCACCTTGCCAGCGAATAAATTCATCCGAAAACAAAAACAATATTGTAGCAACGATCGGCATCAATGCCGCTAACAACGTCAATCCGGTCGTTAGGATTCGCTTAGCGCCTTCATGATCGTTCTCTCCTTGCTTGATCGAAGTCAGTGCACCAGTCCCCACCCCAATCATCATTCCTATACCGAGGATCGAACCGATAATAGGCCACGCAACATTGATCCCAGCTAATCCGTCAGCGCCAACATAACGGCCAATAAAAATGCCATCAACTATTTGATACAAACCGTTCACGAGCATTGCTGCGACGGTTGGAATCGTATATTTCCAAAACTGTCTATAAATTGAGTTTTGCATGACTGTCACCAGTAGTTAGCAAAGCTAACCATTTAATTAGCAAGGCTAACTAAATGGTTAAATTAAATAAAAGAAAGATGAAACAACAAAAACTAAACCATACAGCTGAGGCCTTTGCTTTAGTTTAAAATGACTTATTACTCAATGCTTTATTCAGTAAAGCTTGTAACTGCTCAGCTTCTTGCTGATTTAATTGTTGCATCATTTGTTCAGAGATATCTTTGTACACTACCTGCTCCAAAGACATTTTTTCTGCGACTTCTTCTGTAAGCAACACACGCTTAGCGCGAGCATCCTCATTACATGCGATGCGTTTCACCAAACCCTTTTTTTCCAAACGCACAACCATTGTCGATGCGGAAGGCTTAGTCACTTGCAGCTCTTCTGCAAGATCGGTTATTCGCACACCCTCAGGGTAAACCTGAATCACACGCAAATAATCGAACTCATTAAAGCTTAGATGTGATAATGGATCTTCTTTGGCATAGACACGCCAAGCTTTGGCGCAAAAACGCTCTAAATCAATCAAGCTTTCTTCTAATGCCATAAAAGCCACCACCACTTAGTTAGCAAGACTAACTATTTTAAATGAGTCACTCATCAAGTTCAATCATAAAAAAAGCCGCTCTCATCGAGCGGCTCTAAATCATTCAATTTCCAGCTTCTTGGCAGCCTTTAACTTGGCCAATCTATCTTGCTGTAATTGATCGTAAATTTGCGCCAACTCCAAGAAAGAATAGCGATGCTCAACATAATCGTAAACGTTGAACGAAATCGCGAGCTTATAAAGTGAGATGGCACTTGCGATATCGCCTTCAAGCTGATTACGCTTTCCAAGGTAGAAATACGTTTCCGTCAATCGTTCAGCTAGGCGATAGTTCTCTCTCGTTCCATCCATAATTGCTTTAAGCGCGTCTTCGTCCGAGACGTCTCGTAGCATGATGGCAACAAGAACCCATCCCCACTCTTCACTACGATCTCGTAAATAACGCTGTTGAAGATTGGCTTTTGCTTGCTCTGGATTTTGCTCAGCTTCGATGATGTACAGCCATAATGAACGAAAAGGATCCGTTGGCATTTCTTGATAATGCTTGGTCATATCTTCTAAAGCGAGATCGATTCGGCCACCATAATACAGTGCAATCGCACGGTTGCGCTCAGCATAGGTATTATCAGGAGCCAACTCTATGGTCGAGTCAAACGCTTCATATGCCGCATCAAACTCTCCTACTTGGGTAAAGTATACTCCCAAAAGATTGAAGATGTCCGGCTGAGCAGGATTCAACTGCAAAGACTGGTTAAAGTCCAAACGGGCAAGATCACGCAAACCAACGCTGTCGTAGTAGCTACCGCGCTCATAATGCATTTTAGCGCGCACTTCATCACTAAGGTCGGGACGTTGTAGCAACTGCGAGAGACGCGCGATTTGTACTTCTTGTTGAACACTAGGCTGAAGTGGCACCGCCATCGGTGGATATAACCACTTTTGTGCTGATTGTTGAGAAGTATTTGCACAACCGGTCAGCGCGATAGCAACACATAAAATTGCGGTTTGAAACCATTTCACTAATTGATACTCCTGTTTGGACCGCTCAAGATTTGTTTCTCTTAATGCAATATAGGCGATAACCTCGTTTGAGGTTAATACATCGAAACAAACCAAAAAAGGGGAGCGAAAATGCTCCCCTTTTATAACATGCTTTCAGGCCCTTAATCTAATAAAAGGCTGAAAGTCTCATTTTGTCTTACTCGTCTTTAGCAGCTGGTGCTTCAGCAGCAGCTTCTTCAGCTGGCTTTTCTACCGCTTCTTTCATGCTTAGACGTACACGGCCTTGGCGGTCGATTTCAAGAACTTTAACTTGAACTTCTTGACCTTCAGCTAGGTAGTCAGACACTTTCTCTACGCGTTTTTCTGCGATTTGAGAAATGTGTACAAGACCATCTTTGCCTGGAAGAACCGTTACGAATGCACCGAAGTCTGCTAGACGTGCAACTTTACCTGTGTAGATACGGCCCACTTCAACTTCAGCAGTGATCTCTTCGATACGGCGGATAGCTTCTTTCGCAGCAGTGCCTTCAGTTGCCGCAATCTTGATAGTACCGTCGTCTTCGATTTCGATAGTTGTACCAGTCTCTTCAGTTAGAGCACGGATAACTGCACCACCTTTACCGATAACGTCTTTGATCTTCTCAGCGCTGATCTTCATCGTGTGAATACGCGGAGCAAATTCAGAGATGTCTTCACGAGCACCAGAGATTGCTTCATCCATTACAGATAGGATGTGCTTACGTGCGCCTTGAGCTTGGTTAAGCGCAATTTGCATGATTTCTTTAGTGATGCCTTCGATCTTGATGTCCATTTGAAGTGCAGTGATACCAGTGTTAGTACCTGCTACTTTAAAGTCCATGTCACCTAGATGGTCTTCATCGCCAAGGATGTCAGAAAGTACAACGAAATCGTCACCTTCTTTAACAAGACCCATTGCGATACCAGCAACAGATGCTTTGATTGGTACACCTGCGTCCATAAGCGCAAGAGAAGTACCACATACTGAAGCCATTGAAGATGAACCGTTAGATTCAGTGATTTCCGATACAACACGTACTGTGTATGGGAACTCATCAACAGAAGGCATTACTGCAGCAATACCACGCTTCGCCAGTTTACCGTGGCCGATTTCACGACGCTTAGGAGAACCTACAAAACCAGTTTCACCTACACAGTATGGAGGGAAGTTGTAGTGCAGTAGGAAGTGATCTTTACGCTCACCAGTTAGCTCATCGATGATTTGAGCATCACGCTGAGTACCTAGCGTTGCCGTAACGATCGCCTGAGTTTCACCACGAGTGAATAGCGCGCTACCGTGAGTACGAGGAAGAACACCAGTACGTACATCTAGTGCACGAACCATGTCTTTTTCACGGCCATCGATACGAGGGTTACCTGCAATAATACGGCTACGTACTACTGTCTTCTCTAGATCATGGAAGATAGTGTGGATTTCTTTTGTGTCTGCTTCAGGATCTTCAGCAAGAAGAACTTCATTTACTTCCGCAGCGATCTCATGGATGCGGTCGTAACGAGCCATTTTCTCAGTAATTTGGTAAGCTTCAACAAGTTTAGCTTCTGCTAGATCAGCAATCTTATTTTTAAGCGCTGTGTTCTCTTCAGGAGCAACCCAATCCCAAGCAGGAGTTGCAACTTCTGCTTTGAATTCGTTGATAGCTTGAATAGCAACTTGTTGTTGGTCATGACCATAAACAACCGCCGCTAGCATTTCTTCTTCAGTTAGGTTGTCCGCTTCTGACTCAACCATCAGTACTGCTGACTCTGTACCTGCAACAACAAGGTCAAGCTTAGAAGTTTCTAGTTCAGTTTGGCTAGGGTTAAGTACAAGCTGACCATCGATATGACCAACACGCGCCGCACCGATAGGGCCATTGAATGGAATGCCAGAGATAGCAAGAGCAGCAGAAGTACCGATCATTGTAACGATATCTGGCTGAACATCTGGGTTTACAGACATTACTGTCGCGATAACCTGAACTTCGTTTTTAAACGCGTCTGGGAAGAGCGGACGGATTGGACGGTCGATTAGACGAGCTGTTAGCGTTTCGCCTTCAGAAGGACGACCTTCACGTTTGAAGAAGCCGCCTGGGATTTTACCCGCAGCGTAAGTACGCTCTTGGTAGTTAACCGTTAGTGGGAAGAAGTCTTGACCTGCAACGGCTTCTTTTTTACCTACAACAGATACGAATACAGACGTATCATCCATTGTGACCATAACTGCTGCTGTAGCTTGACGTGCAATAACGCCAGTTTCTAAAGTAACTGTGTGGTTACCGTACTGGAACGTTTTAACAACTGGTTTTTCGAACATTGTTATTCCTTGTTTCTAATCTTCCTTTAGTGCTTAAAGAAATCTTAGATGTGTTAATTGACACTCAAGGCATTACGAATCGCGACTAGTAAAAAGAAACTCGGAAATTCCTTTTGAATAGTCGCGACCTTTTGGTCGACGTGGTTGACTGTAATGCTATGAGCTTTTGAGAAAACCTCTTACAAGGTTTAGCCGCCAGTATTATAACGGCATAAGTCTAATTTGGCTAAATTTAGGCAACAAAAAAGGGGCATAAAGCCCCTTTTTAGACAAACTGCTATGCAGTCGCTGATTAGCGACGTAGGCCTAGACGTTTGATTAGGTCTTGGTAGCGAGCTAGGTTTTTACCTTTTAGGTAATCTAGAAGCTTACGACGACGAGAAACCATGCGTAGAAGACCACGACGGCTGTGGTGATCGCCTTTGTGCGCTTTGAAGTGACCTTGTAGGTGGTTGATAGAAGCTGTAAGTAGAGCTACTTGAACTTCTGGTGAACCAGTGTCGCCTTCGCCTTGTGCGTATTCTGCAACGATTGCTGCTTTAGTTTCTGCATTCAGAGACATAATTCTCTCCTAATAAGAGTAGGTTTAAAGTTGTAGCAGCCAATCTCTGATTCAGCCGCTACGCGAAGCGCGGATTATAGGGAAATTTCCTATCTCGTGCAATATAAAAATACCGACACTCAGGTCGGTATTTTCAATCATTTACTTGGATGCAACGTCATCTCGGAACACGACCAATCGCTTAGGAGCGATTTTGCCATCTTCGTTCATTTCGCCAACGCCAATAAACAAGCGTTCTTCACCCATAGTAAGGCGAAGTGAGCCCTCAGTCGGAGCACCAAATACTTGAACGGGCTGCCCATGTTGGACCATATTCGCCAGTTCAGGCACCAAGTTGACTTCTGGTAAGTCTTCTACCGCTGTATCCATTGGCAAAAGTAGCGGGTCCAGTAGTTCTCGAGGCGCTCGTTCCTCGCGGTGAGCTTGCTCTAGCAACTCATTTAGTTGCTCAAGTGTTACCATATTCTCGTAAGGGTATTTAGCAACACCAGTACGACGAAGCATAGTTACGTGCGCACCACAACCTAACATTTCGCCCAGATCATCAACGATAGTACGAATATAGGTACCTTTAGAGCAGTGCACTTCCATCTCTACTTCATCGCCTTCAAAACGGTGAAGAACAATCTCATATACCGTGATCTTACGAGATTCGCGCGGAACTTCGATGCCTTTACGAGCGTATTCATACAAGGGTTTACCTTGATACTTCAACGCAGAGAACATGGAAGGCACTTGATCAGATTCACCACGGAACTGATCGATGCACGCTTCTAGCTTGTCTAACGTAACATCGACTGGACGCGTCTCTACAACTTCACCATCCGAGTCAGACGTATTGGTACGTTCACCCAGCTTTGCGATCACGCGGTAGCGTTTATCAGAATCAAGAAGAAACTGAGAAAATTTTGTCGCTTCACCCAAGCAAATTGGCAACATGCCTGTCGCTAATGGGTCCAAGGCTCCAGTGTGGCCTGCTTTCTCGGCAAAGTAGATTCGCTTTACTTTTTGCAGTGCATCATTGGAAGAGATACCTGTTGGTTTGTCCAACAGTATAACGCCATTAATTGGACGACCTTTACGACGACGAGCCATTATTCTTCGTCCTCACGACCAGAATCTTTTTGCTTTTGTTTGTCTGAACTAACGACTTCAGACACTAGGTTAGACATACGCATACCTTCAACAAGCGTATTGTCATAGTGGAAGCGGATTTCTGGCGTTAAACGTAGACGAATACGCTTACCTAACATCATGCGAATGTGCACTTCGTGCTCACGTAGCGCTGCTAGACATGATTCAGGTGTTTGCTCACCCACACATAGGAAGGTCACAAATACTTTTGCGTAAGCTAGGTCACGAGAGACTTCTACGTCTGAGATCGTCACCATGCCAAGGCGAGAGTCACGAACTTCACGTTGAAGGATCATCGCTAGTTCTTTTTGCAGCTGCTGTGCAACGCGCTGCGTGCGGCTAAATTCTTTTGACATATCTTTACTCTTATATAGAAAGAATGGGGGGTTGGTCAAAGCCAGCCCCCCATGGTGTATTCAACAACCAATTACTACTTATCTTTCAAAGACAATATTAGTAATTTTAGTCAATTAGTCTAGAGTACGTTTAATTTCAACGATTTCGAAGACTTCGATTTGGTCACCAACGCGAACATCATTGTAGTTCTTAACGCCGATACCACATTCGTAGCCATTCTTAACTTCTTGAACGTCATCTTTGAAACGACGTAGTGACTCTAGTTCACCTTCGTAAATAACAACGTTATCACGTAGTACACGGATTGGGTTGTTACGCTTGATCACACCTTCTGTAACCATACAACCAGCGATAGCGCCCAGTTTCGGTGACTTAAACACGTCACGAACTTCAGCAAGACCAATGATCTCTTGCTTGAATTCTGGAGCAAGCATACCGCCCATTGCTTGTTTCACTTCGTCAATCAATTGGTAAATGATTGAGTAGTAACGTAAGTCAACAGCTGCGGCTTCAACAGCACGACGAGCAGAAGCATCTGCACGAACGTTAAAGCCAAGGATGATTGCGTTTGAAGCTTCCGCTAGTACTACGTCAGTTTCCGTAATACCACCAACACCAGAACCAACGATGTTCACTTTAACTTCGTCAGTAGATAGCTTAACTAGTGAGTCTGCGATTGCTTCTACAGAACCTTGAACGTCTGCTTTAAGTACAACGTTAAGTTCAGCAACTTCACCAGCAGTCATGTTAGAGAACATGTTCTCTAGTTTAGATTTCTGCTGACGAGCAAGTTTCACTTCACGGAACTTACCAGCACGGTAGTTAGCTACTTCACGCGCTTTACGCTCGTCACGAACTACTGTTGCTTCATCACCTGAAGATGGTACACCTGAAAGACCTAGGATCTCTACAGGGATAGATGGGCCAGCCGAAGTAATTTCTTTACCTAGCTCATCACGCATTGCACGAACACGGCCGTATTCTTGACCACAAAGAACGATGTCGCCTTTGTTTAGTGTACCTGATTGAACAAGTACTGTTGCAACTGGACCACGACCTTTATCTAGGCGAGATTCAACAACAACACCAGATGCCATGCCTTCAGCTACAGCTGTAAGTTCAAGAACTTCAGACTGAAGAAGGATTGCTTCTAGAAGACCATCGATGTTTGTACCCTGTTTAGCAGAGATGTGAACGAACATGTTCTCACCGCCCCACTCTTCAGGAATAACGTCGTATTGAGCAAGCTCGTTCTTAACGTTATCTGGGTTCGCGTCTTCTTTATCGATCTTGTTCACAGCAACAATTAGAGGAACGCCTGCCGCTTTCGCGTGCTGAATCGCTTCTACTGTTTGTGGCATTACGCCATCGTCTGCTGCAACTACAAGAACAACGATATCTGTCGCTTGAGCACCACGAGCACGCATTGCAGTAAACGCTGCGTGTCCAGGAGTATCAAGGAACGTGATCATGCCGTTGTCTGTTTCAACGTGGTACGCACCAATGTGCTGAGTAATACCACCCGCTTCGCCAGAAGCAACGTGTGTGCGACGGATGTAGTCAAGTGTTGACGTTTTACCGTGGTCAACGTGACCCATGATAGTAACAACTGGAGCACGTGGAACTGCTTCCGCGTTAGTGTCACGGTCAGATAGTACCGCTTCTTCCAGTTCGTTCTCTTTACGAAGAACTACTTTATGGCCCATTTCTTCAGCAACAAGTTGTGCTGTTTCTTGGTCGATCACTTGGTTGATAGTCGCCATAGCGCCCATCTTCATCATTACTTTGATAACTTCTGTCGCTTTAACCGACATCTTGTTAGCAAGTTCTGATAGAACGATCGTTTCGCCAATTACAACGTCTTGCTTAGCAACCGTTGCTGACTTATCAAACCCGTGCTGCATTGAAGTCGGCTTAGCAAGTTTGCCCTTACGACCTCTACCGCCACGTTGGTTGTTACGGCCACCGCGAGCTTGGTCGTCTTTACCCGAAGCTGCTTTTTTCTTCTTACGACGACCGCCTTCTACTTTGCGATCTGCTTCATCTTCGGCTTCACGTGCGTATTGTGAAGTCGTTACATGGTAATCTGTATCTTCCATATCACCCTTTTTCTCTTCTGCAGCAGACCAACGCTCTTTATTCTTTTCAGCCAATTCGCGAGCTTCTTCAAGCTTGCGCTGACTTTCCTCTTCAGCCTTACGCTTAGCTTCTTCTTCCTGACGACGTTTAAGCTCGTCGGCCTCTTTTCGCGCTGCTTCTTGCTTAATTTTCTCTTCAGCATCACGCTTTGCTTTTTCTTCAGCATTACGTTGTGCATTCGTATCTACGTCTCGCTTCGCTTTTTCTTCAGCTTCACGTTTCGCTTTTTCTTCCGCTTCACGTTTTGCAGCTTCTTCAGCTTCACGTTTCGCAGCTTCTTCAGCTTCACGTTTTGCAGCTTCTTCTGCTGCACGTTTTGCTGCTTCTTCTGCTTCACGTTGTGCTGCTTCTTCAGCTTCACGTTTCGCTTCATCTTCAATTGTGCTGCGCTTCACGTATGTACGTTTTTTGCGCACCTCAACCTGAACATTCTTACTCTTACCACCACCCGCGTTCACACTAAGTGTACTACGAGTTTTACGCTGAAGCGTAAGGCGAGTCGGCTCTGAATCACCTGATTTATCACCGTGTTCTTTCTTTAAATGAGAGAGAAGCTTCTGCTTCTCTTCATCAGTAACATTGTCAGAGCTCGCCTTTTTAATGCCAGCGTCAGCAAGTTGTTCAATCAAGCGGTCGACTGGCGTACCAATCTCATCACTCAGTGCTTTAACTGTTAATTGTGTCATGCCGCTTCCTCCTTGCCGAAAATTATGCTTCTTCGCCGAACCAACAGATGTTACGTGCGGCCATAATTAGCTCACCTGCACGTTCTTCGGTCAGGCCTTCGATACCTTCTAAATCGTCAATACCTTGGTCAGCAAGATCTTCCAGTGTCGCTACACCTTTCGCTGCCAATTTAAATGCCATCTCACGCTCAAGACCTTCAAGTGCAAGTAGGTCCTCAGCTGGTTCTAGACCTTCAAAAGACTCTTCTTGTGCTAGTGCGATCGTCGTTAGTGCATCTTTTGCACGTCCACGAAGCTCTTCGATTAGTTCTTCATTCAAACCATCGATTTCTAGTAGCTCGTTAACTGGCACGTATGCGATTTCTTCTAGCGTTGAGAAACCTTCTTCAACAAGAAGTTGAGCGAAGTCTTCTTCAATATCTAGGTACTTCATGAAGTTTTCAATAGATGCTTGTGATTCTTCAGCGTGTTTCTTCTGAAGATCAGCAACTGTCATAACATTCAGTTCCCAACCGGTTAGTTGAGATGCTAGACGCACGTTTTGACCGTTACGACCAATAGCTTGCGCTAGGTTGTCAGCTTCAACTGCGATGTCCATTGAGTGTGCATCCTCATCAACGATGATAGAAGCAACATCAGCTGGCGCCATTGCGTTGATAACGAATTGAGCTGGGTTATCATCCCAAAGAACGATATCGATACGCTCACCACCAAGTTCGCCAGAAACAGCCTGTACACGTGCACCACGCATACCAACACACGCACCTACAGGGTCGATACGTTTGTCATTTGTTTTGACAGCGATCTTAGCACGAGAACCAGGATCACGTGCTGCGCCTTTCAGCTCGATAATATCTTCTGCGATTTCAGGCACTTCAACACGGAACAGTTCTGCCAACATTTCTGGCTTAGAACGAGTGATGAACAATTGGAAACCACGTGCTTCAGGCGCGACTTTGTAAAGAAGGCCACGTACGCGGTCGCCTGGACGGAAGTTTTCACGAGGAAGTTGGTCATCACGCAGGATTACCGCTTCAGCGTTATTACCAAGATCAAGCACGATTGTGTCACGGTTTACTTTTTTCACGACACCAGTGATTAGATCACCCTCATTGTCGATGAACTGTTCAACGATTTGTGCGCGCTCAGCTTCACGAACTTTTTGAACGATAACTTGCTTAGCAGTTTGAGTCGTAATACGGTCAAACGTTACTGATTCGATTTCGTCTTCTACGTAGTCGCCAAGCTCGATTGAGTCATCTTCGTATTGCGCTGCTTCTAGTGAGATCTCTTTTGTAGGGTTCTCAACGTCATCAACAACTAACCAACGGCGGTAAGTTACAAATTCACCGGTTTTACGGTCAATGGCAACACGTACGTCGATTTCGATTTCGTATTTTTTCTTTGTAGAAGTTGCTAGAGCAATCTCAAGAGCCTCAAAGATACGCTCACGAGGTACCGCTTTTTCGTTCGATACCGCTTCTGCTACCGCTAAAATTTCTTTACTCATTGTATTTAGCCTCTAAGCTTAAACTTTTTTAGGGAACTAAAATTTAGGGATCAGGTTAGCTTTGGAAATGTTACTTAGAGCAAACTCTTCTTGCTGACCGTCTACAGTAATTGTCACTGTTTCGCCATCAACACCGTGGATAATACCTTTCCACTTACGACGGTTTGCTACAGCCATTTTCAATACGATGCTGACCTCGTGACCAATAAATTGCTCGTAATGTGCTGCTTTAAAAAGTGGTCTTTCTAAACCTGGAGAAGACACTTCTAGGCTGTAAGCAACAGAAATTGGATCTTCAACGTCTAAAACTGCACTAACTTGGTGGCTAACTTCTGCACAGTCGTCTACGTTAATACCATTTTCATGGTCAATGTAGATACGTAACGTTGAGTGCGCGCCTGCACGAATGAATTCTAATCCAACTAACTCATAACCTGATGCCGCTACTGGCGCGTCAAGCATTTCAGTAAGTTGTCTTTCTAAACCAGTCATTTAACCACTCCAGAAACAAAAAAAGGGCTCAGAGCCCAATCAAAAAACCAAGCAGTATCTGAGCTATTTCAAAAAGCTCAGATAACAAAAAACCCCGATAGTCGGGGTTTTATGCTGCTGGACCCTGATACGTTAAGAATAGCCAACAATTGCTTTTCTTAACTCGTAGTGTGGTTAGCACTACGCAAACTTGCCAATCTACGATTTCCTTTTAAAGAAAGAGATTGGTTGCGGGGGCCGGATTTGAACCGACGACCTTCGGGTTATGAGCCCGACGAGCTACCAAGCTGCTCCACCCCGCGTCCGACTTGCTGAGCATTATACTCGCAAACAAGTGATTTACAAGTTTGTAAATACATGGTGCCGAGAGAGGGACTCGAACCCTCACACCTAAGGCACTAGCACCTCATGCTAGCGTGTCTACCAATTTCACCATCTCGGCATCAAAACCTTACAGCTTATTGAGGAATTTCATCACCCGCAGGGGCAGGAACTTCACTCGCTGCATCCTTAACTTGTTCAACAACTGGTTGACCTAACGTTGGGTCTACCCATTGTGATTCAGTCTGGTGCGTAGACATACGACCAAGTAACAAGCTAACGATAAAGAATACGGTTGCTAAAATAGCAGTTGTTCGGGTTAAGAAATTACCTGAGCCGCCAGCACCAAACACTGTGTTTGAAGCACCAGCACCGAACGAGGCTCCCATATCTGCGCCTTTACCTTGTTGAATCAACACAAGGCCAATCACACCAAGCGCTGCCAACAGGTAAATCACAAGTAGAACTGAAAACATTTTTTCCACCTATGTTCCAAATTGTTGAGCCAGCGCCGTTCAAAAGAATAAATCATAATGAACAAGGCTAGCGACCTCCTAACGGGAGGCGGAGCAATACTAGCGAAAGCCAGTAACGCTGACAAGGGAAAATTAGTAAAAAATCAATGCCAATGCGTTAAGCGCTCAAAAAAAGGGCAAAAGACGCCCTTTTCATTCAAGACATGCTTTAACGCAATGATTAACAACTTGCTTTAACAGCCTCAGCGATTTTCAATGCTGAGTGTTGAACTAGTTCACCATCTTCTCCTTCCACCATAACGCGGATCAAAGGCTCAGTGCCAGACTTACGCAGCAATACACGCCCTTTATCACCAAGTGTCGCCTCTACTTCAGCGACAGCATTTAATACAGCTGTAGCTTCAAGAGGGTTACTTTCTCCTGAGAAACGGACATTTTCTAAAACCTGAGGATATAGTGTCATTCCTTGCGATAGTTCATACAAAGACATATCGCTGCCAATTACAGAAGCAAGTACTTGAAGTGCAGCAACAATCGCATCGCCGGTTGTGACTTTATCTAATAAGATCACATGGCCTGAGTTTTCAGCACCAATTTTCCAACCTTTTTCTAGCAGTTGCTCCATGACATAACGGTCACCAACAGCAGCACGTACAAACGGAATGCCTAGCTGCTTTAAACCATTTTCCATACCCAAGTTAGTCATTAGTGTACCAACAACACCACCCTTTAGCTCACCACGACGAAGTGCATCACGAGCGATGATATAAGCAATTTGGTCACCATCAACTTTGTTACCTAGGTGGTCGACCATAATGATGCGGTCACCATCACCATCAAATGCGAGACCAAGATGCGCTTGCTCTTCAACAACACGCTGTTGAAGAGCTCGTACGTCTGTTGCGCCCACTTTTTCATTAATGTTGATGCCGTTAGGCTCTACGCCCATAGCGATAACTTCTGCCCCAAGTTCTTTGAAAACATTTGGAGCGATGTGGTACGTTGCACCGTGCGCACAGTCTACTACGATCTTAAAGTTCGCAAGGCTCAACTCAGATGGGAAAGTACTCTTACAGAATTCGATGTAACGACCAGCTGCATCATTTAGGCGGGTTGCTTTACCAAGCTCAGCAGACTCCACACATTCAATTTCTTTATCTAACTCAGCTTCGATCGCCAATTCGATATCGTCAGGTAGCTTAGTACCCTCAGAAGAAAAGAATTTAATGCCGTTGTCGTAATATGGGTTATGTGATGCAGAAATCACAATACCAGCCTCGGCACGGAAAGTCTGAGTTAAATATGCCACAGCTGGAGTTGGCATGGGACCAGTAAATGTTGCTTTAAGTCCCGCAGCTGCAAGGCCAGCCTCTAGTGCAGATTCAAGCATATAACCTGAAATACGTGTATCTTTACCTATGATAACTTTCTTTGTGCCTTGTTTCGCTAGTACACGACCAGCAGCCCAGCCAAGCTTAAGTACGAAGTCTGGAGTGATTGGGTATTGTCCTACTTTACCGCGCACACCGTCAGTACCAAAGTAACGTCTTTCATTCGACATAAACTTTCCTTTATTATTTTTAAATATTGTTTTTCGTCATCTCAACAACTTTCATTGCTTCGATTGTCTCTTCAAAGTCATGCACGCGAATGATCTGCGCGCCTTTCATCGCGGCAATCGTAGCACAAACGACACTTGCGTTCGTACACTCTGCCGCTGGCTTGTCTAACAGTTTGAAGATCATGGATTTACGAGACATGCCAGCCAAAATAGGCAGGCCGAATTCATGAAACTTTTCAAGATGAGCAAGCATATGATAATTGTGTTCGATTGTTTTGCCAAAGCCAAACCCAGGATCGAGAATCAGTTGAGATTTATCAATCCCTGCTGCTTCACACGCCGCGATACGCTCTTCTAGAAAAGCCGACACGTCCCCCATTAAATCATCATAATGAGGGTCAACTTGCATGGTCCCAGGCTGACCTTTCATATGCATCAGACAAATTGGAAGGTTTGCTTCTGCTGCGACTTCCAGAGCACCTGGCTCTTGCAGCGAGCGGATGTCATTGATCAAATCAGCCCCAGCCTCAATTGCTTGACGCATCACTTCTGCTTTACTGGTGTCAACGGAAATCCACACATCATACTTTTCACGAATGGCTTTGATTACTGGGACAACACGCCTAAGCTCTTCTTCCAAAGACACATCCGGTGCACCAGGTCTTGTCGATTCACCACCAACATCAACAATACTTACACCAGCCTTTATCATTTTATCAACTTGAGCAAGAGCAAGTTCAATTGAGTTGTATTTACCGCCATCCGAAAAGGAATCCGGTGTCACATTTAGAATGGCCATGACATGTGGACGCGAAAGGTCCAAAGATTTGTTATTTGCTGTAATCATCATCATAAACACAAAAACCCCGAGATAACTCGGGGTTTAATATTATCGATACTCTTTATTCAGAGTCTTTCTTTTCAGGCGCTTCGTTAGAAGTTGTTTCAGAAGAGCTAGGCTGTTCTGCATCTTTCGCAGTCTCCGTTGCTTCTTCTTTAACTTCTTGCTTTGCTTGAGGCTTGTCGCTGTCTTCTGGTTTGCTTGCTGAGTTATCACTCCAGCCCGCAGGCTCACGAATTTCAGCTTTGCGCTCCATTAAGTCATCAATCTGGCGAGCATCAATGGTTTCATACTTCATCAGCGCATCTTTCATCGCATGCATGATATCCATGTTCTCTTGAAGAATCTTCTTCGCACGATCGTAGTTGCGGTCAATGATCTGACGAACTTCGTCATCAATCAACTTCGCTGTATCGTCAGACACATGTTTAGTCTGAGTTACACTACGTCCTAAGAACACTTCGCCTTCATCTTCTGCATACAGCAGAGGGCCAAGCTTTTCAGAGAAACCCCATTGAGTAACCATCTTACGAGCAATATCTGTTGCGCGCTCGATATCATTAGAAGCACCGGTTGATACTTTGTCAGCACCGTAGATAAGTTCTTCTGCTAAACGACCACCATACAAGCTAGAAATCATTGATTCTAGGTGTTGGCGAGACATACTCACGCGGTCCTGCTCTGGAAGGTACATTGTTACACCCAACGCACGACCACGTGGAATGATAGACACTTTGTACACTGGATCGTGTTCAGGAACCAAGCGACCAACTATCGCGTGACCCGCTTCGTGGTATGCGGTTGACTCTTTCACTTCCTCAGACATCACCATTGAACGGCGCTCGGCACCCATCATGATTTTGTCTTTCGCCAGTTCAAACTCAACCATAGAAACGTTGCGCTTGTTACCACGCGCAGCAAACAGGGCTGCTTCGTTAACTAAGTTTGCTAGGTCAGCACCAGAGAAGCCTGGAGTACCACGCGCGATGAGAGAAGGCTCTACATCACCCGCTAGAGGGACCTTACGCATGTGAACTTTTAGGATCTGTTCACGGCCACGTACATCTGGAAGACCAACTACCACTTGGCGGTCAAAACGACCAGGACGCAGTAGCGCAGGGTCTAGCACGTCCGGACGGTTAGTCGCAGCGATAACGATAATACCTTCGTTACCTTCGAAACCATCCATCTCAACGAGCATTTGGTTTAGTGTTTGTTCACGTTCATCATGACCACCACCAACACCTGCGCCACGTTGACGGCCTACCGCATCGATCTCATCGATAAAGATGATACAAGGTGCAGCTTTCTTTGCTTGTTCAAACATGTCACGCACACGAGATGCACCAACACCAACGAACATTTCTACGAAATCAGAACCAGAGATAGTAAAGAATGGTACTTTCGCCTCACCGGCAATGGCTTTCGCTAGAAGCGTTTTACCCGTACCAGGAGGACCAACCATTAGAACACCCGTTGGAATCTTACCGCCCAGTTTTTGGAAGCGGCTTGGATCGCGTAGGTAGTCCACCAGTTCTTTCACGTCTTCTTTTGCTTCGTCACAACCAGCAACGTCAGCAAAAGTTGTCTTGATTTGTTCTTCGCTCATCATTCGAGCTTTGCTCTTACCAAAAGACATGGCGCCTTTACCACCGCCGCCTTGCATTTGACGCATGAAGAAAATCCATACACCAATTAGTAAGATCATTGGGAACCAAGAGATGAAGATAGTACCAAGCAAGCTTTGCTCTTCTGGAGGCGTGCCTTGTACTTTCACGTTTTGGTTAATTAGGTCATCTAGAAGCTTTTGGTCATACACTGGCATGTAAGTGACCATTTTGGCACCGCCGCCACGACGAACAAAGCTAATTTCACCGTCTTTAAAAGTTGCTTCTTGAATCTGGCCTTGGCCAACTTCCTGTACAAACGTGGTGTAATCCACGGTTCTGCCATTGCTTTCTCCAGGGCCAAAGCTCTGGAATACCGACATCAATACGACGGCGATAACAAGCCACAGAATTAAATTTTTTGCCATGTCACTCAAGGTGTAAGCCTCTCGATAACTAATTGTAATTAAAGGTAGGGTACTACAGTTCATTAACTGTAGCTATAGTGTTAACACGCTCTCAAGAGAGCAAAATGGTTAACCTTTGTAACCAGTGGCTACGACGAAGACCTCTCGAGAGCGAGCTCGCGATGAGTCTGGTTTTCTAATTTTTACGGCTTTAAACATGTCTCGGACTTCTTTCACATACTGATCGAAGCCTTCCCCTTGGAAAACCTTTACGACAAAGCTACCATTAGGCGCTAGAACTTGTCGACACATATCTAAAGCTAATTCAACTAAATACATAGCGCGAGGTTGATCAACAGAATTGTTTCCCGCGATGTTAGGCGCCATATCAGACATTACTACGTCTACCATGGAAGGTTGGATCCTTTCTAGCAAAGCTTCCAATACTGCATCATCACGAAAGTCGCCTTGTAAAAAGCTAACGCCAGCAATCGGGTCCATAGGAAGCAAGTCACACGCAATGATCTGACCACTGTCCCCTACTATCTTAGCAGCATATTGAGACCATCCGCCCGGCGCAGCCCCCAAGTCGACGACTGTCATTCCAGGCTTTAACAATTTATCTTTCGTTTGAATCTCATCGATCTTGAAATAAGCACGTGAGCGGTAGCCTTTTTTTCGGGCTTCATTCGCGTATTTATCATCAAAGTGTTCTTTCAACCAACGACCAGAACTAGCCGAATGTTTTTGTTTACTCATTTTAATCCCAACAAGGCACAAATTGGAGCTATTGTTTTAATAGGCGCTACCTATTACTCAATAAATTATAGTCTTCAGCAATAGATGGCGTTAAAATAGCTTTTTTCAACCCTTATTTTAAAGAAAATTGGCCGCGTAATGAACCTAAGCACCAAACAAAAGCAGCACCTTAAAGGCCTAGCTCACAGTTTAAAACCTGTTGTGCTAATGGGCGCAAATGGACTTACAGAAGCCGTGCTAGCAGAAATTGAAATCGCTCTTAACCATCACGAACTTATCAAAGTAAAAATTGCTTCGGAAGATCGTGAAACAAAACAGCTAATCATCGACGCTATCGTACGTGAGACGGGCGCTGAAAAAGTTCAGACTATTGGTAAAGTGCTTGTGCTATACCGCCAGTCTGAAGAGCGTAAAATCGAAATCCCTCGTAAGTAACTCTACTTACGTTGCTGAAGAAAAAAGGTCGCCTGAGGCGACCTTTTTGCGTTTTATCAGAGTAGTAATGCTACTCCAAACGACTTAGATATATTCTACTCGGTCAATTTCGAAGTCTTTCGCGCCACCCGGAGTTTGAATAGCAACTTCATCGCCTTCCATCTTACCAATCAGGCCACGAGCAATAGGTGAGCTCACTGAAATGCGACCTGCTTTGATATCGGCTTCGTCATCACCAACGATTTGGTACGTTTTTTCTTCTTCGGTGTCGATATCAATCAAGGTTACGGTTGAACCAAAAATAACTTTACCCGTGTTCTCCATCTTCGTTACATCAATAACTTGAGCAACTGACAGTTTGTATTCAATGTCACGGATTTGTGCTTCACAAATGCCCTGCTCTTCACGAGCGGCGTGATATTCAGCATTCTCTTTTAAATCACCTAGCTCACGAGCTTCAGCAATTGCCTCTGAGATCTGAGGACGTAGTTTAAGTAGACGATCGAGTTCTG
The DNA here is from genome assembly GCF_033338855.1 of Vibrio sp. Vb0937. Taxonomy (NCBI): domain Bacteria; kingdom Pseudomonadati; phylum Pseudomonadota; class Gammaproteobacteria; order Vibrionales; family Vibrionaceae; genus Vibrio; species Vibrio sp. Vb0937. Next base: position 103,673 of record NZ_JAWOTK010000004.1, on the reverse strand, counting down.
CACGTAGCTTTTGCTCGCCACGTAGTGTCATTGGAACTTTTTCCATTTTATAACCTCAAGCCCAAATGGGTCTTTGGACAAAAAAAGCCCACCCTGTCATAGGACTGGGTAGTGCGCTTAAAGATGTATTTCGTTTAGTGTAAACAAACTCCCGGACGAAATCATCTTAATTCGAAAGACAGCAAGACTATGCCTTTTCGGCATAATGATATAACTCACTTTTAGAGCGGTTCTAGGGCGAATCACCTTCTCAATTTATTGAAAAACAACACTGTTCATTACACCAAAAACCTCAAAAAAGATAAAAACTAATCAATGTCAGGCCAATGTCATTGCCAATAATTTCAATCAAAAACAGTAATTTAAATAAAAACAACGCACAATTGAACAGTGTTCATCAGTGGGATTTATATCATTTTACTAACTCATACGGAAACTTTAGCAGTAAAACATGTCCAGCGAGTTGTTAGATCAATGGCTTACAAGTGCGAACTATATCGCTCAATTAGCCAATTTTGGACCAACAACTTGTGAGAGATCACCTCTCCCCCATACAACAATGATTATGGACAGCTAACTAGGACAAATAAGATGAAAAAGACTCTAATTGCTCTTTCTGTATCTGCAGCAGCTATGGCAACTGGCGTAAACGCAGCTGAACTTTACAACCAAGACGGTACTTCTCTAGAAATGGGCGGCCGTGCTGAAGCACGTCTATCTATGAAAGATGGCGACGCTCAAGACAAATCTCGCATCCGTCTAAACTTCCTTGGTAAACAAGAAATCAATGACAACCTATACGGTGTTGGTTTCTGGGAAGGTGAATTTGAGACTGCTCAAAACGGTACTGTAGACGGCGACGACAAGAGCGATCTAGAAACTCGTCTTGCTTACGCTGGTCTTGGCGGTGCTTACGGTGAGTTCGCATACGGTAAAACTGAAGGTGCACTAGGCGTTATCACTGACTTCACAGATATCATGGCTTACCACGGTAACTCTGCAGCAGACAAACTAGCTGTATCAGACCGTACAGACAACATGATGGCTTACAAAGGCCAGTTTGAAAACCTAAGCGTAAAAGCAAGCTACCGCTTCGCTGATCGTATGGAAAACAAAAACACTGGTGAGTACTACGACAACAAACAAGACGGTTACTCTCTATCTGCAATCTACGCTCTAGCTGACACTGGTCTTGAGCTAGGTGCTGGTTACGCAGATCAAGACAAAGCTAACGAGTACATGCTAGCTGCATCTTACACAATGTCTGATCTTTACTTCGCTGGTGTATTCACTGACGGCGAGAAAATGGAAGATTCAAACAACAGTAACACAGTTGATTACACTGGTTACGAGCTAGCGGGTGCTTACACTCTAGGCCAAACAGTATTTACAACATCATACAACAATGCAGAAACTAACAACGAAACTTCTGCAAACAACTTCGCTGTTGATGCTTCTTACTACTTCAAGCCTAACTTCCGTGGTTACATTTCTTACAACTTCAACCTGATTGATGCAGGTGACAAGTTTGGTTCAACTGACACGAGCAAAACAGTTGCAACTAAGATCGATGCTGAAGACGAGCTAGCTCTAGGTCTACGTTACGACTTCTAATTCCGGTCTTTGACTAGAATATCGAATGCCCGCTTTAAGCGGGCATTTTTTATACTTAATTTTAAGCAGCGCGCCTTTCTCTCGTGTCTCATTCATGAAGACATTTGAAGCATTTCTTTAGTTACCTAGCATATTGAAAGGACTTGCGTATACTCAATCACATAACTCACCTTAGAAAGTATCATTATGCGTTTACGTTGGCCCTTGCTCATATTCTCTTCATTACTTTCTGCTTTTTCACAAGCGTACCCTCATCAAGAAGTGCTGCCTGAAGGCGCCCGCATCAGTTTAGTTGCGGAAAAACTCAGTGAAAATGCTGAGCTTGACGGTGTTCATCCTACCGAACAACTGTTCCCACCAGCGAGTACATTAAAAATCGTCACCGCATTAGCCGCAAAGCTAGAACTGGGTGATAATTTCCGGTTTCGAACCAAGCTGGAAACGTCGAACTCAGATGCAGTGATTTACTTTGTCGGCGACCCAACACTCCAAACCAACGACTTAAAATCACTCCTCACTCTAGCTAAGAAAAATGGCTTAAAACGGATTAACGGTGACCTATGGCTCGATAACAGCGCATTCACTGGTTATAACCGTGCGGTGGGCTGGCCATGGGATATCTTGGGAGTTTGCTACAGCGCTCCGGCATCGACCATCACACTCAATAACAACTGTGTACAAGCCTCTATCTATACACAAAAAGATGGTGGAACGCGGGTCTACGTACCAGAGCATCAACCTATTCGTGTCACAAGTACCGTAGAAACAGTTTCTAAAACCATTAAGAAAAGTCGTCATTGTGACTTAGGTTTAGTTGCAAATCCCGATAACAACTACAAGCTAACAGGGTGCTTGGTTGAAAGAGACAAACCATTGCCACTGAAATTTGCGGTTCAAGACCCTGAGCGTTACACCAGTCAAAGGTTGGCGGCTTTGCTCAAGGAGCTCAACATTGGGGTATCAGGACAGATTAGGGTCGGTACGGCGCCAGAAAAGCAGCGAAAACTCATCGCAATGCATCAATCAAAAGCCTTACCAGACATTCTCGAAGATATGCTCAAAAACTCTGACAACTTGATTGCCGACACATTAACCAAAACACTTGGTGCTAAATTTTTCGTTCAGCCAGGCAGTTTTACTAACGGTACAGAAGCGATCAAGCAGATCATTTTCGCCAACACTGGTATTGATATTCGTAATGCGCGCCTAGAAGACGGCTCAGGACTTTCGCGAAATAACCGGATCTCCGCGACCAAGATGGCTGAAATGCTGCGCTATATTTGGAAGCATGAAAACGAACTCAAATTGATTGCCATCATGCCGAAATCAGGTGAATCCGGCACATTAAAGTACCGACAAAGTATGCGAAAACTTCCAATTAAAGGACAGCTGATCGCGAAAAGTGGCTCTATCTACGGGACTTACAATATGGCTGGATATGGCTTGGACAAAAATGGTCAACCTAACACCATTTTTGTTCAGTTTGTTTCAGACTACTTCCCAGAAAAACGGGACGACAACACACCTGTCATCGCCCCGATTACACATTTTGAGCAGCTTTTTTACAATGACATTGTGAACTTTAGTCAGGCAATACCTAAGAAATAGTTCACCACGTTAAAGTAAATCCACATTCCTGAAATATCGACGATAGACGCAAGAACTGGACTCACCAATACGGCTGGGTCCAACTTGCAAGCTCGTGCAATAATTGGCAACAGCCCGCCCAATGTTGTAGAAATGGTGACTTGAATGAACAGCGCAACTGCTATTGCCAGTGCGATATCGGTTAGTTCAAAGCCTCCTGTTGATTGTCCTGCACTAAATAACATAATGCGTCCAATCATCACGATAGCGATCGCTAGCGCAATAAATAGAGCGACTCGGCTCTCTTTCCACAAAACTTCTAACCATTGGCGTTTTTTTAACTCTCCAGTAGCAAGAGCACGAATCACCAAAGTTGCTGCTTGTGTTCCTGTGTTACCACCAGCAGCTGCAATCACTGGCATGTACACTGCAAGTAAAACAAGCTGACTAAGGGTGTCCTCATACTGAGCGATGATCAAGCCTGACACTATCCCTAAAAGAGCCAGCGCAATGATCCATCCAATACGCTGTTTTACATGCCCTAAAACACTAGTTGATAAATAACCATCGGGTGTATCAACTTCAGACATATGCAGACCCAGTTGGTGAGCATAATGACGTGCGCGTTTGTCATGACCTGCTTGCTCAAGTTGAGCAATAAGACTATTCACATAGCCGACAGAGCAATGCTGTAAAATACCTACAGCCTCATCAATCGGCATAACCGTAAGCAAATGGACTTGTTGCTCTTGCTCGTACTGCAAGAATGCATTGCGAGCTGCACCAATTTCTACTTCAGAAAAGTTTGGTGTTGTTTCAATAAAAGTGTTGTTCATTACCGTCATGGCGAATCTCCCGATTGGCATTGGTAACGACCATCGACAAAGCATGAAAAGCCACTCTTGCACGCTAAAAGTCAGACAACAATTAAGATGCACAGAGAAAACCAATGCGAATGCACTGTCTATTCAGAATGTATGAAGGAAATAACGAGAAGAAAATTAGAAAAGATGCCTCACCACTTAGGTAAGGCGGAGATCGCCAATACCGAAGCGGGTTATTTCGCTCCCTTAATCTTACTCACCCAACGACTGGGAGGATGGTCGGTATTGTTCATGTAAATCTCCGATAGCGCTGCCATTATTGGCAGCGCAAGTATAGTAGCAAAGTTCATCAGGTATGGAAGTTTTACTTTGCCGTTTTTGCTAAATTTTCATACAAAAAAAGCGCCCTTCGGACGCTTTCATTTGCAGTCATTATGAATTACTGAATAGTAATACGAGCAAATTTACGTTTGCCTACTTGGAACACGTAAGTACCCGCTTCTGGAGCAAATTTGCTGTCCGCAATTTTTTCACCATCAATCTTCACAGCGCCCTGCTTGACCATGCGCATCGCATCTGACGATGATGGACATAAGCCTGCTTCTTTCAACAGATTACTCACTGGGCGACCTGCGTCAAAGTCAAACTCTGGCATTTCATCAGGAATTTGGTTCTTCGCAAAACGGTTTACGAATTCTTGCTCTGCTGCATCGGCATCGGCTTCACTGTGGAAACGAGCAATAATTTCTTTTGCTAGCAATACTTTGATGTCACGAGGGTTTTTGCCCGCTTCTACATCAGCTTTGAATTGAGCAATCTCTTCCAGAGGACGGAAAGAGAGCAGCTCGTAGTAGCTCCACATTAGGTCATCAGAAATAGACATGATTTTACCAAACATTTCGCTTGGCGCTTCGCTGATACCGATGTAGTTGTTTGCTGACTTAGACATCTTCTTCTCGCCATCAAGGCCCACTAGAAGCGGCATCATCAGTACAACCTGAGGTTTTTGACCGTGAGACTTTTGCAGTTCACGACCCATTAGAAGGTTGAACTTCTGGTCTGTACCACCTAATTCAACATCCGTTTCCATTGCTACTGAGTCCCAGCCTTGTAGAAGTGGGTACATGAACTCATGAATAGCAATTGGCTGACCACCCGCGTAACGCTTTTTAAAGTCGTCACGCTCTAGCATACGAGCAACGGTTTGGTTTGCCGCAAGGCGAATCATACCTTCTGCGCCCAGTTCAGACAGCCACTCAGAGTTAAACTGAATTTTAGTCTTTGCAGGATCGAGAATTTTGAACACTTGCTCTTTGTACGTTTCAGCGTTACGCAATACGTCTTCGCGACTTAGCGGCGGACGAGTTGTGTTTTTACCTGTTGGGTCACCAACCATTGCAGTGAAGTCACCGATTAGGAACGTCACTTCATGACCTAGTTCTTGGAACAAGCGAAGCTTATTGAAAATAACCGTATGGCCTAGGTGAATGTCAGGTGCTGTTGGATCAGCGCCCAATTTAATACGTAGAGGACGGTCTTCTTTTAGTTTTGCGATTAGCTCTTCTTCTGGAATCAGCTCTTCAACACCGCGCTTAATCTCGGCTAGTGCAGCTTCAATGCTCGCCATTCTTGTTCACTCCCACAGATTTGGCAAAAATATAATAGCTGAACATATTACTTGAATAGCGATGCATTTTGAAACACGTTAGACTAGGTAGTTGTCACTTTTTCCGTTTAATTTAGCAATCAAGTACCTCATGCATTCGATTTTTGTCCGACTTCCACTCTTGCACAAAGTATTGATCGGTTTTTTTAGTGCGCTGATTATCTTCGCGCTCTTCTTTTTACCTGATCCGCAAGACCTAGACCCGCAGCAGAGCCGATTAAAAGTTGGTCAACATTATCCTGTGCCAGTTTCCCTCGAACTCAGTGCACTAAATAGTTCATCGCCTGCGGTTCCTGCCGTGCTGCGCTGGGAAACATACAAAGTAAAAAATGGCGAGAGTGCTGCCATCTTATTTAGTCGCGTAGGGCTTTCTGCTCGTCTATTACATGAACTGGTGTCATCAGACAAAGAAGTGGAAAAACAGTTAACTCGGCTTCGACCTGGTGACCGATTGCAATTTGGTTTTGACGAAAATAACGACTTGGTGCAGCTAAGAAGAACACTAAGCGCGTTCGAGACTTTTCGTATCACATTAAAAGACGGCAAGTACGTTTCTGAAGTTGATAAAAAAGAAGTCGACTTCCAGTACAACTACGCTGAAGCCACCATCAAATCAAACTTTTGGAATGCAGGAATATCTTCTGGATTAAATGGTAACCAAATCATGGAACTGGCTGGCATATTTGGTTGGGACATCGACTTTGCTTTAGATATTCGTAAAAACGACAGCTTCCGAGTACTTTACCAAGAGGAAGTGGTAGAAGGTGAAGTAATCGGCCGTGGAAAAATCATTGCTGCGATCTTTAAAAACCAAGGCGATACCTTTACCGCAATATTGGATCAGAAAAGTGGCAAGTATTACGACGAAAATGGGCGTGCAATGAAAAAAGCATTCTTACGCGCGCCGTTGGACTTCCGTCGAGTTTCGTCTAATTTCAACCCACGCCGCTTACATCCAGTGACGGGACGCGTTCGTCCTCATAGAGGCACGGACTATGCGGCACCAGTGGGCACCCCGATTTGGGCGGCTGGTGATGGCGTTGTTCAAAAATCGTCTTACAACAAATTTAATGGTAACTACGTTTTCATTAAACATAGCAATACTTACATTACCAAGTACCTGCACTTAACCAAACGTACTGTACGAGCTGGTCAACGCGTTAAGCAAGGCCAAACCATTGGTACGCTTGGCGGAACTGGCCGTGTAACTGGCCCTCACCTGCACTATGAGTTCCTTGTGAATGGTGTCCATAAAAACCCGCGCACGGTGAATTTGCCACAATCTAAATCCCTGACAGGCAAAGCGAGACAAACTTTCATGGCAAACGCGAAAATTAGCATGGACAAGCTTGAACGCTACAGCAAACTGCTAGCAATGAAGTAAGCCAGGTATTGAAAAGGGCAGCGAAGCTGCCCTTTTTGTTTTGTCGATATCATCACGATAAAGCTTACTGTTCGGAGTGATGCTCTCTCCCGAGCATAAGCAAACACGGTGTCAGAACTAACGTTAGCAAAGTCGCAAACGCCAAACCACCCGCGACAGCGGTCGCAAGCTGAGACCACCATTGAGTGCTTGGTGCGCCAAACTCCACTTTCTGATTAACTAAGTCGATGTTCATTTCTAACACCATTGGCAATAAGCCTAATATGGTGGTCACCGTCGTAAGTAAAACGGGTCTTAAACGCTGCACACCCGTACGCAAAATAGCCTCAGATTTTTCTAAGCCACGTTTACGCATCTGATTATAAGTATCGATTAAAACAATATTGTTGTTTACCACGATACCAGCCAACGCAATCACTCCAATTCCCGACATAATGATGCCAAATGGCTTTTGGAAAATAAGTAACCCGGCGAAGACACCAACGGTAGAAAACAGCACTGCACTAAGGATTAAGAAAGCTTGATAAAAGCTATTAAACTGCGTAATTAAAATCAAAGCCATCACACCAAGCGCGACAATAAAAGCATTTTGCAAGAATGCTGATGAGTTTTCCTGCTCTTCATTTTGACCCCGAATCTTATATTCAATGCCTTCCGGTAAGTCGAGCTGTTCCATTCCAGCGGCAATCTTAGGTAACTCAAGCGCCAAATTGTAACCTTCCACCATATCCGCTTTAATATTGATAACTCGATGACTGTCGACCCGACGAATAGTGTCTTGCTTATGATCTGGTTTGATTTGAGCAAAATTCGTAATCGGTACCAGACCAGCTGCCGTTTTCACTCTCAGTTGATCAAATCGACCTATGTCGCGCTTATCTTGCGGATAGCGCACCAAAATATCGACTTCTTCATCCGCATCATCGGGCAAATAATCGCCTATTTTCAAGCCGTTCGTAACAAACTGGACGGTATTCCCGACTAAAGTAGCATCCGCTGCAAAGCGAGAGGCGTCATCTCGCTGGATATCAATTTGCCAATCAATCCCTTCCTTATTAGTGGTATCACTCAAGTTGGTCAGTGCAGGATTACCATCAGCCCAATGTCGTACTTTTTTGGCTGCTTCATCTAACGCACTAACACTCAAATTTCGTGATGACACTTCAATCACGAGATCATGCTCGACAGGCGGTCCTGCGTCCGGGAATTTATACTCAAGTTCAACACCATAAAAGCGGTCTGTCGTCTCTTTTAGTTCCTCAATAATGGTTTTCACTTTGCGTCGATACTGCCAATCCACAGGCGTTATTTGAATCTGGCCAATCTCGTCCCCATTATCGCTCGATCCTGTGCGCGTGTAGACACTTTCAAACTCGTCATGACCGAGCATCACCTTCTCGATTTCGCGCATAACAACATCTTTTTCGTGAATAGACAGGTCACCATAAGAACGAACTTTAACGGTAAAAAAGGCAGGGTCCACCTCAGGGAAAAACTCTGCACCCAAGCCAGCTTTGTTGTAAGTGAAGCCGACACCTGCCGCTAGCAGTATCGCGCTGAGTAAGACCTTCCATGGATGACGAATCGCTACCGACAGAGTCTGGTAATAAAGCTTGGTAATGCCTGTCGCTTTTTCAAAGTTGCCGTTATGCAGCTCAACCATTTCTCGCTGAGCTTTCTGATTGACTACTTGAGGCTTGCCAATGATCCCACCGATGACAGGAACGAACAATAAAGCCATCATCAGAGAAGCGGCCAAAGTAGCAATTAAAGTAAGTGGTAAGTACTTCATGAACTCACCAGTGATGTCTGGCCAGAAAAGTAACGGAGCAAACGCAGCCAATGTGGTTGCTGTGGATGCGGTAATAGGCCAGGCCATTCGCTTTGCGGCATCTCGATAGGCTTCTTTACGTGGCGTTCCTTCTTGCATGCGCCGATCTGCAAACTCTGTCACCACAATGGCACCATCCACCAACATGCCTACTGCCATAATTAAAGCAAACAGTACGACGATATTGACCGTCAGCCCAAATACCGATAACACCAACAACCCAGTCAAGAACGATCCTGGAATAGAAATCCCCACGAGAAGCGCGGTCCTAACCCCCAATATGGCAATAATGACGATAACTACGAGGATAATTGCGGATAAGATATTGTTTTGTAGATCACTGAGCATCAATTTGACATCGTCGGATTGATCCCAAGTGTATTTAACTTGCAAATTGTCGGGCCACTCGGCGCGCTTCTGTCCCTGAGCCAGTACTTCTTTTACCAGCTCAACCGTTTCAATGATGTTTTCCCCTGCCCGTTTTTTTACGTCCAAAACGATGGCAGATTCGCCATCTAAACGAGCAAAACTTTCAGGATCGCGAAATGCACGCCGTACTGTCGCCACATCGCCAAAAGTGATCACCTCTTTTCCATTCACCTTGATAGGTAGTTCAAGCACATCTTTCAGTGAATCAAAAACCGATGGGACTTTTACCGAAAAGCGTCCATACCCAGTATCGACAAACCCCGCAGCCACAACTCGGTTATTCAAGGCAATTAAATTATAGATATCCGCTTGATCGAGACCGTAGCTTTCCATCAATAGCGGATCGACAACTATCTCCACGATGTCTTCGCGATCTCCTGCGATTTCAACCTCAAGAATCTGACGGAAACTTTCCAAACGATCACGTAACGTTCTGGCAATCTGAACAATGGTTCGCTCTGGTACGGTGCCATAGAGCACAACGGTCAAAACAGGCTCTTCAGATGCAAACGTGACTTCGTTTACCGTTGGCTCATCACTGTCCTCTGGTAACTTTGGCTTCGCAAGATCAACCGCATCACGCACATCTGCCATCGCTTTATCAAGATCCACTCCGACACTAAATTCCAGCGTCACCGAAGCATGACCTTCTGATGCCACAGAGGTCATCTCTTTTACGCCTTCAATAGAGCGCAACTCTTGCTCTATTGGCCGAACTAATAAACGCTCGGCATCGACAGGAGAAATGCCTTGATGCCCAACAGAAACGTAGATAATAGGAATGGTAATATCAGGGCTCGATTCCTTGGGGATTGTGACGTAAGTAATGACACCTGCAATTAATATCATCACCAACAATGTCAGCATAGTGCGAGCGCGAGATAACGCAGCATCAATCAGAGTGTACATAGGTGCTCCTTACTGCTCATTAGCCGCTTCAATAACTACGTCATCAACTTTATTGGCCAGTACTTGATCACCATCTCGCACAAAACCTTGTCCCAGCACGATAATGTCTACACGCTCTCCTAACCCAGAGAGCCACACACCATCATCCTCGGCCTTAACGAGTTGAATTGGAACAAACTCAACATGCTCATTACGCAGTGTCTTGACACCTAAGTTACCTTCTTCATCTAGTGCTAACATGGCAGCCGTAATCTTTACTGCCAACACTTCACTCAAAGGCAGCTGTACTTCTGCGCTCATACCAGCAGGAATTCTTGCGTCTTGATTATCAATTTCGATTTCAATTGGAAACGTATTAGTAGAAGCAGAAGAAACACGTCCAATGTAGCGCACACGACCTTGATGATGCTGTTGGTTAATGGTTCTTACGTCGGCTTCTAGGCCTTCCTTAAGATATTGTATATGCCGTTCACTGACATCGGCTTCAATCACTAAAGTATCCAAATCAATGACCGTCGCAATAGGATCGCCAATCCCGACAAAATCACCTAACTCAACAAAGTGATGATCTACGATGCCATCAAATGGCGCTTTAACCTCAGTATTTCTTAAAGCCGTTTGCACGTTACTCAAATTCGCACGTGCATCTACCAACGCTGCTTGCGCTGTCGCAAATGCAACCTCACCTTGCAGTCCGCGACTTTTTAGCGATTTAGCTGCATTAAACTCTTTCTCTTTAACCAACAGCATCGCCTGGGCCCGTTTAAGTTGAATGCCAAGGTCGCGCTTATCGATGTTTGCGATCACTTGTCCCTGTTTGACCGCTTGGCCTTTCTTTATGTTAAGACTGACTATTTTACCGGCAACTTCGGCGCCAAGACGCGCTTGACGATTGGGCGCTGTTCGTCCATACAATTCAATGGTTTTACTGGTAGGTTCGGCAAGAAAAGTATCAAACATCACCTTTGCAAGTGGTGTTGTGTTCGTGGATGTTGAAGAGTTAGGATGATCATCTTGTGCTTTGAGTTGGCCGATGGTTAGCCATGCAACAAGAAGTAAGACGAGGATAAGAGATACTAGCCAAGGGCGCTCGACAATTCGGCGCCCAAAAGAAAGTCCAGACATATAAAGTCCTTTTTATTATTTCTCTGCATATCTGCGAGCGTGCGCTTTACGTGACATCCTTCTACATAAAGCACAGGCAGCCATTAGCTGCCTGTTAGGTGTTAATTACACACTGAACGATGCACCACAACCACATGTTGTCGTTGCATTTGGATTATTTACGAAGAAGCGCGCTCCTTCCAACCCTTCTGTGTAGTCAACAATACCGCCAACGAGATATTGCAGACTCATAGGGTCTACAACCAGTGTTACACCACTGTTTACGATTGTCGTATCGCCTTCGTTTACATTTTCATCAAAAGTAAAGCCGTATTGGAAGCCGCTGCAGCCGCCGCCAGTAATGTATACGCGCAGTTTCAATGCTGGGTTTTCTTCTTCAGCAATCAATGCTTTAACGCGAGATGCTGCTGCGTCAGAAAAAGATAATGGTACGTTTACTTCGCTCACGAAGACCTCTCTCACTCGTGTAATGCGTCAAGCCTGAAGCAAGACGTCAAATTTGTGCTAATTGAGACGATTATCCAATACCTGACAAACTCGTTCAAGTATTCGCCGCCGATTCTTTATAACAGATGCGGATATATAAGATTACACTGCGAAACAACACATAAATTAAGCAAAACGTTTCTAACTTGATTATAGCTAGGTACAATGCGCTCCACTTGGTCCGAGCAATCAAAAGAGGATAACCCCATGACCAAATCATCAGAGCTGTATCAAAAAGCTCAGCAAACCATCCCTGGCGGTGTCAATTCACCAGTTCGTGCATTCAACGGCGTTGGCGGCTCTCCGCTATTTATCGAACGAGCAGACGGTCCACTGATTTTTGATGCCGATGGTAAAGCGTATATTGATTACGTTGGCTCTTGGGGTCCAATGATTCTTGGTCACAACCACGCGGTTATCCGCGAAGCAGTAATTGATGCAGCGCAACGCGGTCTTAGCTTCGGTGCGCCAACAGAACTTGAAATCGCGATGGCAGAATTAGTTTCTGAGCTTGTTCCATCAATGGAGCAAATCCGCATGGTAAGTTCTGGTACTGAAGCTACGATGAGCGCGATTCGCCTTGCACGTGGCTTCACCGGTCGCGACAAGATCATGAAATTTGAAGGTTGTTACCACGGCCACGCTGACAGCTTGCTAGTAAAAGCAGGTTCTGGTGCACTAACTCTAGGTCAGCCAAGCTCTCCTGGCGTTCCTGCAGATTTTGCTAAGCACACGCTAACAGCAACATTCAACGACCTAGATTCTGTACGCGAGCTATTTGCTGCTAACAAAGGCGAAATTGCTTGTATCATCGTTGAGCCAGTAGCAGGCAACATGAACTGTATTCCACCAGTGGAAGGCTTCCACGAAGGGCTACGTGAAATCTGTGATCAAGAAGGCGCGCTACTAATTTTTGATGAAGTAATGACAGGCTTCCGTGTTGCTCTAGGCGGCGCGCAAGCACACTACAACATCAAACCCGACCTAACGACACTGGGTAAAGTGATTGGTGGCGGTATGCCAGTAGGTGCTTTCGGTGGCCGTAAAGAAGTGATGCAATACGTTGCACCTACAGGCCCAGTTTACCAAGCTGGTACCCTTTCCGGTAACCCTGTCGCAATGGCAGCAGGCTACGCATGTTTGAACCTTCTAAAAGAAGAAGGCAACGAAAAGCGCCTAGCTTCTAAAACGAAACAACTTGCTGAAGGTTTTAAGTCTCTAGCAGAAAAACACGGTATTCCGCTAGTTGTTAACCAAGTGGGCGGTATGTTCGGCTTCTTCTTCACTGACCAAGAAAAAGTAACTTGCTACGAAGACGTAACGAAGTGCGATATAGAACGCTTCAAGCGTTTCTTCCACTTAATGCTAAAACACGGTGTCTACCTTGCGCCATCTGCGTTTGAAGCGAGCTTTACTTCACTCGCTCATGGTTCAAAAGAGATTGATGCCACACTAGAAGCTGCTGACCGCTGTTTTGCTGTTCTTGCAGAAGAAGCGAAATAATCGCTAAAAACGGCGATAACGCATTTAGAAAAGGACCGTAACGGTCCTTTTTTATTGCCAATTCAAAATAACCAATATCGCTAATACCCCAACGACAATGCCAAACCACGGTATTCGCTTAGCTTTTTTCTCGGTTTGACACTTTTTATCACCGTTGCAACAACCCATAGCTCATCTCTTGATTGATAACCGACTGATTTGTAGTCATTATAGCAAGGTACATCGCCCTGCTCTAATTCGGCATTGTCATAAGCTTGAAAGAGTTAAGAGTGCAAAGTAATAAAGGTTACACGCCATCATTGAAGGCATAAACCGTAAACGTCACCTGTAAGTTGGACTAATACCATGCCAAATAATGTAAAAATAACGTCGAGTCACCGAGTACTAATGGTTGCTTTACTCGCCGCTGCTTTTGCTTGCTACTTATTGGTTGAGCCATATATCAATTCCATTGTGATGGCTTTTATCATTTCTTTGCTCATGTTTCCGATACACGAATGGTTTGAGCAGAAAATTCCCAAGCACCCAAATATGGCAGCACTGCTGTCATGTGTCGTCTTGACGTTTATTATTGTTATCCCGCTTTTATTTGTGTTTGCAGCCATTGTTCAGCAAGGCTCTGTTTTCTCACAAAATACATATAATTGGGTTACCAATGGTGGCATCCAAGATATATTCCAACATCCTTTCGTTATCAAAGGCTTAGCGATTGTTAATGAGTACTTACCTTTTGATAAAATCGAGCCCAAAGCCATTGCTGAGAAAATTGGTCAATTTGCTACATCGTTTGGCTCTAACTTAGTTGCTATCAGCGCAAAGATTTTAGGAGACGCAACCAACTTCCTAATGAACTTCTTCCTGATGCTGTTTGTGCTGTTTTTTCTGCTTCGTGACCACGACAAAATTATCTCTGCGATTCGTCATATCCTGCCACTCTCACGTAGCCAAGAAGACCGCATATTGACAGAGATAGAGCAAGTTTCTAAATCAGCCGTGATGGGCTCATTCATGACAGCGATTGCTCAAGGTTTGGCTGGCGGCATCGGTATGTGGCTAGCTGGCTTCCCTGGGCTATTTTGGGGAACGATGATGGGCTTTGCATCATTCATTCCAGTGGTAGGAACCGCGCTAATCTGGATTCCTGCAGCAGCGTACTTGTTCTTAACAGGCGATATGACTTGGGCTATCTTCTTGACGGTGTGGAGTGTAGTTATCGTTGGCTCTATAGATAACCTATTACGTCCGTTGCTAATGCAAGGCAGCGCCGGCATGAATACCCTTATGATTTTCTTCTCATTACTGGGTGGTCTGCATCTGTTTGGTTTGATTGGTCTTATCTACGGCCCACTTATTTTTGCCGTGACCATGGTACTGTTTAATATCTACGAGGAAGAATTCAAAGACTTCCTTAACCAACAAGACAACAGCTAGTCACCGCTTAATCACTTCAAGCTTGGGGCAGATTGTGCGAAAATCTGCCCCAAATTATTTCTGATGAACCAAATTTATGTCTGCTTATATCGCTCCTAGCCAAATAGCTCAGCGCCAACTTGAATACTTCAACGGAAAACACGTTTTAGTCGCTGGTGAAGTTGAAGACCTATTTCCTCTTGAGTTAGTGGCTCATTGTGAGTCTGTTGAAGTGTTTACTTCCAACTATAGCTACTACCGCCAAATTCAAACCTCTGACAAAGTGAAAAGTCATTTTGGCTCTGTGTTTGATGTTGAAACAAAAGCAGACATGGTCCTTTTATACTGGCCAAAAGCAAAAGCTGAAGCAGAATACTTGCTGGCGATGTTGATGGCGAAACTGGGCATTAACACCGAAATCGTCATCGTTGGTGAAAACCGCTCCGGCATCAAGAGCATCGAGAAGATGTTCCAAGAATACGGCCCTGTGAACAAGTACGACTCTGCTCGTCGCTGCTCATTTTACTGGGGTAATTGCCTCAATGAACCAAAACCTTTCAACCAAGCAGATTGGTTTAAGTCTTACACTGTTACACTCGGTGAGCAGTCGCTAGCGGTTAAGAGCCTACCTGGCGTATTCAGCCATGGCGAGTTCGACTTAGGTAGCCGATTGCTGCTTGAAACCTTACCTAAGCTGTCGGGCAAAGTGCTCGACTTTGGTTGTGGTGCAGGTGTGCTCGGTGCGTTTATGGCGAAAGCGAATCCAGAGATCGCGATTGAGATGTGTGACATTAATGCTTATGCGATCACTTCTAGCCAAGCCACATTAGAAGCGAATGGTTTATCCGGACGCGTATTTGCATCAGATATATACTCGGATACCGCAAAAGACTACCGCTTTATTATCAGCAACCCGCCATTCCACAGTGGTTTAGACACAAATTACAACGCAGCGGAAACCTTGTTGGGCCAGGCACCACAATATCTAACCAAAGACGGCGAAATGGTGATTGTCGCGAATAGCTTCTTAAAATACCCACCAATTATCGAGCGGGCGTTTAATAATTGCGAGACGCTAAATAAGACCAATAAATTTTCTATCTACTACGCGAAAAAATCATAACTTCCCCCCGCGCAGGCACAAACCTGCGCGATTTTTTCTCATAAATTCAACACTCATAAGAAAAACTGCGTCACCCTGCACGCTTTACAACTAACTTTCTTGTCAAAGAAAAAAAACTCGTTAATTTTGTTAATTCTATCTAGTTGAACATCTTATCCGTTTTTAACGAGAACCTCGGCAGCGAAGTATGTTTTAGAACTGCCCATTATGAGTTGTAATCTTATCCATGTTTAAATTCTACAAAAAACAGAAATTTAAGCGCCTTCAGAGTACACTGATGACCGCATTTCTGGTGCTCAGTATCACACCTCTTACCATTACTGCGATCTTTTTCTTGCAGTCCCACAGTAAAGATCTGCAAGAACAAAGCACCTCGCACTTACTGTCTGTTCGAGATACAAAACAGCAGCAAATCATCGACTACTTTGAGGCACGAGAAACCGAAGTCATGGGCTTTGTGCGCTCAGAGTTGGCTTACGCCAGTGGTGGCCGATTCTACGGTCTCGTCAATGCTTTTAGTCGTTTAGGCAATGATATTGAAGAGTCTCGTAAAAACGCCCAACAGCGCTACATCGCGGGCAGCGGAGACCAAATCAAAACCTCAACGTTACCCGAGTCATCCAACTATGTAGGAAGTGAACGTTACCGACTTTTACATAAACGCTATCATTGGGCCTACTTGGAGCTCCTCAAGCGCTCTGATTTTAATGACATTTTGCTGGTCGACATCAATGGTAACGTCACCTACTCGATCAACAAAGACGATAACTACGGAACGAACTTGTTATCAGGCCCCTACAAAGACTCGGCACTTGGCAAAACTTTCAAGCGTCTCGCCGATGATGTGACTGAACGTCGAAAAGTAAACGAAGACTACACTCCTGTGATTGTGTCTGACTTCGAGCTGGAAGGGGGTAAATCAGTCGCTTGGCTAGGTGCACCAATTGTTCAACAAGGTTATCTACACAGCTATGCCATGTTCCGCTTGCCAAATAATGGCATCACTAAGTTAGCCGCAGACGCTAATCGAGAGTCATCCATTAACACCTTGCTGGTTGGAAATGATCACCAACCTCGCACAATTAACACGAAACAAGACGACATTAAGAACAGCTTAGAAGTGATCGATAAAGCACTCTCTGGTGCATTTGGTGTCGGCACTTACACAAACGGTTTAGGTGAAGAGATCATCGCGGCTTATGCACCGATTGAAACTCGTGGTGTGATTTGGGCGCTCGTCGTACAGTTACCAGAAAACGAAGCTTTCGCTCGTATCCATCAACTCGAAAAACTATTCGTTATCGCTATGTTGATCGCCATTATCCTTGTGGTGATCGCTTCTCACTATTTATCAAACTTTATCACTTCTCCGTTGCTGAAATTGACTTGGGTTGCCGAAAAGGTCTCTGCAGGGGATCTTGATGACACGTCTTTTAATACGGTTCGTAAAGATGAAATTGGTCGGCTTGCGTTAAGCTTTGAACGAATGCAACGCTCTATTCGAGAGAAGATTCAAACCATTAAGAAGCAAAATGAAGAACTAGAAAGCAACATACAGATCATTCAAAAACAGAATGAAGAACTGCAATTGGCCGATAAATTAAAAGATGAATTCTTAGCCACGACTTCTCATGAACTTCGTACACCGTTACACGGCATGGTCGGGATTGCTGAAACCTTAGCGTCCGGCGCCAATGGTGCGATCCCCGCTAGCCAGAAATATCAGCTTGATATCATCATTAAAAGTGGTCAGCGTCTCGCTAATCTAGTCGATGACTTGTTGGATTATCATAAAATGCGTTATGGAAGCATGGATATCCAGAAATCAGCAGTGAGTTTGGGCAGTGCAACACGATTGGTTTTAGAGCTTTCTAGCCATTTACTCGGAAGTAAAACCATCCGCATCATCAACCAAGTCCCAGCGGATTTAAAAGCAGTATCAGCTGACCCGCAACGCCTTGAACAAGTGCTATATAACCTGATTGGCAATGCGATTAAATACACCTCAGAAGGTAAAATTGTTATCTCCGCTAATGTGGTAGATGATCATGTACGCGTACAAGTCGTGGATACTGGACAAGGAATTCCCGCAGAACAACTTGAGCATATTTTTGAACCACTTATCCAAGCAGGGCAAGACGCGAGCCGTTATCGTCAAGGTGCAGGGCTTGGGCTCTCCATTAGCCGGCAATTGATCGAATTAATGGGAGGCTCGTTATACGTCAGTAGCCAACCAATGGTCGGAACTACCTTCAGTTTCACTTTACCGCTCGCCAGTGAAGAAGAAATCCAAGCAACCCAGACTCTAGCTGCGCACGGGCACTTCCAAATTCCTGAAGTTAATGTAGAGAACAGCGAAGACTTATCACTTCCAGAGAACCCAGACGGCCCGTTACTGTATGTTGCTGACGATGAACCAGTAAACTTACGCGTGCTTGAAAGCTTTTTACGTTTAGAGGGCTATCGTGTGCGTACCGTCTCCGATGGGCCAGAAACGTTAGCGCTCGTCGAGCAAGAGAAGCCGGAACTTCTGTTATTGGATATCATGATGCCAGGCATGAGCGGCTACCAAGTTTGTAGTGAACTACGTGAAACCTATGATCATGCCGAGTTGCCAATCATTATGCTCACCGCACTCAGTCAAACAGAAGATCGTGTAAGAGGTTTTGAAGCAGGAGCCAACGACTATTTATCGAAACCATTTAATAAACAAGAGTTGGCGGCACGTATCCAAGCGCATTTAACGGCAAGTAAAGCAGAAATGCGCCATATGGAAAACAAAGTGCTAGAGTCTGAACTGAGACAGCGAGCAGTCGTTGAAGCAAGCTTACTTGAGACTCAAGGTCGTTTGTTGGAACAGCTAGAATCGGCTCCTGAAGCAATCATCTGTCTACGTGAAGACAAGCGTATTCGCTTTGCTAACGAAGCTGCTTGTAAGCTATTCAAGCGCAGCTTAGAACAGCTAAAGCGCTCATCTGCTGATGAGCTGATTGCCCCTAAATATCTAACCGTCAAACAACCTCATTACTGTGGTAAGATTGATATCTATATTGAAGATATTCGTCAGAACATCGAAGCAGACATTCTTAAGCTCCCTGAAGGTTCAGGGTTAGATATCATGTACATCTTTAATGTCGGCGGTGGAGCCAGTGCCGCTCGCATACATAATCTAGAAACCGCCGTAGAAGTGCTTTCAAGTTATGCATTTGATGGTGACAAAGACCAATTGCAAAAGCTAAAAGAGCTTGGCGGAGAATTTACGCGCCTTGCAGACAAAGCGCTCGGTAATAAAAAAGACAAGCAAGAACTTATGCGAGAAGTTCTAGTAGACGCAATGACACATGCTTTAGAGTATTGGGAATCTGTAACGGGTGAAAGTAAGTTCGCATTTGCAGAGCAAAGTGGCTTGTGGCGCGTTTATCTAGACCGTAGTACTTTGCAAACACGCACTTTAGATAAATACATGCGTATAGAAACATTACCCAAAACACCACGTTGGAGAACGGTGCTAAGCTCGATAGAGTTCATTCTCGAACACTGCAAAGAACAGAGCCCCGAGAGAGCATACATAGAAGCACAACGAGATAAACTACAGCGACTATTGACCAGCTAATATTTATCAAAAAAACTAGCCCAGCGTGCATGCTGGGCTTTTTTGTTATTCAAGTATTCCCTTCCTAGAGATAAAAGAGACCGCCTCTTCCTACCCCATTAACATATTTCCAATAACGAACATTCGGTTAGACATCGCTATCTATTGTTGGTCTTCAAAACGTACGATCTTATCCATTTAACTGGCCTTAATTAGGTAAGTTCGAGCAACCAAAAAACTTCATTCATACAATAAAAAAAGGACGACAAACGGAAGAAAACTGTCGATAAAAAAGGCCATTTTTCAGATAACAAGCGGATTTTGACGAACTATTGATAGAGATTGCGAACTTAATCACAACAGAACGGCAGATTAATTTTTAGCTGATTAATTAACACCATTTCTGTATGTGAGCGAGATCTCCGAACCTAGAAACCAAGCAAGAAACGTATATTTTAAATGGATCACCAGGTTAGTAATCACCAACACTCATTATTAACAAGGATATAAACTGCGACGCATATCAACGTTTATTTTTTGTCCCTCTACTGGTTAAAATTAGCCAAAATAACGTTTATAACGGAGAGCTCAGAGATTTTAACGTTTTTAACGGGAATCAAGTTTGATTATTTTATGGATAAGGTGTTTTCTTACTCCTGCCTAAGGCCTACAGGCCACTCTTGGCGAAACTCAATGTTGTAATGAGTAAGGCATGTACAAGAGGTAGGTCTTAGAGAGTGTTTATCAATTGATGACATTCAATTCCATTTAGTGAAATGAAAGCAAATAGTAAGGAACAGCTATGCTTGCCAATATTAAAAAAACAGCACTAGCAACAGCAATTATTGCAACGGCTACTACAGGTTTTGCATCGGTAGCTACTGCGGCTGAACGCAGTGAACTGACTATCCACCCTAAAGAGTTTACAACTTTCGTTCGTAACTTTAACCCTTTCTTGGGTGCAACTAACCTGCACACAACAACCGACTTTATTTACGAGCCGCTCGTTGTTTTTAACGAAATGCACGGTAACACGCCTGTATTTCGTCTAGCAGAAAACTTTACCATGGCTGATGACCTGATGAGCGTAACCTTCGATATCCGTAAGGGCGTAAAATGGTCTGATGGCAAAGCGTTTACCGCTGATGATGTTGTTTACTCTTTCAACCTAGTTAAAGAGAAGCCAGAGCTAGACCAATCTGGTATCAACTCTTGGGTGACTGGCGTAGAAAAAGTTAACGACTACCAAGTTAAATTCCGTCTAAGCGAAGCAAACTCAAACGTTCCTTACGAAATTGCGAAAGTACCCGTCGTACCTAAGCACGTATGGAGCAAAGTAAAAGATCCAGCAACATTCACAAACGAAAATCCAGTAGGCAGTGGTCCATTTACTGAAATCGACACTTTCACACCGCAGCTATATATCCAGTGTGAGAACCCGAATTATTGGGATGCTGACAACCTAGATGTAGATTGTCTGCGTGTGCCACAAATCGCGAACAACGACCAATTCTTGGGCAAAATCGTTAACGGCGAAATGGACTGGACGTCTTCATTCGTACCAGACATCGACCGTACGTACGCTGCAGCAAGTCCGAATCACCACTACTGGTACCCACCAGCGGGTACTCAAGCATTTGTAGTGAACTTCAAAAACCCAGACGCTGCGAAAAACGAAGCACTAACTAACGTTGACTTCCGTCGTGCGTTCTCTATGGCGCTAGACCGTCAAACTATCATTGATATCGCTTTCTACGGCGGCGGTACAGTGAACGACTTCGCATCTGGTCTTGGCTACGCATTCGAAGCTTGGTCTGATGAAGAGACGCACAACAAGTACAAAGGCTACAACACATACAACGCGGAAGGTGCGAAAAAGCTTCTAGCTAAAGCTGGCTTCAAAGATGTAAACAAAGATGGCTTTGTGGATACACCATCTGGCAAGTCTTTCGAGCTTCTAATTCAATCACCAAACGGTTGGACTGACTTCAACAACACGGTACAGCTAGCCGTTGAGCAACTAGCAGAAGTGGGCATTAAAGCTCGTGCTCGTACACCGGACTTCTCGGTATACAACCAAGCTATGCTAGAAGGTACTTACGACGTTGCTTACACCAACTACTTCCACGGTGCAGATCCACACTTGTACTGGGATAGTGGCTACAACTCGAAGCTACAAGCTGGTGACGGCATGCCTCGCTTTGCAATGCACTTCTACAAGAACGATAAGCTAGACGGTCTTCTTAACAGCTTCTACAAGACAGCAGATAAGCAAGAACAACTAGAGATCGCTCATGGCATTCAGAAGATCATTGCTCAGGACCAAGTAACTATTCCTGTGCTATCTGGCGCGTACATGTACCAATACAACACAACTCGCTTCACTGGTTGGTGGAACGAAGAAAACCCTAAGGGCCGTCCAAACATTTGGGCAGGTATCCCAGAGCGTCTACTTCACGTACTGGACCTAAAACCAGTTAAATAAGTAGAAGTTCATTTCAAGCGGCATACATCCCGTGTGCCGCCTATAAAAATCCCTTGTTAACGAAACCAATATGTGGCGCTCGTCGTCAGGGGATTTTTCGCTCTAAATTTCGCTAGGAGCGACCTGAAACCAGAAACAGGGAAAAAATCTGGGTGAGTAAGGTGTGAGTTATGGGTTATTTTTTAAGACGTTTGTCGTTCTATCTTGTCGCGCTCTTAGTTGCAGCGACGTTAAACTTTATTATTCCGCGAGCAATGCCTGGTGACCCAGTTACCATGATGTTTGCTAATGCTTCAGTACAGGTGACTCCAGAACGAATCGCAGCAATGAAAGAACTGCTCGGTTTCGTTGATGGGCCAATTTACATTCAGTACTTCTCGTACATTAAAAACATTCTAAGTTGGGAATTGGGCACCTCAATCCAGTTCTACCCACTTTCAGTTAATTCTTTACTAGGTAGTGCATTTGGCTGGTCACTATTTCTAGCTGGTACTGCGGTTGTACTTTCTTTCTCCATCGCTTCTGTCCTTGGTATTTTTGCCGCCTGGAAGCGCGGTAGTAAGTACGATGCATTCGTAACGCCTGGCACATTGATCATTCAAGCTATTCCACAAATGGTTATCGCAATGTTAGCGCTGTTTACCTTTGCGATTGGCCTGAAATGGTTCCCATCTGGCTATGCTTACACGCCAGGTACTATTCCTGATTGGACAAGCTGGGAGTTCATCAAGAACGTGGGTTACCACGCTGTACTACCTCTATTCTGTGCAACCATCGTTCAAATTGGTGGCTTCCTAGTTAACATGCGTAACAACATGATCAACCTTCTCGCCGAAGACTATATCACGATGGCTAAAGGTAAAGGGCTGAGTGAAAACCGCGTCGTCTTTAATTACGCCGCACGTAACGCACTACTTCCAAGTGTTACCGCACTGTCTATGTCTCTAGGTATGGCCATCGGTGGTCAATTAATCATCGAGATGATTTTCAACTACCCAGGCCTAGGTACTGTTCTATTGAACGCAATTCACGCTCGTGACTACCAAGTACTTCAAGGTCAGTTAATTATCATGACGATGTTCATGCTGTGCTTCAACTTAATGGCTGACATGCTGTACATGATTCTAGACCCTCGCCTACGTACGGGAGGCAAATAATCATGAAAGAACTATTCAAACTTATTTTAGGTAACGCATTCGCTCGCATTGGTCTTGGCATTGTTACGCTGTTCGTGTTCGTTGCGATTGCCGCTCCTTTACTTACAAAGCATGCGCCAGACAAGCGAACCGGTAACCCGCACGAATACCCAAGCTTTGTTGTAAAACAGGCACAAAACAATCCTGATGGTTGGGTCGCTAAAAACCTAGCAGACGATCGTCGTACGCTGATTATGTCTAAAAAGGCCGACCACGTATTAGGTACTAGCCGAATGGGTCGCGATATCTGGTCGCAAGTGGCTTACGGTGCACGAGTATCACTGGGTGTAGGCTTTGGCGCTGGCATCATCGTGTGCTTCTTAGCAACAGTCATTGGTATATCGGCAGGTTACTTCGGCGGCAAAGTGGATGACGTATTGAGTGCCGCGATGAACATCATGTTAGTAATCCCGCAGTATCCATTGCTATTCGTGTTGGCGGCCTTTATCGGTGAAGCAGGCCCACTCACCATTGCCTTGATTATCGCTGGTACTTCTTGGGCATGGGGTGCACGTGTTGTCCGCTCTCAAACTATGGCACTACGCGAGAAAGAGTTCGTTAAAGCTGCCGAAGTATTGGGAGAGTCTTCATTCCGCATCATCTTCGTTGAGATTTTACCAAACCTTATCCCAATTGTCGGTGCGAGCTTCATTGGCTCAGTAATGCTGGCGATCAACACTGAAGCGGTCATTTCGTTCCTAGGTTTGGGTGATGCCAACACGATCAGTTGGGGCATCATGCTTTACAACGTGCAAACCTCATCAGCCATGCTGATTGGCGCATGGTGGGAAGTACTAGCACCTTGTATTGCCCTAACACTACTGGTTACTGGTCTTGCTCTGTTGAACTTTGCCGTTGACGAAATTGCGAACCCTCAACTTCGTTCTCACAAAGGCATGAAACGCTGGAAAAAACTAGCAGCAAAAGACAAGAAAGAGCGTGAGCCTGAACTGGCACCACAAAATGCACTATGGAGCGGAGATAAATAATCATGACTGCACCACTAATTTCCATCCGTAACCTATGCGTAGACTACATCACAGACGCGGGCGATGTCCGCGCCTGTAACAACGTGAGCTTCGACATTGCACCAGGTGAAGTATTCGGTCTGGCTGGTGAATCTGGCTGTGGCAAATCCACTGTTGCCTTCTCACTAATGCGCCTTCATAAGCCACCAGCGTTTATCACAGGTGGTGAGGTTATCTTCAACGGTGAAGATATCCTTCAGTACAGCGATGATCGCATGCAAGCGTTCCGCTGGAGTGAAATGTCGATGGTATTCCAGAGTGCGATGAACGCTTTGAACCCTGTTCTAACCATGGAAGAGCAGTTCTGTGACGTCATCATGCGTCATACCAATATGACTCGCGCTCAAGCAAAAACACGCGCTGAAGGTCTGCTGGAAATCGTTGATATCCACCCTAGCCGATTGAGTGATTACCCGCACCAGTTCTCTGGTGGTATGCGTCAACGTCTAGTAATCGCAATCGCTTTGGCTCTGAACCCAAAAATGATCATCATGGACGAACCGACTACCGCATTGGATGTAGTGGTTCAACGTGAAATTCTACAAAAAATTTACGCGCTTAAAGAAGAGTTTGGTTTCTCAATTCTGTTCATCACACATGACTTGTCATTGATGGTCGAGTTCTCGGATCGTATCGGCATCATGTACTCAGGTGAGTTGATTGAAGTCGCGCCTTCTAAGCAAATTCTGGAAAGTCCTTACCACCCTTACACCAAAGGTTTGGGTAGCTCTTTCCCTCCACTAACTGGACCAAAGACCAAATTGACTGGTATTCCAGGTAACCCGTTGAACTTGCTAGAAGTACCACGGGGCTGCCGCTTCCAAGCTCGTTGCGATCGCGTACATGAAGCATGTACACGTGTACCAACCCAATTACGTCAAATTGAACCAGGTCGCCTCTCAAATTGCCATTTGTACGGCGACACCATTGCTCAAGCTAAGGTTTAACAACAAAAAAACGCTAGCTAAGAACAAAAATTACACTGGAGAGAATTATGAGCAAACAATTCGGCGAACTGCTGATTGAGGGTAAAAATGTCGTTAAGGACTTCCCTTTAAACAGTAACTCAATCAAACAATCTAAGATGCGCGCAATCAACGACGTCTCTTTCAAAATGTACAAGAGCCGCGGCTTGTCAGTGGTAGGTGAATCTGGTTCAGGTAAGTCTACTACTGCAAAAATGATTGCAAAAATGTACGCACCAACCGATGGCATCATTGAATACAAAGGTCGTGATATCCAAGACATCACCTCTCGTCACGATTTAATGACCTACCGTGAAGGTGTACAAATGGTGTGGCAAGACCCGTTTGGCTCGCTAAACCCAACGCACAATATCTTCCACCATATTGCGCGCCCGTTGCTGATTCATAAGAAAGTAGCACCGGGCAACAAGAAAGAACTGGAAGAGCGTGTGTACGACCTACTTGAACAAGTTGGTCTTATTCCACCAAAAGAAACGGCGCAAAAGTTCCCGCACCAGCTATCTGGCGGTCAGCGTCAACGTGTAAACCTAGCTCGTAACATCGCAGTTGGTGCAGAAGTGGTATTGGCGGATGAGCCAACATCGATGCTCGATGTATCAATCCGTGCCGGTGTTCTGAACTTGATGGAAGAGATGAAGTTCGAGAAACAAATGTCTCTGCTTTACATCACTCACGACATCGCAACAGCGCGTTACATTGCTGAAGATCTCGCGGTCATGTACGTAGGTCACATGGTTGAATGGGGCGATACTGAAGAAATCATTCACGATCCTCAACACCCATATACGCAACTGTTGGTATCTGCGGTTCCAGATCCATCGAAGTCTATTCACGAGAAACTGAAAGGCAACAAAGGGGAAATCCCACTTTGGACACCAGAATCTGTCGGCTGTCCATTTGCTGGACGTTGTGTACACGCTACCGACAAATGTCGCGAACGACTACCGGGCGTCACTCAACTGTCCGACAACCACTTTGTCCGCTGTTACTTATTTGAAGATTAATCATAACGAGGGTCAGGTTCAGCCTGGCCCATTCCTGTTTTTATCGTTTCCCGGAGACATTGAATGCTGCTACTGACTAACCACATTGGTTATGAACGTCTGGGCCCAAAGAAAGCCATTATCCAGACCGAACAACCACACTTGTCTTCTTACACTGCTCAATTGATTTGTGCCACTAGCGAGCAAACCGTGGCAACTTTTGCGGTTGAAGAACAAGGTAAAGTGGCGAACTGGCATCAGGGCTATTTCTACCTCATCGACTTTTCCTCTTTCACAACGTCAGGTGACTATTTCTTGCAAGTAGAAGATAAGCGCTCTTCCTCTTTCATCGTTGGCGAACACATTCTGTTGGATCAAACTTTGTCAGATGTGATCCACTACTTCAAATCGCAACGTTGCGGCGGGATCTTCGATCAACAAGATCGACAACTTCCAGTACTAAACTCCAATAAAAAGGTTGATGTACACGGCGGCTGGTACGACGCATCAGGAGACGTTAGCAAGTATTTAAGTCACCTTTCATACGCGAATTATTTGAATCCTCAACAAACCCCAATGGTGGTTTGGAACATCCTAAAAGGGGTTTCATTGCTTGAAGGAAGCGAAGACATTGCAGCTTTCACACGTACACGTCTGATTGAAGAAGCCCTGTTCGGTGCAGACTTTCTTGTGCGTATGCAAAACGAAAAAGGCTTTTTCTACATGACGGTCTTTGACAAGTGGAGCAAAGATACTGCGCAACGCGAGATTTGCGCGTACGAAACTCAACTTGGTCACAAATTTGACGACTATCAAGCAGGCTTTCGACAAGGTGGCGGTGTCGCCATTGCAGCGCTAGCGGCAGCGTCGCGTTTAAGTGTTCACGGTGAATACGATCAACAAAAATACCGCAACGCTGCCGAAAATGGTTACTGGCACTTAAAAGAGCACAATACGCAGTACCTCAATGATGGGGAAGAAAACATTATCGACGAATACTGTGCGCTACTGGCTTGTGTAGAACTGTTTAAAGCAACCAAAGAAACTCGCTACTTGGAAGAGAGCCGTTTCTGGGCGCAACGTTTAGTTGCACGCCAAATGAGCGACGAACAGATTCAACACTTTTGGTCAGCAAACCAAGACGGCAGCCGTCCATATTTTCACGCAGCCGAAGCTGGCCTACCAGTTATTGCCCTATGCGAATATCTATTAATTGAAGACGACTCAGCACGAGCGGAATCGGTAAAACGTATCGTCAACCTAGCGTGTGAGTTTGAGATCACAATATCGAATAAAGTGATCAACCCATTCGGTTACCCTCGCCAATATGTTAAAGGCGTAAATGAGTCAAAACGCGAGGCATTTTTTGTCGCACACAACAATGAATCTGGCTATTGGTGGCAAGGCGAGAATGCTCGACTGGGCTCACTCGCGACCATGGCGTACCTTGCTCAACCGCATATAGCGTCGCAAGAAGTACAGCAACAACTTTCTGTGTTTGCTCAAGATGCATTGAACTGGGTTGTAGGCTTAAACCCATACGACATGTGCATGCTAGATGGCCATGGTCGTAACAACCCTGATTACCTCCCTCAATATGGTTTCTTCAACGCAAAAGGTGGCGTGTGTAACGGAATCACTGGCGGCTTTGAAGACGAGGAAGACATTGCATTTAACCCACCAGCACAAAAAGAAGACGTGTTACAAAACTGGCGCTGGGGCGAACAATGGATCCCGCATGGCGCTTGGTACTTACTCGCGATAATGAGTCAAGCTCAGCATGTTTCTCAGTTGGCGACCTCTAAAAATATGAAGGAAGAATAATCATGGGAATGTATTTTGTCGGTATCGATGGTGGCGGCACGTCATGTCGAGCCAGGATTAAAGATTCACAAGGTAATTTTCTTGGCGAGGCCAAAAGCGGCAGTGCCAACATCATGCTAGGTGCTGAAATAGCAATGGCTTCGATTCTTGAATCCATCACTTCGGCTACCGAGCAAGGCGGTCTGACACAACAAGATTTCGCGTCGATGCACGTCGGCTTAGCCCTTGCTGGCGCAGAGCACAAAGCATCTTGGCAAGCCTTCATGTCTCTTCCTCATCCATTTGCCAGTATGACTCTGAATACCGATGCTTACGGTGCGTGCGTTGGTGCGCACAATGGCGAAGATGGCGCAATCATGATTGCGGGAACCGGTTCTTGTGGCATCTACCTTAACGGATTGGAGCAACATGTTGTCGGTGGTCGTGAGTTCCCTATTTCGGATCAAGGTGGCGGCGCAGTGATGGGGCTACGCCTAGTTCAGCAAGTTTTGTTAGCTGAAGATGGCATCAGAGAAAAAACGCCCCTAGCACAACACGTTATGACGCATTTCGAAAATGAGGTCGACAACGTGGTGGCGTGGTCAAAACAGGCGCTTCCTCGTGATTATGGGCAGTTTTCTCCGGCTATTTTCCAACATGCGGAACAAGGCGATGCACTGGCCATTGAAATGCTGAAGCAAACCGCAGCGGATATAGAAATGTTTCTCGTGGCATTAAACAAGCGCGGCGCAACACGTATTTGTTTAATGGGCAGCATAGCTGAACGCATTGTACGTTGGCTTTCACCACCAGTTCAGCAATGGATTGTTGAGCCACAGTTTGACGCGATTGAAGGCGCAATTATGTTTGCTGGCAAACCAGAACATAACCTTTACTCGCTCAGTGCGGCGTAGGAGTAGATATGGAATATCGTGTTGATCTCGTAGTCCTTTCTGAGCAGAAACAAAACTGCCGCTTTGGCCTCACCTTTCATAACTTGAGCGACCAAGACCTAAACAGCTGGAGCTTAACTTTCGCTTTCGATCGTTACATTCTTCCAAACAGCGTTTCAAATGGTCAACTGACTCAAATTGGTAGTTTTTGCACACTTAAACCAGAAGGGGTGGTACTGGCTGCCAACCATCACTATTACTGTGAATTCAGTATTGGTTCGAACCCATTCCGTTATTACTCGGATGGCTTTAACGAAGCGATGATCAACTTTGTCGTTGATGGAAACCCACAGCGCGCACAAGTGGATGTCACGCCTATCGTATTAGCTTCACCATACCGTGAACGCAGTGAGATTCCGGCAAGTTTAACCCATGCACAGCCCTTGCTGCCAAAACCAAACCATATTGAGGTCAGCGATCACTATTTTAGCTTTGATCATCATGCTGGCGTCGCGGTTTATTCAAGCCTGGCCAATTCAGCTAAAGAATGGCTACTTGAAGAGCTTAAGCGCATTCACCAATTTGAGTTCGCATCAGACAATGGCAGTCAGATCATCTTCAAAGGCAACCCAACCTTGGATGAAGGCGCTTACAAACTGAAAGTAGCCGAAGAGTCAATCAAAATTGAAGCAGGATCTTCGTCTGGTTTTACCCATGCTTGTGCAACGTTATTACAACTAATCAAAGTTGGCGATCAACCTAACTCAATGGAAGTAGTTTGCTGTTCAATCAAAGACAGGCCACGTTTTCGTTACCGCGGTATGATGCTGGATTGTGCTCGTCATTTTCACTCCGTTGAGCAAGTCAAACGCTTGATCAACCAACTGGCTCATTACAAGTTCAATACGTTCCATTGGCATCTTACCGACGATGAGGGTTGGCGAATTGAAATCAAATCACTGCCTCAACTGACCGATATTGGTGCTTGGCGCGGATTGGATGAGATCAATGAACCACAGTACACGCACTTTGATGAACGTTACGGCGGCTTCTACACACAAGAAGACATCAAAGACGTTATCGAATTTGCATCGCAACGCGGCATCACCATCATTCCTGAAATTGATGTACCTGGTCATTGCCGAGCCGCCATCAAGTCGTTACCACACCTATTGGTAGAAGCGGAAGATACCACCGAATACCGCAGTATTCAGCATTACAACGACAACGTCATTAACCCTGCTCTGCCGGGGAGTTATGAATTTATCGACAAAGTGCTAGAAGAGGTCTCTGCGCTTTTTCCTGCGCCTTACGTTCATATTGGTGCCGACGAAGTACCTAACGGCGTATGGTCAAAAAGCCCAGCATGCCAAGCACTAATGGAACAACTGTGTTACAGCGACTACAAAGATTTGCAAGGACACTTCTTGCGTTATGCCGAAGACAAACTTCGTAAATTGGGCAAACGCATGCTGGGCTGGGAAGAAGCTCAACACGGCGACAAAGTCAGTAAAGATACGGTGATCTACTCATGGCTAAGCGAAGAAGCGGCATTGAACTGTGCTCGCCAAGGCTTTGATGTGGTGCTGCAACCAGCACAAACCACTTACCTAGATATGACCCAAGACTACGCACCTGAAGAACCGGGCGTGGACTGGGCAAACCCACTGCCACTAGAAAAAGCTTACAACTACGAGCCGCTCGCTGAAGTGCCTGCTGACGACCCAATACGTAAGCGCATTTGGGGCATTCAAACAGCATTATGGTGCGAAATTATCAATAACCAACCTCGCATGGACTACATGATCTTCCCTCGTTTAACTGCAATGGCAGAAGCATGTTGGACAGACAAACAACACCGAGATTGGACCGACTATTTATCACGCTTGAAAGGCCATCTACCTCTGCTTGATTTGCAGGGAGTGAATTACCGTAAACCGTGGAAGTAATACAAAACTGATGTCGAAACATCACGCTTAAACAGTTTTTAAATTTTGGCTGCTGATGCAGCTTCGTAAAAAGGAAAGACACAAATGAAATACGGCTATTTCGATAACGAGAATCGCGAATACGTCATCACTCGCCCTGACGTACCAGCACCATGGACCAACTACCTAGGTACTGAGAAGTTCTGTACGGTTATCTCGCACAACGCGGGTGGCTACTCGTTCTACAACTCTCCAGAATACAACCGTGTTACTAAATTCCGTCCAAATGCGACATTCGATCGCCCAGGACACTACGTTTACTTGCGTGATGATGAGACAGGTGATTACTGGTCAATCTCTTGGCAACCAGTTGCGAAGAGCCTAGACGAAGCAAACTACGAAGTTCGTCACGGCTTGTCTTACTCTAAGTTCAAATGTGAATACAGCGGTATTACCGCAACAAAAACTCTGTTCGTGCCAAAAGGCGAAGACGCTGAAATCTGGGATGTAGTGATTAAAAACACCTCTGACAAACCACGCACGATCAGCGCATTCTCATTTGTTGAGTTCTCATTCAGCCACATTCAATCTGATAACCAAAACCATCAGATGTCTCTGTATTCAGCAGGTACGGCTTACAATGAAGGCGTGATTGAGTACGACCTGTACTACAACACGAATGATTTCGAAGGTTTCTACTACCTAGCTTCAACATTTGATCCAGATTCATACGACGGTCAACGTGACAGCTTCCTTGGCCTATACCGTGACGAAGCAAACCCGCTAGCGGTAGAACAAGGTAAGTGTTTCAACACAGCACAAACGTGTTACAACCACTGTGGCTCTCTGCACAAGCAATTCACTATCCAGCCGGGTGAAGAAGTTCGCTTTGCTTACATTCTAGGTATCGGTAAAGGCAATGGTGACCGTCTACGTGCTAAGTACCAAGACTTTGCAGAAGTCGACAATGCATTTGCGGGTATCAAAGCACACTGGGATGAACGCTGTGGCAAGTTCCAAGTGAAATCACCAAACGAAGGTCTAGATACCATGATCAACGCTTGGACACTGTACCAAGCAGAAACTTGTGTGGTGTGGTCTCGCTTTGCTTCATTCATCGAAGTGGGAGGCCGTACTGGTCTTGGTTACCGCGATACAGCGCAAGATGCAATCTCAGTTCCTCACGCTAACCCAGCAATGACGCGCAAACGTATCGTTGACCTACTGCGCGGCCAAGTAAAAGCGGGCTACGGTCTACACCTATTCGATCCAGATTGGTTTGATCCAGAAAAAGCGGATGTTAAACCATCGAAATCCCCAACCGTGGTTCCAACACCGTCTGATGAAGACAAGATTCACGGCATCGAAGACACTTGTTCCGATGACCATCTATGGCTAGTTCCAACCATCTGTAAGTACGTGATGGAAACCGGTGAGCACAGCTTCTTCGACGAAGTGATCCCTTACGCCGACGGTGGCGATGCAACGGTTTATGACCACATGAAAGCCGCGCTAGACTTCTCGGCGGAGTACGTCGGTCAAACCGGTATCTGTAAAGGTCTGCGTGCAGACTGGAACGACTGTCTGAACCTAGGTGGTGGCGAATCTTCAATGGTGTCGTTCCTACATTTCTGGGCACTGCAGGAGTTCATCGACCTAGCGAAATACCTAGGCAAAGAAGCCGACGTAGAGAAATACACGGAAATGGCAGCAAACGTGCGTGAAGCTTGTGAAACCCACCTTTGGGATGACGAAGGCGGTTGGTACATCCGTGGTCTGACGAAGAATGGCGACAAGATCGGTACTGCGCAACAAGCGGAAGGCCGAGTACACCTCGAGTCAAACACGCTTGCGGTACTTTCCGGAGCGGTATCTCAAGAGCGCGGCGAAAAAGCGATGGACGCTGTCGATGAGAACCTATTCTCTGAATACGGCCTCCACCTAAACTCACCATCTTTTGCAACACCGAATGATGATATCGGCTTCGTAACTCGTGTTTACCAAGGCGTAAAAGAGAACGGTGCGATCTTCTCGCATCCAAATCCATGGGCTTGGGTAGCTGAAGCGAAACTGGGTCGTGGTGATCGTGCAATGAAGTTCTACGATGCACTTAACCCATACAACCAGAACGACATCATCGAAAAACGTATTGCAGAACCTTACTCATACGTACAGTTCATCATGGGTCGTGACCACCAAGACCACGGTCGTGCAAACCACCCATGGTTAACAGGTACGTCAGGCTGGGCTTACTTCGCTGTTACCAACTTTATCCTTGGTGTGCGTACAGGCTTCGATGGCCTAACTATCGATCCATGTATCCCAACGAACTGGCCTGGTTTCGAAGTGACTCGTCAATGGCTAGGTGCAACGTACAACATCAAAGTCGTTAACCCAGACTCAGTAAGCAAAGGCGTTAAGTCGATTACTGTGAACGGTGAAGCAGTGAATGGTGCCTCTGTCCCAGTTCAAGCGGAAGGTTCAGTAAACGAAGTTATCGTTACTCTAGGTTAATCATCTTTTGGGGGAGTCCTTCTCCCCTTTTGATTTATCCGGTGCATTTATGTTTTACAAGTGCATCGGTTCGCTAGCAAAGATTTAAGAGGCGGTGGGATGCCGCTCTTATCGAGGATCGAATCATGATCAAATTTGGTACAGGCGGTTGGCGTGCATTTATCGGTGAGGAGTTCACCAAAGATAATGTACGTTTGGTCGCTCAAGCAGTTGCAAACATCACGAATAACGAATCGGTTGCTGATCGCGGCTTTGTGATTGGCTATGACCGTCGTTTTCTTTCCGATAAAGCAGGTCGTTGGTTCGCTGAAGTTCTAGCAGCAAACGGCATTGTGGTTAGCTTTATCGACAAATTTGTCCCAACACCTATCGTAATGTTTAAAGCGAAAGAAATGGGCTGCGCATACTCGGCATGTATTACCGCATCACACAACCCTGCCGATTACAACGGCATTAAAGTCTTCATTGAAGGCGGTCGTGACGCAGATGAAATCATCACCCAAAAAATCGAATCACAAATAGACGCGCTCACTGCGCAAGATGTAAAAAGCGTCGACTTTGAACAAGCGGTTGAAGATAAGCTGATTGAAATCATCAATCCGATGAACGAATTCGTTGACTCAATCATCGACTTTATCGACATCGAAGCGATCAAGAAGGCGAATTTACGTGTTTTGATCGACCCAATGTTTGGTGTTGCGAAAAACGCGCTACAGACCGTATTGATCAACGGTCGTTGTGAAGTCGACGTAATCAACGACGGCAAAAACCCAGATTTCGGTGGCTTAATGCCATCACCAAGTGCAGCAACGCTTTACCGCTTGATGCACCTTGTAGAACAAGAAGGCTACGACATTGGTATTGGTACCGATGGCGACGCAGACCGCCTTGGTATTATCGACGAGAAAGGTAACTTCATTCATCCAAATGAAGTACTACTGCTGCTTTACTACTACCTACTTGAATACAAAGGCTGGACAGGGTCAGTAGTACGTAACATCGCAACCACTCATCTGTTAGATAAAGTCGCAGAAGATCATGGTGAAAAATGCTTTGAGGTTCCTGTAGGATTTAAGCACATCAGTTCTCAAATGGAAGCTGACGATTCGCTGATTGGCGGCGAAAGTTCTGGCGGCCTAACCATTCGCGGCCACATCAAAGGTAAAGACGGCGTATTCGCATCAAGCCTATTGGTAGAAATGATTTCAGTAACCGGCAAGAAGCTGTCTGAGTTGCTGGATGAAATCTACGGCAAGTACGGCTATGCCTACATGGCAGAAGGCGATTGTAAGTTCAAACCAGCGCAAAAGGACGTTCTGTTCAACAAAATTTATGTTGAAAAACAGTTGCCTGAGTTTGAGTTTGAAATCGAAAAAGTCAGCTATGAAGATGGCGCGAAAGTCTACTTCAAAAACGGCGGTTGGATCATCGCTCGCTTCTCTGGCACTGAGCCACTGCTACGAATTTTTGCAGAGATGCAAGATAAGGACACTGCGGAACGTGTTCTTCAACAGTTTAAAGACTTCTTGTCTTTATAACTGAACCTTGTGCCCGCTTCGAGCACTATGATGAGAGTCAACGCTGTCTGAAAAGGCGCTCATCAACAGGAGAAGAGCACTTGCCCGGCTCCACTGCCGGGCTTTTTTATTGTATGTTGGAAAGTCGTAAACGAGATAGCAAAGATACTCAGGAGCGTTAAGCAAATGCCAGGACGCCTTGCGTTTCAATTTTCACCGCGACGGACTCACCTATATTTAATGCTTGCGAAGCTGTAGCTAACAAACGGTCACCATTCGCGTTAATCACATAACGGCAGTGATCACCCATAAAATGCTGTTCCAATACGGTTACCGAACTATCTTCATCGGATTGAATTTGCACATGCTGCGGTCTTAGCAGTAAAGAGCACTCCGCCTGTACTGGAATATCTTGTTGAGCCGTGGCTTCAACCACGCCCAAGTGGGTTTCATATTCTGAATTCGAAACCCGTTTAGCAGCAAGGTAGCTGCCACCACCTAAGAAATCAGCGACAAATTTACTTGAAGGCTGGTAGTAAAGCTCAGATGCTGTGCCATATTGCTCGATGACTCCATTGTTCATCACTGCCATTTTATCGGCGAAAGCAAAAGCCTCTTCACGGCTATGCGTAACAAAAATGGCAGTCACACCTTGGGCCTTAAAAATCTTACGGATCTCACTTATCAACTCATGGCGAACTTGCGTATCAATATTAGAAAACGGTTCATCCAGTAACAATAAGTCTGGGCTGTAAGCCAATGAGCGAGCAATCGCAACACGCTGCTGCTGTCCGCCAGACAATTGGTGAGGATAACGATCGCCATAACCTTGAAGGTGTACGAGTTCTAACATTTCTTGAACTTTAGCATTTTTCTCTTTTGTCGAGCTCTGCTTTAAGCCAAAGGCAATGTTTTGCGCCACCGTCAAGTGAGGAAAAAGTGCGTAATCTTGGAAAATCATCCCTATGTTACGCTGTTCTGGCGGCAACCAGTTTTCCCCATCATCAATTGTGACGCAATTTAGACTCATTTCGCCTGACGTTAACGGCAATAATCCCGCAACGGCCTTTAATAGTGTTGTTTTCCCACAGCCACTAGCTCCTAGCAAACAGACAATCTGCCCTTGTTCTACCTCAAGAGACAATGATTCAAGTACGGTTTGATCATCATATTGGCACGTTAGGTTTTTAATTGATAATGCACAGCTCATCAGTGATTTTGCTCCAGTGAACGGTTAACAACAACAAGCGGGATCAACCCAACAAGAACCAACAGGACCGCTGGTAAAGCGGCCAATTCTAAATGCTCATCCGAGGCGAAGTTATAAACGTATGTGGCTAGTGTTTCAAAGTTAAACGGACGAAGTAACAAAGCCGCATTGAGCTCTTTCATTGACTCGATAAACACTAATAAAGCCGCAATCAGTGCACCGCGCTTAACCAGCGGAAAGTGCACGCGCCACAGCATGGCATTGGGCTTACAACCCATAGTGCGCGATGCCATATCTAACGACGGAGAAATTTTATTTAAATTACTTTCGATACTACCAATCGCTACCGCGGAAAAGCGCACAACCATGGCAAATACTAGTGCGAACATGGAACCAGAAAAGATAAGTCCCGGCCTTCCCCACTCCATGGCTTTAGCAACGTCGTTGACACGATGATCCATAAACAGCACAGCGACCATCACACCGATGGCTAGTACCGTTCCTGGTACTGCATAGCCCATAGAAGAAAGACGCATAAATGCCAAGCTTTCTCGTTTACCATTGACTCGATGGGTAAAGTTAACGATCAGTGCGACAGCAACACCAATAATCGCAGCAATAACAGACACAACTAAGCTATTCCATGCGTATTCACGAAACTCTGAGGTCCAACTCTGCGCAAAATAAGTGATCGCATAATCAATCAGCTGTAGTAGCGGCAAAATAAACGCGACCGAAACCAAGCCCCAGCACCAAACTAGTGCGGTCCACTTTTTCCAGCCCGTCAACTCGTAACGAAAATCTTCGTGACTGTTAAATTGGCTTTGAAAAAGCTTTTGTTTACGGCGGCTGTATCGTTCGGCACTAAGAAGCAGTACTACAATGACGAGCATCATGGCAGAAATCTTGGCTGCCGCATTAAGATTAGAGTACCCCAACCAAGTATCGTAGACCGCTGTGGTTAACGTATTCACCGCGAAGTAACTTACCGTACCAAAGTCACCGATGGTCTCCATTGCGACCAATGATAAACCCACTGCGATAGAGGGTCTTACTAACGGCATCGAGATGCGCCAAAAGCTTTCCCATGGAGAGCACTTGAGCAAACGCGCGCTTTGCAATAAAGAGACATTTTGCTCCATAAACGCAGCCCGGCACAATAAATACACGTAAGGATACAACACCAAAGCCAACACAAAGGTCGCACCAGGCAGCGTACGAATGTCAGGGAACCAATACTCGCCAGGTCCCCATCCGGTTACATCACGCAAAAAGATCTGAATCGGGCCTGCAAAATCAAACCAATCAGTAAAAATATAACCAATGATATAACCTGGCATTGCAAGAGGTAGCACCAATGCCCACTGCAACCATTTTTCGGTCGGCAGTTTACACATGGCCATTATCCAAGCGCTTGGAATACCAAGAGTTAAGGACAGCACCATTACGCCAACAGTTAGCGCAACCGTGTTAAAAATATAAGTCGGCATGACCGTTGCCATTAAATGAGCAAACAAATCATCCGTTTCACCAATTGCGGTGTAGAAGATCGCTAAGATCGGCAAAACCAGTAGCAGAGTTATTACCCCACTACTGGTTTTCCATAAAGAGTGTTTATCTTTCATCGCCTAATTACTGCAAGGCTGTATGAAATACAAATGCTGTTGC
Organism: Vibrio sp. Vb0937; assembly: GCF_033338855.1. NCBI lineage: Bacteria > Pseudomonadati > Pseudomonadota > Gammaproteobacteria > Vibrionales > Vibrionaceae > Vibrio > Vibrio sp. Vb0937. The sequence goes on along the minus strand of NZ_JAWOTK010000004.1, from coordinate 65,979 downwards.
AAATACATCTCATATCCTTTAATCAAATGGGGGTACTGTTATACCCCCACAAGGAATTAAAGGTCAAATTTCACTTCGTCTAATAGCTTAATTGCCGCTTCGTGGTTGGCTGCAATATCGTCTAGAGAAAGCTTGTCTGCTTTAAAGTCACCCCAAGATTCCACAAGCTCAGAACGCTTCACGCCTTCTTTAACTGGGTACTCATAGTTAACTTCTGCGTACATTTGCTGCGCTTTGTCACCCGTTAGGAATTCCATTAGCTTCACAGCATTGTCTTTGTTTGGAGAGTACTTCGCCATCGCCATACCAGAGATATTCACGTGAGTGCCTGTAGTCTCTTGGTTAGGGAAGTTGATGTAAACTGCATCAGCCCAAGCCTTTTGCTCTTTGTCGTTAACCATTTTACCTAGGTAGTAGCTGTTACCCAGAGAAACATCACATAGGCCTTCTTTGATCGCTTTAACTTGTGCACGGTCGTTGCCTTGTGGTTTGCGAGCAAGGTTTGCTTTCACGCCTTCCAACCACTCTTTGGTTTCTGCTTCGCCATTGTGAGCAATCATTGCTGAAACTAGAGAAACGTTGTACGGGTGCTTACCGCTACGAGTACAAATTTTACCTTTGAACTCTGGCTTAGCTAAGTCTGCGTAGTTGAAATCTGCGCCTAGTTTACCTACGCGATCACGTGATGAATAAACGCTACGAGAACGTAGAGTTAGAGCAAACCACTCATTCTCTTTATCTTGGTATTGAGCAGGTACGTTTTCTTCAATGATTTTGCTATCGACTTTCTGAACTAAACCTTTGTTTGTCAGTTCAGCTAGACGGCTGATGTCTGTCGTAAGAATAACGTCAGCAGGGCTGTACTCACCTTCTTGAGCTAGCTTTTCTGCTAAGCCTTTTTTAGCAAATTTTACGTTTACTTTGATGCCAGTTTCTTTAGTGAACTCATTGAACATAGGTTCAACTAGGAAAGGTTGACGGTAAGAGTAGACGTTCACTTCTTCAGCAGCCATTGCTGTTGGAGCTAGAGTAGCGCAAGTTAGTGCTGAAAGAGTTAGCAGTTTTTTCATTGTTTAATCCTTTACCATGCTAATGATAACGTTTATCAGTTGCGTTATTATATGTATGTTCAATAAGAAGACAATGACGAATATTAAAAAACCTGCTCATCGGAGCAGGTTTTATTGTGTTAAGTGTGTAACCATTTATTACAAGCTAATGATTATTTCACCGTAACAAACTCTGGGTAAGCACCAACACCACAATCATGCATGTCCATACCTTCCATTTCTTCATCTTCTGTAACGCGAATCCCAACGGTTGCTTTCAAGATTGCCCACACAACTAGGCTGGCACCAAATACCCAAGCAAAGATAACTACGGCACCTAAAAGCTGTGCACCAAACGTTGCATCACCGTTGCTCAGTGGCACTACCATTAGGCCGAAGAAACCACACACACCGTGAACTGAGATAGCACCTACTGGATCGTCAATTTTAAGTTTATCTAGAGCAATGATACTGAATACAACTAGTGCACCCGACACTGCACCAATCGCAACCGCGTACAGTGGTGATGGCGATAGAGGGTCTGCAGTGATGGCAACCAAGCCAGCTAGCGCGCCATTGAGAATCATCGTTAAATCGGCTTTACCCCAAGTAGTTTTACAAACGAATAGCGCCGCAATTGCACCGGCAGCCGCAGCTGCGTTAGTGTTTAGAAAGATCTGACCTACCGCTGTAGCATTCTCAAAATCTGAAACCATCAACTGAGAACCACCGTTAAATCCAAACCAGCCAAACCAAAGGATAAAAGTACCCAACGTTGCCAAAGGCATGTTAGAACCTGGAATCGGATAAATTTCACCATTTTTACCGTACTTACCCTTACGCGCGCCAAGCAGTAACACACCAGCAAGAGCAGCAGAAGCACCTGCCATATGTACGATACCAGAACCCGCAAAGTCACTAAATCCAGCTTCTGCTAGGAAGCCTCCACCCCATGTCCAGTAACCTTCCATTGGATAGATAAACGCAGTTAAAATCGCAGAGAAAATCAAGAAAGACCAAAGCTTCATGCGCTCAGCTACCGCACCAGAAACGACGGACATGGCAGTTGCAACGAAGACAACTTGGAAGAAGAAGTCAGATTCTAAAGAGTGGTCGGCCCCTTCACCTTGAGTACCAATTAGCGTACCAAATGAAGGTAACCAGCCTCCTTCTCCATTATCGACATACATGATGTTATAACCGACGATCAGAAACATCGTACATGCGATGGCGTACAAACAGATGTTCTTCGTAAGAATTTCTGTTGTGTTTTTAGAGCGCACAAGGCCAGCCTCTAGCATCGCAAAGCCTGCTGCCATCCACATTACCAACGCACCGGAAATGAGGAAGAAAAAGGTGTCAAGTGCGTAACGTAACTCGGTTACTGTTGTTGTTAATTCCATAATAAGTATCTCCAATCCTTTGAATTCTTAAAGTGCTTCTGCGTCCATTTCGCCAGTTCGGATACGCACCGCTTGGTTCAGATCGTAAACAAAAATTTTACCGTCGCCGATTTTTCCGGTTTGCGCAGCTTTTGTAATTGCTTCAACAACACGATCTACATTGTCTGCGTGAGTCGCGATTTCAATTTTCACCTTTGGTAGGAAATCAACTTGATACTCTGCACCGCGGTACAATTCCGTATGACCTTTTTGACGACCGAACCCTTTAACTTCTGATACTGTCATCCCTTCGATACCGACATCAGCCAATGCTTCTCGTACATCGTCTAATTTAAACGGCTTAATAATGGCATTGATTATTTTCATTGAGTTATCTCCGAAGCTTTCATCCTGAAACACTTCTTATAATCCAATCTACGTGCCAAGTTTTTAAGTTATTGAATAATAAAAACTAACCTCAATTTACATATCTATAAACAAAAAGGGCGCACCATATCGGTGCGCCCTTTTCACAAATTTAAAGCAACGGCAGAGAAGTTACCCAAAACTGTGCATTAAATGTTCAAAAAGTCTTTCCACTGTTCGATAAGTGCCATGAAATCCTCTATCCCACAACTTGCTGTACTTTCTGCATTGTAGAAGTCGAACTCACTTTCCATCTCGACATCATATTCATGGGCTAATGCGTTTTCTTGTACAAGAACTTCGTCGCCCTGAATCATCAAGCTAATTTCCGTGCCTGTAAGGTTATGCTCCTGAGAAGGCGCTGAAAATGACCGCTCAATTAGCTTTTCAACCTGTGCAATCTTCATCGGATCTTTACCAATTTCTTCTTGCAACCAGCGCCCTACAATCTCATGTCCCATGCTACATTTTACGTAGTACTCGCCCATCAACGTGTTACGAATGAATTCAAATTCCACCGAGATTGCCTATTTCGTATCAATTTGGTGCGAGTATAGCGAATTGCTCCCATAAAAAAAGCACCTCATGTGAGGTGCTTTTGAATTGTGCATTTCTGATTATGCCGGTTCTTGGAAGATCACTTCGTCCGCTTTCTTGGTGTATTGATCCATTTTATGGAAGTTCAAGTAGCGGTACGTATCCGTTGCCGTAGCGTCGATTTGCTTCGCGTATTCTAGGTATTCTTCTTTGGTTGGAATCTTACCTAGGATTGCACCTACTGCAGCTAGCTCAGCTGACGATAGGTAAACATTCGCACCAGTACCCAGACGGTTCGGGAAGTTACGCGTTGAAGTCGACATTACTGTTGATTTATCTGCAACACGCGCTTGGTTACCCATACAAAGTGAACACCCTGGCGTTTCAATACGAACCCCTGCACGTCCGAAGATACCGTAGTAGCCTTCTTCAATCAGTTGGTCTTTATCCATCTTTGTTGGTGGCGCTACCCAAAGGCGCGTCGCTAACTGGCCATTGAACTTATCAAGCAATTTACCTGCTGCGCGGAAGTGACCGATGTTCGTCATACAAGAACCGATGAACACTTCATCAATCGCTGTGCCTTGTACTTCAGACAACAAACGAGCGTCATCTGGGTCATTCGGTGCACATAGTACTGGCTCATTGATTTCAGCCATATCGATTTCAATCACATGTGCGTATTCAGCGTCTTTATCTGCTTGCATCAGCTCAGGGTTTGCTAGCCACTCTTGCATTGCAGTAATACGGCGCTCGATAGTACGGCGATCACCGTAGCCTTCAGAGATCATCCACTTCAGCATCACGATGTTAGAGTTTAAGTACTCTTCGATCGACTCTTGAGACAATTTCACAGTACAACCTGCCGCCGAACGCTCTGCAGATGCATCAGAAAGCTCAAATGCTTGCTCAACCGTTAGCGTTTCTAAGCCTTCAATCTCAAGGATACGGCCAGAAAATTCGTTGATCTTGCCCGCTTTTTCTACCGTTAGTAGACCTTGCTGAATCGCGTAGTAAGGGATGGCATGAACAAGATCACGCAGTGTAATACCCGGTTGCATCTCACCTTTAAAACGAACCAAGATTGACTCTGGCATGTCTAGCGGCATAACGCCTGTCGCAGCTGCAAAGGCAACCAAGCCCGAGCCAGCTGGGAATGAAATACCCAGAGGGAAACGAGTATGTGAGTCACCACCCGTACCGACAGTATCCGGTAGTAGCATACGGTTCAGCCATGAGTGGATAATACCGTCACCAGGACGAAGAGATACACCACCGCGGTTCATAATAAAGTCCGGAAGTGTATGGTGAGTGTTAACGTCTACTGGTTTTGGATAAGCCGATGTGTGACAGAAAGACTGCATGACAAGATCAGCAGAGAAGCCGAGACACGCCAAGTCTTTAAGTTCATCACGAGTCATAGGGCCAGTAGTATCTTGCGAGCCTACTGTCGTCATCTTCGGCTCACAGTAGGTTCCAGGACGGATGCCTTCTACGCCACATGCTTTACCAACCATTTTCTGTGCAAGCGTGTAACCCTTGCCAGAATCTGCGATTTCACCAGGTTTACGGAATACATCCGAAGGCTCAAGACCTAGCGATTGACGCGCTTTGTCTGTCAAACCACGACCGATGATCAATGGGATACGACCACCAGCACGAACTTCATCAATCAGTACTTCTGTTTTTAGCGAGAACTCAGCTAGAACCTCACCAGTTTCGTGGTTGCAAACTTTACCTTCATATGGGTAAACATCGATAACATCGCCCATGTTGAGCTTAGTTACGTCAACTTCGATTGGTAGTGCGCCAGCATCTTCCATTGTGTTAAAGAAGATAGGGGCAATTTTGCCACCAAGCACATACCCACCAGCTCGTTTGTTTGGAACGTAAGGGATATCATCACCCATAAACCAAAGCACTGAGTTTGTTGCCGATTTACGTGAAGAGCCAGTACCAACAACATCACCAACGTAAACCAATTGATGACCTTTGTCTTTTAACTCTTCAATTTGCTTGATCGGGCCAATAGTACCCGGTTGATCAGGGTTTATTCCTTCACGCTCGTTTTTAAGCATCGCCAGTGCGTGTACTGGGATATCAGGGCGAGACCAAGCGTCAGGTGCAGGTGAAAGGTCATCCGTGTTCGTTTCACCTGTTACTTTAAATACGGTTAGAGTGACTTTTTCTTCAAGCTTAGGCTTAGAAAGGAACCACTCAGCATCAGCCCATGATTGAAGTACTTTCTGTGCATGCGCATTGCCTGCTTTTGCTTTCTCTTCGACGTCATAGAAAGCATCAAACATCAGCAGCGTATGAGACAGCGCTTTTACTGCGATCTCTGCCAGTGCTTCATCATCCAATAGCTCAACTAGCGGTTCGATGTTGTAACCACCTTGCATAGTGCCTAGCAGTTCAGCCGCTTTTTCACGACTCACTAATGGTGATTTAACTTCACCTTTTGCTACTGCTGTTAGGAAACCCGCTTTTACATAAGCAGCTTCATCAACACCTGGAGGGATACGGTTTTCAAGTAGGTCAAGAATGACTTCTTCTTCACCTTGCGGGGGATTTTTCAGAAGTTCTACAAGTCCAGCAACTTGTTCTGCGTCTAGCGGTTTAGGAACAACTCCTTCAGCAGCACGCTCTTCGACGTGTTTACGGTAGGCTTCAAGCACGACTTTTTCCTCTCATTGCGGTTCCTCCTCTATTATTACTATTGTTAAAGTAAAGGAGTGAACATCCTTGGAAACTTGGCTCTCCATTGCCCTTGTTTTCATTCAATTATGATTGAGAAACAGCGCCGTAGAGGCCAAACTGTGGGCAAAATAATAGCAAATTTAACCTTAAATTAAAATCTTATCATTTTGACCAACATAGCAACTTACGACTAAAGTTCTGCTAATTTTGACCAAATATGCCAAGTTTTTGCTTTCTCATACCCGATTAATTAAACGATGTTCCTACGATCAAATACACAGCATCCAAATCTTGCTCGGTACGACCGTATGCCAACATTATTGGTCCTATTGGTGAGTCAACACCAAAGAAGATGGAGCCAGCATTGTAAAGCGGCGCTTCGTTTAGTTTCAGATCATTATCAGACCAAACACCGCCATATTCGACCGATGCGCCCAGGTAGACTGGAGCTTCAAACAATCCGAAATCATTATCAAACCACTTATATCGGTACACCAAACTGCTGAAAAATAAGTTCTGTCCGATCAGGCTATTTCTTGGGATTCCCGATAGGCTTAAGAAGCCGCCCAACTCTCTGGGATCAAGCGGTAAAGATGAGTTTTTACTCTCTACAAAACTATATTCAGCATGTCCGACTAAAGTATGACGCTGATGACTCACTGCACCTTTAAATCGTGCAGAGATTTCATAAACGGTATCTTCAATAATTTTGTCAGTTTCTAAAAGGCTAACGCCTTGAGGACTTTGATCATGAGACACTAAATATTCGAGATCGACTAAAAGCCCACGAGTCGGAAATGCGAAATCATCGAGTGTATCTAGGCGATAATTGGCAAACAGGCCACGACGTTCAAAATCCAATTTACCAGCAGAAGCCAAAGTAGAAAGCTCAATATCTCCGGTTGAGTAGCGAGCGCCAAATCGAAGTTCTTGCCACAATGTGGGTTGGATACCTATCGCTAACTCTGTTGTAAAATCATCGTAAGTGACCGGAAAAAAATCATTTACTGACTCTAAATCTGGTGCTTGAGGCTCTGTTAAAGGTAAGTTTCGGCTCTCACTGCCATAGGAAATACGCCCCGATACAAAAAGTTCTTGGCTAGATAAAACAGGAGAATACAACTCAGCTTCAATCAGCTTATCCGTGCCCATTTCTACGTTGAACGCCAACTCCGCGCCATGAGAGTTCAAGTTGGTAAAGTTGGTTGATATCCCTATGCCGTACTGGCTATCTGTATCGAAGTCATCTTCAAGAAAAAATCGGAAGTTGAGATAATTAGGCCCCCACGACTTCTCGTTAACATCAAAAACCAACAATGTCTCACCATCCACCTCTTCAAAGTGATAAGTGATGAGCTCGAACCGATCTAACGCGTAGAGGTTTTCAACGGCTTTCTCAATTTCGGCCGTTGAAATACGACGTCCGGTTTCTAGTTCAATACGATTCGTCAACAGCACATCGCTGTAGTGCGTGTTATTAACAATCACTATGTCATCAACCACACGCTGATCGCCATAAATTAAAGTTTTACGAACTTCTTGTTTGCGATCGATGTATTTTTGATAGTCCGCATTGGACAAGCGCAACCCTTTCAGCTTGTCTTTTAACTGCTTGGTAATATCGTACCCAGCTTGAAAAGCCCAAGGCATTTTGTCGAACTCGACAGTTTCCATGGTGCCCACATTGGGACGAATATAGATATCTTGAGGTTCAAGCTCGTCCACTTGCTGTTGTGTACTACGACGAACGAGATAGTTAGAGAGTTGGTCCGCGACAGTAAACAGCCCCGTAAATTCATCTTCGGTTTTGTAGTCGGTGCTAATATCGACGGCAATAACGACATCAGCCCCCATGGCGCGAGCCACATCGACAGGCATGTTATTGACGACGCCGCCATCAACAAGCATATGGCCATTGAGCTTATAGGGAGGAAGCGCTCCTGGTACAGACATGCTAGCCATCATGGCGTCCACAAGGTAACCATTGCCCAGTACGACTTCTTCTAAGGCAAGAATATCTGTCGCAACAGAACGATAAGGAATGGCAAGATCATCAAAAGAATCGAATCGCCCTAAGTTCCCTGTAGTCTCACGCAATACTCGCAACATGTTCTGGCCTTGCACCACACCCGTTGGTGCTCGTACCTCACCGAACCTTAAGCCGAGGTCGGTATTAATTTGATAGCGGTCTTCATACTCTTTGTCACGAACTCGACGTTGGCTACGGTCAACACGATCTCGATAACCGCTGCCCCAATCGACGGTGTAGATAAAACTCTCGATTTCATCAGCACTCATCCCCGTGGCATAGAGCCCACCCACATAGGCGCCCATACTGGTACCGGTCACAATATCGACAGGGATCTGCATTTCTTCCAATGCTTTTAAAACTCCAATGTGTGCCGCCCCTTTCGCTCCGCCACCAGCGAGCACAACCGCCACCTTTGGTCGAGGTTCCAAGTCATCCGTTTTTGTTAGAGAGTTTGCGAGGGAAACAGAAGGAGTGATCATCAAAAAGGTACTAACCCAAAGCGCAAAGTTGCGAACCGATGGGCTTGATAACAGCTTTTTGAACATTCACTTCTTCCTTTATTGAATATCTGATCAAGTAGGGCGTGCTAGCAGTACTGTACTAACACGCCCTAATATGTACTAAGAATTAATCAGATAAACAAGCTAATGTTGTTGATTTGGCGATGCTACCAATCAAATATGCTATTTAACCAGTTTGATTTCTTCTCACACTGTTGCTTTATCTGACCGGTTTTATCCCAAACCGGCAGTTTGTAATCACTACGGCAGTTCATTTCTAAAGCTCCATCAGATGTAGGCTTGAACCCTAATGTGATGATTTCTCTTGGCCATGGGAGTTCTAAGCGCTCAGGAATACGCTGCTTCAAGTACTCTGCGTACACTCGTAATGCACCACTCGACCCCGTTAGATTCACGGGTTTATTATCGTCGCGGCCTAGCCAAATTGTCGTTACCTCACGACCATCAACACCGACAAACCAACTATCGCGGTTGTCATTACTAGTACCCGTTTTTCCTGCCAATGCAGCCCAACCAAACTGGCTTTGTAAGAAGCGGCCAGTGCCTTGAGCAACCCCTTGTTTCATCGCGTAGGTCGTTAGCCATGCTGCTTGTTCATCCACGGCTCTTGATGAACGAGGCAAGGATTGATACAGCACATTACCTTCCATATCCATGACTGAGCGCAGAGCGGTCAGTTTTGCACGCTTACCTGAATTCGTCAGAGTCTGATACATCTGTGCAACTTCGAATGGCGTCAAAGAAAACGAACCCAAAAACATCGAAGGCACTGGGCGAATTTCGTCTTTGTTCACGCCCAAACGCTCTAAAGTATTGGAGACTTCAGGAATGCCAAGTGCCATACCTAAGCGCACGGTTGGAACGTTGAGTGATTTCGCTAAAGCAATGTAAAGTGGTACATCACCACGATATTTTCTATCGTAGTTGCGCGGCGTCCACACGTTACCTTTACTGCTCTTCAGACTTAACGGCGTGTCGTGTAGCGTCGTGCCTAGGTTGTATTTATCCGGTTGTTCTAGAGCCGTTAAGTAAATCGCTGGTTTCACTAAAGAACCAATCGGACGACTGGCATTGAGCGCGCGGTTAAAGCCTTCATAACCGACACGTTTACCACCTACCATCGCACGGATTTCACCACTATGGCGATCAACGGCCACAGCAGCGGCTTCTAACTCTTTACCACCCCGTTTAGCTAGTTCTGGGATCTTTTTCGCGATAGCTTGTTCCATTTTGCTTTGCGATACTGGGTCCAGAGACGTAAATACGCGCAGTCCGGTCTCTGCTTTAAATCGCTCCCCAACTTTTTCTTTTAATTCAATACTCAATTGTTGGAAATAAGCTGGCTGACGGCTCGCGATACGTGGCTTGCTTTGCGTATCGAGTGGACGACTTACAGCTTGTTCATACTGCTCTGAAGTCAACATGTTTTGCTGCATTAACAGGCGCAGAACGAGATCACGACGCTCTTTCGTTCTCTCAGGGTAACGAATTGGGTTGTAGTAAGACGGTCCTTTTACCATCCCAACTAACATCGCCAGTTGATCGATTCGCAACTCCTGAATTGGCTGCCCAAAATAGTAACGCGACGCCAAGCCAAACCCGTGGATCGCTTCACCTCCACTTTGACCTAGGTACACTTCGTTTAGGTAGGCTTCTAAGATACGATCTTTGCTATAACGGTAATCCAAAATTAGCGCGATATACGCTTCTCGAACTTTACGCCACAGTGTTTTATCACGAGTCAAAAACAGGTTTTTTGCCAATTGCTGAGTCAGCGTACTACCACCTTGAACAGTACGACCCGCCTTAATGTTCGCAACCAATGCACGTGCAATCGCGAGCGGTGACACCCCGTCATGTTGATAAAAATCCCGGTCTTCGGTCGCAAGCAGTGCATCCACCAAAATTTCAGGGAACTGATCACGACGTAAGAAAAGGCGCTGTTCATCACGGTCTTTCTCCAGCATGCCCAACATCTTCGGTTCTAGGCGCAAGTAACCAAGGTCTCCTCGAGATTCTAAAGACTGAATACGTTGCAAGCCGGAATCAGAGAAATGCAGCATAATGTGACGATCCGGCTCGGGACCATCGGCAAACTCGAATGGACGGCGAATCAATTCAATCCGAGTGGAAGAAGAGGAATATTCGCCTGGGTAACGAGGTTGACTCACTTTACGGTAATTCAACACATCTAGCTCGTTGCGCAGTTCTTGGATGGTGATATTCTCACCAGGGCTTAGATTCAAGATACGGGCATAAACTACCGTTGGCAGCTCAAACAGCTGGCCTTCAAAGCGTTCTTTCACCACACTATCTAAGTAAATCCCAACAAACAGCAAAACAGCGGCAAGTGCAACGCCAGCTTTCCAGCTAAACGACCACAGAACTTTCAACCACGAACGTTTCTCGTTAGTCGGTTTTTTACTCGGCGTACGTCGAGTCTGTTTTGCGGTTCCTTTATTGGTTGTACTTTTCTTCGCTGGCGCTTTTTTCGCGCTAGGCTTCTTGCTGTCAGTCATTATTCAATTGTCTTTTTGTTTTCGTTGTTGCTACATGATTGGCAGGATCATCTGGCCAAACGTGTTTTGGGTAGCGCCCTTTCATCTCTTTTTGAACGTCTTTGTAGCTTCCGTTCCAGAAAGCCGCCAAGTCCGACGTTACTTGCAATGGACGTTGTGCCGGTGAAAGCAGTTCAAGCACCAAACGCTTGCGGCCAAGAGCCACCGTTGGGGAACCACTCTCCCCAAATACTTCTTGCATACGCACCGATAATATCGGCTCATGGCCATATTGGTAACGGATACGCTTCTTTGAACCTGTGGGCAGTTGGTAATGCTCAGGTAACCATTCATCCAGTTGTTGATTGAGTGGCCAACCTAATCGAGCATTAAGTGCTTCGACCAAGTTTATCTTGCTCAGGTCTTTAACCGAACTGACAGACGTCATGTATGGTTCTAACCACTCCTCTAATGAATCCAGCAAACTGGCTTCATCAAACATTGGCCATGACTGCTCAGGTAACCATTCCACCGCACAACGAATCCGAGCCAACAAGCTCTCCGCTGCCGGTGTCCAGTTTAGACTCTGTAAGCCCTGGCGGCGGACATACGTGAGTAAAGCTTGTGTCATTTTTTCTTTGCCCGGGCTTGGCAACGGCTCGCGTTCAACGACCAGCAGACCGAGTTTTGTTTGTCGCTCAGCTATTAGACGGCCTCTTTTTTCATCCCAGTCCACTACTTCTTCAGACGAAAATAGCGTATCAAAGGTCGTTCGCAATATATTGACATCCAATTCACATGCCGAATGAATTTGACTTGAATTAGAATGAGAACGCATTAAGTCAACGGCAACCAAATACTCACAGCCACCTAGCATGTCTTCCTGACGACATTCTGCACCATGACCATTAGCCAAAGTAAATCGCCCAAATTGATTTGTGCGCTGCTGTGCAATGCGATCTGGAAATGCCAAACTTAACACCAGCGGTAATGCATCTTCATCCACGCCTTTCAGGTCAAATACCGTATCCAATTTGTACGCCAGAGATTGAGCACGCTTGAACAACATCGACTTTTTTGGATGAGTACCAACAAGCCAACGATGCAAGCTATAAGCGATATTGGTAACATTTCTCTCTGGCTCTTCAATCAGTGCGACCGCCGCCAAAGCAGCATTTAACATCTTATCACTGTAAGATTGCGCTTTAATTAGCATCGCAGCCGCACGAGGCTCAACGCCTAGTTCATGCGCCTGTTTTCCTTCGGACGTTAATTGCCCTTTTTCCGTCAGTAGTCCCAATGACACCAATAGCTGCTTCGCTTGTTCCAATGACGCATTAGCGGGAACATCAAGCCACTTTAGATCGTGGATATCACTCGCTCCCCAAAAGGCAAGCTCCATAACTGAACTAGCTAAATCGGAATGCAAAATTTCGGGTTGGGGAACCAGCGGTTGCTGCTTGAACTGGTTTTCAGAATAAAGACGAACACAAATGCCCTCTTCTATTCGTCCCGCTCGTCCTGTACGCTGAATCGCTGAAGACTGTGCAATGCGTGTTTGCTCTAAGCGTGTTAAACCGTTTTTCAAATCAAAGCGGGCAATACGCTCTAACCCAGAATCAACGACGAGGCGAATGCCTTCAATCGTTAGTGAAGTTTCTGCAATGTTGGTCGCTAGAACGACTTTACGCTTACCTTGTTCTGCTGGCGTAATCGCTTTTTGTTGATCTGCAAAGCTCAGTTGACCATAAAGTGGGCATACGTCGATATCATCCGCTAAATGAGACAACCGCTCTTCAACTTGTTTTATGGCACCAACACCCGGTAGGAAAGCTAACAAAGATCCAGACTCTTTGTTCATAAGACTTTCTATTGTTTTTGCCATACTCGTAGGTAAATGCTCGTTCACACCTAACGGCTGGTAGCGCATTGCCACATCAAAGCTGCGCCCTTCAGATTCAATGTAACTGGCTTCCGGCAACAACGATTGTAATGCTTGTTGGTCAAGCGTTGCCGACATTACCACCAGCTTGAGATCGTCTCGCAATGCCTCTTGAACTTCTAAACTGAATGCCAAAGCGGTATCGGCATGAATGCTGCGTTCATGAAACTCATCAAAGATCAGTAGATCAACCCCATCCAGTTCAGGGTCAGTTTGGATCATCCTGGTCATGATCCCTTCGGTCACGATCTCCAGCTGCGTTGCAGAACTTACCTTTGCCTCGCCACGAACTCGATAACCCACGCGTTGACCAACTTGTTCTCCCAATTGCTCAGCAAGATAACGGGCAATGTTACGCGCCGCGAGTCGTCTTGGCTCAAGCATGATGATTTTTCCAGCAACCGAATGATTTAAGAGTAACTGCAAAGGGAAGTAAGTCGACTTACCGGCACCAGGCGCCGCTTTTACGATCACTTGATGTTGATTTTTGACCGCCGTCAGCAACTCAGGCATCACGGCTTCAATCGGCAATTGTGACAAAGGAAATACCTTATGGTGTAATGATGGCAACATTGTACATAAAAAATTTTTTGTCTAAATAAGCAAATGCATTTCACACCCGCTTTAGAGTCCGCCACTCTACTCAAACGCTATAAACGCTTTCTTGCCGATATCGAGCTCGATACTGGTGAAATCCGTACAATCCACTGCGCAAATACAGGTGCAATGACGGGTTGTGCAACACCCGGAAACAAAGTTTGGTTTTCTACTTCCGACAACCCGAAACGAAAATACCCCAATAGTTGGGAGTTGAGTGAGACCGAACAAGGCCACCGTATTTGCATCAACACCGCGCGTGCCAATCAATTAGCCGTAGAGGCTATTGAAAATAATGTCATTTCAGAGCTTTATGGTTATGACACACTTCAAACTGAGGTGAAATACGGTAATGAAAATAGCCGAATTGATATCTTGCTCAGCGCAGACGACAAGCCAAAGTGCTATATAGAAGTGAAAAGCGTCACTCTTCTTGATGAGACCGACTCTACTGGACAAGGATACTTCCCAGATGCGGTCACGACTCGGGGACAAAAACACCTGAGAGAGCTCACAGAAATGGCACAAAATGGAAGTAGGGCCATACTTTTATTCACTGTTTTACATTCAGGTATTGAAAAAGTATCCGCGGCGCACCATATAGACGCGAAATATTCACTATTACTCAAACAAGCACAAGACGCTGGAGTGGAAGTTCTCTGCTACAAAGCTGAACTGAGCGATACTGGAATGAAGCTGATTTCCGCTATTGATTTTATCAATTAAGAGAAAAAATGATGTCGTCTTCACATTGACGATAACTTTGCGATTCAGTATTTGCTTGCACCGCCTCTTTTTGCTATAGATACCCGCCTTAAATTGACTGCGTAGCAGTTGACTAGGTGTAAGTAGGAGATGCTGTATGCCAGAATCAAAGAAGAAAACGATAGGCATCCTAGCCATTGCCGGCGTGGAGCCATATCAGGAAAAACCTGGTGAAGAGTACATGTCACCAGAGCAGGTTGAACACTTTACGAAAATCTTAACAGCTTGGCGCGACCAGCTAAGAGCTGAAGTGGATCGTACTGTTCACCACATGCAGGACGAAGCAGCAAACTTCCCAGATCCAGTTGACCGCGCCTCTCAAGAGGAGGAGTTCAGCCTAGAACTGCGTAACCGTGACCGCGAACGCCGTTTGATCAAGAAGATTGAAAAGACTTTGGATAAAATCAAAGAAGACGATTTTGGCTTCTGTGAGTCTTGTGGCGTAGAGATTGGCGTTCGCCGTCTTGAAGCACGTCCAACCGCTGACCTTTGTATTGACTGTAAAACACTTGCAGAAATCAAAGAGAAGCAAATGCAAGGTTAATCACCCAGCATTATGATTGTTGAAGGGAGCTCAGGCTCCCTTTTTGTTTTGGCTATCTTCGCACCCTATTTGTTTACTAAATTCGAGATACACGCATGACACGCTATGTAGGTCGATTCGCCCCATCTCCTTCTGGTCCACTGCATTTTGGTTCACTGATTGCCGCTCTTGGCAGTTATTTTCAAGCGAAAGCACAAAACGGAGCTTGGTTAGTACGTATTGAGGACTTAGACCCACCAAGAGAAATGCCAGGTGCAGCGCAACTTATCCTAGAGGCACTCAAGGCCTATCAGCTGCATTGGGATGGAGAAGTGGTATACCAGAGCGAACGTCACGACCTTTACCAAGCTCAAATAAACAAATGGCTCGAAAATGGAGAAGCCTATTATTGCCAATGTACTCGTAAGCAAATTAAAGAGCATGGCGGTTTTTATCCTGGCACTTGCCGCGATAAAAACTTGAAAGAAGGCGCGATTCGCCTAAAAATGACCAAGTCTGTCGCTCATTTCCTCGACCAAAAGCGGGGAACCATTACTATTCCAGAGCAACTCGTTAATGAAGATTTCATTATTAAACGTCGAGATGGATTATTTGCTTATAATCTTGCGGTAGTATTGGACGACATCGACCAAGGCGTCACAGAAGTCGTGCGAGGTGCAGACTTAATCGAGCCGACAGGGCGTCAAATTAGCCTGTACCAAATACTTGGTCAGCCTGAAGTTAGCTACTTGCATTTACCATTGGCGATGGACAACAACGGCAATAAATTGTCGAAACAAAATCACGCGACGGCTATTGATATAGATACACCAAAACCTACTCTATTGCGCGCCATGACATTTTTAGGTTTCGAGATACCTGAAACCGTAAGGGCGGCCAACATAGAAGATATTCTTCGTTGGGGCTGCGAAAACTGGCGGTTGGAACAGCTTCCAGCAGAGATCGAGATCACACCGTGATTCTCAAATGGCATTGTGTAGGCTATCATTAGCCGCAAATTAGGCCCTAGAGGCGTATAAAACTAACCAAAGCAAGATTGGATTAAACCCAGTTATTGCCAGATGCACATGAATACAAACGACTATACACCAAGCGAACCTGCCACAATTCCAGAGCTCGCTCTCAATGTAATAACTCGTGAAGAGCACAACATTTCGCGTAAGCAGATCAGTGATAATGCGCTGAAGGTACTGTACCGCCTAAATGGTGCTGGTTTCGATGCTTTTCTTGTGGGTGGCGGGGTTCGAGACTTACTGCTTGGACAAAAACCAAAAGATTTTGACATTGCGACCAACGCAACGCCGGAACAGATCAAACAGCTATTTCGTAACTGCCGTTTGATTGGTCGCCGCTTCCGCTTGGCTCATATTATGTTTGGCCGAGACATCATTGAGGTTGCGACATTCCGTGGTCACCACCAAGAGCAAAAGAATAAGAGCATTTCTCAGCAATCAAAAGAGGGTATGCTGCTGCGTGACAACGTCTACGGCACCATCGATGAAGATGCTGAGCGCCGTGATTTCACGATTAACTCGATGTACTACAACATCGCAGATTACTCGATTCACGACTACGCACGTGGTATTGAAGATTTAGAAGATCGCCTAATTCGACTTATTGGTGATCCAGAAACACGCTACCGTGAAGACCCTGTGCGCATGCTGCGTGCGGTTCGTTTCGCGGTAAAACTAGACTTTGATATTGAAGAAGACACCGCAGCGCCAATCGAACACATGGCACCGTTGCTCGGTGACATTCCGTCAGCGCGTCTTTTTGAAGAGTCACTCAAATTATTGCAATCCGGTCATGGCTTAGAAACCTACCACCTACTGCGTGAGTACAACCTATTCCAGCAACTATTCCCGACGATTGCAGCGCACTTTACAGAAGATTACTCCTCTCACACTGAGCAGATGTTGGATCTTGTCCTAGATTCTACCGACATGCGCATCGAAGATGGGAAACGCATCAATCCAGCATTTATGTTTGCTGCAATGCTGTGGTACCCACTGTGTGCGAAAGCCGATGAACTGATGGAAGAGCGCAACTTAGGCCATTACGACGCCATTATGGAAGCGAGCAACATCATTCTTGACGAGCAAGTTCGCACAATTGCCATTCCAAGACGCCACACCGCAACCATTCGCGAGATTTGGCAGTTACAGCTTCGTCTTCCACGACGTAACGGTAAACGTGCATTCCGTCTTATGGAGCTCAATAAATTTAGAGCTGGCTTTGATTTTCTTGAAATGCGCGGTGAAATTGAAGGTGGTGACACTCAGAAGCTTGCCAAGTGGTGGGAAACTTTTCAAAATGCAGGCCGAGAAATGCGTCAAGCAATGGCTGCCGACTTAGACGGTCAATCACCGAAAACAGGCCAGCGCCGCCGTAAAACTTATCGCAAGAAAAAGAGTAAGCCCAAATCATGATTACAGCGTACATTGCGGTAGGCAGTAACTTGGCTGATCCTGTCAGCCAAGCGAAGCAAGCGATTGAAGCATTAAAAACGCTGCCTAAATCAGAGTTTGTTCAAGCTTCTTCGCTATACAGCAGCACGCCAATGGGGCCACAAAACCAACCGGATTACATCAATGCGGTTGTGTCTATTAACACCAGTTTGACGCCTATTGAATTGCTCAATTGCACACAAGCTATAGAGCAAGAACAAGGGCGTGTCCGTAAAGACGAACGCTGGGGACCAAGAACCTTGGACCTCGACATTGTGCTTTATGGCAATGAGGTGATTAATTCCGAGAGGCTGATCGTTCCTCATTATGGAATGAAAGAGCGTGAATTCGTACTCTACCCTCTTGCGGAAATTGCACCAAGTTTACAACTCCCTGATGGGACCGAGGTCTCTGAACTACTGGAACAAGTAGATAGAAACGGCCTCAGTATCTGGCAGTCATAGCCAACTCCTAGTAAGGATAAAACCATGAAAAAAATGACCATCAACGACCTAATCAAGTGGAAGCAAGAAGGTCGTAAATTTGCTACTTCAACCGCTTATGATGCGAGCTTTGCCCAACTGTTTGAAAGCCAAGAAATGCCAGTACTTCTTGTTGGTGATTCTCTAGGTATGGTTTTGCAAGGTCACAACGATACTCTGCCAGTAACGGTCGATGATATCGCTTACCATACTCGTTGCGTACGCGCTGGTAGCCCAAATTGTTTGTTGATGGCAGACATGCCATTCATGAGCTACACCACCCCAGAGCAAGCTTGCGAAAATGCGGCTAAACTGATGCGTGCTGGTGCCAATATGGTAAAAATTGAAGGTGGTGACTGGCTTGTCGACACGGTGAAAATGCTCACTGAACGATCAGTTCCAGTTTGTGCTCATCTTGGTTTAACTCCTCAAGCTGTTAATATTTTTGGTGGTTACAAAATCCAAGGTCGCGATCAAGAAAAAGCAGACCGCATGGTAAAAGACGCATTAGCACTGCAAGAAGCAGGCGCTCAAATCGTCTTACTAGAATGCGTACCAGCTGAGCTTGCTGAACGTATTACGCAAGTGCTTGACGTTCCTGTTATCGGTATTGGTGCAGGTAACGTAACAGATGGTCAAATTCTCGTAATGCATGATATGTTTGGTATTTCTGCCAACTACATGCCGAAATTCTCCAAAAACTTTCTTGCTGAAACAGGTGATATGCGCAAAGCCGTTACTAAATACATTGAAGATGTAGCCAACGGTGTATTCCCAGACGACGCTCATACCATTGCCTAGAGGATAAATGCATGCAAACTTTTGCGGAAATCTCAGCAGTTCGTGAACACCTTAAAACCTTTAAACGTGAAGGTCGTAAAGTGGCGTTTGTCCCTACCATGGGCAACCTTCACGAAGGCCACTTAACTTTAGTGCGTAAAGCACGCGAATACGCTGATATCGTTGTCGTAAGCATCTTTGTTAATCCGATGCAGTTTGATCGTGCAGACGATTTAAATAATTACCCACGCACGCTAGAGGAAGACTTAAGCAAGTTAACCTCTGAAGGGGTCGATGTGGTATTTACGCCAACACCAGAAGTTATCTACCCTGAAGGTCTGGATAAGCAAACCTTCGTCGATGTCCCTGGCCTATCAACAATTCTCGAAGGCGCGTCTCGACCAGGTCATTTCCGTGGCGTGACGACGATTGTGAATAAGCTGTTTAACATCGTACAACCGGATGTCGCGTGCTTCGGCGAGAAGGACTTCCAACAACTTGCTGTTATCCGCAAGATGGTTGATGACCTAGCAATGGACATTGAAATCATCGGTGTACCAACCGTACGTGAAATGGACGGTTTAGCAATGAGTTCACGCAATGGCTTGCTTACGCTGGACGAGCGTCAACGTGCGCCTGTACTTGCTCGTACAATGCGTTGGATCAGTAGTGCCATTCGCGGTGGCCGCGATGACTACGCATCGATCATCGAAGATGCAAGCGACCAACTTCGAGCTGCAGGTCTGCACCCTGATGAGATCTTCATTCGTGATGCTCGTACATTACAAGTGATCACACCAGAAACGACACAAGCTGTCATTCTGATGTCTGCGTTCCTAGGCAAAGCTCGTCTTATCGATAACCAAACGGTAGATATGGTTGTCGAAGCGAAGGAAGAAGCTGAATCTAACAATACAAACTCAGAGAGCGCAGAGTAAGCTCTGAGTCATAAAAGTAAAAAGGTCGACTCTTAGTCGACCTTTTTTATACTCTACGTATAGACGCAATCTAACCCTTCAGGGCGAGTTTTAAACCGCTTGTGCAGCCACATCCAAGCTGGAATATCACGTTTTATCATTTTCTCAAGCTCTTGGTTCAAGATGCTTGCCGCTTTAACCGCATTACGTCTCTCGAAACGCTCGCTAATGTCTTTTCCAATGTACAGCGTGTAATGGTGATTTTTACTCACTGTAACGCCAGATATAACCGCGCACTTTGTTGCATCAATGAGAACACTAGACCCGACGGTACTCGCCGCTTGTTCAACAGCAAAAAACGGCGCAAAAACAGAATGGTTAACGCCATAATCATGGTCGGGCAAATACCAAAGTCGATGACCACTCTTCAGAACTTTGATCATTGATTTCACGTCTTTTCGATCAATCATTTGATGTCCAAAACGAGTTCGACCTCGATGTTGAATAAACTCATAAGCAGGATTCGAATTTGGGCGATAAACGCCATAACCTTGGGCAAACCGGCTAAAAATACGAGCGGTTATCTCCAAGTTTAAATGGTGACTGCACACCACCAACACACCACGTCCATTCTTTTCCTCAGCGAGTAAACGATCTTTTCCAACAATAGAGGTTATCCGACGTATCCGCCAATCTGGCCAAAACCAGGCGATACCGGTTTCGATGATCGCCATTCCAGTATATTGAAAGTTTTTTCGTACTACGTCCTTACATTGCCAATCCGTAAAATCAGGGAAACACAGCTGGAGATTACGCAGAGCGATCTTGTGTCGGCGCTTCATTACATGCATCGCAATACAGCCGATGCTTCTACCTAAGATTCGTAATACTACGTATGGCAGTACATTAACAAGAATCGCTAAAGATCCAAATGCCAGCCATACAGACCAATATTTGGGCTTAAGTAATTGATAGGAGAAAGGCGGCGGCGGGACAATATTCATAGGATCACTCATTTATTACAAATGATTGAAACCTACCATGATAAAAACCGAAAAATTGTATGGGTATGTATTGTTATGCACGCGAAAGAGCAGCATGAGTCGCTGCTCTTTGCTTTATGAGAATGGCTTAGCTTCTTAGGCCAATCCCTTTGGTTACTAGGTAATGCGCAATGGCATACAGTGCAACAACAAACACTGCAAGTACACTAAATGAAGTGACAATGCCCACATCCGAGACACCTAAAAAGCCGTAGCGGAACGCATTCACCATGTAGACGATTGGGTTGATCTTAGAAACGCCTTGCCAAAATTCAGGCAGAAGACTAATCGAATAAAAGACACCTCCCAAGTAAGTTAGAGGAGTCAATACAAACGTAGGGATGATCGAAATATCATCAAATGTTTTTGCGTAAACCGCATTGATCAAGCCACCGAGAGCAAATACCACCGACGTCATGAAGACAGTCGCGACAATAATGCCCCAGTGCTCCACTTGCAAATCAACGAACAAAAGTGACACACAAGTAACAATTGCACCGACCAACAAACCTCGAGTCACGCCGCCCATCACATAGCCAGCAATAATCACATAGTTTGGTACCGGTGCCACCAGCAGTTCTTCAATATTCTTCTGTAGCTTTGCACTAAAGAATGACGACGCCACGTTCGAGTATGAGTTAGTGATCACCGACATCATGATCAAACCTGGAACAATGTACTCCATGTAACTAAAGCCGCTCATCTCACCAATTCGAGAGCCAATAAGATTGCCGAAAATGATGAAGTACAACGTCATCGTAATGGCTGGCGGCACTAAGGTTTGCACCCAAATACGTGTAAAACGAGTGACTTCTTTGCTCAGCAAGCTGCGAAATGCCGTCCAATATAAACCGTACATTTAATTACTCCCCTCTCTTACAATGCTGACAAACAACTCTTCAAGTCGGTTGGCTTTGTTACGCATTGAGAGAACTTTAATGCCATGCTCTGTTAACTGACTGAATACCGAATTCAATCCTTGGCTCTTATCTAGTTCTATCTCTAAAGAGCCATCAACAATACTTTGTCGATTAACACCTTCAAGCTCAGGCACCTCGACTTCTGACTCAACATCCAAGATAAATGTTTCGACGCGTAGCTTACCTAGTAACGTCTTCATGGTGGTATTTTCGATCAGCTCACCACGATTAATAATGCCGATATTTCGACACAGCATCTCCGCTTCTTCTAGGTAGTGTGTCGTTAAAATAATCGTAATTCCTTGCTCTTGGTTGATCTCTTTCAGAAACCCCCACATTGAGCGGCGTAGTTCAATATCCACTCCAGCCGTTGGTTCATCTAAAATGAGTAACTGCGGCTCGTGCATCAAAGCTCTTGCGATCATTAAACGACGCTTCATCCCACCGGATAGGTTACGAGCACGCTCTTGGCGTTTTTCCCATAAATCCAATTTTTTCAGGTATTTTTCTGCTCTTTCTTTGGCTAATACTTTAGACACACCGTAATAGCCAGCTTGCTGCATCACAATTTGCTCAACGGTTTCAAACTGGTTGAAGTTGAACTCTTGTGGCACCAAGCCTAAATTCTGCTTGGCCAATTCGAGGTCGGTATCAATGTCATAACCGAAAACTTTCGTCGTTCCGGAGGTTTTATTCACTAAGGAGGAAATGATGCCAATCGTGGTCGATTTTCCTGCACCATTGGGACCCAGAAGCGCGTAGAAGTCACCCTTTTTCACTTGGAGACTTATACCTTTTAACGCCTCAAAGCCACCTGCATACGTCTTGCGCAGTTGTTCAATTTCTAATGCGTACATAAGGTCTTGATTGCCGTTTGTTTGTGATTACTAATACCGACTCATATTTAGCAGCGGTTTACTACAAAATCGCCTTGGGTATCGTACTGGAGGTCCATCAGTTTATCGTTGAATAACGATGATTACAAATAAACCTTTCGATAATGTTGGAAATATAACCCTTACCTCGTAAAGGTTATCTCTAAGTAAGACAAAATAGAGCATAAAAAACGCAACAGGACACTGTTGCGTTTTTAACTGTCAGAATGATTACGCCGTTATGCGCTGATACTGGTCTGCCTCAACATGTGCCACCGCCGCATTCAATGCTTCATAACGGAATTGGTACATATTTTCATCAGGCACAAGGTCAATCACATGGAATTTCTCTAGCTGTTCTCGTGTTCGCTCATTCGGGCATAATAAATACACGGCACAATTGGCATCGAGAGCATCCTTAATCGCATTCTCTAACGCCAAACCGACGGTCACATCAATCATTGGTACATCCGTAAGATCGAGAATCATCACGTCATAGTCCGAAATACTAGAGTGCTGACGTGAAATGGCTTTAGAAACACTAAAGATCATCGGACCGGAAAGATAAAAGAACAGCACTTTTCCATTCGCACGATCCAACAAACCACGCTCGCTGTCAGTCAGCGGCACATCATCTTCATCCGCGTCGCTGATCGCTTTTACTTGTCGCGCCTGCTCTCGGCTCAAACGCTCGATGATGATAATGTTCGAGATAAAGACGCCTAAACCCACCGCAACGATAAGATCAACGAAGACTGTAAGCAACATAACGCCATACATCACCGCCATTCCGGAAAAGCTTACCTTATGTGCCCTCTGAATAAAGCTCCAGTCTAGGATGTTAAAGCCAACATACACCGCAATGCCTGCTAACACAGCCATCGGGATTGGCTCTGTTAACCCGCCAGCAACCAGTACAACCAACGCCAACATTAGTGCACGAATCACACCAGATAATGGCGAACGAGCCCCAACTTGGATATTCGTTACCGTCCCCATGGTAGCCCCCGCCCCCGGCAGCGCACCAAACAAGCCTGAGATCATGTTAGCTAACCCTTGACCTCGCAGCTCTTTATCTGAGTCGTGTTCTTTACGAGTTAATGAGTCACCGATAACCGCCGTTAACAAAGTATCAATACAACCTAATGTGCCGAGCACTAATGCATCAATGACCATCTCGACAAACATATCTGTGTCAATATAAGGGGCGACGAGAGAAGGTAACCCAGCAGGAATTTCACCGATACGACGAATATCTTCTGTATCAAAGAGAATCACAGACAATAAAGTCACCGCGACCAATGCCACGAGCTGTGCAGGAACGTATTTACGATATTGCTTAGGGAAGAAAAAAAGAATCCCCAAAGTCAGTAGTCCCAAAAACAACTCACTGAACTTAAGGTTAGAAATGGTCTCCGGCAAAGCAGATAACGTTCCGAGTACTCCCCCTGAAGGCGCAGCATGCCCCATCAAAGGCGATAACTGCAGAATGATAAGAATCACACCAATGCCAGACATAAACCCGGAAATAACGCTGTAAGGCATCAAGGTAACATATTTACCCAGTTTTAATGTCCCCAATAGGATTTGGAACGCGCCAGCCATCATGACAACCGTGAAAGTCATAGCCATGCCCGTTTCTGGGTATTTCGCCATCATACTGGTTAATACTGCGGTCATGATTACCGTCATTGGCCCTGTCGGTTCTGATATTAACGTATTAGAACCACCAAATAACGAGGCAAACAAACCGACCATTATTGCCCCCCAAAGGCCGGCCTCAGCACCGGCTCCGGATGCAACACCAAACGCTAACGCCAGAGGGAGAGAGATAATCGCCGTGGTTACCCCGCCAAATACATCCCCTTTGAAATTGATATCTTCAAAACGACTACCGAACACTGCTGATTTTCCCTGCATTCAATTTTAAAAAGTAAAATATCACTACTTTAACGAGCTAGGCGAAAATTTAAACCATAAATAGATTAAGGCTAAATTCACACCACAAATAGTTTCACCAGATTTTACTTTTTTCTTAATGAAAACTAGTCAGATGAGTCCTATCTGACGAATATTTAACGAGATCGAAATTGTAACATTGTGTATAGTTACAACACTGATCGCTTGCATGTGCACACAAACAGCGGCAGCGATTTTGTCTTTTAAGGGAAGTAGTTTGCAAAATGCCGGAAATAAAACAGTTATTTGAAAACAATTCGAAATGGTCTCAAGAGATCAAATCTGATCGACCTGAATACTTCGCAAAACTCGCTGAGGGGCAAAAGCCTGATTTTCTTTGGATTGGCTGCTCTGATAGCCGCGTCCCTGCCGAGCGACTAACCGGACTATACTCAGGTGAACTCTTTGTTCATCGGAATGTTGCAAACCAAGTTATCCATACTGATCTCAACTGTCTATCGGTCGTCCAGTACGCTGTAGACGTTCTTAAGGTTAAACACATCATTGTCTGTGGACACTATGGATGTGGTGGCGTAAACGCAGCCATTGATAACCCTAAGCTAGGTCTTATTAATAATTGGCTGTTACATATCAGAGATATCTATTTCAAACACCGCACTTACCTAGATCAAATGCCGCAACAAGATCGAGCGGATAAACTAGGCGAGCTTAATGTTGCAGAGCAAGTGTACAACTTGGGTAACTCAACCATCCTGCAAAACGCTTGGGAGCGTGGGCAAGATGTTGAAATTCATGGTGTGGTATACGGAATTGAAGATGGTCGCTTAGAGTACTTAGGCATTCGTTCTAACTCTAAGGAAACCGTAGAAGCGTCTTACCAGAAAGCTCTTTCGACGATTCTAAATACAGATAACAAGCTGCTTTGTCGCTAAGTCATATCTAAAAGTTGAACAAAAAACGCCCATCTTAGATGGGCGTTTTTTTTATATTTTTAATGCTGCTCTCAATGATTATTCTTGAGGTACAACTTTACCGATGTATGGTAAGTGGCGGTATTTCTGCGCGTAATCAATACCCACACCAACGACAAACTCATCTGGGATTTCGAAACCAATCCAATCCACAGGAACATTCACTTCACGACGAGATGGTTTATCTAGGAGCGTACAAATCGCGATAGACTTCGGCTCACGTAGCGAAAGAATCTCACGGATTTTATTTAGTGTGTTACCAGTGTCAATGATGTCTTCAACAAGCAGAATATCTTTACCTTTGATGTCATCATCCAAATCTTTCAAGATACGAACGTCACGTGAGCTTTCCATCGTATTGCCGTAGCTTGACGCAGTCATAAAATCAACTTGGTGAGTCAGTTCGATAGCACGTGCCAAGTCTGCCATAAATACAAATGAGCCTCGCAATAAGCCTACCAACACAAGATCTTCACTACCTTGATAACGCTCTGTAATTTGTTTGCCTAATTCACGAACTCGCTCCTGAACTTCTTGCTCAGAAATCATGACTTCTATTGTATGTTTCATACTGTGCTCAATCTAAATTTGTGGGTTGAGGTAAGTCGCACGCAAACGATCACCTAATCTTACGGCGTGTAGTGTATCACCACGTTCATTGGGTTGAAAGTCGCATCCTGTTGCCAAAAAATCTTGGAAGAAGGTCTTAGTTTTATAAAGTTCATAGCTAAATTTATCAATAATAATGACATTACTGTATATAAATTGTTCTACAGATGTTGACCTTGTGCATATGCACCATTACACTCATCACTGCTTTAAGCAACTATTAAAATAATCAATTAGGGGGTTACCCCCAATATCAACTCAAATGGCAAGGAAAATGGATATGGACTCAATTGCAAAGAGACCTAGAACTAGGCTTTCTCCAATTAAGCGTAAGCAACAGTTAATGGAAATCGCATTGGAAGTATTTGCGCGCCGCGGCATCGGTCGTGGTGGTCACGCAGATATCGCAGAAATTGCTCAAGTTTCTGTAGCGACTGTTTTTAACTACTTCCCTACACGCGAAGACTTGGTGGATGAAGTTCTCAATCACGTCGTACGTCAGTTCTCAAACTTCCTATCGGATAACATAGACCTAGACTTACATGCACGTGAAAACATCGCCAATATTACTAATGCGATGATCGAGCTTGTCAGCCAAGATTGTCACTGGCTAAAAGTATGGTTCGAGTGGAGTGCGTCAACACGTGACGAAGTATGGCCATTGTTTGTTTCAACTAACCGTACTAACCAGTTGCTGGTACAAAACATGTTCATTAAAGCAATTGAACGTGGCGAAGTGTGTGACCAGCACGATTCAGAACACTTGGCAAACCTGTTCCACGGTATTTGTTACTCACTGTTTGTCCAAGCGAACCGCGCTAAAAGTGAAGCGGAACTGAAACATCTAGTGAATTCATACTTAGATATGCTTTGCATTTACAACCGTGAACACTAAAGCTTAACTCGTGATATATGTCAGCCCACCGTTTGGTGGGCTTTTTATTGTCTGCTGTCAGATCAGCACACATTTATATTTCTATATAACAAGCATAAAAAAACCGCTGCACTGCAGCGGCTTCTATCATTCAGTCAGAAAAAAACTTACTTCTTCTTAACTGCTTTTTTGTTTGGCAGGTCAGTGATTGAACCTTCAAATACTTCAGCAGCTAGACCTACAGACTCGTGTAGAGTTGGGTGAGCGTGGATAGTCAGAGCGATATCTTCTGCATCACAGCCCATCTCAATTGCAAGGCCAATTTCACCAAGTAGTTCACCACCGTTAGTACCAACGATAGCACCACCGATTACGCGGTGAGTTTCTTTGTCGAAGATTAGCTTAGTCATACCGTCTGCACAGTCAGATGCGATTGCACGACCTGATGCTGCCCATGGGAATGTTGCTACTTCGTACTTGATGCCTTCTTCTTTCGCTTCTTTTTCAGTCTTACCAACCCAAGCCACTTCTGGCTCAGTGTACGCAATTGAAGGGATAACTTTAGGGTCGAAGTAGTGCTTCTTACCAGAGATAACTTCAGCAGCTACGTGACCTTCATGCACACCTTTGTGAGCAAGCATTGGTTGACCAACGATATCACCGATCGCGAAGATGTGAGGAACGTTAGTACGCATTTGCTTATCAACGTTGATGAAGCCGCGCTCGTCAATTTCTAGACCCGCTTTTTCACCGTCGATTAGCTTACCATTTGGTACACGACCGATAGCAACTAGAACCGCATCGTAACGCTCAGCTTCAGCTGGCGCTTTCTTGCCTTCCATTGAAACGTAGATACCGTCTTCTTTTGCTTCAACTGCTGTTACTTTCGTTTCTAGCATTAGCTTGAACTTGTCTTTGATACGCTTAGTAAATACTTTCACGATATCTTTGTCTGCTGCAGGAATTACCTGGTCAAACATTTCAACAACTTCAACTTTAGAACCTAGAGAGTGGTAAACCGTACCCATTTCTAGACCGATGATACCACCGCCCATGATAAGCAGTTTTTCTGGCACTTCTTTTAGTTCAAGAGCGTCAGTAGAGTCCCAAATACGTGGGTCTTCATGCGGGATAAATGGCAGTTTGATTGGACGAGAACCAGCCGCAACGATTGCGTTGTCAAAGTTAACAACTGTTGGCTCACCTTCGCCTTCTACAAGGATAGAGTTAGGGCCAGTGAACTTACCGTAACCGTTAACTACTGTTACGTTACGCATCTTAGCCATACCGCTTAGGCCGCCAGTTAGTTGGTTAACAACTTTTTCTTTCCAGATGCGGATTTTGCTGATGTCTGTTTGAGGCTCACCGAACACAACGCCGTGGTCAGCCATCGCTTTCGCTTCTTCAATTACTTTAGAAACGTGAAGCAGTGCTTTAGATGGGATACAACCCACGTTCAGACATACACCGCCAAGCGTGCTGTAACGTTCAACTAGTACAGTTTCAAGACCTAAGTCCGCACAACGGAATGCAGCGGAGTAACCAGCAGGACCAGAACCAAGTACAACAACTTGGGCTTTAATTTCTTTGCTCATTTTGACCTCTTGTAGTCATTATCCCTAACAGGCTGAGTGGGTATCGATTTTTTATGTTTAAGAGAGATTTGTTTTAAACAGTTATTTTCAGACCGCTAACAGTTTACAGAGATGTTAATGGTGTGAAAAGTAAATCAATTTAGCCTGTGAGCTAGACAACAATTCGATTGTGAAAACCCTGAACGAAGCAAGGCTGATAACCAAATTGTCGGTAATTATGATTAGCAGAGGCGGCTAAGTTGCCGCCTCTCATTCATCTAATTTCTATTACAGAACTAGACGACGAATGTCAGATAGACATGAGTTTAGGTAAGTGATGAAGCGCGCACCTTCAGCACCATCGATCACACGGTGGTCGTATGATAGAGACAGTGGAAGTTGTAGACGCGGTTCGAACTCTTTACCGTTCCATACCGGTTTCATTTCTGACTTAGACACACCTAGGATACCAACTTCTGGTGCGTTTACGATTGGAGTAAACGCTGTACCGCCGATACCGCCTAGGCTAGAGATAGTGAAACAGCCACCTTGCATGTCAGCCGCAGTTAGCTTACCAGCACGTGCTTTCTTAGAAACCGCCATTAGCTCTTCAGATAGCTCGTAGATGCCTTTCTTGTTCACGTCTTTAAATACAGGAACAACTAGACCGTTTGGTGTATCTACCGCGATACCAACATTCACGTATTTCTTCAGAATTAGGCTCTCACCGTCTTCTGATAGAGAAGAGTTGAACGCTGGGAACGCTTCAAGCGCTTTAGCTACCGCTTTCATGATGAACACAAGTGGTGTGATCTTCATGCCAGTGTCTTTCTTCGCTTCAATCGCGTTTTGCTCTTTACGGAATGCTTCAAGAGCCGTGATGTCTGCGTTATCCCACTGTGTAACGTGCGGGATCATTACCCAGTTACGGTGTAGGTTTGCGCCAGAGATCTTCTTAATGCGAGATAGCGGTTGAACTTCTGTCTCACCAAACTTGCTGAAGTCCACTTTTGGCCATGGTAGTAGACCAAGAGCCGCGCCGTCGCCTTTGCCAGATGCTGCTGCACCTGCGCCAGACTCAAGACGCTTAAGTGCATCTTTCACGTAAGCTTGAACGTCTTCTTTTAGGATACGGCTCTTACGACCAGAACCTTTAACCTTAGAAAGATTAACGCCAAATTCACGCGCTAGACGACGAACAACTGGAGACGCGTGAGCGTACTCATCGTTTTCTTTGAAATCGCCAGTCGCTGCTGGAGCTGCTGCCGCTGGAGCTTCTGCTTTAGGAGCTGGAGCTGCAGGTGCTGCCGCTTGAGCTGGAGCTGGAGCTGCTGCAGGAGCAGGTGCTGCGCCCGCCACTTCGAATACCATGATTAGTGAGCCAGTAGACACTTTGTCGCCAGCTGCAATCTTGATTTCTTTAACTGTGCCAGCGAATGGTGCAGGAACTTCCATAGAAGCTTTGTCACCTTCAACAGTGATTAGAGATTGCTCTTCTTCCACTGTGTCGCCAACCGCAACCATGATCTCAGTAACTTCAACTTCGTCGCCGCCGATATCTGGTACGTTCACTTCTTTTGCCGCAGACGCTGCTGGAGCTGCTGCCGCAGGAGCTTCAGCTGCCGCTGGTGCTGCTGGAGCGCCTGAACCTGCGGTTTCGAATACCATGATAAGTGAGCCAGTCGATACTTTATCGCCTGCTGCAACTTTGATCTCTTTTAGAGTACCTGCGAATGGCGCTGGAACTTCCATAGAAGCTTTGTCGCCTTCAACAGTTAGAAGAGATTGCTCTTCTTCGATGCTGTCGCCAACGGCAACCATGATTTCAGTAACTTCTACTTCATCACCACCGATGTCTGGTACGTGAACTTCTTTTAGTTCTGCCGCTGCTGCTGGAGCTGGAGCTGCTGCTGGAGCTGCTTCTGCCGCAGGAGCAGGTGCAGCGTCAGCTGCACCCTCGGCTTCGAAAATCATGATTAGAGAACCAGTAGAAACCTTGTCGCCTTCTGCAACTTTGATTTCTTTAACGATACCCGCTTGAGAAGCAGGAACTTCCATAGAAGCTTTATCGCCTTCAACTGTGATCAGAGACTGCTCTTCTTCAACCTTGTCGCCAACGCTTACAAGAATCTCAGTAACTTCAACCTCATCCGCACCGATGTCTGGTACATTAATTTCGATTGCCATTTCTTATCTACCTTCTTAATTAAGCGTATAGCGGGTTTGTTTTCTCTGTGTCGATGTCGAATTTCTTAATTGCTTCTGCAACTACAGATTTCTCAACTTCGCCACGTTTCGCTAGTTCAGTTAGCGCTGCTACTACTACGTAACCTGCGTTCACTTCGAAGTGACGACGTAGGTTTTCACGGCTGTCTGAACGACCGAAGCCATCAGTACCAAGAACTTTGAAAGACTCAGCAGGAATGTATGCACGAACCTGCTCTGCGTAGTTCTTCATGTAGTCAGTTGCTGCGATAGCAGGTTCAGTACCCATTACTGTTTGGATGTAAGGTACTTTCGCTTCCGCTTCTGGGTGAAGCATGTTGAAACGCTCTGCATCTTGGCCATCGCGAGTTAGTTCGTTGAATGACGTTACAGAGTAAACATCAGAAGCAACACCGTAATCTTCGCTTAGGATTTGAGCTGCTTTACGTACTTCATTCATGATAGTACCAGAGCTCATTAGCTGAACTTTCGCTTTGTCGCCCGTGTAAGTTTCTAGCTTGTAGATACCTTTACGGATGCCTTCTTCAGCGCCTTCTGGCATTGCTGGCATTGCGTAGTTTTCGTTCATTAGCGTTAGGTAGTAGAACACGTTTTCTTGTTCTGGACCGTACATGCGACGGATACCGTCTTGCATGATTACTGCTACTTCGTACGCGAATGTTGGGTCGTAAGAAATACAGTTAGGAACCGTACCCGCCAAAATGTGCGAGTGGCCGTCTTCGTGCTGTAGACCCTCACCGTTCAACGTTGTACGACCCGCAGTTGCACCTAGTAGGAAACCACGTGCTTGTTGGTCACCAGCCATCCACGCCATGTCGCCAACACGTTGGAAGCCGAACATTGAGTAGTAGATGTAGAACGGGATCATTGGTAGGTCGTTTGTCGAGTATGAAGTCGCAGCAGCAACCCATGAAGACATAGCACCTAGCTCGTTGATACCTTCTTGTAGAACCTGACCTGAAGTCGCTTCTTTGTAGTAAGAAACAACGCCACGGTCTTCTGGTGTGTAAGTTTGGCCGTGCGGGTTGTAGATACCGATTTGACGGAACAGACCTTCCATACCGAATGTACGTGCTTCGTCAGCAATGATAGGAACGATGTTCTTACCAATGTTCTTGTTCTTAAGTAGAACGTTTAGCGCACGTACGAATGCCATAGTAGAAGAGATATCACGCTTCTGTTCTTCTAGTAGTGGCTTGAATTCTTCTAGCTCAGGAACGATGAATTCTTGAGTGAATTTTGGTAGACGCTGTGGCGTGTAGCCGTGTAGCGCTTTACGACGAGCGTGTAGGTATTCGTACTCTTTTGAACCTTCTTCAAGTTTCAGGTACGGAAGTTCTTTCACTGCTTCGTCAGTTAGGATGTCTTGAAGGCCTAGACGATCACGTAGGTGTAGTACGTGAGTCATATCCATCTTCTTAACTTGGTGCGCGATGTTCTTACCTTCAGCCGCTTCACCCATGCCGTAACCTTTAACAGTCTTAGCTAGGATTACTGTTGGACGACCTTTAGTTTCTGCCGCGTTTTTGTATGCCGCGTATAGCTTAGAAGACTCGTGACCACCACGCTTAAGTGCGAAGATTTCGTCATCAGTCATGTCAGCAACAAGTGCAGCTGTCTCTGGGTACTTACCAAAGAAGTGCTCACGTACGTACGCGCCATCTTTTGATTTGAATGTTTGGTAGTCGCCGTCGATCGTTTCATTCATAAGCTGTAGAAGCTTACCAGTCGTATCTTTAGCTAGTAGTGAATCCCAGTTGTTACCCCAGATTACCTTCACTACGTTCCAACCAGCACCTTTGAACAGACCTTCAAGTTCTTGAATGATCTTACCGTTACCCATTACAGGGCCATCTAGACGCTGTAGGTTACAGTTGATTAGGAAGCATAGGTTGTCTAGTTTCTCACGCGCAGCGAAAGAGATAGCACCACGTGATTCTGGCTCATCCATCTCACCGTCACCTAGGAACGCGTAAACGCGCTGTTCTGAAGTATCTTTAAGACCACGGCCTTCTAGGTACTTAAGGAAACGAGCTTGGTAGATAGAAGCGATTGGACCTAGGCCCATCGATACTGTCGGGAACTGCCAGAATTCAGGCATCAGTTTAGGGTGCGGGTATGAAGGAATACCTTTGCCGTCTACTTCTTGACGGAAGTTGTCTAGCTGCTCTTCAGTTAGACGACCTTCAACGAATGCACGTGAGTAGATACCTGGTGAAATGTGACCTTGGTAGTAAACTAGGTCGCCACCATCCTTCTCGTTTGGTGCACGGAAGAAGTGGTTGAAACATGTCTCGTAGAACGCTGCAGAAGACTGGAAAGACGCCATGTGGCCGCCTAGCTCTAGGTCTTTCTTAGATGCACGTAGAACGATCATGATAGCGTTCCAACGAATAATTGAGCGAATACGACGCTCAAGTGTTGTGTCACCTGGGTATGCTGGTTCTTGGTCTGCAGGAATCGTGTTGATGTAGTTAGTTGTGATACCTGTTGGCATATCAACACCGTCTAGACGTGCTTTATCTAGAACTTGCTCTAATAGGAATTGAGCACGCTCTAGACCTTCTTCACGTACAACTGACTCAAGCGCTTGTAGCCATTCTTGAGTTTCCAGTGCATCTACGTCATGCTTCATATCAGACATGGCGATCTATCCTTCTGTTGGTTGGATCTACTTATTTAAGTAACGCTCTTACGAGTCATTACCCTGCTGAATTCGACGTAGAGAACGCTCTCGTCGAGACTCTTCTCGAGTCAAATCCAACAATGTTTCTTCGATGTAAGCCAAGTGCGAGTGGGACATTTCTCGCGCCTTTTCAGGCTGACCAGAAACAATCGCATCCACGATATTGGCTCGGTGTTTACTGACTTTCTCGACCGCTTCTGGGCGGCGACGTAGTAATTTAAAATTTTGTAGAATATTTTGCTCAAGCAAAGGTGCTAAGCTTCGAACAATGTGCAACAAAACCACGTTGTGCGCGGCCTCTGTCAAAGCGATCAAAAATTGCATTACTTCCGCAGATTCAGCTTCGATATCGTTGTTTGCTTGCTCTTGACTAATGCGCTCAAGGCAACCTTGAATACGCGCAAAATCTTCTTCGGTACCACGTAAAGCTGCAAAGTAGGCTGAAATTCCTTCCATCGCATGACGAGACTCAAGCACATCAAGCTGGGTTTCAGAATGACTAGACAACAAATTCAACAAGGGATCTGAAAAGCTCTTCCAGATATTCTCACTTACGAATGTTCCGCCACCTTGGCGACGAGTCAACAAACGCTTCGCTTCCAAACGTTGAATGGCTTCTCGGACTGAAGGACGAGACACATCGAACTGTTTTGCCAGTTCACGCTCTGGAGGCAGTTGTTGCCCCGGAGACAATGTTCCTTCCACTATCAACCTTTCTAACTCTTGTTCTATAACATCAGAGAGTTTTGGCTGACGAATCCTTTGATAAGCCATAATTTATTGTTCTTCTACTCTTGCAGGTAATTGGTAATACCAATTTTAAGTTGGTGCAGAAATTAACATAATTAAAACGCCACTGTCCAGCCGAAAATTGACCTAAATCATAGAACGAGCTTACTTCCAACACTCTGATAACAATCGACTGTTAAAACAGCAATAGAATTGGTATGACCAATTACATAAAGCATACAAATGGGAAGTCGACGTGCTAGCAGTTTTGGAAAAGAAATACAGAAAATGACAAAATTATCAGTCTATTTATTCACCAAAACGGCATGTGCGAGCGTAAAAATGTAGTTAACTTTTAACAATCATTAATATTTCTGGTATCAAAAAAAGGCATACCTGATCGTATGCCTTATTTATTTCGCTTTTTTGAATTTACACTTTCGCTACAAATCAACGCTGTATAAGCAGTCTATATTTCACCCAATCAAAGCTTAGACCAGGATCGCTTTTTCTCAAGGGCGCAATATATTGATGACCGGTAATTCGTGGCGGGGTGATTTGAGGATAAGACTGCATAATCACCTCAGTGATCTCTGCAAGTGATTGATATTGCGCTTCTGTGTAGGCAGTAAATTCTGTCCCTTCAAGCTCGATACCAATGGAATAGTCATTACAACGCTCCCTGCCCGCGAAACTGGATTGACCGGCATGCCATGCTCTATCGAGAAAAGAAACAAATTGAACAACCTCGCCGTTTCTTTTAATCAAGCAATGTGCAGAAACGCCCATTTTGTGAATAACTTCAAAAAATGGATGTGCATTTGGGTCTAGCTTGCCAGTGAAGAAGTCCTCAATATACGGTCCACCAAACTGCCCAGGAGGCAAACTGATGTTGTGTACCACCAGCAGAGAGATGTCGTTTGTATCAGAGCGAGCATCAAAAAATGGTGACGGAACATGCTTTGCCTGTGTCAGCCAGCCATTCTCGATAATTGGGCGCATATCAACCTCTCTACTTTGCAAATTAACTGCTGAAATTATTGACACCGGAGAGTATCATTCGTTGCCATCTCCCTTTCAAGACAAGATTTGCGATGAAGAACACACACAACATTCAAGAACGCCTAGAATACCTTAAACAACAACTCCCTTTAGAGATCACTCGCTCTGTCGCTGATACCTTAAAAGAAGATCTAGGTGGCAGTGTCGACGCAGATAACGACATTACTGCATCTTTGATCCCTGCCGATGCGGTTAATACCGCAACGATTATTACTCGTGAGCATGGTGTGTTCTGTGGTCAAGCATGGGCTGATGAAGTTTTTAAACAGCTCGGTGGCAAGGTCAGCATTGAATGGCACGTAAAGGACGGCGATAAAGTCAAACCTAACCAAACCCTTTGCACGCTGACAGGCCCTGCTCGTGACCTGTTGACTGGTGAGCGTAACGCAATGAATTTCATCCAAACGCTGTCTGGCTGCGCAACAGTTACCGCAGAGTACGCTGAAAAAATCGCGCATACTGAGTGCCGTCTACTAGACACACGCAAAACCATTCCTGGTCTGCGTAGCGCACTAAAATACGCCGTGACCTGCGGTGGTGGCTTTAACCATCGCATCGGTGTGTTCGACGCTTACCTTATTAAAGAAAATCACATTATTGCTTGTGGTGGCATCACTCAAGCTATCCAAAAAGCGAAAGAGCTCAACCCAGGCAAACCGGTAGAAGTCGAAACGGAAAGCTTAGAAGAGTTGAAACAAGCGATAGAGGCTGGTGCCGACATCATCATGCTTGATAACTTCACAAAAGAAATGATGCGTGAAGCCGTAGCGATTAACGCAGGTCGTGCCGCTTTAGAAAACTCCGGCAACATTACGCTAGAGACCATCGCAGAATACGCAGAAACCGGTGTCGATTACATTTCGGTAGGCGCGTTGACTAAGCATTTAAAAGCGATGGATCTTTCGATGCGCTTCAAATAATAAAAGCAACAAATCTCAATTACTTCAACTAACTCAGTGAGTTGTGAGTAACTCATCATTTAAAAGGGCCAATTGGCCCTTTCTTTTTATCCACTAAAAAAATAGTACTACTCGCAAAACTCTGCATGCGATATGCAACTTTTCACCAAAGAGTTTTATCTCACTCGAGAGCCCATCTCTTCCCCATTTTCAACCCACCTTAACTCTCCATAATCTTTCGCTAATGCAAGAGCATTATTAATTTTTAAGAAAGGGTTAAAAATGAAAAACAGTAAACATAAAAAACAACAGGGTTTTACTCTGATTGAATTGATGATTGTGGTGGCGATTATCGGTATTTTGGCTGCATTTGCCGTGCCTGCCTACTCAGACTACACACAACGAACTCGTGTTGCGGGTGCAGCAGCAGGGATCAGTGGCTTTAAAACAGCCATTGCCATGTGTGCTCAAGAGCGTGGCCAGCTTAACGGTTGCAACAACGCCGCCAATGACATCCCAGCAGCAATTGCAGCAAATAACGCTGGTGCGACCATTGCTTATGTGGACGAGTTAGCGGTTACAAATGGCATTATCACCATGACCACTACCGGTGTTGATGATCAAGGTGCTAACCTGACTTTAACATTGACCCCTCAGATTGGTAATGGTGTTGTACAATGGGACCTAACAGGTACTGGCTGTACAACCGCTGGACGTAGCATAGATTGTTCTGGTAACTAATGCTAACCAACCTCTCAACAATTCTTCGCCAAAACGGGTTACTGACTTTTCCCCAAGAAGAATCGTTAGCAGAGCAAGTCAAAGCTTCTGGCATCTCGATGCCGGAAGCTTTACTCATTTCTGGATTTTTTACATCAAGTGAACTGGTAGAGCACTTAAGTTCTCTCTTTGGTTTAAATCAGCCCGAGCTATCTCAGTACGAGTATGCTTCGCTTTGTCAACAGCTCGGTCTACGTGAATTAATCACTCGACATAACGCACTCCCACTCCAGCGTACGACTTCAACGTTGTTATTAGCGGTTGCCGACCCCACGAACCAACAAGCAGAAGATGACTTTCGTTTTGCGACAGGATTGCAAGTAGAACTTGTTCTGGCTGATTTTCGCGAACTGACCGCTGCGATTCGGCGCTTATATGGCCGCGCACTTGGGCAAGAAAAGTCTGGGTTAAAAGAGATCAACCAAGAAGAGTTAGCCAACCTAGTTGACGTGGGCGCAGATGAAATCGACAACATTGAAGACTTGAGCCAAGATAAGTCTCCTGTTAGCCGTTACATCAACCAAATTCTATTGGACGCTGTGCGCAAAGGCGCATCCGATATCCACTTTGAGCCTTATGAAAAGATGTACCGCGTGCGCCTGCGCTGTGATGGCATCTTAATTGAAACACAGCAGCCACCAAGCCACTTGAGTCGCCGCTTATCCGCTCGTATCAAAATCCTCTCTAAGCTTGATATTGCAGAGCGACGTTTACCACAAGATGGGCGTATTAAGCTCAAGTTGAATCAAGACACCGCAATTGATATGCGTGTATCCACGCTGCCTACTCTATTTGGAGAGAAAATTGTACTACGACTGCTCGACAGCAGCTCTGCGTCATTGGATATCGACAAGCTTGGTTATAGCGAACAACAAAAACAATTGTACTTGGATGCGCTGCGTCGCCCACAAGGCATGATTCTGATGACAGGCCCAACCGGGAGCGGAAAAACCGTATCTCTGTACACTGGGCTGAGTATACTCAATAAGCCAGAAATCAACATTTCCACAGCAGAAGATCCGGTAGAAATTAACTTATCGGGCATTAACCAAGTACAAGTACAGCCCAAGATCGGCTTTGGCTTCGCAGAGGCATTACGCTCTTTTCTTCGTCAAGACCCCGATGTGGTAATGGTCGGTGAGATTCGTGACTTAGACACTGCGGAAATAGCCATAAAAGCATCGCAAACCGGTCACTTAGTACTTTCAACCTTGCATACCAATTCTGCGGCTGAAACGGTTATTCGTTTATCAAACATGGGCGTAGAAAGCTTTAACTTGGCCTCATCTCTTAGTTTGATTATTGCCCAGCGCTTGGCCCGTAAACTGTGCTCGCACTGTAAACAATCACAAGAGCTTACCGTTCAGCTACAACATCTTGGAATTCAAGCAAGCGACAACATTTTTAAAGCCAATCCCGATGGATGTAATGAGTGTACCCATGGCTATTCCGGCCGGACGGGGATTTATGAAGTGATGCGCTTTGATGAATTTCTTTCCGAAGCGCTTATTAAAGGCGCCTCGGTACATGAACTAGAAAAACTCGCCATCGCAAATGGTATGAGCACGTTACAAATGTCGGGCATAGAAAAACTCAAACAAGGGATCACAAGTTTTAGTGAACTACAGCGCGTACTTTATTTTTAATCCTTTAATCAGCAGTCACATCCATGAAAAGCACTACACCACAACTTAAAAACTTCCGCTGGAAAGGCATCAACAGTTCAGGCAAAAAGACATCTGGGCAAACCCTCGCGATGACAGAAATTGAAGTACGCGAGCGTCTAGACGCACAGCACATCAAGATCAAGAAGTTAAAGAAAAGCAGTATCTCATTTCTCACTAAACTCAGCCATCGCGTGAAAGGCAGAGACATCACGGTGTTTACCCGTCAGATTTCGACGATGTTGATAACCGGTGTGCCCTTGGTTCAGGCTTTAAAATTGGTATCAGAGAATCACAAAAAAGCAGAGATGAAATCCATTTTGATGAGCGTGACACGCGCCGTTGAAGCAGGGACGCCCATGTCAAAAGCCATGCGCACTGCAAGTGAACACTTTGACCCACTCTATACCGATCTTATCGCCACAGGTGAGCAATCCGGTAACTTAGCAGAAGTGTTCGAGCGCTTAGCCACCTACCGAGAAAAAAATGAACAACTCCGTGCGAAAGTGATCAAAGCACTGATCTACCCAGCCATGGTAGTGCTAGTAGCGTTAGGCGTGTCGTTTATCATGCTCACCAAAGTCATTCCCGAGTTTGAAAAAATGTTTGTTGGTTTTGGTGCTGACTTACCGTGGTTTACCAGGCAAGTATTAGATCTTTCCGCCTGGACACAAAACTGGAGTCCGTTTATCGCACTAGGCTCCATTAGTTTATTCATTTCGGCGAGAATCCTCTCTAAGCGTTCAGATTCTTTTCGCTTAATGCTCAACCGCTCTGTGCTTAAATTTCCTGTCCTGGGCCCTGTATTATCAAAAGCCGCTATCGCCAAATTTAGTCGAACACTCGCCACAAGCTTTACAGCGGGTATTCCAATTCTAACCAGTTTAAAAACCACATCAAAAACCTCAGGAAACTTACACTATCAACTCGCCATAGAAGAAGTTTACCGTGATACCGCCGCAGGTATGCCAATGTATGTTGCCATGCGTAACTGTAATGTGTTCCCTGAATTAGTGTTACAAATGGTCATGATCGGTGAAGAGTCTGGTCGACTTGACGATATGCTCAATAAAGTTGCAACGATCTACGAGTTTGAAGTCGACAACACCGTCGACAACCTTAGTAAAATTCTAGAGCCACTAATTATCGTATTTTTAGGTATCGTTGTTGGCGGATTAGTGACAGCAATGTACTTGCCAATCTTTAACTTAATGAGTGTATTGGGCTAGAATGAGCTGTTAACTCCTTTAAAACAGCATCTTGCTGATTTCACTCATCGCTCAAGAGACAAATATGGAAGTATTCCAGTACTACCCTTGGCTATTCGTTGTGTTTGCCACCATCTTCGGTCTGATCGTGGGTAGCTTCCTCAATGTGGTTATTTATCGACTACCTAAAATCATGGAACTAGAATGGCGACGCGAATGTGCCGAGTCATTTCCTGAATACAAAATAGAACCTCCTAAAGAAGTGCTGACCTTGAGCGTCCCACGCTCCTCCTGCCAGAAATGCGCAACACCGATACGTATTCGCGACAACATTCCTGTGATTAGCTGGCTGCTTTTAAAAGGCAAATGTCACAACTGTCAGGCAACCATTAGTGCACGCTATCCACTGATTGAACTGCTCACTGCATTCTGCTCAGGCTTTGTCGCTTACCACTTTGGTTTTAGTTACTTTACCGTTGCCCTACTCTTTTTTACTTTTATCTTAATCGCCGCAACATTTATCGATCTCGATACTATGTTGTTACCTGACCAATTAACATTACCATTAACTTGGGCTGGCATTGCCTTAGCATTAGTCGAAATAAGTCCTGTTACTCTACAAGATTCTGTCATTGGTGCTATTGCTGGTTACCTATGTCTCTGGTCCGTTTACTGGGGCTTTAAGTTACTTACCGGTAAAGAAGGAATGGGGTATGGTGATTTTAAACTACTAGCAGCACTAGGGGCTTGGCTGGGCTGGCAGTCACTGCCGATGATCATTCTACTTTCTTCTGTGGTTGGCATCGTATTTGGCATCATTCAACTACGCTTGCAAAAGCAGGGAATTGAAAAAGCTTTCCCTTTCGGTCCTTACTTAGCAATTGCTGGTTGGATAAGCTTAATTTGGGGCGACCAGATTTTAAACTGGTACTTTACTTCAGTTCTAGGAGTGTAAATGGCTTTGGTTATTGGTTTAACAGGCGGTATCGCTAGTGGAAAAACAACCGTCGCGAATCTGTTCAAACAACAATTTAAAATCGATATCGTCGATGCCGACATTGTAGCAAGAGAAGTTGTCGAGCCAGGTACTCCCGGCCTAAACGCGATTATTGAACACTTTGGTCACGATATCGTTCGTGAAGACCAAACTTTAGATCGCGCAAAGCTGAGAGAAAAAATCTTTTCGAATTCAGATGAAAAAGCATGGCTCAACGCACTGTTGCACCCGATAATTCGTGAAAAGATGATCGAAGATTTGCAGCAAGTCACTTCAGAGTATGCGTTACTTGTGGTGCCGTTGCTCGTAGAAAACAAGCTAGATAGTTTGTGTGATCGCGTTCTTGTCGTCGATGTAGAACCGAATACACAGATATCTCGCACGATGAAACGAGACAATGTGAGTGAAGATCAAGTTCGCGCCATCCTTGCCTCTCAAGCATCAAGAGAGCAAAGGCTCGCGCTTGCAGACGATGTGGTTAAGAATAATCCAAGTGACCCTGATCTTTTGCTTCAAATCACAGATTTGCACGAAAAGTACCTAGCCATGTGTAAGAAAAATCTGCGAAAATAGGAACGAAACTCACAAAGGCTTATGTCGATGACCACGCACAAATTTGAACATCCGTTAAATGAGAAAACTCGTATTTATCTAAGAGTGGAGTCTCTGCTGCGTCAGGCTCACTTGGCCTCTGGGTTTAGCGAAAATCATCAGTATCAACTGTTTTTCCGTGCGTTATTCGATATGGTTGAGATCTTCGAACAAATCCAACTGAAAAGTGAACTGGCTAAAGATCTTGAGAAGCAGCGGCTGTCGTACCGCCATTGGCTCAATGTTGATGGTGTCGATCAAGACGCATTAAATACCTTGCTACAAGAGATAGATGTCGTTCATAGCCAACTAATGGGTGCTGAACGTTTTGGCCAAGCATTAAAAGAAGATCGCTTCCTAAGCTCTATCCGTCAACGCTTTAATCTACCGGGTGGTTCATGCTGTTTTGATCTGCCAGCATTACACTACTGGCTTCATCTACCTATTGAACGTAAAAAGCGTGATGCACAACAGTGGCAAGCAAGCTTAAAGCCCTTATCTGATGCGCTTTCGTTATGGTTAAAGCTCACTAGAGAAACCGGACATTTCAAAGCTCAAATCGGTCGTGCAGGTTTCTTCCAAAGTGACGCTGATGAAGCCAACATTCTAAGACTTCACATCCCAATGGAATATGGCGTTTATCCTATGATTTCAGGCCATAAAAACCGCTTTGCGATCAAGTTCATGTCGTTTGAAAACGGTCAAGCGTGCACACAAGATATTGAATTTGAACTTGCTGTGTGCAGCTAAGACGACACTACGCCTCGCCTCCATAATCTAAAATTCAACGCTTTATTGCGCTTATATTTGATAAAATTTCGTAGCAGCAATAGCGCGTTGAATAAGCCATCTTTAATTCGTTTAGGTATACTACCCTTTAACACCAATTAGTAATGGGACGCTCAACTATGTCTAAAGTTACCATCGTTCAATGCCCACAATGTGGCGCCGACGTAGAATGGGGAGAACAAAGTCCTCATCGCCCTTTCTGCAGTAAACAATGCCAAATGATTGATTTTGGTGAATGGGCAGATGAAGAAAACACCATCCCAGGCGCACCCGATATGTCCGACAGTGATGGCTGGTCTGAAGACCAGTATTAAATTGAGACCTAGGGTAAAGGAATACCCTAGGTTCCTTCTTGGGGAATCTGAATCACGCTCCTTCGTCGCTGTCCAGAATGACGAATTTTAACCTCGGTGCTATATAATCTTTAACCATCATTTTCCGTCATTCCGAGGAGCCATAGCGACATCAGGAATCTACTCACAGTAAGGATGAAGCTAACAACTTAAACACTTGCATGCTCGACTAGTAGATTCTGAATCACGCTCCTTCGTCGCTGTCCAGAATGACGAATTTTAACCACGGTACTCTATAATCTTTGACCATCATTTCCTGTCATTCCGAGGAGCCATAGCGGCATCAGGAATCTACTCATAGCAAGGATGAAGCTAACAACTTAAACACTTACACTCTCAACTAGTAGATTCTGAATCACGCTCCTTCGTCGCTGTCCAGAATGACGGATTTTAACCACGGTACTCTGTAATCTTTGACCATCATTTCCTGTCATTCCGAGGAGCCATAGCGACATTAAGAATCAACTAACAGCAAGGATGAAGCTAACAACTTAAACACTTACATTCTCAACTAGTAGATTCTGAATCACGGTCCTTCGTCGCTATCCAGAATGACGAATTTTAACCACAGTACCCAGTAATATTTGATCATCATTTCCCGTCATTCCGAGGAGCCATAGCGACATCAGGAATCTATTCACAACAAGACAGAGGCGTGGAGTG
Organism: Vibrio sp. Vb0937; assembly: GCF_033338855.1. Taxonomy (NCBI): domain Bacteria; kingdom Pseudomonadati; phylum Pseudomonadota; class Gammaproteobacteria; order Vibrionales; family Vibrionaceae; genus Vibrio; species Vibrio sp. Vb0937. The sequence goes on along the minus strand of NZ_JAWOTK010000004.1, from coordinate 22,927 downwards.
TACGTCAGTGCATGAGCATCGACAGTGCAGGTCGGGTGAAAAGAAACGAGCAAGCTAATTACACAAATAAAAAAACGGAGCCCTAAAAGGACTCCGTTTAAGATGAGAACGCTAGTTATAGCATTACTTCTTAGCAAGTTTCTCTTTGATACGAGCAGACTTACCAGAACGCTCACGTAGGTAGTACAACTTGGCACGACGTACTGCACCACGGCGTTTAACTTCGATGCTATCAACGATTGGAGAGTGTGTTTGGAACGTACGCTCAACACCTTCACCGTTAGAGATCTTACGTACAGTGAAAGCAGAGTGTAGACCACGGTTACGGATTGCGATTACAACGCCTTCGAAAGCCTGTAGACGCTCACGGTCACCTTCTTTTACCTTAACTTGAACTACAACAGTGTCACCTGGTGCAAATTTAGGTAGGTCTGATTTCATTTGCTCTTCTTCAAGAGCTTTGATGATGTTACTCATTTTTTAAATTCCTAGAATAAACTGATACTAAATAAATTAGGTTACTTTGCGTTATGTTCTTTAATGGCTTTATGCTCATTAACAAACTCAGCAAGTAATTGTTCCTGTTCGTCAGTCAGAGCTAGGTTTTCCAGGAGCTCTGGTCTTCTTAGCCAAGTACGGCCCAACGACTGCTTGAGTCGCCATTGACGAATGTCCTTGTGATTGCCTGACATCAGTACAGCTGGTACCTCTTTGTCATCCAATACTTCTGGACGCGTATAGTGAGGGCAATCTAACAAGCCATTTGCAAAAGAGTCTTCTTCTGCTGACGCGAAATCCCCTAGTACACCCGGAACAAACCGAGAGACAGAGTCGATTAACGTCATGGCTGGTATCTCACCACCCGTCATCACAAAATCACCAATCGACCATTCTTCGTCGACTTCAGATTGAATGATGCGCTCATCTACCCCTTCATAACGACCACAAATCAGAAGCAAGTTCTCATTCGTTGCCAGTTCTTCCACTCCTTTCTGGTCGAGCTTGCGACCTTGAGGAGAAAGGTAGATGACTTTCGTCTTGCCCGGTGAGGCTGCTTTCGCGGTATGAATGGCATCGCGCAAAGGCTGAACCATCATTAACATACCAGGGCCACCACCGTAAGGTCGGTCATCGACTGTGCGATGTTTGTCGTGAGTGAAATCTCTAGGATTCCAAGTCTCAATCGACAAAAGACCTTTTTTAACCGCTTGACCTGTTACTCCAAAATCAGTAACAGAACGGAACATTTCTGGAAAAAGGCTAATAACGCCAACCCACATGTTTATCTCGCTCTGTAATTTTGGAGATTAGAATCCAGGATCCCAGTCAACTTCGATCCGTTGAGCTTCGCGATCAACATTAATGATCACTTGCTCTTCAAGGAACGGGATTAATCGTTCCTTCTGCCCGAAAGCATCTTTAAGATTTGCTTTAACAACCAGAACATCGTTTGAGCCAGTTTCTAGCATGTCAGTAACGACACCTAGATCGTAACCTTTAGTAGTTACAACTTGCATCCCAAACAATTCGCGCCAGTAGAACTCATCTTCTGACAATTCAGGAAGTACCGCAGGGTCAATAGCAATTTCAAAGTTCGTCATTAGATGCGCGTCTTCACGAACATCCATGCCTTCCAGCTTAGCCACCATACCTTTGTTATGGCGCTTCCAGCTTTCTACTTTGTACTCAACCCACTTGCCCTTTTGGTTAATGTACCAAGGGCTGTAATCGAAAATGCTTTCAGCATTGTCTGTGTAGGAAAAAACCTTAAGCCAACCACGAATGCCGTAAGTAGCACCAAACTTGCCTACAACAATCTTTTCGTTGCTCATTGTTTCTTTACCTTTCATCGACATAAACTAGTTTCTACTTTTCAAGTAAAAAATTAAGCCGCTTTTTGAGCGTCTTTAACTAGCTTAGCAACACGGTCAGATACTGACGCGCCTTGACCAACCCAGTGGTTAACGCGGTCTAGGTCTAGACGTAGACCTTCTTCTTGACCTTTAGCAGTTGGGTTGAAGAAACCAACTTTCTCGATGAAACGGCCAGTTGCAGCGTTGCGGCTGTCCGCTACTACGATTTGATAAAATGGACGCTTTTTAGCGCCGTGACGTGCCAAACGAATGGTTACCATGTCGTCCTCTTTGCTTTCTCAAAAATAAAATTAACCCCAAAAACCATTCAAGAAATTAAACAGTTTGGGGTCTCGTGCCAAAATAAAGCTCCGGAATTTTACTCTTCTCCCGGAGCAATGCAAGGAGTTTAGTTACTTTTTCACCAACATAAATTGAATTTAAAGTTTGTGACGTACCTAACACCCTGAATCTATGCGTGATCGATTAATTAACGACCAAATGGGTTGAAGCCACCGCCACCTCCCATGCCGCCCATCATGCCTTGCATGTTGCGCATCATGCCTTTCATGCCACCTTTTTGCATCTTTTTCATCATTTTCTGCATTTGGGTGAACTGTTTTAGTAAGCGGTTTACATCTTGAACCTGCACACCAGAACCAGCCGCGATACGCTTCTTGCGCGAGCCCTTGATAATTTCTGGGCGTTGACGTTCTTTCATTGTCATGGAGCTGATGATCGCTTCCATCTGTTTGAACATCTTGTCATCGACTTTATCTTTCACATTGTCTGGTAGCTGGGACATTCCTGGAAGCTTATCCATCATCCCCATCATGCCGCCCATGTTTTGCATCTGGCCTAGCTGTTCACGGAAATCTTCAAGGTCGAAACCTTTCTTCTCTTTGAACTTCTTCGCTAACTTTTCTGCCTTTTCTTGGTCAACGTTGCGTTGTAGGTCTTCAATCAAAGACAGAACGTCACCCATGCCAAGAATACGTGAAGCAACACGATCTGGGTGGAACGGTTCTAGCGCGTCAGTTTTTTCACCGACACCCAAGAATTTGATTGGTTTGCCCGTGACATGGCGTACTGAAAGTGCCGCACCACCACGAGCATCACCATCAACCTTAGTTAGAACTACACCGGTAAGAGGTAGCGCATCGCCAAAGGCTTTTGCTGTATTTGCTGCGTCTTGACCCGTCATGGCGTCAACAACAAATAGCGTTTCTACTGGGTTGATAGCTGCGTGAAGATCTTTGATCTCCCCCATCATCTCTTCATCAATTGCCAAACGACCTGCGGTATCGACAATAAGTACGTCGTAGAACTTTTTCTTCGCATGGTCAATCGCTGCATTGGCGATATCAATAGGCTTTTGGTCTGGTGATGATGGGAAGAAGTCAACACCGATGTCTGATGCCAGTGTTTCAAGCTGCTTGATTGCCGCAGGACGGTAAACGTCGGCAGACACAACCAAGACTTTCTTCTTGTCACGTTCTTTTAGAAGCTTAGATAACTTACCTACCGATGTGGTTTTACCCGCACCTTGTAGACCAGCCATAAGAAGCACAGCAGGTGGTTGAGCAGCAAGGTTTAGCGCCTCATTCGACTCACCCATTACGGCTTCAAGTTCTGTTTGAACGATCTTGATAAATTCCTGACCTGGAGTCAGAGATTTAGAAACTTCTACGCCCACCGCTTTTTCTTTAACGCGGTTCACAAATTCACGAACGACCGGAAGCGCAACGTCAGCTTCAAGTAGAGCCATTCGGACTTCACGTAGGGTTTCTTTAATGTTGTCTTCGGTCAGACGACCTTTACCACTGATATTTTTCAGCGTTTTGGATAATCGATCCGTTAAATTCTCAAACATCTTTGTCTCTTCGCTAAAATGGCGATTAATTAGTGTGAGTATACATTAGCCAAGGTCTGAGTCATACCCGTACCGCTGTCCTATTCTTGTCTCTATTTATATATGGTGCGGTAACTTATTAATTTCAATATCTCATCTCTCACGATTGATGTCGGATATAACGTAGCCCCAAAGTGTAATGCAAGGTATAATTTCTCCATCGTGCACAATAATATTTAGGATTCATGGATAGCTTAATAGCCATCGCGGCCGCCATACTTTATGTCTTGGCGATTGCGACCATCATACCCGGACTCTCACAACAGTCAGGAATCAAAGCAAAAACAGTGTTTGCTAGTGCTGCCTGTGCGCTTGTTTTTCATGCGTGGATTTTGAGTGATCTGATCTTTGATGGTTCAGGTCAAAACCTGAGTATTCTCAACGTGGCTTCTTTGATCAGTTTTATTATTTCTCTGGTCATGAGCCTTGCTATGTTGAAAAACCGACTGTGGTTTTTATTGCCTGTCGTTTATAGCTTTGCTGCCATCAATTTATCTGCTGCCACATTTTTGCCAAGCACGTTTATAAAGCACCTAGAGAATGACCCTAAGCTACTCATTCATATTTCATTTGCGCTCTTCTCATACGCGACTTTAACTATCGGGGCACTCTATGCGCTTCAGTTGGCTTGGCTGGATCACAAACTGAAAGCAAAAAAATCTTTGGCGATTAACCCAAACCTGCCGCCTCTATTAATGGTGGAGCGTCAACTCTTCAAAATTATTTTGATCGGTAACTTATTGTTAACTGCCACGCTCATTACTGGCTTTGTCTTTGTGCAGGATATGTTTGCCCAAGGTAAGGCACATAAGGGCATTCTTTCTTTCATCGCTTGGGTGGTGTACTCAATACTGCTTTGGGGTCACTATCAAAAAGGCTGGCGTGGTAGAAAAGTCACATGGTTCGCTGTTGCAGGAGCAACACTGTTAACTCTGGCATATTTTGGCAGTCGCTTTGTAAAAGAAATCATCTTGAATTAAGGAGCTCTAGGGCTCCTATCCTTTATATTTTAGGCTAGATAAAATACAGTACGCCTTAACTCTTTGACTTAACGGACTTACTCAACCGTTATATAACCCAATACTTACAAGGAACAGCAACGTTTTGGACGACATCTCTACGGGTATCTTGTTTGCGCTACTCGCGTGTCTTATCGTCATATCAGGTTACTTTTCCGGTTCAGAAACAGGGATGATGTCTCTGAATCGTTATCGCTTAAAACACTTAGCCAAAAACGGGCATAAGGGTGCTAAGCGAGTCGAAAGACTATTAGACCGTCCAGATCGTTTGATTGGTCTTATTCTTATCGGCAACAACCTCGTTAATATTCTCGCGTCTGCTATCGCAACCATTATTGGTATGCGTTTGTATGGTGATTTAGGTGTCGCTATCGCAACCGGTGCACTAACTATGGTTGTACTGGTTTTTGCCGAGGTTACCCCTAAAACAATTGCAGCGCTTTACCCTGAACGCGTGTCCTACGCGAGCAGTATATTATTGACCATACTGATGAAGTTACTGTCGCCTTTAGTGATGCTTGTTAACTTTATTACGAATGGCTTTATCCGCTTACTTGGCGTAAGAGCGGATCACTCAGCAGAAGATCATCTTAGCTCCGATGAGCTGCGTACGGTGGTAAATGAAGCTGGCGGTTTGATTCCTCGCCGACACCAAGACATGCTGGTGTCGATTTTGGATCTTGAGCACGTCACCGTGAACGACATTATGGTCCCACGCAATGAAATTACTGGTATCGATATTAATGACGACTGGAAATCCATTGTTCGTCAGCTAACCCACTCACCACATGGACGCATAGTTTTCTATCGTGACCAAATTGATGAAGTGGTTGGCATGCTGCGCTTGCGCGAGGCTTATCGTCTGATGTTGGAAAAGAACGAATTCAACAAAGAAACGCTATTACGTGCTGCTGATGAGGTCTATTACATCCCAGAAGGCACACCACTGAACGTGCAAATGTTGAAATTCCAACGTAACAAGCAACGTATCGGTCTGATCGTGGATGAGTACGGTGATATCATCGGTCTAATCACTCTTGAAGATATTCTGGAAGAGATCATTGGTGAGTTCACGACGTCCATTTCTCCAAGCCTCTCTGATGAAATCAGTCCTCAAGGTGACGGAAGCTTTCTTATTGAAGGCAGCACCAATATCCGAGATATCAACAAAGGCCTGAAATGGGATTTACCAACGGATGGCCCGAGAACGCTAAACGGGCTCATTTTAGAACACTTGGAAGATATTCCTGAGAGCCATCTAAGTGTGAGAGTAGCGGGTCACCCAATGGAACTTGTTGAGATTGAAGAGAACCGAATCAAGCTCGTTCGTGTTTATCCGAAGAAGAAAAAATCGACATCCAAATAACCAAAAGAAAAGCCTGACTCATGTCAGGCTTTTTACTTATTGGGGCAATATGCTTCTTAATGAGCACCTAGTCGATGCGCAACTCTTTTAACATCGACTCAGGCAAAGCAAGTTCATCATTTTTGTTCACCGAAACACCAGCATCCAAAATGTTCTTTGCGATCTGTTGTGCTTCTTTTAAAGAGTGCATTGCTGCCGTGCCGCATTGGTATTCGTTAAGTTCAGGGATCTTATTCTGACTTTCTACCTTCAGCACATCTTCCATTGCTGCAATCCAAGCATCTGCGACTTGCTGCTCTGATGGTGTGCCAATCAGGCTCATGTAAAAACCTGTGCGGCAACCCATAGGCGAAATATCGATGATCTCAACAGAATCACCGTTTAGGTGATTACGCATAAAGCCTGCATAAAGGTGCTCTAGGGTGTGAATACCTTTTTCAGAAAGAATGTCTTTGTTTGGCGCAGTAAAGCGTAAGTCGAAAACAGTAATCGTATCCCCTTTTGGGGTCTGCATGGTTTTCGCCACTCGTACAGCGGGTGCGTTCATACGAGTGTGGTCCACGGTAAAACTATCGAGTAAAGGCATTACATCTCTCCTGATTGTAACTCCAGTACCTTTCGGTAATGGATAAATGTCATTCATCCCTACAGCACATGAACTGACTGTGGGCTAAAAGAACCAGCTGCTGTTGTCTTCTAATTCCTGACGACATTGCTTCAGCTGCCAGCCATAAGTTTTCGCTGTTTGTTCAACACGTCGAGCGACTTTGATTAAACTAGGCTTTCGATTATAAGTACCTCGCTTATACCCACCTCGCCCTTCATGATAAGCCAGATACTGGTTATAGGGATCCCATAATGAAATCCCTAGCTGACGCCGTGTTTCATGAGTATACCAACCGACAAACATCATAGAATCATCGAAGTTGGTACGAGAGCCACCCTGACCTGTGGCATCTTGGAAGTCTTCCCAAGCAGGGTCTTGAGCTTGAGCGTAACCATACGCACTGCTGACTCGTCCCCAAGGAATAAACCCTAGCAAATAATCTTTAGGTGGTTTTGCATCGTGCCGAAAGCTGCTTTCTTGTTTAATGATGGCCATAGCGACATGAATAGGGGTCCCCCATTCATCTTCCATATCTTTGGCATCATCGTACCAACCGGATTTCTCTCGGAATATCTCGCATAAGTTATTCTGCTGCTTTGGCGGTGCCGTAGCACAACCTGCAAGTAACACGCTTCCAAGTACCGCTACTACTGACGACTTAATGTTCAACCGCACCAATCCTTAGTTAGTCATTACTGCTTCAGGTAAGCAAAGTAATCTTCCAAAAAATCATCAAAAGAAAGCGTATCACTCTGCTCTGCTTGCTTTTGTTTTTCCACGGACGACGCTACTTCCGTTTCCATCGTATCTTGTGAATAGTACTGATAACCGTGAGCTAGGTTTTCATCACGGTACTTCATACCAAGAGTACAACCAACTTTACCTAGCCCACCCAGCTCTTTCGTTAGCTCTAATAGTTGACCAGAGATCGTTAGTTCTGGGTTATCAATCCATGTCTCGAGTTGATTACACACATCTTGGTATGCACTGCCACCAGCGGTCATATCCATTTGCTGTGCTATTTGACGTAACTCGACGAAAACTCGGTGTGCCCAATCTTGTAGAGATAGACGCTCACCTTGGCAACCAATTTGCAGCATTAGACCTTTTTCACGGCCAGAAACAATGACTTTATTCCAGTTATCGCGCCAACACTCTAATTCACAGTTATCCATAGGGTCTGAGTCTGACAAGGCCGCCCAGGTAAGGAAGAGATCCAAGAATCGTACTTGCTCTTCATTTAAACCCACTGCGCTGAATGGGTTAACATCTAGAGAACGAACTTCAATGTATTCGACACCACCGCGTCGTAACGCATCTGAAGGCTTCTCACCACTTTTCGATACACGTTTTGGACGAATCGGAGCGTACAGTTCATTCTCAATTTGTAAGATATTGGAATTAAGCTGGCGGTATTCACCATCAACTTTTACCCCAATTTTCGCAAACTCTTCTGATGGGTGGCGAATCGCATCACTCAAACCATCGAGGTATTGGTCAATGCTGTTAAAACCAATTTTCAGCACACTTTGAGCACTATTGGTATAGCCAAGATCGCTCAAACGCAAAGACGTCGACTTCGGCAAATATAATGTCCCGCCAATCTTCTCGAATGGCAGATCGGTTTCACGACCTTGAATAAAAGAGCCACATAACGCTGGTGATGCACCAAAGAAGTAGGGAATCATCCAGCCAAAGCGGTAGTAATTACGGATCAACGCAAAGTACGCATCAGACTTAGCATCTTGGCGGGCTTGTTCATCTTGCTCGCCATAGAGCGCATCCCAAAATGTTTCAGGAAACGAGAAGTTAAAGTGGACACCTGAAATAATTTGCATCAGGCTGCCATAACGACGCTTTAGGCCTTCTCGGTACAACGTTTTCATTTTCGCTGCATTCGAAGAGCCATACTGGGCTAACTGAATATCATCCTCTGAGTCTACGTAGCACGGCATTGATAGTGGCCACATTTTCTCTTCACCCATTTTGGTTTGAGTGAAATGATGGATATCTTTCAGCTGTGCCATCAGTTCTGGAATTTCATGTGACACAGGCGTAATGAACTCTAACAATGATTCCGAAAAATCCGTTGTGATCCATTGATTTGTGAACGCAGAGCCTAACCCTTCAGGATGAGGAGTTGTAGCTAGATGTCCATCCTGACGATAGCGCAAAGTTTCTCGCTCAACACCGCGTCCAAACTGCTTAAATACTTCGGGGTTTGATGCAACTTTTTTTAGTCGCGCAGCAAAATCAGTCAAAATGAGGTTCGCTTATATTGGGAGCAGGACACTTGTTACATAACACAAGTGTAAGCTAAGTTATTGATAGTTAATGCATCTAGATAAATAACCCACGAAAAGTTGCTTATCTAGATGAATAGCGGAGAAACGTTTCTCCGCTATTAAATGTGTACTCTATCGAATGATTTCAAGCTCTTCTACGTCTTTCCCCAACTTTTCTAATTGAGGACGCAACGATTTAGCATCACCAACGACGATAATTTGATAGTCATTTGGATCAAACCATTTCTGAGCCAGCGCATTCAACGTCTGCTTATCAACTTTTTCTACGATAGCGTTTCTTTGCTGCAAGTAATCATGATCGAGGTTGTACTTAAGAATATCACTGATGAGCTCCGCTTTTTGTGTTGGCGTTTCATATTTCAGTGCATCTTTTTGACCGACCGCTTGACGCATAAATTTCATCTCTTCATCAGTAATACCTGACTGCGAGTATTCATTTAGCTCATTTTCCATCTCAATGATCGAAGCAACCGTTGCATCCGCTCGTACTTGCGCGGTGAAAACCACCGAGCCTGTTTCTGGATTACCAGAGAAATAGCCGTAAGCACCGTATGTGTAACCCTTGTCTTCACGTAGATTTTGGTTAATGCGGCTATTGAAGTTCCCAGCTAAGTTGAAGTTTGCCAGTTGGCTTAGGTAAAAATCGCCCGTTGCGTCGTAAGGCATACCTTGACGAACCATCATGACCACACTTTGCGGCGCTCCTGGTTTATCAACAAGATGGATCTTTTGCTCACCTAATGCAGCAATGCTTTGCGGTGCATACAATGGCGCAGCTTCATCTTGCCAGTTTTTCCAGAACGTCAGTTGCTGCTCAATTTCCTGTTTATTGATGTCACCAACAACGACGATTTGCGCACTTTGTGGCGTGTAATGCTTCGAGTAGAATTCACGGACATCATCCAACGTTAATGCACTGACACCTGCTTGCGTGCCGTCTTTTGGTCGAGCAAAAACCGAATCCCCATAGAGCACCTGGCGACTCGCTTGTGACGCCATCCAACTTGGATTTTGGTGCTCATATACCAGGCCTTCTAGCGCTTGCATTTTTACACGCTCGAAATCATCTTGATTAAATGCAGGAGACAGCAACATCTCTTCGACAATTTTTAACGTCGGCTCTAAGTTCTTTTCTAGAGCAGAAACACTGATGTTTGTTGTATAACCTGTGGCATTAACAGAGATAACACTACCCAGTTTATCAAGCTCAGCTTGAATCTCTTCGACACTGCGTTTCGTTGTGCCTTCTTGCAACATCGCAGCGGTCAATTGGGCAAGACCTTCTTTACCCTTTTCAACAAAACGTGTCCCGGCAGGTAGACTAAATTGCATCATCACCGTCGGCGTTTCATCGCTAACTGCACCAAGCAGCTCTGAGCCATTCTTGAAATGTAACTCGTACAGCTCTGGCATCGTCGCTTTCACTGGTTCTCCTACTGGCGGTTGCACTGAGCGATCGAAGTTATCGGTCGCACGACGATACGCCAATTGGTCATCGGAAATCTTCTCATATTCTGGCAACGTACGCTTTGGTGTCACAAAGGTCGCAGGTTTTACGACAAGGTCTGTTTTTCCTTTTGGGACCACGCTTAGGGTCACTTTGTTCTTACCTTGGATAAAGTCCGTATACGCTTTTTCTACCGAAGTCGGCGTAACTGCACGGATTTGTTCAAGCTGTTGCTCAAGACGATCAGGATCGCCGAAAAATGTCTCGTTGGAAGCCAACTGAGTCACTTTACCTTTAACGCTTTCTAGCGCAAAAATAGCATCCGCTTCCGCTTTACCCTTCAACTGCTCAAGGCGATCTTCTGTCACGCCTTTTTCCGCAAACTGATTCAGTGATTGTAAAAGCTCGTCGTACAGTTTTGATAGGTCGCCTTTGTCTCCAGAATCACCCATTGCGTAAACGTAAAAGTTACACGCCAGTTCAGCACAGTCATGGAATGAACCAGCATCGACCGCTTTTTGAGTCTTCACTAGGTCTTGATAGAGCACGCTGTTGGTACCGCCACCCAATACTTCTGATAACGTGTCGAGAGACGCTTGGCTTTCTTCGCCGTTGTAGGTTGTTGGCCACGCGATCATCACCATAGGTTGTTGAATACGATCTTCTAGCGTGATGTATTTGTCTTCTTGCAGTTTTGCAGGTTGTTTCGGCGCATTTTCAACCTCAGGACCACGAGGAATCGAACCGAAGTACTTATTTACCCACTCTAGAGTCTGTTCAACGTCTAAGTCACCACCGATCGTGATAGTCGCATTGTTTGGGCCATACCAACGCAAGAAAAACGCTTTGAGGTCGTTCACATCAACACGATCAAGATCTTCAACATAACCAATGGTTTGCCACGAATACGGATGACCTTCAGGATATAGCGCTTCGGACATGCGCTCCCAAATCAAGCCATAAGGACGATTATCGTAACGCTGAGCTCGCTCATTTTTTACAGTCGAACGCTGAATTTCAAATTTGCGTTGAGAAACCGCATCCAGCAAAAAGCCCATACGGTCAGACTCTAACCACAGCATTTTCTCGAGCTGGTTAGCAGGGACAGTTTCAAAGTAGTTAGTACGATCGCGGTTTGTTGTACCATTTAACGTGCCGCCAGCCTCTGTGATGATTCTGAAGTGCTCTTGGTCACCAACGTTCTCTGAGCCTTGGAACATCATGTGCTCAAAGAAATGCGCAAAACCAGACTTACCCACTTCTTCACGAGCTGAACCAACATGGTAAGTCACATCCACATGGACCAATGGGTCAGAATCTTCAGGAGCTAAGATCACCGTTAAACCATTATCGAGTTTGTACTTTTGGTATGGAATCTTAACTTTGCCTTCTTCAGCTTTCGATGACTCAACGAAAGTTACCCCTTTCGGCAGTGATGAAACTGGCGTATTTGATGCACAGCCCGTGATCACCAACAGTGAACACGCGCCAACCCAAAACATCTTCATGTACTTTCCTTAAAATAATCCGAGATAGATGGCCGCAAGTAAGCTATACCTAGCAGCCTTTCCTAAAAATATTAAAATCACGCAAGGCAGAAACTTCATTCTTAGCCACCCTGCGGCTAAACACAGCGGGTCTCCTATTACAGGTAACCAGCTAAAAAACAACCCCCAATAGCCATACTTAGAGAGCCACTTTAATGCGGTATGACCATGCTTTTCCTCTTGTGCTTTGTTGGGAATCCACAAGCCAAGCCAATAATTTGTTAAGCCACCAAGCATATTACCGATAGTAGCGACCATAACAATTGAAGAAACGGAGTATTGATTTAATGAGAGAGTGGCAACTAAGCCCGCCTCAGAACCACCAGGCAACAACGTGGCACTGAGAAAACCGGTCATGAAAAGCACCCATAATGCTGAATCTGAAAACCAAAGCGCTAAACTTTCAAAACTCGTGTTAAATGCTTCTAGCATGTCATATCAAGCAACACCTTGCCTCTGGTTCTTCCTGATTCGACCTGCTGGTGAGCACCAATGACATCACTCATAGGATAAACCTGTTGAATTTCAGTCTTCAGTAAGCCAACGCCGACCATGTACAACAAGGTATCTAACTGCGTAGGGTCTGGTTCAACCAACATGCCACTAGCCTCAAAGCCTAGGAGTTTGGCTTTTTCACAAATCAGCTCAGCAGTTATGGTTGGAACGGTGATGACTCTCGCATTGTCTTTCAGGCATTTAAGCGCATCTAACGCAGCATCTCCGCCTACTAAATCAATCAAAACATCAACATCTTCAACACGTTCTGACACTGGTGCAAATTGATAGTTCACTGCATGAGCACCGAGCGTCGCAAGGTAATCTAGATTTCGTTCACTGCAGGTTGTAAAGACTTCCGCTTTCGTCGCGATCGCAATTTGTACCGCGAGGTGTCCAACACCACCGGCTCCAGCGAGGATAAGTACGCGATCGTTTTCATTCACATTAGCCTTACTGAGAGCTTGTGCCGCAGTTTGTCCCGCCAACGGTAATGCAGCAGCTGCCTCTAAAGTGACAGAGCTAGGAACATGACTTAACTCAGTTTCTGGAACACATATGTATTGGCTGTAACCACCGCCTCGAACTGGGAAACCAATAAATCCAGCCACCTCATCACCTTCATTAAAACGTGATGCCCCCTCTCCACAAGACATCACTTTTCCTGAGATGTCGTAACCTGGCACCCAAGGTAAATTATCCTTATTCTGCGCTGCCGCCCAACCGAGCCCAGCTCGAATTTTGACATCAATAGGATTTATGCCTGAAAAAGCGACTTTTACTAAGACTTCACCAAGCTGTGGTGATGGTGTAGAAGCATGTTGAATCGCGAGTACATTGGCATCACCAAACTCAGTGATAACGATCTGTTTGTGTTCCATAAACCATTCCCTGTAAGAAAACAAAAAGGGATGCGAAAGCATCCCTTTGACTATAAACCATTTTGTTAACCTAAGTTAATCGTGATTTTGTAAATTGGTTGATCATTCCATTTTCAATAATGTCTAACCAACAAGTGCTAACAATATACCAGCCGCAACGGCTGAACCCAGCACACCAGCAACGTTTGGTCCCATCGCATGCATTAACAAGAAGTTTTGCGGGTTAGCTTGTAAACCAACTTTGTTTACGACTCGCGCGGCCATTGGTACCGCAGAAACGCCAGCCGCACCAATAAGTGGGTTGATGTCTTCTTTCGAGAACTTGTTAAGCAGTTTCGCCATCAGGACGCCCGCACCAGTACCGATACTAAATGCAACTGCGCCTAACCCCAAGATACCTAAGGTTTCTAGGTTCAAGAACTGCTCAGCTTGCAGCTTAGAACCAACACCAAGACCTAAAAAGATAGTCACTATGTTGATCAATTCATTTTGAGCAGTTTTCGATAAACGATCGACCACACCAGCTTCACGCATCAAGTTACCCAAACAGAACATACCAACCAATGGCGTAGCTGAAGGTAAGAACAGAATCGTCATCAGTAATACAGCAAGCGGGAAGATGACTTTCTCCCATTTACCAACATGACGAAGCTGAGCCATCTTAATTTGACGTTCTTCCTTGGTTGTCAGTGCTTTCATGATTGGTGGCTGGATGATCGGCACCAATGCCATATAGCTGTATGCCGCGACTGCAATCGCACCTAGCAGATCTGGAGAGAGCTTACTCGCTAAGAAAATCGCTGTCGGCCCATCAGCACCACCGATGATCGCGATAGACGAAGCATCTGCCATGGAGAACTCCATGCCAGGTACATAGTTGAGCAAAATAGCGCCAAACAGTGTTGCAAAAATACCAAACTGCGCAGCCGCACCTAACCACAACGTTTTTGGGTTTGCGATCAAAGCACCAAAGTCGGTCATCGCGCCCACACCCATGAAGATCAATAGCGGGAACACACCCGATTCAATCCCAATGTAGTAAACGTAGTAGAGCAAGCCACCAGGCTCAGTAAAGCCAGCATTTGGAATATTCGCCAAAATAGCACCGAAACCAATCGGCAATAACAGTAAAGGTTCAAATCCTTTTTTAATTGCCAAAAACAGCAAAGTACAACCAACCAGCATCATACAGATTTGGCCGAACTCGAAGTTAGCGATCCCTGTTTCTGCCCAAAGGGTTAACAATCCGTCCATGATACTCCCTTACGCCAGGCTCAACAGAGGCGCACCTACTGTGACAGCATCGCCTTCTTTAACGTTCAGCTCTTGAACCACACCACCACGCGCCGCTCGTACTTCAGTTTCCATTTTCATCGCTTCAAGGATGAGCAATACATCGCCTTCAGCTACCTCAGCACCAGGCTGAACATTCACTTTGAAGATGTTACCTGCAAGAGGAGCAGGCACCGCTTCAGCTGAAGCATTAGAAGGTGTGCTAGGTGTAGCCGATTTTGCCGGTGCATTAGAAGGAGCAACAGATGTCAGTTCACCTTTAGGACCAACTTCCACCTCATACACCTGCCCGTCAACACGTACACTATAAGTTTCTACACCGCCAGTTGCTGGTTGAGCCGCAGGTACAGCAGGCTTTGCAGCTTCTAGCGTTGGTGCAGGCTCAAATGCTTCTGGGTTTTCACGATTCTTAAGGAACTTAAGCCCAACTTGAGGGAAAAGTGCATAAGTGAGTACGTCATCAACACGCTCACTTGCTAGCTTAATGCCTTCTGATTTCGCTTTCTCCATCAGATCAACCGTAAGCGTCTCCATTTCAGGCTCAAGTAAATCGGCAGGACGACAGGTAATTGGCTCTTTACCATCAAGCACTTTCGCTTGCAGTTCTGCATTTAACTCGGCTGGCGCTTGACCGTACTCACCTTTCAATAGACCAGCGGTTTCCTTGGTAATACTCTTATAGCGCTCGCCAGTAAGAACGTTAATCACCGCTTGCGTACCGACGATCTGTGAAGTTGGAGTCACCAATGGAATGAAACCAAGATCTTCACGTACACGAGGGATCTCTTCTAATACTTCATCAATGCGATCCGCAGCGCCCTGCTCTTTCAACTGGCCTTCCATATTGGTCAGCATACCACCAGGCACTTGAGCAATCAGGATGCGTGAATCGACTCCTTTTAACTGGCCTTCCCACTTCGCATACTTCTTACGTACCTCACGGAAATATGCGGCGATAGGTTCCAGTTGCTCGAGTTTCAAATTGGTATCTCGCTCGGTGCCTTCTAGCATAGCGACTACCGTTTCAGTCGGTGTATGACCGTAAGTACAACTCATTGAAGAAATCGCAGTATCGAGAATATCAATACCGGCTTCTACTGCTTTTACTGCTGTTGCTGTAGACAGCCCCGTTGTTGCATGACAATGAAGTGCCAATGGCACATCACAAGACGCTTTGATACGCGTGATAAGCTCTTCCGCTTCATAAGGCTTAAGTAAGCCAGACATATCTTTAATACACAGCGAATGACAACCTAAATCCTCTAGGCGTTTTGCCAAGTCAACCCAAGTGTCTGCGTTATGCACTGGGCTCGTAGTGTAAGACAACGTACCTTGAGCATGCGCACCAACATCAACCGTTGCTTTAACGGCTTTCTGGAAGTTTCGCACGTCATTCATTGCATCAAAAATACGGAATACATCCATGCCGTTAGCATGCGCGCGTTCAACAAACTTCTCTACTACGTCGTCGGCATAATGGCGGTATCCTAAAAGGTTTTGACCACGCAGTAGCATTTGCATTGGTGTATTAGGCATCGCTTTTTTTAGTTCACGTAAACGCTCCCAAGGGTCTTCCCCTAAGAATCGAATACAAGAATCAAATGTTGCACCACCCCAAGTCTCTAGAGACCAGTAACCAACCTTATCCAACTCAGCTGCGATAGGCAGCATATCCTCAATACGCATACGCGTAGCAAATAGTGATTGATGGGCATCACGAAGGACCACATCAGTAATAGCTAGTGGTTTAGACATGATCTTAAACTCCTTTTTAATCCTAGTTCGGCTACTTCGCGAATGAGGCGCGATGTTTATGAATCGCAGCCGAGATCGCCGCCACTACTTGTGGACTAACAGCTGAAGAGGTTGATTGAATATTAGTGTTTGTTTTTGGTGCTGCGATCGGCTCTGGTACTTCTTCTGGTACCAATTTCGACATTAACCGAACGAGATAAACAAGAATAGTGAGGAAAATAAATACGACCGCCATCCCCGTTAGCATCAGGGTGGCCGCATCTACTAGCAGGCTTCCTATATTAGTCATGTTGCTTCCTTTCTTTGTCATCCTGACAACGTGCAGGACTTTAATAGTGTCAAATCCCGACCCATGGATTATCTCGATTGGTTAAATTTTGTCAATTTTGTTTAAGGAAGGTTTGTAGTAATCCTGATAAATGATTATTTATTCACTACCCAGATCACAGTTCATGACAAAATAATCACTTCAAATCGCTACCACCTTATGAACAGAGTAAAGGAGGACATAAATAAAAACTGCGATTTAGATTTCAAAATCAAATCGGTACTCACGCAGTAAAAACCAACAAAAACAAAAAGATGAATAAAATTAACAATTAATAAACAAATAACAAACAAAGTAACTACATAAGAGTAATTGAAATGAAAAATGGAAGTCAGTGTATAGGAGGGATAATCAGGATGATTTCACACGATGCGACAGAAGCTTGATAGTAAATTGCTTAGATACGCACATATTCGCTTTTAAAAAAGAGGAACATAGGCTCTAGTGATCCTACGCCATATTTCAGATGTCTAGATACAAAAAAGCCTCGCAATTGCGAGGCTGTTTCAATGAGTGGCGCGTCCTGGAGGATTCGAACCTCCGACCGCCTGGTTCGTAGCCAGGTACTCTATCCAGCTGAGCTAAGGACGCGCAGTTTTCGATATCGACTTTCGTCAACATCAGGGCATTACCCTTTAATAAGTGGCGCGTCCTGGAGGATTCGAACCTCCGACCGCCTGGTTCGTAGCCAGGTACTCTATCCAGCTGAGCTAAGGACGCGCAAGTTTTCGATATCGACTTTCGTCAACATCAGGGCATTACCCTTTAATAAGTGGCGCGTCCTGGAGGATTCGAACCTCCGACCGCCTGGTTCGTAGCCAGGTACTCTATCCAGCTGAGCTAAGGACGCGCAGATCTTCTTGCTAAGAAGTTGTGAAGTAAATCACATTCATTTCTTACAAAACAAAAAAAAGGCCATCGGGCCAGTCAATGAATGGCGGTGAAGGAGGGATTCGAACCCTCGATACGGGATAAACCGTATACTCCCTTAGCAGGGGAGCGCCTTCAGCCTCTCGGCCACCTCACCGTTTTCATTGTTATATCTCAAAAGAGATATGGCGCGTCCTGGAGGATTCGAACCTCCGACCGCCTGGTTCGTAGCCAGGTACTCTATCCAGCTGAGCTAAGGACGCACTTTTTGTTGATAAATCAACGTTGCAAGAATGGCGGTGAAGGAGGGATTCGAACCCTCGATACGGGATAAACCGTATACTCCCTTAGCAGGGGAGCGCCTTCAG